>NZ_JBGLQY010000029.1:0-512 GCF_041402265.1 Aeromonas sp. S15(2024) | reverse complement strand
AACTGCCTCAACTGCCTCAACTGCCTCAACTGCCTCAACTGCCTCAACTGCCTCAACTGCCTCAACTGCCTCAACTGCCTCAACTGCCTCAACTGCCTCAACTGCCTCAACCTGGTTCCGGGACCGGTCAAGGTCTAGAGCTTTATATGTGATATCTGTTAGCGCACGACATCCAGTTAGGTAGATATGAAGATCTTTGCTTCTTGTTACGCAAGAAGGGCGATGAGATAGGTCAATCTCATCATTTCTGTGGATAAGTTTGTATAAAAGCTGTGTTTGGATATGAATAACTAAAAAAGTGCAGTTTTTTGCAATTTTATTGCAGGGGAGGGGTTGCCAGAACGAATTCACTCCCTATAATGCGCCTCCATCGACACGGCAAGCGGCAACGCAGAAAGCCAAGTCGGTAGCCTCGAAAAGCCTTTGAAAATAAGGCTTGACTCGAGAAGGCGGTTGAGTAGAATGCCACTCCCGCAGCAGCCAAAAGCTGCGTCGCTCTTTAACAATTTGAA
>NZ_JBGLQY010000028.1:0-536 GCF_041402265.1 Aeromonas sp. S15(2024) | reverse complement strand
GTACAACAAGGACCAAATAAAATTTGGTTTTCGCCAAGAAGTTTCCAAAGCACTTGTAACAAATGTTTGAGAACTACTTTTTAAATCAGCTTTCCAGATTGTTAAAGAGCATGTTTTCCGAAGAAAACAGACATAAGCATGACTGCTTATGTCTGCATTCTTAAGCAAGAGAAGTGGCGTCCCCTAGGGGATTCGAACCCCTGTTACCGCCGTGAAAGGGCGGTGTCCTAGGCCTCTAGACGAAGGGGACCCAAAATCATCTTTGCGCTGCGCTAGCAGTGCAGATTTTGGGTAATGGCGAGTGCCGAGCCTGCGAGGCCGAGCGCCATTATTCACATCCCAAAACCCAATGACAGGGCTTCTCTCATTCAACCGAAGTTGAATAAGCACTGACGCTTTCGCATCAGGTCTTTGCTCTAACTACTTTGAATCAAGGCAATCTGTGTGAACACTCAACAACTTCGTCATCTTAAGGTAAGGAGGTGATCCAACCCCAGGTTCCCCTAGGGTTACCTTGTTACGACTTCACCCCAGTC
>NZ_JBGLQY010000027.1:0-910 GCF_041402265.1 Aeromonas sp. S15(2024) | reverse complement strand
GGCGCTGTCCCAATTATGTGTTGGAAGGCTAATCTGGAAGTAGGTCATCACCATGAGGACCTCCATCATGGATACCCCAGCCTTCCAACACCTGTTGTCCCTCTTTCCATTACTTACTCTGCGTCAGCGCCGTGTCGCTCAGCATGAGCTCGCCGCTCCACACCCGATTACGTCCCTCCATGCCCAGTTACCCACATGCTGCGGCTGTCCCCACTGTCAGGCGGATGCCACCCAGCTAGCCCCCTGGGGCTGGAGCCGTGGGCTGCGTCGTTACCGTTGCAAGCAGTGTCGGCGAACCAGCTCCCTCCTCACCAAGACGCCTTTGGCCAGATTACGTAAGGCTGAGCATTGGGAGGACTACGCCCAGGCCCTCATTGAGGGGCTCACTGTCCGCCAGGCCGCCGTCCGATGCGGTGTTTGCAAGAACACCGCCTTCTTGTGGCGTCACCGCTTCCTGAAGGCGATGGCAAACCACCAGGCAACACGGGAAGAAGGCATCGTGGAAGTGGATGAAACCTTCTTCCTCGAATCGTTCAAGGGGCAGCGAGGGTTGCCTCGCCCGGCAAGACATCGTGGCGGGAAAGGGCGCACCCGGGGGACCGGGCGGGATTACATCCCGGTGATGGTGGTACAGGACAGGGCGGGCCATCAAGCCGACTTTCAACTGGAAAGGCTGGATGCGCAGACGGTGAAAGCGGTGTTGCAGCCACTCATCGCGCCCGATGCAGTGCTCTGCAGTGATGGTGCAGGGGTGTATGCCAGTTTCAGCCAAGCGCGGGGCATAACACATCAGGTGGTGCACAACCGTCGAGGTGAGCGAGTCATTGGGGCATACCACATCCAGCATGTGAACGGATATCACCGGCGGTTGAAGGGGTGGATGGAGCGATTCCATGGCGTGGCGACCCAT
>NZ_JBGLQY010000026.1:0-946 GCF_041402265.1 Aeromonas sp. S15(2024) | reverse complement strand
GATCGTGGCGGTCACGGCCAGGGTGGCGCCGTCCACCGGACGGTCAAACTCGTAGCCCACCTTGCCGGCCGTGATATCGGCCTCGCTCAGCAGGCGATCGGCCTGGCCGCTCACCTTGAGGGTGTCCCCCGCCTTGGCCTCGGCCGGCAGGCTCACCTCGACGTTGACCTGACCGCTCAGTTCGCTGCGGCTGATGACGCCGTCGTTATCGGCATCTTCGGTGATGACCACGCTCGGCGCGCCGGTCGCAGTGGTGTCGCCCATCACCGCGCTGTCGCTGCCCGGCTGGGACTCGTTACCCGCCGCGTCGATGATCGTGGCGGTCACGGTCAGGGTGGCGCCGTCCACCGGACGGTCAAACTCGTAGCCCACCTTGCCGGCCGTGATATCGGCCTCGCTCAGCAGGCGATCGGCCTGGCCGCTCACCTTGAGGGTATCCCCCGCCTTGGCCTCGGCCGGCAGGGTCACCTCGACGTTGACCTGACCGCTGATCTCGGTGCGGCTGATCACGCCGTCGTTATCGGCATCTTCGGTAATGACCACGCTCGGCGCACCGGTCGCGGTGGTGTCCACCCCATAACCTTCGCTGTCGGTCGCGGTGGCACTGTTACCGGCCGCATTGGTGCTGGTCACGCTGGCCTCTATGGTGCGGTCGCTGTCCGCCGCCAGCTCGCTGCCCGCCACCAGGATAGTGAAGCGACCATCGCCCGCTACCGAACCGGTGAAGGTTTTACCGTTGACAGTCAAGGTGACAATGTCGCCAGCCTTGAACTCGCCGCTCACGGTGCCGCTCACCGGTATATCCTGCTGGGCCTCGCTGGCATTTATCACGTCATCGTCGGTGATATTGGCGTCCAGACGGATGGCCAAGTCAGCCGGCCCACTGGTGTCCACCCCGTACCCTTCGCTGTCGGTCGCGGTGGCACTGTTACCGGCCGCATTGGTG
>NZ_JBGLQY010000025.1:0-1394 GCF_041402265.1 Aeromonas sp. S15(2024) | reverse complement strand
ACGTTCAGGTCTTTCTGACCGTGGATGTAGATCTCTTCCTTGCCAGCCTGGTCTTCAAAGCGCAGCTCATTGAAGCCCTCACCCTGGTGGGTCTCGGTGCGCAGCACGGTGCGGGTCTTGTTGGCTGGCAGCTCGTAGGGCGGACGATTGGTGGCGTGATAAGTGCGACCAGTCACGATGGGCTGGTCCGGGTCCCCTTCCAAGAAACTCACGATAACCTCGTGGCCGATGCGCGGGATGGCCATCATGCCATATTGGCCACCGGCCCAGCCCTGGCTCACCCGCACCCAGCAGGAGCTTTGGTCGTTGGAGCTGCCATATCTGTCCCACGGGAACTGCAGCTTCACCCGGCCGTGTTCGTCGCAGTAAATCTCCTCCCCTTCGGGGCCCACCACCATGGCGATTTGCGGGCCATCCACCATCGGCTTGTGAGGGGCTTCGGGGCTGCCGATGCGTGCCCGCCAGGTGGTACTCGCTTTCACCACCCCGAACTCGTTGTGATAGACGGTGGGGCCGCTGCCCCCTTCCTCTTCCAGTGCCTGTGGCTGCAAGCCGGTGTGCTGGATACGCACGATTTGCCAGTCGGTGTTGAGGCTGCCATTGGGGTGTTCGGTGAGTGAGAAGCTCTGCCCCGGCTGCAAGGCCGCGCAGTTGGACTTAGCCTGGCCCGCCACCGCATCGTTGCGCAGGGCATCCAGCCGATGCTGGGCAAACGCCTTGCCGCTCGGGTCTGCTTTGTAGCGGCCCGGGTAGTCGAAGTGCTGGTAGGTGTCCCGTTGATGTGCAAGCTCTGCGCCCACCTTCTTGTGGGAGAGACCGTAGGCCGGGGTCTTGAAGCTGTAGTCCTTGAGCTCCACATCCGAGGGGCGTACCGCCTCGCGGTAGTGGAACTGGCGCACATAGGGCCCTTGTTCCAGCAAGCGGTTACCGAGGTTGAAGAAGAGCTCGGGGCCGGCGGTCAGAGCGGCCGCGTCGTCGGCAAACACGATGCGGTGCTTGCCCGCTTCAAACTCGTGGAAATAGAACATCCCCTCTTCGGCGGCGAGGCGGTTCACGAAGTCGAGGTCGGTTTCCCGGT
This sequence comes from Aeromonas sp. S15(2024), assembly GCF_041402265.1. Classification (NCBI taxonomy): domain Bacteria; kingdom Pseudomonadati; phylum Pseudomonadota; class Gammaproteobacteria; order Aeromonadales; family Aeromonadaceae; genus Aeromonas; species Aeromonas sp. S15(2024). The sequence continues at coordinate 316 of NZ_JBGLQY010000025.1, read as the reverse complement.
ACTGGACGCAGTACTCCCGCTTGGCGTGCTCGTTTTTCAGCGCAAACGCATAGTCGGTGATGCCGTGTTCTTGCAAAAGAATGCTGAGGATTTCATCGGGCTTCTGTGCCTGAAAGATGCGGGAGTTCTGGCGAAGCGACAGACGCCACAGCGCCGGCTGCACCAGCAGCTGATAGCGGGTGCGGCGAAAGCCGCTATCCCCTTGCGCAAAGTCGCTCACCACCCCGCAGACCCGGCGCTGCAGCTCGCCGTTGTACCACACCAACAGCTCGCACGGCTGGTCCAGCACGGCGCCAAAGTCGATGTCGGGCTGGGC
>NZ_JBGLQY010000023.1:0-3247 GCF_041402265.1 Aeromonas sp. S15(2024) | reverse complement strand
TGCTCTTTAACAATCTGGAAAGCTGATTTAAAAAGTAGTTCTCAAACATTTGTTACAAGTGCTTTGGAAACTTCTTGGCGAAAACCAAATTTTATTTGGTCCTTGTTGTACGACAACAAGCTGTGCCGGTTTCACCGACACTTCTTGGGGTTGTATGGTTAAGTGACTAAGCGTACATGGTGGATGCCTTGGCAGTCAGAGGCGATGAAGGACGTACTAACCTGCGATAAGCCGTGAGCAGTCGGTAAGAGACATTACGACTCACGGATTTCCGAATGGGGAAACCCACTCAGCATAAGCTGGGTATCGTTACGTGAATACATAGCGTAGCGAGGCGAACCGGGAGAACTGAAACATCTAAGTACCCCGAGGAAAAGAAATCAACCGAGATTCCCTCAGTAGCGGCGAGCGAACGGGGATTAGCCCTTAAGCATCTTGGAAGTTAGTGGAACGGTCCTGGAAAGGCCGGCGATACAGGGTGATAGCCCCGTACACGAAAACAACCTTGATGTGAAATCGAGTAGGGCGGGACACGTGACATCCTGTCTGAATATGGGGGGACCATCCTCCAAGGCTAAATACTCCTGACTGACCGATAGTGAACCAGTACCGTGAGGGAAAGGCGAAAAGAACCCCTGTGAGGGGAGTGAAATAGAACCTGAAACCGTGTACGTACAAGCAGTGGGAGCCCTTCGGGGTGACTGCGTACCTTTTGTATAATGGGTCAGCGACTTACATTTTGTAGCGAGGTTAACCGTATAGGGGAGCCGTAGGGAAACCGAGTCTTAACTGGGCGTCTAGTTGCAAGGTGTAGACCCGAAACCGGGTGATCTAGCCATGGGCAGGTTGAAGGTTGAGTAACATCAACTGGAGGACCGAACCCACTAACGTTGCAAAGTTAGGGGATGACCTGTGGCTGGGGGTGAAAGGCCAATCAAACTCGGAGATAGCTGGTTCTCCCCGAAAGCTATTTAGGTAGCGCCTCGGACGAATACTACTGGGGGTAGAGCACTGTTTGGGCTAGGGGGTCATCCCGACTTACCAACCCCATGCAAACTCCGAATACCAGTAAGTACTATCCGGGAGACACACGGCGGGTGCTAACGTCCGTCGTGAAGAGGGAAACAACCCAGACCGCCGGCTAAGGTCCCAAAGTTCTGGTTAAGTGGGAAACGATGTGGGAAGGCTCAGACAGCTAGGATGTTGGCTTAGAAGCAGCCATCATTTAAAGAAAGCGTAATAGCTCACTAGTCGAGTCGGCCTGCGCGGAAGATGTAACGGGGCTCAAACCAGGCACCGAAGCCGCGGATTCACGCTAAGCGTGAGTGGTAGGGGAGCGTTCTGTAAGTCTGCGAAGGTGTGTCGAGAGGCATGCTGGAGATATCAGAAGTGCGAATGCTGACGTAAGTAACGATAAAGGGGGTGAAAAGCCTCCTCGCCGGAAGACCAAGGGTTCCTGTCCAACGTTAATCGGGGCAGGGTGAGTCGACCCCTAAGGTGAGGCCGAAAGGCGTAATCGATGGGAAGCAGGTTAATATTCCTGCACGACTTGTAATTGCGATGGGGGGACGGAGAAGGCTAGGTGGGCCAGGCGACGGTTGTCCTGGTGAAAGTGCGTAGGTGGTGTTTCTAGGCAAATCCGGAGACACAACACTGAGACACGAGACGAACGCACTACGGTGCGGAAGCCATTGATGCCCTGCTTCCAGGAAAAGCCTCTAAGCTTCAGATTACAAGTCATCGTACCCCAAACCGACACAGGTGGTCGGGTAGAGAATACCAAGGCGCTTGAGAGAACTCGGGTGAAGGAACTAGGCAAAATAGTACCGTAACTTCGGGAGAAGGTACGCTCTTGTTGGTGAAGTCCCTTGCGGATGGAGCTGACGGGAGTCGCAGTGACCAGATGGCTGGGACTGTTTATCAAAAACACAGCACTCTGCAAACACGAAAGTGGACGTATAGGGTGTGACACCTGCCCGGTGCCGGAAGGTTAATTGATGGGGTTAGCGCAAGCGAAGCTCTTGATCGAAGCCCCGGTAAACGGCGGCCGTAACTATAACGGTCCTAAGGTAGCGAAATTCCTTGTCGGGTAAGTTCCGACCTGCACGAATGGTGTAACCATGGCCATGCTGTCTCCACCCGAGACTCAGTGAAATCGAATTCGCCGTGAAGATGCGGTGTACCCGCGGCTAGACGGAAAGACCCCGTGAACCTTTACTACAGCTTGGCACTGAACATTGAACCTACATGTGTAGGATAGGTGGGAGGCTTTGAAGGCGTGACGCCAGTTGCGCTGGAGCCGTCCTTGAAATACCACCCTTGTATGTTTGATGTTCTAACGCAGGGCCCTGAATCGGGCTCGCGGACAGTGCCTGGTGGGTAGTTTGACTGGGGCGGTCTCCTCCCAAAGAGTAACGGAGGAGCACGAAGGTTGGCTAATCCTGGTCGGACATCAGGAGGTTAGTGCAATGGCATAAGCCAGCTTAACTGCGAGACGGACAGGTCGAGCAGGTACGAAAGTAGGTCATAGTGATCCGGTGGTTCTGAATGGAAGGGCCATCGCTCAACGGATAAAAGGTACTCCGGGGATAACAGGCTGATACCGCCCAAGAGTTCATATCGACGGCGGTGTTTGGCACCTCGATGTCGGCTCATCACATCCTGGGGCTGAAGTCGGTCCCAAGGGTATGGCTGTTCGCCATTTAAAGTGGTACGCGAGCTGGGTTCAGAACGTCGTGAGACAGTTCGGTCCCTATCTGCCGTGGGCGTTGGATGATTGAAGGGAGTTGCTCCTAGTACGAGAGGACCGGAGTGAACGAACCTCTGGTGTTCGGGTTGTCACGCCAGTGGCACTGCCCGGTAGCTAAGTTCGGAATCGATAACCGCTGAAAGCATCTAAGCGGGAAGCGAGCCCTGAGATGAGTCATCCCTGACCCCTTGAGGGTCCTAAAGGGCCGTTGGAGACCACAACGTTGATAGGTGGGGTGTGTAAGCGCGGCGACGTGTTGAGCTAACCCATACTAATTACCCGTGAGGCTTAACCATACAACACCCAAGAAGTGTTCGAAGACTTGTAGCAGATACCGAGAACGAAGAATTAAATCAGCTTTTTCAGATTGAAGATTTTTGCCTGGCGGCAATAGCGCAGTGGAACCACCTGACCCCATGCCGAACTCAGAAGTGAAACGCTGTAGCGCCGATGGTAGTGTGGCATTCGCCATGCGAGAGTAGGACACTGCCAGGCACC
>NZ_JBGLQY010000022.1:0-3930 GCF_041402265.1 Aeromonas sp. S15(2024) | reverse complement strand
ACCAAACCCGCCTCCGTGGATAACTGCTGCCGCCCACAAGCCAAACCGATGGCATGTGGACGGACGGGCGCAGTTACCCACCTCGCAAAGAGCATCTCTCTTTTTTTTTTTGAACGAAAAGGGCACAGGCGAGCCTATCCTTCGCTGCGCTTCAAGATAGGCTCGCCCTCCTGCGTTTTTACGTCATTTTTGACGTAGTTCGGCTGGATGGTTCGCCTTGCTCAGGACTATCGAGGCTGCTTGCGGCAGCTCCCCCTCACGCGCTCCTGAGACACACCTTGCCACTCTGCACCTGCTTCAGTCCCCACCTGTGGGCCGGACTGCCGCGCCGTTTTTATCGAGCTGGCCGTGGTTGGTTCCCCGTTGCGCTCGGTGCTGGTGCCCCAAGGTTGCGAACCCTGGGAGGCTATGGTGCGCGTCGCACGCTGGGCCGTGTGTGAGGTTTCCCCGTTCGGCCCGACCCCTGCACCCGCTCGACAACATCTACATGCTTCCAATTCGAGCGGACACGACTAATCGCCATTGGCAGAGGCCAACGGTAACAGGGTTCGGGCGAGAGATTACTTGATTGATGGGGCTGTAGGCCGCTAAACTGATTGGGTATTACGGTAGCTGCTTCCGCCCGAAGCTGTTACCAGGTACAGAGAGCGCCAACTCAAAGTACCGTCGAAGAAACCACCTTGCCGGGTGGTTTTTTCGTTTATGTCGATGAATCTACGCTGGATCCTTCAAGATCTCAACGATCTTTCCCACCATCAGTGGGTGTCTTCGTAATCCACCTTGTGCACATTGCAGCCATCCCACTCGAAAGTAATCCGGAAGTTTGCCGATACATCAAGTGACCAGCGAACAGGGTCGAACTGCTTCAATTGGTGAAGCCGCTTTCCAGGAAGGCTAAAGTCCCCCTCCATTACGGCGGTGTCCAATGCGGCAAGAACAACCCTAACAGCAGACTGATGTCTCGGGTCGATCTTACTGTAATCGCCGCTTGCTGCGGCCTTCAATTTCTTAGACTTATAGCTTTTAATCACAACCAGAATCCTCAATTATTATTTTGTGTAGTAGTACAGGTTTTATTCGTGACCAAATGCACGAAAGTGCGTACTTTGGTTGACACGAACAAGAAGGACGGTATGATTGCGAGCTTGTCAGAGTTCTTAATCACACCTAATCCACAGGCCACCGCGATCCCAAGCGAGTGACTCGCTGGAACCGAACGTAACCGGACCACTATACACGGTTTATTCTTTTTGTCAACGACTTGCGCGTTACGCAATGCGCAACAGACAAAAGACATTTACGTTTGTCTACAATAAAAAATGACGTTCCTCGTCTGGAGTTTACAAATGAGCACTATCACTAATCCGATGCATCCTGGAGAGTTTATTAAGCTCGCCTTTATGGAGCCCCTGGAGATTGGTGTTACGGCCCTGGCAGAAAAATTGGGGGTTTCCACCTCCACACTGAGTCGCATCTTGAACGAGAAGAGCGATCTCAGCTATGACATGGCCGTTCGCCTGTCTTACGTTCTGGGGCGTTCCCCAGAGTCTTGGATCAACCTCCAAGCCGCATATAGCCTTGCAAAGGCAAAGACCACTGTGGATACGTCACACCTCCACAAAGTGGCTTTTGCTTAAGGGCTAAAGAAGCCGCCATTGGCGGCTTCTTTGTATCTCACATTTTTACCACCCACATAAAAATAGCCCCCGCGACAATCACTGCCGCAACACCCAAATTGTTCTTAACACTATTCCGACCAATGATGTGCAGCGCAGCCAGCATCAAATCTCTCATTAGACCCCCTGTCATATCTGGAACACGCACATAGTCACATCACGACACTTTCAACCTGTAATGACGGTTTTCGCTCAAACCTCCTGAACGGGGGTGGCTAGCGCAGTCTGCCGCCTCCGGCTCGGGAGGTGGCAAGCGCAGCGCGACAGGGGTTTTTTAGGCCCCGCAGGGCTCCAAACTTTGGCACAAAGTGTTAGGAGAACACTTTGCCATCTGAGCCTGCTACTCTAGCCGCAGACTCAAAGCAAAGGGCCAGACCACATGGCGCTCTCATTTTCGCTAGCGATCGACAAGATGCAGGCTTCCTCGATCGGCAGGGCAGAGGGGCACAATCTCCGCCTTCACGCCACCGAAAGCCAACTCCGGAAGGAAGCATGGTTTACCCCACAGGGCCGTCACCAGGTAAAGCCATGGCGACCTGATCAGCTGACCAAAGCCAAGGGCCTGGCCAAGCGTAAGGATGCTGTGCAGGCCATCCAGTTCGTGATCCAACTCGGCAACCAGACTGATTGGCGAGAGGATCCAGAGCCAGACTTCCCCGAGGGTAGACCGCTCGACATCGCCGACCCGATCAACCTCGCGACCAAGGGGGTAAGGGAATGGGCGGCGAAGGAGTTCGGGAAGGACAACATCGTCGGGATCGACCTCCACACCGACGAGAGCAGCCCCCATTTCCACATCGTCGTCACACCGATCAAAGACGGCAAGCTACAGGCCAAGGCGTGGTTAGACGGGGCTAGCAAGGTGGCAGCCTTGCGGAAACGGGCATGGCAGGCCGTCAATGCGTACATCGCCTGCGAGTACAAACCCGGTGCCGCTGGCGGCGCACCTCACGATCCCCGCAAGGCGGCTGGGCAGGTGCCAGCACCATCAATGCTCGACAAGGTAACCGGACATGCCAAGGCCAAGCGGCTGGAGCGCGAGAATGCCGCCCTGCAGGAGGAGAATGCGCAACTAAAACAGGCGCTGTTTAGCCGCCAGAAAGGCCGCTACAGCGCAGATAATCTTGAGAAAGCCCAAGAGGCAGGGAGGTCCGTCGAAAACGCTCAGAGAGCATTAGGCGAGGCCAAGCAGGAGATTTTGGGGTTGAAGTGGGATGCTGGGCAGCGCGAGCAGACCGTGAAGCGGTTGGAGACCGAGATCGGGAAGCGGGATGCCGAGATCACGAAGCTGAAGAGCTACAACCGACAACTCTCGGAACAAAACAACGAGCTGGACGAGAAGCTGCGGGAGCTGTTGCCTAGGAGATCAAGAGGGATGGAGCCATGAGGCTGTGGCATGTAGTCGGCCTCTTAGCCGTGGTGCTGGCCGTGAAGGGCATGACCAGCCTGTCGGGCGGCTGGATCATGGGGCTGCTTGGCCTGCACGATGTGTTTAGCTGGGCGGCCCCTGCATGGTGGGAAGGAGCCGCCTCGATGGCTGCACTGGCAGCCCTGCTGCGCTGGGTTCGGCCCTAACGGCTGCTCAGGTCGATCTCGATGCGGCGAAAACCGATACCGTTCGCGGTGTTGGCCGCGGCATCCATCGAGGAGAAAACCCGCCAGCCGCCGCGCTGGCGCTCTACCACCTCGGTGCCCCCCTTGCCGAAGCGTACCAGGTGGAGATGGAACCCAGCCCCCATGGGGGTGGGGACGATCATCGCCTTGGAGAACCCCCCCATGTCGAAAATGGTCTTGGCCTCTTTTTCCTGCATCATCAAATCCCCAATATGAGACATCAAAACGGTGATTTGATGATACACCCTGCCGAGCCAAAAGCTATCATTTTGCAGATTTGATGCATCGAATTTGGAAAATGATTTTCAATGCAGCTCAAGGCCCAAGGCAATGAGGCATTCCCGCCACTTCTGGGCCTCCAAATCGAAGTTGAGAAGGCCGCCTTCAACGCTGATCCGGCTCCCAAAATCGAGCAGCTGCATGTCCGTCATGTCGCACAACCGCTTGCCAGCAGCATCCAGTAGCCATACCCGATCACCATCAAGCTCGATCAGGTGCTTGTCGAACCCCATATGTACCTCCGCTCAAAACCAAACCCGCCTCCGTGGATAACTGCTGCCGCCCACAAGCCAAACCGATGGCATGTGGACGGACGGGCGCAGTTACCCACCTCGCAAAGAGCATCTCTCTTTTTTTTTTT
>NZ_JBGLQY010000021.1:0-24048 GCF_041402265.1 Aeromonas sp. S15(2024) | reverse complement strand
GCTCGATGCTGTGAGTGCCCACACAGATTGCTTGATTCAAATTGTTAAAGAGCGTGGCGCTTGTCGCGCTGAGGTGGCGTATAATACCTTCCTCACTTCGAAAGTCAAGCGCTTGTTTTCGCTTTTCTTTCGGCGCTGGCTTCACGAGGAAGCGAGCTCATCAGGTTGGCGTGTTCCGCCGTGCTGGTGAGGGCGCATTATAGGGAGGCGCATCGCGATGACAAGGGCTTTTTCACCAAAAAAACTCGTTCGCTCAGATATGCAGCAAAGCGGTTCTATTTCGCGCTCATCACCACCATTTCGGGCTTTCATTGGATTTAAATTGAACATTTGAAAAGCCACTTTATAATTGGCTTTTCAAATGTTCAATTTAGGTCTCGCCATGCATCAGATCCTGGATAGCCGCAAAGAGGAGAAAATCGTTCCTCTGTTCCGCCTCGGGTTTAGGCCCTTCTTTCTGCTTGGCGCCTCGTTTTCGGCATTGGCGATGTTGGGCTGGCTGGGGCAACTCAATGGCTGGTTCGTTTTGCCGGGGATTGGCAACCCCATCTGGTGGCATGCCCACGAGATGTTGTTTGGTTTCGGGGCGGCAATCGTCGCGGGATTTCTGCTGACGGCAGTGCAAAACTGGACCGCTCACCCCGGGGTCAGAAGCTGGCCCCTGGTGCTGATCGTCGTACTATGGGCATTGCCGAGGGCCTTGCTGCCCTGGCTGGGTGAGCACAATACCTTCTTGATGACGGCAGACCTGCTCTGGTTGCCTCTTTGCGCCTGGTATCTGGCCAAACCCATAGTGGTAACCAGGCAGTGGCGCAACCTCTTCTTTGTACCTCTGCTTGTCGTTCTGACACTGCTCAACGCCGCCAGCTGGCTGTGGCAGACACAGTGGGCAGATCTGGAACATCTGCTCATCACCACTGTGCTGCTGTTCACGACCCTGATCGCCGTGATGGGAGGGCGAGTCATTCCCTTCTTTACCGCCAGAGCCACCGGGATGGAAAAGGCCGTCCCTATTCTCTGGCTGGAGCGGGCTTCCCTTGCCACGCTGTGGCTCACCTTGGTGAGCTGGCTGCTGCTACCCACCCCATGGGTGACCAGCCTCTATATGCTTCCTCTATATATAGTGGCGACCGTTTTGCACTTGTGGCGCCAGTTGCGTTGGCGACTGCCGTCCACCCTTGGCCAACCCCTCTTGTGGTCGCTGCACCTAGCCTACCTGTTTATTCCTCTTGGTCTGCTCGCCCTTGGTGCTCTGGCGGCCGGCCTGCCCATCAGCCTGTCACTGGCAAGCCACCTGCTCAGTGCCGGCTGCATGGGGACCATGATCCTGGGGATGATAGCGCGGGTCTCCCTCGGCCACAGCGGTCGTGCCTTGCAGGTGGGGCGCAGGATCCAGTGCGCGTTCGGGCTGGTCATCATGGCCGCCCTGCTCCGGGTGCTGATCCCGCTGCTTTGGCCTGCCTATACCCTGTACGGCTGGAACCTGAGCGGCCTTGCCTGGAGCCTGGCATATGCTCTGTTTGTCTGGGTCTATGCCCCCATACTGACCAGCCCCCGGGCAGATGGGCGTCCTGGCTGACCCGTGATGGTCAAGATCTGCTGGCCGGATAGTGGATCAGATTGTGGAAGATGGCAGGGGCCACCCCCTGATTTCGATAACCATGGGGGCGGTCGGCCGCGAAACGCACCGCCTCCCCCTGCGTCAAGGAGCGCCACTCCCCTTCCACCAGCACTTCCATCTGGCCGCTGATGACGATGACATGTTCGGTCACCCCGGGTTCATGGGGTTCTGACTCTCGTTGATAGCCGGGCAACAAAGTCAGCTCAAACAATTCGAAACCAAAACGCCCCTCATAAGGGAAGAGGGGAGCGACCTGCATGCCTTCTCCCGCCGGTTGCTGGCGAATGGCATCGGCGGTGCGATAAAGCACATCGTCCTGCGCCGTGGGAGCCGGCTCGATAAAGCTGGAGAAAGAGACTCGAAAACCGGTGGCAATCTTCCACAGAGTGGCCACCGTCGGGCTCGACTCCCCCCGCTCAATCTGGCCCAGCATGGCCTTGCTGACACCAGTCTCCCGCGCCGCCACGTCCAGGCTCCAGCCCAGTTCGCTGCGCAAGCCCTTCAGACGTTGGGCCAGATGCTGATTCATCTCTTGCATGACTGCCTCTTTGTTGCGCTTGCTTGAATCGCCTTGTGCGCTATAGCGCACAGCGATATAGTCTGAAGCAATATTGTACGCAATAACGCACAAGCCGTCACAACCCCACAAGGACGTCACCATGCCCTTTGCCCTCCCACATCTGGTCGCCGGCTTCATCGCCGTGATGGTTGGCTACACCAGCTCGGTCATCCTGATCATTCAGGCAGCCACGGCAGCAGGGGCCGATGCTGCCCAGCTCTCCTCCTGGCTATGGACGCTGGGCATCGGCATGGGTATCAGCTGCATCGGCCTCTCCCTCTATTACCGCATCCCTGTCTTGACCGCCTGGTCGACCCCGGGTGCCGCCCTGCTCATCACCAGTCTCGGCAACTTCACCCTGGCCGAGGCCATCGGCGCCTTCGTTATTTCTTCTCTACTGATCACCCTGTGCGGCATCAGCGGCTGGTTCGATCGGCTGATGCGCCATATCCCGGCCCAGCTGGCGGCGGCCATGCTGGCCGGAGTGCTGCTCAAGTTCGGACTGGATCTGTTCAAGGTTGCGCCAGCCGATCCCTTGCTGCTCGGCAGTCTGTTGCTGGCATTCCTGCTCGGTCGCCATCTCTGTCCCCGCTATACCATGGTGCTGGTGCTGGCAGTCGGGATCCTCATCTGTCTGTTGCGAGGGGAGCTGCAGCTTGACGCCATTCACTGGCAACTGGCCGGCCCGGCCATGGTCTGGCCAGAATGCTCTTTTGATGCCCTGTTCGGCATTGCCCTGCCGCTGTTCATCGTCACCATGACCTCCCAGAACATGCCCGGCATTACCATTTTGCGGGCCCACGGCTATCAACCCGCCACCTCCTCTCTCATCACCTGGACCGGCCTGACCGGCCTGCTGCTGGCCCCCTTCGGTGGCTACGCCTTCAACCTGGCGGCCATCACGGCGGCCATCTGCATGGGGAAAGAGGTGGATCCGGACGCCAACCGGCGCTGGCCCGCTGCGGTATGGGCCGGCGGCTTCTATCTGCTGACCGGCTGTTTCGGGGCCACGGTGGCGGCCCTTTTCACGGCCTTCCCGGCCACGCTGGTGACCTGTGTCGCCGGGCTAGCGCTGCTCGGCACCATAGGCAGCAGCCTGCACACCGCGTTGCAACACGATGATGCCCGTGAGGCCGCCCTGCTGACCTTCATCATCACCGCCTCCGGCATCAGCCTGCTCGGCATCGGCGCCGCCTGCTGGGGATTGCTCGTCGGCATCATCCTGCATCAAGTCAACCAGCGGAGAAACTGACCTGACCATCTGGGGAGCCCCCCGTGAGACACCGCACATAATTCAGAGAATTTGGTTCACAGCTGAAACTAATTGCCATTAAGTGGTGGCGAGGCACTTCTTCTTCCCCGATGCGTGCCTCATGTCAGACTCATAAACTGGAGAATAATAATGAGGAATCAGGCTGTCATTTTGTTACTGGCACTGCTGGGCGCCACCACCGCCCAGGCCGCCGACACCGATCGGGAGCTGGCCCGCCAGCTCGCGCTGCAGCAGAAGAACCTGCTGCCGCTGCTGAGCAATCAGGAGTACCAGAGCCCGCTGCCCAACCTGTTGCAAAAGGCCAGTCCGCGCCTGAAACGTCAGGCGCGGGATGCCAACCAGGCGGCCATCAGCCGGCAAGGGCTGGACGGTGAGGTCAAGGAGCTGATGCAACTGCGACTGGCCAACCCGGAGCAGGCCGCCGCGCTGCAGCAGGGTGTCGAGCCGCTGGTCGCCTATGTACCGAGCGGAGATGAGAAGAGCTGGAGCGCCATCGAAGCCTTCGACAGCGCCGGCAACCCCGTCTATCTGGATGTGGACAAGGCACCGGCCCGTCCGGTCCTGGTCGTGGAGGCCGATCCCGTCAAGGCCAAGAACGCCGGCCTCAAGGTGATCCGCAAAGCGCTGGCTGCCGCCGACATGCAGGTGGCTCCCCGTGCGGCTGCCAGCACGGCGCCGCTCAAGACCAGCATCCTGAAGAAAATTCGGTTGAAGGATGATCAGGAGCCCTGGCTGCTGGGTGCGGCCGAAGTGTATGCGGTGGTCGCAGGGGTCAATCCCAGCCGGGATGAGCCCGTGGTCGACATCGTCGACATGCCCTATCTCGACTATGACAACACCGACTACACCCCCAACCAGATCCTGGTTTACTGGGATCGCTATCGCTGGGGTGCCGTCGACATCGTCATGATGGAGCAGGACGACAACGTCAACTACAAGGAGCTGAGCGGCCTGTTCATCGATGCCCTCAAGCTGGCCTTCACCGCTGGCGGCGTGCCCGAGGCACTGCCCTTCCTCGATCTCGGTGGCCGCATCGTCAAGGCGCTGCCCGACTCCTGGATGACCAACAACGATGACTATCTGGATACCTTCTACACCCTGGAGCAGGACCAGAGCTATCACCAATACCCCGGCGCCGCCGGCAATGCGGTGATCGATCTCGAACCCAAAGAGATCGCCCCCACCAGACCCTGATCGGTCGCCATAGCAAACAAGCCAATGAGCAGCTCATTGGCTTTTTTGTACCCACGATCCGTTACGGCTGGCCTTTCGGCCTCACCCCCAGGGTATGGCAGATGGCGTAGGTCAGCTCGGAGCGGTTCAGGGTATAGAAGTGGAAATCCTTCACCCCCTCCTGACTCAGCACCCGTACCTGATCGATGGCGATGCTGGCCCCCACCATGTTGCGGGTCATCTGATCGTCATCCAGCCCCTCGAAACGCTGATGCATCCAGCGCGGGATCTTCACGTTGGTGAAACCGGCAAACTTGGCCAAGGTCTGGTAGTTGGAGACCGGCAGGATCCCCGGCACGATTTCCGCATCGATGCCGATGGCGGCGCAGCGATCCCGAAAACGCAGGTAGGTCTCGACGTCAAAGAAGAACTGGGTAATGGCGCGGTTGGCACCGGCATCGATCTTGCGCTTCAGGTTGAGCAGATCCGACTGCGCACTGCGCGCTTCCGGGTGACCTTCCGGGTAGGCGGCCACCGAGATATCGAAGTCCGCTTCGGCCTTGAGCAGGGCTACCAGGTCGGTGGCATACATCTCCGGCTTCTCCAGCCCCTGGGGCAGGTCGCCGCGCAGCGCCACGATATGGCGGATGCCGCTGTTCCAGTAGTCGCGGGCAATGGTGCGCAGCTCGTCGCGGCTGGCGTCGATACAGGTCAGGTGAGGGGCGGCGATCAGACCGGTCCGCTCCTTGATGTCCTTGATCACCTTGTGCGTGCGATCCCGGGTGCCCGAGTTGGCACCATAGGTCACCGACACGAACTTGGGCTCCAGCACCTTCAATCGCTCGATGGATTGCCACAGGGTATTTTCCATCCCTTCGCTGTTGGGCGGAAAAAACTCGAAACTGACCGAAATGTCGCCACTCAAATCTGCCAGACTCTGGTTGAGTGCCTCAACCTGACGTGCGCTGTGAAATCCCATCTGCTCTCTCCCTGCCCTGCAATCCATTTCTCTACGTCAAAACGGATGTTTGGACGTCTAAACGTCTTTCTATCTTTATGAGAAAATGACACAAAGTCAACACTGTTTTACAGCGAGATGAAGGCCGCCGATTTTTATTTGGCAATAAAGCCAAAGTAACGATTGGCACCCCATCCCAAAATCCGGCGAGTCGCGTTATGATGAACGCAGATCGTCCTGGACGTTCTGAATCTGCGTGTGATTGTTTGGCCGGAGGTTTCTCCGGCCCCTTTTCAACCTCTTTCCCTTCCTGCCGATAACCAATTGAACCATTCGCAGGAGCATCATCATGGACACCCACCCCGGCTTTGCCACCGACTTGCTGTTCGATCGCTATCAGGGCAACGTGGTCGACCATGAGCAGTTCTGGGCCGTGCGCACTCCCGATGCTCCCGATTACTACTTTGGCAACTATCTGCTGCTCCCCTTCCCCCCCAGCGATCACGACAAGGGCTGGCTCGAGGCCAGTTTCGACAAGCTGATCGGGCAGGATCCCCGGGTCAGACACCGCACCTTCCAGTGGCCTCTCGCGGCCGGACAGAACAGCCGGGTCGCCGGCTTCGTGGCGGCGGGATACCAATACATGGAGTGCGTGGTGCTGGCACTGGAGGCCACCGACTGGCAACCGCCAGCCGCGACGGTGGCTGCGCGTCCCTTTACTCCGACCGACTGGGACGAGTGGCTGGCCTTTGAACTGGAGGAGCGGGATCCCGGCCATTCGGAGCAGAGCTACCTGCCCTATCTGCAATCACGCCGCCAGTTGTATGAGGCGATGATCGGGGACGGGCTGGGTCAGTGGTGGGGGATCTGGCAGCAGGAGCAGCTGGTCGCCAGTTGCGGTCTCTTTTTCACCGACACCCTGGGTCGCTTCCAGCTGGTACGCACCCGGCAGGCATGGCGCAATCAGGGATTGTGCCGCCAGCTGCTGAGCCAGGTTGCCCGGCACGGGCTGACGCGGGTCGACCGGCTCATCATAGTGGCCGACGAGCACTATCACGCCCAGCGGGTCTATCGCTCGCTCGGCTTTGCCCCGGTGGCCCGCATCGGCAGTCTCTGCCGCTGGCCCCATACGGAGCAATGAATCAGAGCACGGACAGCAAAGAAAACGGGAGGCGACAGCCTCCCGTTGTGTATCTGCCGGCAGCTATTGCTGCGGCGTTTCCAGCTCGTTGGAGAGCGCCTGCTCCACCTCGGCCGACGGCGCCGGTAGCGGGGCTGCCGCCGCAGATGCCGCTGTGGCAGGCGTTGCTGACGGCGCCGGGGCGACTGGTGTATCTGTCACCGCCGGCGTCGCGGCAGGTGCAGCAGCAGGCTCGGTGGTCGCCGCTGCGGCCGACACCGCAGGCACGGCGGCAGGAGCGTCACACTGGCAATCTGCCCCCTTCACCTTGTTGCCCTGATGGGGCGGATACCAGCCCTTCAGTCCCTGCTCCAGCCGATCGGCTGCCGCCTTGGGTTCCATCTTGCCGAGCAGCACGGCCTGACTCACTTCGGCCAGCTCGTCCCCCAGCTTGGGCGTACCGCGGGAGAGGATCTGGGTGGCCACCCGGATGGTGGAGTCGCACTGATCCCGCCACTCCATCATCTCCTTCGCCGCCGGGTTGGTGACCTCGAAGAAGTGGTTGGAGAGGGAGAAGAAGCCGGGCAGCGAGTTGGTATAGAGCTCGGCGAACTGGGGCGTGGTCAGCCACTGCAGGAAGGCCATGGCCGCCTCCTTGTTCTTGCTGGCCGGGTTCATGCCCATCCCGATGTCGGTGTGATCGGTAAAGAAGCAGCCATCGCCCTGCTTCGCCACGGGCGGGCGCATCACGCCAAAGTCCACCTTGCCGGTGAAGGGGGCGATCTCCCAGGAACCCGCCACGTAGAAGGCGGCCTTGCCCGAGGTGAACAGCTCGTTGGTCGCGGCATAGTCGCGGCTCTCGCCACCTTCGCCGAGGTAGGGACGCCAGCGCGCCAGCTCCTCGAACACCTTGATGTAGGGCGGGTTGTCAAAGCGCTCCTGCCCACCGATCAAGGCCAGCCTGCCATCCTCCCCCTTCCAGTAGTTGGGGCCTATGTTCTGGAAGCCAAGCTCGGAGGATACCCAGCTTTCCGAGCCACTCATGGCCAGCGGCACATAGCGGCCATCGGCCTTCACCTTGTCCAGCGCCGCGAAGAAGGCATCCCGGGTCTGCGGCACGCTCAGCCCCAGCTCGCTGAAAATCTTCTTGTTGTAGAAGAAGCCGTGAATCACCGAGGCCATGGGCACGCAGAAGGTCTGGGCGCCGGAGTCGGTCTGCCAGGGAGACTGGGCAAAACTCGGGAAGTTCTCCATCCCCGACATCTCGGTCAGTTCCGCCAGATGGCCCGCCTTGAACAGGGCCAGGGAGTCGTCGAACGGCCGGCAGGTGATGAGATCCCCCGCCTTGCCCTCCTTCAGGCTGGCCCACAGGGTCGGCATATAGTCGACGTTCTGCACCCCGTTGAACTTCACCTGGATGCCCGGGTGGGAGGCCTCGAAGGCAGGGATGATCTTCTGCTCCCACAAGGCCTTGTCATCTATCCGCCAGCTCTCGATCACCAGCTCGCTGGCCATCAACTGACCACACAACAGGAGACTCAGGGCCCCGATCCACTTGTTAGACATAAGCCCTCCTAAACCTTGAAATGTGCGATCAATTGCTGCTGCTTGGCCACCAGATCCGCCAGCACCTCGCTGCTGCTGGCCGACTCCCGTGCCTCCCGCTCGGTCTCGTAGGCCACCTCGGCGATGCCGGAGATATGGCGTGCCACCCCCTGGCTGACCGAGATCTGCTCCTGAGCCGCGTGCGCCACCTGATCCGCCATCGCCTTGATGGCGCTCATCCGGTCGGCGATGGACTGCAGGGCAGCATCCATCTCACGGGTCTGTTCGACACAGCTGTGGGTCTGCTCCTGGCTGCGTCCCATCACCTCCACCACCAGCTTGCTCGAGCTCTGCAGGTTTTCGATCATCGCCTGGATCTCTTCGGTCGACGTCTGGGTCCGGTTGGCCAGCGCCCGCACCTCGTCGGCCACCACCGCGAAGCCGCGGCCGGCATCACCGGCCCGCGCCGCCTCGATGGCCGCATTCAGCGCCAGCAGGTTGGTCTGTTCGGCGATGCTGCGGATCACGTCGAGAATGCTGCCGATGTTGTCGCTGAACTCGCCCAGCTTGTAGGTGATGCCGACAGCCTCCTCCATGGCACCGGCCAGTTGTTCCGTGATGCGACGTGTGGTTGCCACCTTCTGGCGGCCGGTTCTGGCTTCGTCATCCGCCAGATCCACTTCCCGCTTGGTGCCGTCGGTGGAACGAGCCACCTCGGTGGCGCTCACCTCCAGCTCGGTGATGGCGGCAGCCACCTGATCGGTCTGGCTCTTCTGATCCTGCACCCGGGATACTGCCCTTTCGCTTATCTCGGCGGCGCGGCTCGCCTCCTCCACCAAATGACGGGAGCCGGCATTGATCTGGGAGAGCAGCTCGCCGGTTTTGCCGGCCAGCACGTCGATGGAACGGGCCAGGGCGCCGAATTCGCAGCTGCTGCGGTAATTGATGCGGCGGGTCATGTCCCCGGCCGCCATGTAATCCAGCTCCTTGTTGATCATCTGCAGCGGGCGCTGAATGCTGCGCGCCGTGGTATAGCCGATGATGAGGGCGGCGGCAGCCGAGATGGCGGCCACGATCAGGATCCAGAAGCTGGCACTGCTGACCGCATCATCCGCCGTGGTGCGGCTCTGGCTGGCGATGGAGCCGGCCGACTGTCCCATCTCGTCGAGCAGCCCCAGGCTGTTGATCAGGCTGGCATCGAGCTGCTGATTGAGAGTCTGCAGCGAGGCAGCAAGCTGCTGGGCATTGCGCATGGTGGCGAGCAGCCCCTGCGGGCCGAGCGCCAGCTCCTGCATCCGGTCGAGGTTGGAGACGAAGCGCTGCTTCACATCATCCGGCACCAGCACCCGATCGAGCCGCTTGCGCGCCATCTCGATGTCCTTGCTCAGCACCTTCTCCAGTTCGTTGAGGTCGGTCTTGGCATCGGCCCGGCGAATGTTCTTCAAGTCGCGCGCGATGCCCGAGGTGATGAGCTCCGCCTTGTTGCGCATGGAGCGCTTGCTGGCGGTCTGCTGCAGCAGCAGATCGGCAGCCCACTGGTAAGTGTCTTCCAGCCGGATGAAGGCAATCTCCAGCTTGTGGCGCTGATCCTGGGCATTGACCCATTGGCTGTGCTGGGAGAGCACCTGTTCGGCCAGGCCGTAGAACTGCTTGGTCGCCGTATCGACCTGCTGGAAGCGGGAACCGGCCTCGGTCACCCCGCTGAACTTGTCCATCTCCTGGCTCAGCTGGCTGAAACGCGCCTGCTGCTCCTTGAACTGGCTGGCCAGCTGCGGCAACTGACTGCCATCCTCATTGGTCCGGTAGACCAGCACCCAGCGGTTGCTGTCCTGCAGGGCACCCTTCAGACCGGCCACCGCAATCACCAGGGGGGTTGCCCGGTCGGAAACCTGCGACAAACCGTCGTTGATGCCCCTGATCTTCAGGGTGCTGATCACACCCAGCAGGATCAACAGCAGCAGCATCAACACAAATCCGGCGATGATCCGCTGCACAATAGATAAACCCATGGAGACATCCTCACTCGTGGGGGAAAGGTAACGTGAACATAGACACTATCGGCACAAGGGGCGAATTATAGAGGGGAGACAGAGGGTATTTTATTGATCTATATGGGGTTGGATCACAGTTGGCGGGGAGTGGCCTGAACGTAAAAGGGCCCGGACTGTGCCGGGCCAAAGAGACATGCTAGCTGTAATGGCCCGTGGGGAGGCCAACCCTGTGTCCTATCAGAAGCGATAGCCGACACCAACCATAAATACCATGGGGTCAATCTTGGTCTTGATGCCATCACCACCGTTTACATGCACATCAGTATCGATATCCATGATCCAGGCAGAACCGTTGACGAACCAGCGGTCATTGATCGCCATGTCCAGACCGACCTGACCGGCCATGCCCCAGGAATTATCCAAGCTCACATCAGCGTTGCTCAGAGGGCCGCGACCTTGCTCATCAAAGAAGGTGGTGTAGTTCACACCGATACCAACATACGGGCGCACCTTACTCTGGACATCACCAAAGTAGTACTGCGCCATCAGGGTCGGCGGCAGGTGCTTGACTTTGGCGACTTCCGTATCTCCCATTTTCACTGAATGAGAAAACGGTGTTGCTGCCAGTAGCTCAACCCCAAAGTTATCGGTTGCCATATAGGTCAGCGTTAACCCAAGTTGGGCATTGTCATTGATCTCAAAATCGTTACCGCTACTTTGCGGAGAAACGAAAGCCAAGCCGCCACGCACCAGAAAATCGCCAGCCTGGTGAGCCATGGCGACGGGGGACGCAAGCGCTGCTGCGATCATCAGAGGAAGGATCTTTTTCATCACGTATTCCTTTTAGTTTTCGTTTTATATGTTGCAAGCCCGAAAACTATAAAGGGATGTGAATGCTGAGTTATTGATTTAGCTCAAACGTTACCAAGAAATAGATAGATGTGTACAGCAGCTTCCAACCATGCTGAGCATCGAGAGAAACACCAAAAATATCAAATAAAAACAATTAACTGGATAGATTTGCCGCCTTACCAACCACAATAAGAAATAATTTCCATATATCTTATTGCGGATAAAAACGACTGAAAACGGTTGTTTCACTCGTCCAACAAGAGTATTTTTGCGGGCCATGTAGCCGGGCTGTAAGTAATTCTTTATGAAACCACAAACCAGAAGGGACAAAATAGTAGCCATATTGGCAGCCATCTGGGGCATTGGCTCTTTTCTGTTTATTTTGCTGGGTTTCGTGCTCGGCATGGCCTTGCTGATCCTGACCCATTAGACCGGCTGGTTGGCGTGGGAGGCCTGGCACAACAGCCACTCCCCTTCCGCCAGCTGCTCCGGGCTCAACCTCCACTGTGCCCGCCCCAGCTCGCCGCTGTATCCACGCCAGCGATCCCGGCCCTCCTGTTTCGCCCGGTACAGGGCCATGTCCGCCAGCTTGAAACTCAGACTCCAGAAAGAATCCTCCAGCTCCGCATGCAGAGGATAATCGCAGAATCCCAGTGAGACGGTCATGCGCAGCGGCAGCTCCTCCCGCCCGAAACGGCAGTCGGCGATCTTGCGGCGCAGGCGCTCGATCCGTCCCGCCACTTGTCCTGGCTCCTCTCTGGCCAGCAACAGCATGAACTCCTCGCCACCCAGCCGGATCAGCGGCTCCTCCTCATCCAGCGCCCCTCGCAACAGCTCGGCCAGCTGACATAACAGCAGATCGCCGATGTCATGGCCGAAGCGATCGTTGACCCGTTTGAAGTGATCCAGATCCAGGATCACCAGCACCCAGCCTGCCGCCGGATCCTGGCGGTTCAGCAACCACTCATCGAGATAACGGCGGTTGAAGGCATGAGTCAGTGGATCCGTATAGGCGGCGACCTCCATGCGGGAGGAGTGGGCCTGCAGGGCACTGTGGTGCAGGCTGATCCTGGCCGCCATCTCGCGGAATTTGCGGCTGAGCAGCGCCATCTCCTGGCTGCTGTCGATGATGGGCAGCACGCTCGCGTCCTGCTTTTCGGTAAACTGGTGCAGCGCCCCCACCAGCTCGCCGATCGGCCCCAGCACGATGGCCCGCAGCCGGGCCAGTGCCATCAGAATGCAGGCGAAGCTTATCAGCAGCATGCCGATGAAGGTCCAGATCGCCCCCTCCATCGCCCCCAGCAACACGTCCCGCTCCTCGTCCACGATCAGGGTCAATACAGGCTCGCCGTCGTTGTCGAGCAGCAACCCCTCCCCTCTGACCTGCTGCAACCCGAGATCGACCAGCCGGTAGCTCATATGCGGCCCAAGTGGCTTGAAGGAGCCCAGATGCTCGCGCGTTCTTGGTTGGGCTATGGTCAGCGTGAGCGCGGTCCGTTCCCCCAGATCCTGCAGATAGCGCTTGTCCAGCCAGCGAGTCGCCAGCAGATAGCCGTTGGGTTTGACGCTGCCGAGGGTATCGGTCACCGGCTGCAGCGAAAAGATGAGCGGTCCCCACTGGGAGCGCCTGACGCCACTCAGGTTGCTGATGCCCGCCTGCCGTGACTCGCGCAGCAGCTGCAGCTTGAGATCGTCCAGAAAGGAGGGCAACAGGGTGGTATCCGTGTCCGGCGCGTCTGGCAACAGGGTGCGGGTCCAGATTTCAGAGCCCTGCAAATCCATATAACTCAGCACGTTGAGTTCAAAGTCCCGCATCGGGGTGTCGACCAGCAGATTGGAGTTGATGTAGGCCTGGTTGGGGTGGGCCAGAAAATGGTAGCTCTGATCCCAGATCCCCCAGTCCCGGGTAAAGGCATTCATGGCGCCGATGTCGTTCTGCACCGCCCTGATCACCCGCTGCAGGTGCTCCTCCATCCGCCGCTCCTCGACCCGCTGCGTCGCCGGCACCTGGGCCAGTGCGATCACGATGAGCAGCATCAGGATGGCTCCGGCCCAGACCGGAAACATGGAGTAGGCCAGCAGATGGTCGATGGAGCGGGACGGTTGAGCCATGGGCGCCAATATCCTTTGAATGGCAATGCGAAGCGGGAAGGGTCTTGCCCCAAGTATGGAGGATAGGCCCGCCGAGAGGTCACTGAATTACCACAATAAAAACAAGGGGCCCAGGGCCCCTTGTCACAATTATGGAACGCTTTACCTGGCCAGCAGAGGTGCCAGGAAGCGGGCCGTATGAGAATCCTCGCAACGACTGATCTGTTCCGGCGTCCCCGTTACCAGGATGCGGCCGCCACCGGCGCCCCCCTCAGGCCCCAGATCGACGATCCAGTCGGCGGTTTTGATGACGTCCAGGTTGTGCTCGATGATGACGATGGTGTTGCCGCGATCCCGCAGCTGGTGCAGTACCTTGAGCAGCTGCTGGATGTCGTGGAAGTGCAGCCCTGTGGTGGGCTCGTCCAGGATGTAGAGGGTCTGGCCGGTATCCCGCTTGGAGAGCTCGCGCGCCAGCTTGACCCGCTGCGCCTCGCCGCCCGACAGGGTGGTGGCCGACTGACCGAGGCGGATATAGGAGAGGCCCACGTCCATCAGGGTCTGCAGCTTGCGCGCCACTGCCGGCACAGGATCGAAGAACTCGCGGGCATCTTCCACCGTCATCTCGAGGATCTCGTGGATGTTCTTGCCCTTGTACTTCACCTCCAGCGTCTCGCGGTTGTAGCGCTTGCCCTTGCAGACGTCGCACGGCACGTAGACGTCCGGCAGGAAGTGCATCTCCACCTTGATGACCCCATCCCCCTGACACGCCTCGCAGCGGCCCCCTTTCACGTTGAAAGAGAAGCGGCCCGGCTGGTAGCCGCGCGAGCGCGCCTCCTGGGTGCCGGAGAGCAGCTCGCGGATCGGGGTGAACAGGCCGGTGTAGGTGGCCGGGTTGGAGCGCGGGGTACGGCCGATGGGGCTCTGGTCGATGTCCACCACCTTGTCCAGGTGCTCCAGCCCCTCGACGCTGCGATAGGGGGCAGGAGTGGACTCGGTCGCCTTGTTCAGCTCGCGGTGAGCGATACGGAACAGGGTGTCATTGATCAGGGTCGACTTGCCGGAGCCGGAGACGCCGGTGACGCAGGTCATCACCCCGATGGGTAGGTCCAGGTTGACGTTGCGCAGGTTGTTGCCGCTCGCCCCCTTCAATTTCAGCCACTTGCCGGTGAGCGGGGTGCGCTCGGCCGGGATGGCGATCTGCTTGCGGCCGGAGAGGTAGTCACCGGTCAGCGACTCGGGGTTCGCAATGATCTCCTCCGGCGTCCCTTGGGCGACGATGGCCCCGCCGTGCACCCCCGCCCCCGGGCCGATATCGAGCACATGGTCGGCGAGGCGAATGGCGTCCTCGTCGTGCTCCACCACGATCACCGTGTTGCCGAGATCGCGCAGATGGGTCAGGGTCTTGAGCAGGCGCTCGTTGTCCCGCTGGTGCAGGCCGATGGAGGGCTCGTCCAGCACGTACATGACCCCCACCAGACCGGCACCGATCTGGCTGGCCAGCCGGATCCGCTGCGCCTCACCACCGGAGAGGGTCTCGGCACTGCGGGACAGGCTCAGGTAGTTGAGACCCACGTTCACCAGGAAGCCGAGCCGCTCGACGATCTCTTTCAAGATCTTCTCGGCAATCTGGGCGCGCTGGCCGGTCAGATTCAACCCTTCGAAGAAGGCCAGCGCATCGCCGATGGACTGCTCGGCGATGGCCGGCAGGTTGCGGTTGTCGACGAAGACATGGCGCGCCTCTTCCCGCAGCCGACTGCCACCGCAGCTGGTGCAGGATTTGTTGGCGATGTATTTGGCCAGCTCTTCACGCACCGAGTTGGATTCGGTCTCCCGGTAGCGGCGCTCCATGTTGTGCAGGATCCCCTCGAACGAGTGCTTGCGCACCACCACATCGCCGCGATCGTTCATGTAGCGAAACTCGATCTCGGTGCGACCGGAACCGCGCAGGATCACCTCTTGGGTCTTGACCGGCAGATCCTCCCAGGGCGTATCCAGATCGAACTTGTAGTGCTCGGAGAGGGATTTGAGCATCTGGAAGTAGTAGAAGCTGCGCTTGTCCCAGCCACGGATGGCGCCGTTGGCCAGGCTGATGGCCGGATCGCCGATCACCTTGGCGGGATCGAAATATTGCTGCACCCCGAGGCCGTCACAGGTGGGGCAGGCTCCGGCCGGGTTGTTGAAGGAGAAGATGCGCGGCTCCAGCTCCGACATGGAGTAGCCGCACTCCGGGCAGGCGAAGTTGGCCGAGAAGGTCATGGGAGCGACCCCCTCCTCGCCGTCCATGGGCACCACCAGTACTATGCCGCCGGAGAGGGTCAGCGCCGTCTCGAACGACTCGGCCAGACGCAGGGCCAGGTCATCGCGCACCTTGAAGCGATCCACCACCACCTCGATGGTGTGCTTCTTGTGCAGCTCCAGCGCGGGAGGGTCAGACAGGTCGCACACCTCGCCATCGATGCGGGCACGGATGTAACCCTGGGCCGCCAGATTCTCCAGCAGCTTGGTGTGTTCCCCCTTGCGATCGCGCACCACAGGGGCCAGCAGCATCAGCTTGCTCCCCTCCGGCTGGGCCAGCACCTGATCCACCATCTGGCTGATGGTCTGGGCGGCGAGCGGTATGGCATGGGTCGGGCAGCGCGGCTCACCGACCCGGGCAAACAGCAGACGCAGGTAGTCGTAGATTTCGGTGATGGTGCCGACGGTCGAGCGCGGGTTGTGGGAGGTGGACTTCTGCTCGATGGAGATGGCGGGCGAAAGCCCCTCGATATGGTCGACGTCCGGTTTCTCCATCAGGGAGAGGAACTGGCGGGCATAGGCGGAGAGCGACTCCACGTAGCGGCGCTGCCCCTCGGCATAGAGGGTATCGAACGCCAGAGAGGATTTGCCCGAACCGGAGAGGCCGGTGACCACGATCAGCTTGTCGCGGGGCAGGGTCAGATTGATGTTCTTGAGGTTGTGGGTGCGAGCACCCCGGACCACGATCTTTTCCATCTTGTTGCACGCTCGATACGGAAACCTGAGCGAGTCAGTATGGCATAGAGACTACTGGATGAATAGACAGGTTTTATCCATCATCCCCATCGATTTCAGAGATATTCCTTGGCCCAGCTCACCGCCTGCAAGCGGTTCTTCACGTTCAATTTCTTGAAGACGTTATAGAGGTGGGACTTGATGGTGTGCTCGCTCACGAACAGGCTGTCGGCGATCTCGGTATTGGAGGCGCCCGTCATCAGATAGCGGATGATCTCCTGCTCGCGCACGGTCAGCAGCGTCTGGTTGCGCAGGTGATGTTCCCCACCCTTGCGGTAGTAGTTGACCAGATCGCACAGCAGGTGGCGCGGGATCCAGTACTCCCCCTCCAGCACCTTGCGAATGCCGAGCACCAGCCGATCCAGCGGATCCTGACAGAAGAAGAGCCCGCTGGTATGGGGCCACATCAGCAGCAGCTCCCGATCGGTGCTGGTCGGGGCATTGAGCAGCACCGTATTGGCCTCCCCGAAGCGGCTGGAGATCTCCCGCGGCCATCCTGCCTGCTGACCCGACTTGAGGTAGTCCAGATCGACCAGAAACAGCGGACGAGGCTCGAGCTCATCCGGTTGCGGCAGCTCTTCCAGGGTGCTCACCAGCACAATGGGCAGTGCCAGCTGATCGGCCAGATAGCTCTGGAAGCTGGTTGCCTGCACATTGTTTTCGGTTACCAGTACGATGGGATATGGGGTGCTCATGAAAGGCTGGTCCTTGAACATTGCGGCCATGGTTTTTTTCGGCAGCAGAGAGTACCAAGCCCCCCGTGGGGTGCAGCATTAAAAAAGTATTAGACGGTGATGCGCCTCCTTTGAAACTCACCAATTTTCCAAGCAATACAAATAACTAGCAGCCCCCCCCCATTTGGGTGGAATGCTGGCATCCGGGCAGACAGGAGCTGTCGCAGCGTCATCGAATTCACTTTTCGCGCCCGAGTTTCGATGCTAGGTATCCCCCTCTGCGGCTCACTTGCTGGCCAAGGCCCGCCTCGTGTAAGTTAACCCCTCGGTCCGGAGAAGCTGGCGACGAAGAAGACGTCTTTCTCCCCAAAAACTGTTACTATTGCGGGCAAAATCTGGAAACGGCATGGCAGTCGACAGGCGAGCCAACCCGGGTTCAGTCATCACATGAGTCGCAAGCGCCTGCGGCGTTCTTGCGTATCTCGCAGAAAACAAACGAAATGTTGAATTGGTCCGGGCATATGGCCTGGCCGGAATACAAAGGGTGGAAGAGAGATTATGGCCAGTCGAGGCATCAACAAAGTCATTCTGATCGGTAACCTGGGGCAAGACCCGGAAGTGCGCTACATGCCGAGCGGCGGTGCCGTGACCAACATCACCCTGGCCACCTCCGACACCTGGCGCGACAAGCAGACCGGTGAGCAGAAAGAGCGTACCGAGTGGCACCGCGTCGTCTTCATGGGCAAGCTGGCCGAAGTGGCGGGCGAGTACCTGAAGAAGGGTTCCCAGGTCTATGTGGAAGGCAAGCTGCAGACCCGCAAGTGGCAGGATCAGAGCGGCCAGGAGCGTTATACCACCGAAGTACTGGTCGATGGTTTCAGCGGCGTGATGCAGATGCTGGGTGGCCGTCCGCAAGGCGCCGGTCAGGGCATGGGCGGTCAGTCCCAAGGCAACTGGGGTCAGCCGCAACAGGGCATGCAGTCCCAGCAGCCGATGAACCAGTCCCGCCCGGCTCCGCAGCAGAACATGCAGCAACAGCAAGGTGGTTATAGCCGTCCGGCCCAGCAGCCGCAGTCCGCTCCGCCGGTATACAACGAGCCGCCGATGGATTTCGACGACGACATCCCGTTCTAAGGGAAGCTCACAGTTCAGAGGGCCCTGTTCACGCAGGGCCTTTTTTTACCCGTTATTGACGCAGGCGCGGCACGCAAGCCGGCTCTCCCGACCAGAGTCGCCGACCCTGCTCCCCCTGTCGCCCGCCCAGGGTTTATCATCAGGGCAATTCGTTTGTCAGAGAGAACGCATGGGTTTTTTGTCTCGTATCCTGCTGCTCGCGGCAAGCCTTGCCGTGCTGTTTCACTCTCCCCTCTTGCTGGCCGGTGAGCCACTGCGGGTGGGGGTCAGTTTCGCCATTCCCCCCTATGTGATTGAGGAAGAGGGACGCGGCATCGAGCTCGATCTGCTGCGGGAAGCCTTTCGTGGCAGCGGCTACGAGCCCAGCTTCGAATATCTGCCGCTGGAGCGCACCTTTCGCATGCTGGAGTCCGGCAGGCTCGATGCCATTATCAACGTCAAACCCGGGATGCTGGACAACGTCTTCCTGTCGCAGCCCGTCATCGCCTTTCACAACCGGGTGTTCACCCTGAGCAAGACCCATATCGCCACGCTGGACGATATGAAAGAGTTGAGGGTTAGCGCCTTTCAGCGGGCACGCCAGGTATTGGGGGGAGCCTTCGCCAGCATGGCCGATCAGAATCCCCGTTACGAGGAGGTCGCCAAGCAGCAGGGACAGGTGCACAGACTGATGCTGGGGCGGGTGGATGCGGTGATCCTGGAGCAACGGGTGTTCTATTACTATCTGGCGCAACTGGCCACCAGCAAGTATGGCGCCGAGCTCTATGCCCCAAGCCGGGTCAGACAATATGATCTGTTCGCCCCCACCCACTACCATTTCGCCTTTCGCCAGGCCGCGCAGCAACGCTGGTTCGATCGCCAGCTCGGCAAGATGCGGGCCGATGGCCGCTACGAACGGATATTTGCCAGCTACGGCGCCACCCCCTGAGCCAGCATCAAAAACATAAAAGCCAGCCCGAAACAGGCTGGCTTTTTGTTACTGGCTCCAAAGGAACTACAGCATGGGGAGCGTTACTTCATCGCGCTGCCATTTTTCAGTTCTGCTTTCTGACGTTTGGCTTCGCGCTTCTCTTTCAGTGACATCTGCGGTTTTTTCTTGGCATCTTTGCCGTTGTGATGTTCTTTGTTACTCATCATCAAACTCCAAAAATGTTACCCAGACAGTTGGAACCCAGGTTCCAGCATGCCATCCGAATCGTAGACTACAGTACGCTTTCAGTGACGATCCCAAGATCGCACTCAATCCAGCATACCCCCAATCTTGCGCAAGAATCCACCCTCATCCGTCACGCCGCGCCAAACCGGGGCCGATGACCCCCGTCAGGCACTCCTGGGCGGGGAAGGAACGGCTGTAAAAACACTGGAAGCCTTATAAAGTAGCGATTATCAATATTATTTGGTGACCACCTGAAATAAATAACCAAAAACCAAAATAACTATTATTTAAACGAGCAGTGTTAATTTGCATAAGCATTCTCACTATCGCCGGAAACAAAAAGTTACAACCTCAAGAAGTCATTATTAACGCAAGCTGATATTATCAGGCCTTATTTTCAAACTATTTCATCGAGAATAGGGATATCCCATGACCAGAAAAACCAGAGCCGCCTTGGTCTCGGTTTGCTCCAATATCAACCTGATTGTCATGAAGATAATTGCCGGCATACTGAGCGGTTCCGTCAGCATCATCTCCGAAGCCATCCACTCGGCCATGGATCTGGTGGCCGCCCTGATCGCGCTGGTGGCCGTGCGCAAGTCGGATATTCCACCCGACCCGCGCCACCCCTATGGCCACGACAAGATAGAGAATGTCTCCGGCGTGATCGAAGCGCTGCTGATCCTGCTGGCCGCCGGCTGGATCATCTTCGAGGCCGTCGGCAAGCTGATCACCCCCACTCCCATCGAAGGCGTCGGACTCGGCGTGCTGGTCATGCTGTTGTCGGCGCTGGTCAACAGCGGCGTCTCCGCCTATCTCTACCGGGTCGCCAAGGAGGAAGAGTCGGTGGCGCTGGCCGCCGATGCCCTGCATCTGAAGGCGGATGTGCTGACCTCGCTCGGGGTGGCTGCCGGCCTGCTCGGCATCTGGATCGCCTCTGCGCTGGGCTACAACCTCTATCTGCTGGATCCCCTCGTCGCCATCGGGGTCGCGCTCTTCATCCTCAGAGAAGCCATCGCCATGCTCAACCAGGCCTTCCAGCCCCTGCTGGATCACAGCATGAGCGAGGAGGAGCTGGCCATCACCACCCAAGTGATCGAGGAGTGTTGCCCGGAGCACGGCGGCTTCCACGACCTGCGCAGCCGTCAGGCGGGGCGTCGCCGCCATATCGACTTCCACCTGACACTGCCCAAGGAGATGAGCATCGAGCACTCTCACGCCATCTGTGACCGCATAGAGCAGGGGATCCAGCGCCATCTGCCCCACGCCATCGTGCTGATCCATGTCGAACCAACCGGTCACGCCTAGTCCAACCGGGGAAATCATCGGGAATGCCATCGACAGCACAATAAACAGCCAGGTGACGTGGTAGGGTATTCCCTCCCCGTCATCAGGTACACGCCGTGAAAAAGCTGGAAATGAAGGATCTCACCGACGCCGAAAAGGCCGGGATCACCCTGCTGCTGCAAAAAGCACAGGCCAACGCGGACCACCCATTGACCAATGCCGAACGCAATCGCATACGCGAGGAAGGCCGGCTCAAGGTGGTCGCAGACCGGGCAGCAGCTGCGAAAGCGGCGGCACAACTCGCAAGAGACAAGGCCAAGGAACGGGCCGCCAATCAGGTACTGCCCGAGACATTCAGCTGGGTTGACTCCGTCAGCAATCGCTTTCGAAAGAAGCCTTGATCATGCCGTTTCAACCGAATGTAGCCAGCCCACGCCCTGTCGACGGGCTGGCTTTTTCATGATGGAAGGGGAAGGTTCTGACCCTTGACGTGACATTATCTGTCGACTCGCATGACCCTTTATCTCGTTTTTTCTTCGCACAAAGGGATTCACCACAACCCGAAACGCACCTGAAATGGATATTCATGCTATTGATATAAAAGGTAAAATCGTCCTGAAAATCCAGTCATCCGGCACAGAGTACCAACTGAGAGATAAAGTTTGCTTTAACAAAGCGTGCGTGTTCTAATCGACAGCGATAGTTCGGCAGTTCAGTCCTGATTATGTTAGGCAGTCATTTTAGTAAAGCAGTGATTAGTGCAAGTGTTATTTCGATGATGCTTGACGAATAATTCTCCTTCTTTAGTGCTTCCCCTACGTATTGCTGACGAAAAATCAAAACTTGCCATCTGATGGCATTTCAAACACTAAATTTGAGAGTAATTATTATGTCCAAAGTGACTGGTACCGTAAAATTCTTCAACTCCGAAAAAGGTTTTGGCTTCATCTCCCCGGTTGACGGCAGCAAAGACGTGTTCGTACACTTCTCCGCTATCCAGTCCAACGGTTTCAAAACCCTGGAAGAAGGTCAGCGCGTTGAGTTCACCATAGAGCAAGGCCAGAAAGGCCCGGCTGCTGCCAACGTAGTTGCCCTGTAATTCAAGTCAGGGATACCGTCACCCCGCTTCTGCCGGCTGAACGGATCCACTGCAAGAATTGAAAAAACCCGCTTCGGCGGGTTTTTTGTTGCCTCGAATTCACCCTGCCCGCCATCCCCGCCCTGCTCCCATCCTTGCATACATCCGCTTCTCTGCTGGCGAGAGGATAACCGCACAATATTAATGAGATTAATTATCATTTACACGGTCATCCGTGATCACTACAATGCCTGCCGACCTCCGGGATCACTATTCGATTGAACCTGCCTGGTCCGGGTTTCACGCGGGATGCGACGAGACCCCCCATCGATTCACCCAAAGGATGAATGCATCTTCTTACTAAAAAAGAGTTCAGGCCAACATGATAACAATGCACCGCAACAAGCTGACCACGCTCATTCTCGCCGTCCTCGCCGCCAACGCCCATGCCGCCGAACAGGAGGTCATGGTGGTGACCGCCTCCGGCTTCCAGCAGAAGATCGAGAACACCGCCGCCTCCATCTCGGTGGTGACGCGCGAGCAACTGGAGAAACGCGCCTACCGTGACGTGACCGACGCCCTGAAGGACGTGCCGGGGGTGGTGATCACCGGCGGCGGCAGCAGCAGTGACATCAGCATTCGCGGCATGAGCTCCAAATACACACTGATGCTGGTCGACGGCAAGCGGGTCGACAGCCGCGGCACCCGTCCCAACAGCGACGGTCCCGGCATCGAGCAGGGTTGGCTGCCGCCACTGCAGGCCATCGAGCGGATCGAGGTGGTGCGCGGCCCCATGTCCTCCCGTTACGGCTCTGACGCCATGGGCGGCGTCATCAACATCATCACCCGCAAGACCGCCAGCATGACGGCCTGGCAGGGCTCGGTGCAGGCCGACTCCACCTTCCAGGAGAACAAGGACTCCGGCAACATCTTCCAGAGCAACGCCTACACCGCTGGCGCCCTGGTGGATGGCCTGCTGGGGGTGCGAGTGAACGGTCTGCTCTCCCACCGCGGCGAGGATCAGTTCCAGAACGGGTTCGCCGAGCAGGAGATGCGCAGCGGCACTGTGGTGTTCAGTCTGACGCCGGACGAGCACAACCGCTTTGACTTCGAGGCCAGCCGCGGTCTGCAGGATCGCAACCGCACCCCGGGCGACTCTCTGGCAGCCAAGGCCAAGCCCAGTCTGAACACCTACGGGCGCACCAACTACGCCATCACCCACGACGGTCGTTATGACTTTGGCTCTTCCACCAGCTACCTGCAGCGGGAAGAGAACACCAACCCCGGCCGTCAGATGAAGCTCATCAACACCATCGCCGACACCCATACCCAGTTCGAACTGGGGGCTCACTACCTGAGCGTGGGCGGTCAATACCGTCACGAGGATCTGCAGGATGAGGGCAACCAGCTCAACGTGGCCAACCGTGCCAATCAGCTGACCCGCTGGAGCTGGGCCCTGTTCGTGGAAGACGAGTGGTCGCTGACCGACAGCTTCGCCCTCACCGGCGGCGTGCGGATGGACCGTGACCAGAACTACGGCACCCACTGGAGCCCGCGTCTATACGGCGTCTGGCACCCGGCCGAATTCTGGACCCTGAAGGGCGGTGTCTCCACCGGCTACCGCTCACCGGATCTGCGCATGTCGGCCGCCAACTGGGGCCAGGCCACCGGCGGCGGCACCCAGGACGGCATGCTGGTCGGCAACCCGCAGCTCAAACCGGAAACCAGCGTAAGCCAGGAGATCGCCCTGCTGTGGGATGGTCAGGAGGGGCTGAGCACAGGTCTGACCCTGTTCAATACCGACTTCGAGGACAAGATCTCCGAGATCCGCCGCTGCACCAGCAAGGATGATCCCTCCTGCACCCTGAACGGTCACACCTATGACTTCATCAGCGACCGCATCAACGTCGACAAGGCGAACATGCGCGGGGTGGAAGGCACGGCCAACTGGGCCATCAACGAAAAGTGGTCGCTGGCCTCCAGCTACACCTTCACCCAGTCCGAGCAGAAGAGCGGTCCGAACGAGGGCAAGGCGCTTAACCAGATGCCGCGCCACATGTTCAACACCACGGTCGACTGGAAGAGTACCGATGACGTCAGCCTCTGGTCACGGGTCAACTTCCGCAGCAAGACCTCGGACTACCTGAGCCGGGTCAGAATGGCCGACGGCACCCCTTCCTACACCTTCTTCGACACGGGTCTGGTCTACAAGGCCAACGAACATCTGAACGTCACCGCAGGCGTCTACAACCTGTTCGACAAGACGGTGGACTACAGCAGCTTCGGCACCGTGCTGGATGGTCGCCGCTACACCCTGGGCATGACCTACAACTTCTGATGACCCGCCGCCGCCCACCCTGGGCGGCGGTTTTTTATGGCTATGTCCCAATTACGTATGGGTCGCCACGCCATGGAATCGCTCCATCCACCCCTTCAACCGCCGGTGATATCCGTTCACATGCTGGATGTGGTATGCCCCAATGACTCGCTCACCTCGACGGTTGTG
>NZ_JBGLQY010000020.1:0-31394 GCF_041402265.1 Aeromonas sp. S15(2024) | reverse complement strand
GGCCTCGCTGGCATTTATCACGTCGTCGTCGGTGATATTGGCGTCCAGACGGATGGCCAAGTCAGCCGGCCCACTGGTGTCCACCCCGTACCCTTCGCTGTCGGTCGCGGTGGCACTGTTACCGGCCGCATTGGTGCTGGTCACACTGGCCTCTATGGTGCGGTCGCTGTCCGCCGCCAGCTCGCTGCCCGCCACCAGGATAGTGAAGCGACCATCGCCCGCTACCGGACCAGTGAAGGTTTTGCCGTTGACGGTCAAGGTGACAATGTCGCCAGCCTTGAACTCGCCGCTCACGGTGCCGCTCACCGGTATATCCTGCTGGGCCTCGCTGGCATTTATCACGTCGTCGTCGGTGATATTGGCGTCCAGACGGATGGCCAAGTCAGCCGGCCCACTGGTGTCCACCCCGTACCCTTCGCTGTCGGTCGCGGTAGCGCTGTTGCCCGCTGCATCGGTGCTGGTCACGCTGGCCTCGATAGTGCGGTCTGTATCTACTGCCAGATCACTGCCCGCCACCAGGATGGTGAAGCGGCCATCGGCAGCCACCGGGCCGGTGAAGGTTTTGCCATTGACAGTCAGGGTGACAATGTCGCCAGCCTTGAACTCGCCGCTCACTGTGCCGCTCACCGGGATCTGCTGACCCGCTTCGGTGGCGTTAATGACATCGTCATCGGTGATGTTGGCATCCAACGTGATGGCCAGATCCACCGGCGCCGTGGTATCGACCCCGTACCTTTCGCTGTCGGTCGCGGTAGCACTGTTGCCCGCTGCATCGGTGCTGGTCACGCTGGCCTCGATAGTGCGGTCAGCATCTACTGCCAGATCACTGCCCGCCACCAGGATGGTGAAGCGACCATCGGCAGCCACCGGGCCGGTGAAGGTTTTGCCGTTGACGGTCAGGGTGACGATGTCACCAGCCTTGAACTCGCCGCTCACGGTGCCGCTCACCGGGATCTGCTGACCCGCTTCGGTGGCGTTGATGACATCGTCATCGGTAATGTTGGCATCCAACGTGATGGCCAGATCCACCGGCGCCGTGGTATCAACCCCGAACCCTTCGCTGTCGGTCGCGGTAGCGCTGTTGCCCGCTGCATCGGTGCTGGTCACGCTGGCCTCGATAGTGCGGTCAGTATCTACTGCCAGATCACTGCCCGCCACCAAGATGGTGAAGCGACCATCGGCAGCCACCAGGCCGGTGAAGGTCTTGCCGTTGACGGTCAGGGTGACTGTGTCGCCTTCATTGAACTCGCCGCTCACGGTGCCGCTCACAGGAATATCCTGCTGGGCCTCAGTTGCGTTGAT
Source organism: Aeromonas sp. S15(2024) (assembly GCF_041402265.1). Taxonomy (NCBI): domain Bacteria; kingdom Pseudomonadati; phylum Pseudomonadota; class Gammaproteobacteria; order Aeromonadales; family Aeromonadaceae; genus Aeromonas; species Aeromonas sp. S15(2024). The sequence goes on along the minus strand of NZ_JBGLQY010000020.1, from coordinate 30,092 downwards.
CACATCGTCCGCAGTGATATCGGAGTCCAAGCGAATCGCCAGCTCTGATACTTCTAGATCAACTTCGTACCCTTCGCTGTCGGTAGCAGTGGCGCTATTGCCCGCCGCGTCTATGCTGGTCACGCTAGCCTCGATGGTGCGGTCGCTGTCCGCCGCCAGCTCGCTGCCCGCCACCAGGATGGTGAAGCGGCCAGCGGCGTCCACCTTGCCGGTGTATTCGGTGTTGTTGACGGTCAGGGTGACTGTGTCGCCCGCCTTGAACTCGCCGCTGACTGTGCCGCTGACCGGGATCTGCTGACCCGCTTCGGCAGCGTTGATGACATCGTCGGCGGTGATGTTGACATCCAGTTCGATGGCCAGATCCGGGGCTGTGCTGTCCACGCTGCCGTCGTCAGTCGCGGTGCCGGTGTTGCCGGCCGGATCGGTGACGCTGCCCGTGACGGTGTAGGAACCATCCGGCAGCGGCGTGGTGACATCCACGCTGAAAGTGCCATCCGGATTGACGGTGGTGATCAGGATTTGCTGGTTGCCATTGGCATCGGTCACCAGCAGGGTCACGGTACTGCCGGCGGCGGCATCCGTGGTACCCGTGATGGTCGGAGTAGTGTCGTTGGTATTGTCAGGCGCAGAGACGGTGATCACCGGCGGCACCAGATCGATCAGGCGGTTCTCTTCACCCGGCAGTGCATCCGCGGTCACGCCGGCATCGGTTTGATAGGTAGTATCAAAACCCGCCGCCGCTATGGTGGCATCGCCGGTACGGTCGATGGTGACGAAACCACCATTGCCGCTGGCGCCGGCCACGCCGCCAATACCACCACCGGCGGCAGGAGCCCCACCGGCAGCAGAGGCTTCAAATGCCTTGGTCGGGTCGGCGCCACCCAGAATGGCTTGCTGTAGGGCAGCAATGTCATTGGGATTGTCGCTCGGCACGTTCTGGGCAAGCAGCGGCTCTTGAGACGTTTCATCCTCAGCCTGCTGCTCGTTGGTCGGGCTCAGGGTGAAAGTCTGGTTGCCACCTTTGAAGCTGGCGCCCTCAGGAGTGATCAACACGGCATTCTTGGGCAGGATATCGCCTTCGGCGAGCGGTTGCTGGCTGCCATCTGCGGCGACCAGGTAAACCTTGCCTTTCAACTGGGTAACGACAACGTCCTGATCCAATGCAATTTCGTGGTTGCTCATGTTCTCTCCTGAATCTCTATTGGCATGCAATATTCCACCGTCTAATGTGCCCGTGAACGGCACCAGAAACCAGTTAGAAAATTCGAATGGATAGACTGATTCGAGGCCGGAACGGTCGGTTAAACAGAAGGGTCAATAGCGGTGGGAATAAAAAATAAAATCAAGATGATCAATGTGTTGCAAAAATATGAAGGGAGCACGTCCAGTGCTCCCATTTGGGGTCATATTCAGCTGCCGGCCCACAGCAGGATGGCGAGCAGCTGGGGCGAGATGATCCGCAGAAACATCACCAGCGGATAGACGGTCGCGTACGAGAGCGCGCTGGCACCACTGGTGGGATGCATGCCGTTGGCAAACGCCAGGGCGGGAGGATCCGTCATGGAGCCGGCCAGCAGACCGCACAGGGTGAGGTAGTTCATCTTGCCGTACAGACGGGCCAGCACCCCGACCACCAGCAGCGGGATCAGGGTGATCGCCACCCCGTACATCATCCAGGCTGGGCCGTCACCGTTGATCAGGGTATCGATGAAGCCGGCGCCGGACTTGAAGCCCACCACCGCCAGAAACAGCACTATGCCGATCTCCCGCAGCGCCAGGTTGGCACTGGGGGGCATGAACCAGTAGAGCTTGCCGATACTGCCGATGCGCGACAGGATCAGCGCCACCACCAGCGGCCCGCCCGCCAGACCCAGCTTGAGCGCGGCCGGGAAGCCCGGCAGGTAGAAGGGGATGGAGCCGAGCAGCACGCCGAGGCCGATGCCGATGAACACCGGCAGCATCTGCACCTGCTGCAGTTTCTGCTGCACGTTGCCCACCACATTGGTGACCGCCTCGATGGCGTCGAGTCGCCCTACCAGGTTGAGGATGTCGCCGAACTGCAGGCTGGTCTGGCTGGTCGGCACCAGCTCGATGCCAGCCCGGTTGAGGCGCGAGATCACCACGTCGTACTTCTGCTTGATGTCGAGATCGCGGATCTTCTTGCCGAGCACCTGCTCGTTGGTCACCACCACCCGCTCGACCCGCAAGTCGGTGCCGCGGGTGGAGAGCGAGGTCTCCACCTCCTCCCCCAGCACCAGTAGCACCTTGCGCAGGGCGTGTCGCTCACCCACCAGGTGCAGCAGGTCGCCCAGCTCGATGCGCGACTCCGGCCGCGGCACCATCAGCTCCTCGCCGCGCTTGAGGCGCGAGCAGATGACGTCGGCCTCGTCGAGACTCGGGATCTCGCTCAGCATCAGACCGTGGATGTTGGGGTTGCGCACCGCGATGTTGATGGTCTGCAGACTCTCCTTGGTCTTGCCGGCCTGTTGTTCAAACTGGGCGGCTTCTTCGTCGATCTTGATGCGAAAGAACATGCGGATCAGCCACATGGTCAACAAGATGCCGCAGATGCCGAACGGATAGGCGACCGCATAGCCCATCCCCATCAGGCCGGTGGAGCCGGGGGCGGCCCCCAGCTCGGCCAGGATCTGCTGGCCGGCACCGAGGGAAGGGGTGTTGGTCACGGCGCCGGAGAAGACCCCCAGGATCACCGGCAGCGGCACATCGAACAGCTGATGCAGGGCTGCCGCCACAGCACAGCCGAGCAGTACCAGCAGGGCGGCAAACCCGTTGAGCTTGAGGCCGGAGCTGCGCAGGGAGGAGAAGAAGCCGGGACCGACCTGAATGCCTATGGTGTAGACAAACAGGATCAGGCCGAACTCCTGAATGAAGTGCAGGGTCTGCTCATCCAGCGCCAGCCCCGAGAGGCCGGCGAAGTGGCCCACTATGATGCCGCCGAACAGCACCCCTCCGATCCCGAGACCAACGCCATAGACTCGCCAGTTCCCCAGCCAGAGCCCCAGCACTGCCACCAGCGACAACATGCTGATGGAAAGCGCGATATCACTCATTTCGTGCATCCTTTGCGAATTGAACTGTCCCTAGCTTGTCAGCAAACGTCGCGGTCAACTGTGTGATACCGCACGAATTTATCCTTTTGCGCGGCAAAAAATACCAATTTAGGGCTAGTTATGCGACGTAACCATAAATGGCCATAAAGTGACAAACACTGCCCCCCAGCACGAACAGATGCCAGATGGCGTGGTTGTAGGGGATGCGCTTGGCCACATAGAAGATCACCCCCAGGCTGTAGATGAGACCACCCAGCCCGAGCAGCAGCAAGCCTTCCCCCTCCAGATGGATGTAAAGCTGATAGACCACCAGCAGCGACAGCCAGCCCAACATCAGGTAGGTAAACAGCGACAGCTTCTTGAAGCGGTTGATGAACAGCAGCTTGAACACCACCCCCGCCAGCGCCAGCCCCCAGATCACCACCATCAGCCCCTGTGCCAGCGGCGTGTCGAGCGCCACCAGCAGAAATGGGGTATAGGTACCGGCGATCAGCAGATAGATGGCACAGTGATCAAACACTTTGCACCAGCGCCTGGCCGGCCCCTCCGCCATGCTGTGATAGAGGGTCGAGGCCAGATAGAGCAGCACCAGGCTGCCACCATAGAGGCTATAACTGATCAGTGCCTGGGTGCCCTGCGCCCAGCCCTTGTTCAACAACAACACCAACCCCAGGATCCCCAGCACCAGCCCCAGCCCATGGCTGAGGCGGTTGGCCAGCTCCTCGCGGGGCGAATAATCCGTCACACTGCTCATTGCATACTCCTGCCCAAACTGCGCTCACTCTAGCTGCCGTCATTTCAGAGTACAAGTGTTAGCTTAAAGATGATCAGCCCCCATTTGCGATGTTTCCTCACCGCGCGCATGGCTGTCAGCCGTTGACCTTTGGTGTATGCTCTGCGGCCGATGCCCACTTAGCTGTTGCCGCCCCTTGTTCACCCCCGACTCCCCGGCAACCCGGTCTGGAGAACCTGATGAAGTTGACTGAGCTGTTTGCACAACCGGATCCGGCCTTTGGCCAGGCCATGACGGATCTGCTGGAGACCTTCCACCACTCGGATGACAGTCAGGCTCCCTATCAGCGCGACCAGTTCACCCACCAGCTTGACCAATCGGGCATGCCGGAAGCGGGGCTCGCCATGGCGGACTACCTGGCCAGGCTGGCAACCCTGGTGCCCGGCGCCTCCCACCTGACCTCGCCACGCTACATGGGCCATATGACAGCACCATTGCCGGCCTTCACCGCCGAGCTCTCCCGTCTGGTGGTGATGCTCAACCAGAACCCGATGAAGATGGAGTCCTCCCGTCTGCTCAGCTTTCTGGAGCGGGAGGTGCTGGCCAAGCTGCACCGCCTCGTCTATCGCGCCGACGAGTCCTTCTACGGCACCCATATGCATGCCAAGGATGCGGCGCTCGGCGCCATGACCAGCGGTGGCACCATCGCCAACGTCACCGCCCTCTGGCTGGCCCGCAACCGCGCCTGCGGCGACAACCTGTTCGCCCTCTATGAGCAGGGGTATCGCGGCGCCGTCATCCTGGGCTCGCGGCTGATGCACTACTCCTTCGACAAGGGGATGGATCTGCTGGGGCTGGGGGCGCGCAGCGTCTGGCGCCTCGAGACCGACCAGCATAACCGGCTCAGTCTGGCCGCGCTGGAGCAAGCGTTGGCCCAGTGCAAGGAGCAGAAGCTCAAGGTGCTGGCTCTGGTCGGTGTGGCCGGCAGCACCGATTTCGGCTCCATCGATCCGCTGCCTGAGCTGGCAGCCATCGCCGCTCGCGAGCAGATCCACTTCCACGTGGATGCCGCCTGGGGTGGCCCGACCCTCTTCTCGCCCCGTTATCAGGGGCTGCTGGCGGGGATCGAGCACGCCGACACCGTCACCCTGGATGGCCACAAGCAACTGCTGGTACCGCTCGGTACCGGCATGCTGCTCTGCCGCCAGCCGGACCTGATGATGGCGGTCAAGCGGGAGGCCCCCTACGCCATCCGCGCCAGCTCCTTTGATCAGGGGCGCTTCACCCTGGAGGGAACCCGCCCGGCCAACGCCCTCTATCTGGATGCCGCCTTCCAGCTGTTCGGCCAGCAGGGCTATGCCGAGCTCATCGAGGCCAACTACGACCGGGCCCGCCTGATGGCCAGCCTCATCGACCAGGATCCGGCCTTCGAGCTGATGTCGGCCCCGGTGATGAACCTGCTCTCCTATCGCTGCATCCCCCCTCATCTGCAGGGCAAGGTGCTGGACGAAGCCGCCAATGAACAGGTCAATGCCTTCAACGTCGCGCTGCAAAAGGCCCAACGCGCCGAAGGGCACAGTTTTGTCTCCCGCACCCAGCGGGCCGTGGGTCGCTACGGTACCCAACCGCTCACCCTGTTGCGGGCCGTACTGCTCAATCCCCACATCGAGGAGCGACATATTCGCGAGCTGCTGGCAGATCAGAAACGGTTGGGCGATGAGATCGCAGGGCAGCTATTTGGCTGAGGAACTGGCTGGCGAATGAGCGGTCTTATTCATTTGCCGTTGCCCATCGGGCAGGTACACTGGATGAAATTTTGCGTTCCACTCTTGAGGGCGACGAGCCAGACATGAAGCAATTTATTGAATTTATTCCCCTTATCGTTTTCTTTGCGGTCTACAAGTTCTACGACATCTACATGGCCACCGGCGCCTTGGTGGTGGTGACCGGTCTGCAGCTCGCCTACAGCTGGGTTCGCTATCGCAAGGTCGAGAAGATGCAGCTGTTCACCTTCCTGCTGGTCGGCTTCTTTGGCGGCCTGACCGTCATCTTCCACGACGACACCTTCATCAAATGGAAAGTGACCGTCATCAACGTACTATTCGCGCTGGGCCTGCTCATCAGCCGCTACGGCTTTGGCAAGAACCTCATAAAGCAGATGCTGGGCAAGGAGCTGCAGGCGCCGGATCCCGTCTGGGATCGGGTCAATCTCGGCTGGGTCGGCTTCTTCACCGTCTGCGGCCTGCTCAACCTCTATGTGGCCTTCAACCTGCCGCAAGAGGTGTGGGTCAACTTCAAGGTGTTCGGTCTGCTTGGCATGACCCTGGTGTTCACCCTGCTGAGCGGTGTCTATCTCTACCGCCACCTGCCTGCCGAACAGCTGACCAAGCAAGAAGACGAACTGAAAAAATAACCGCCATCAGAAAAGGATCCTCTCATGTGGTATCTCATCTACTCCGAAGATGTTCAGGGCAGCCTGCCGCTGCGCAAGCAGGCACGCCCGGCCCATCTGGCCAGGCTGCAAGCCCTGCAGGATGAGGGACGGCTGCTCACCGCCGGCCCCAACCCGGCCATCGATGCCGAGGATCCGGCCGATGCCGGCTTTACCGGCAGCACCGTCATCGCCGAATTTGCTTCACAGGCGGATGCCAAGGCCTGGGCCGATGCCGACCCCTATGTGGCGGCTGGTGTCTATGCCAAGGTGACCATCAAGCCGTTCAAGAAGGTCTTCTGAGCCAAGGCCAATAGAAAAATAAAAAGGCCGGACCGGGAGTTCCCTCCCGTCCGGCCTTTTTGCATTCCACCGTCCCGTTATGCCTTGGCTACGAACCAGGGGTTGAGGATGTCGGGCTTGTTGTAGCGCAGCGGCGAGCCATCGAGCTGGGTGACGCTGCCGCCAGCCCCTTCCAGCACCGCCTGCGCCGCCCCTGTATCCCACTCGCAGGTCGGGGCGAGGCGCGGATAGAGCTCGGCGCCCCCCTCGGCGATGATGCAGAACTTGAGCGAGCTCCCCATGGAGACCAGCTCAATTTCCCCCCGCTCCATGTCACCAAAGCGCGCCAGGTAATCGAGGGTCTCCTGGGAGAGGTGATTGCGGCTGCCCACCACGCGCCAGGGTGTGCCTTCCTGATGAGGTCGGGTCTGGATAGTCTCACGCTTGCCATCGGCAATGCGCCAGGCCCCCACCCCCTTGCCGCCATACCAGAGCCTGTCCAGCACGGGTGCATAGACCAGACCCCACAGTGGCTGGCCATGCTCGATCAGCGCGATATTGACGGTGAACTCGCCGTTGCGGGAGACGAACTCCTTGGTGCCATCGAGCGGATCCACCAGCCAATAGCGAGACCAACCGAGTCGTGCCGCCATCACCTCGGGGGAGGACTCTTCCGACAGCACGGGAATGTCGGGGGTGAGCCTGGCCAGCGCCGCGACAATCAGCTCGTGTGCTCCCTTGTCGGCGGCAGTCAGCGGACTCTCGTCCCCCTTATACTCCACCGCAAAGGGTTGACTATAGATGGCTATGATGACCTCGCCGGCGGCGCGGGCGATGGGCTCCAGCTCGGAGATTGCGGGAAAAGACATAGGAAAAGGCATCCTGGTCAAATGGTTGGAGTAGTGTACCCATTTTGGATAGAGGAGGCTTATAGCCGTTTGCTCTGACTTATACAGTGTCAGATATGACAGACAAAAAGTGGCGCGACTGGACTAATCCTCAATAGCGAAACCCACAACACAAGGACGTGACGCCATGAACTACAAGACCCTGACCGCCACCCTGCTGCTGAGCTGCCTGCCGTTGCTCAGCCAGCCTCTGCTGGCCACCGACAAGCCCGCCGCCAAACCGGCTACCACGGTTGCCACCGCCAAGGAGAGTGGCAAGGTGAACCTGAATACCGCCAGTATCAACGAGTTGACTGCACTCAAGGGCATCGGCGAGAAGAAGGCACAGGCCATCGTCGATTATCGCGAGAAACAGGGCAAGTTCACCACTGTTGACCAGCTTGCCGATGTCAGCGGTATCGGCCCCGCCACGCTGGAAGCAAATCGGGACATGATCATCGTCAAGTAACCGGTTCCCGCCACTTCCATCCTGAGGGCAGCCTGTGGCTGCCCTATTTTTCTTCGGGTATCATGGGCCCACTTTGTATCTCTGGACTCTCTCCATGAAAAAGACACCGCTCGTTGTACGCAAAGCCGTTCTTCCCGTTGCCGGTCTGGGTACCCGCATGCTCCCCGCCACCAAGGCCATCCCCAAGGAGATGCTGCCCGTTGTCGACAAACCGCTGATCCAGTATGTGGTGCGCGAAGCCATCGCCGCCGGCATCAAGGAGATCATCCTGGTTACCCACTCAAGCAAGAACTCCATTGAGAACCACTTCGACAAGAGTTTCGAGCTGGAAGCGACCCTCGAGAAGCGGGTCAAGCGTCAGCTGCTGGAAGAGGTGCAACACATCTGCCCGAAAGACGTCACCATCATGCACGTGCGTCAGGGTGAAGCCAAAGGGCTGGGTCACGCGGTACTCTGCGCCCGCCCGCTGATCGGCGACAACCCGTTTGCGGTGCTGCTGCCGGACGTGCTGATCGACGAGGTAGCCAGCGATCTCAAGCAGGACAATCTGGCCGAGATGGTGCACATGTTCGAAGAGAACCACATCAGCCAGATCATGGTGGAAGCCGTCCCCGAGAGCGAAGTGGACAAATACGGTATCGCCGACATCAAGGGGGAGGCGCTGAGCGAGGGCATGTCCCTGCCGATGCAGGCCATTGTCGAGAAGCCGCCTCGCGATGAGGCCCCCTCCAATCTGGCGGTGGTCGGCCGTTACGTGCTCTCTTCCAACATCTGGCCGCTGCTGGAACGCACCCCCGCCGGTGCCGGTGACGAGATCCAGCTGACCGACGCCATCGCCATGCTGATGGAACAGGAGCAGGTCAACGCCTACTTCATGAAAGGCCGCAGCCACGACTGCGGCAGCAAGCTGGGTTACATGAAAGCCAACGTGGAATATGCCGCGCGCCATCCGGAGCTGAACGGTGAATTTATCAATTGGCTGAAGCAGTTTGCCAAGCAGCTGTAATCGCTGAATATTTAACCAAAAGAAAGAATATTATACTGGGCATCATTCGATGCCCTTTTTCATTTTATAAACAAATATTCAACCATTGATAGATAAAATATCGCTAAATCATAATATTGTAATTTAATCACGCTTGTTCTATAAGGATTAAGGCTTGTTCCTAGCCCTTGCATAAAATTTCTAAAAAAATATAAGACACAGGTGGAAGTTCCAATGAATAATCCGTCCAAAGGGACCTTTTTAGGTCACCCTAAAGGGCTTTTTTTGCTCTTTAGTACCGAACTGTGGGAGAGATTCTCCTACTACGGCATGCGTGCCGTGCTCGTGCTCTATCTGACTGATATGACTGCCAACGGCGGGATGGGCTGGACTCAGGCCGATGCCCTCAAGCTGTACGGCATCTATACCGGTCTGGTCTACATCACCCCGATCATCGGCGGCTGGTTGGCTGATACCTTCTTGGGTCAGCGTCGCGCCATCCTGTTCGGTGCCGTCTTGATGGCCGCCGGCCAGTTCACGCTGGCCCTGCCCCACGCCATGTTCCCGGACATGGTCAACACAGTGTTCTATTCAGGTCTTGGCTTGCTGATCGTGGGTAACGGTCTGTTCAAACCGAACATCTCCACCATGGTGGGTGATCTGTATCAGGAAGGTGACCACCGTCGTGACGGTGCCTTCACCATCTTCTACATGGGCATCAACCTGGGCTCCCTGCTGGCCGGCGTGATCTGTGGCGCAGCCGCCACCGCCTACGGCTGGCAAGCCGCCTTCGTCAGCGCCGGTATCGGCATGCTGCTCTCTCTGGTAGTACAGGCCACCATGGCCCAGCGTTTCCTCGGTGACATCGGCCGCGTGCCGGCTGCCCAGCGCGCCGCCGAGCAGCGCTCCAAAGAGCAGAAAGCCCCGCTGACCAAGCAGGAAGTGGATCGCATCAAGGTCATCCTGGTGCTGGGTCTGTTCACCATCATCTTCTGGGCCGGCTTCGAGCAGGCTGGCGGTCTGATGAACCTGTACGCACAGGAGTATACCGACCGCATGATCGGCAGCTTCGAAGTACCGACCGCCTGGTTCCAGTCCCTGAACCCCTTCTTCATCATCACCCTGGCGCCCATCGTGGCCGCCATCTGGATCAAGCTCGGCAAGAAAGAGCCGAACTCCCCGGTGAAGTTCGCCATGGGTCTGCTGTTCCTGGCCGTGGGCTTCCTGTTCATGATCGGTGCCGTGCTGGAGCAAGGTGGTGATCAGGCCGTCAAGACCTCCATGTTCTGGCTGGTCGGCGCCTACCTGTTCCACACTCTGGGCGAACTCTGCCTCTCCCCGATCGGCCTCTCCATGGTGACCAAGCTGGCTCCGCTGCGCCTGGCCTCCCTGATGATGGGTGCCTGGTTCGGCTTCGTGGCTCTCGCCAACTATGCCGCCGGCTTCATCGGCTCCTTCGTCGGCGAGTCCGGTGCCATGGCCATCTTCGGTGGCATCGCGCTGGCAGCCGTCATCAGCGCCCTGATCCTGCTGACTATGGCCAACCGCCTGGTCTACTGGATGCACGGTGCCGAAGGCCCGGCCAAAGAGCCGCAGGAACACGACAAGAAGCTGCAATCTGCCGCCGTCTAAGCGGTCAAGATTGTAAGCAACAAAGAGGGCGCCCACGGGCGCCCTCTTTGTTTGTGGCCGTCTGACAAGGCCTCAATGATGTCGAACCTGCACATGCAGGGCACTGCCACTGTCGCTGCGAAACTGCAGGTCAAACGGCTCATGCCAGCTGCGCCTGTGCAAGGCGTAGTGGCTGGTGCGCAGCAGACCGAGCGGCAGCCCCCCGGAGCGTACCAGCCAATGGGGCGAGGTCAGCCCGGCATTGGCAAAGACCAGCCCGTCCTCCTGATCAAACAGCAGTGCGGCCATGGCAAACGAGTGGCGCAAGCCGGATTCGATCAGCTGCAGATTGAGATAATCGAGCAGCCGATGGGGTTGAGTCAGCAACAGGCTCTCGCCGCGCTGAAACTGGCGATAGGGCCCGTTCATCAGGGAGCGCACCAGGGCCCCGCAAAACGCCGCATCCACCCCTAGCACCGGCAGCTCCATCACCAGCACCAGCAGCTTGTCATCCACCTTGAAGGTATCGGGAATGAACAGGTTGCCCATCCCCTTGAAGGTCACCTGCCAGGGGCCCCACTCCTGCAGACCGGGTGGCTTCAACCAGGCCAGCAACCGGGTGGCCGCCTTGTCGTGCTCGCGGAAAAAATCCATGTGATCCATCAACTCCAGCTGCTGCCCATAACCGTGGTTGGCCGCCAGACACTGCTCTATGCTGCGGCGCACCTGACCGAAGTCCGAGATGGGCTTGAGCAGAAAGTCGCGGGCGCCGGCGCGCAGCGCCCGTTCGACCGCCTCCATCTTGCTCTGGGCCGAGATGACGATGACAGGGGTATGAGGATAGCGGGCAGAGAGACAGGCGATCACCTCATGGCCATCCATGTTGGGCATGTTCAGGTCACACAAGACAACATCGGGGTGATAAAGCGCGGCGGCGGAGAGACCTTCGATACCGTCTTCAGCCTGGAAGACGCAGGCGCCATCGTGCTCGAGATAATTTACCAAGGAGTGGCGAAAAACGACCTCGTCTTCCACCACCAGGATCCGTAATCCGGCTTTTGACATCTTGATAAAGCTCTTATTAGTCAACCAGTTATTTAGCTTCAAGCCTAGACCATAACCGACTGCACTGACCAATCGGATGATAGAATAATCTCCATTAAAGCTATGCCAGATAGCTATTTAGACCGTCAACTGTTTGAAATAAAGCAGGTAATGAGGTTGCTCGAAAACCCGCCTTGCCTTGCGGGCATCGCTTCGCCCAGCAAGGGGAGCATACGAGAGACAACCACTCCCCCGACTCGCACGGGCAGAGATCGGCCACGCCCCCGCCCTGCTGCATCTCACCCCAGCCACCATCAATTGTATGCGGCCCCGCCATGGGGGATAATGCCCCTCAATTTCGTCGATGAAGCATGCCATGACCCCAGCCGAATACAGCGCCCTCGCCCACCCCAGATTGTCCCATCCTGCCCGCAGCCTCTATACCCTGCAGCTGCGTCGGCTGGTGCTGGAAAATCAGCTGGCCAGGCTCAACTACCCGGAGCTTGGGCGGGCGCTGGCGGTGGTCGACCCGAGCGATCCCAGCGGCTTCTCCTTTCAGGTCAATGCCCGCCAGCTGACCGAACTGTTTGACGAGCTGATGGAAGCCGGCCTGCTGCAGGTTGAGAGCCAGACCGAGAGTGAGCACTACCATCAGTGTCCGTTCCAGCTGCCGCTGCTGACCCAGCGTGTGCGCAGCCCCCTGCCGGAGCGCCCCTTCCAGATGCACCTGCAGTGGCGCCCGGATGAAGAGTTGCCCGCCCTCGCCCGTCTGTGCGGCGTGATCGATGCCAGCTACAGCGAAGAGGATCTCGGCGAGTTCATCGCCTACTGGCTGGGACGGCCCGAGGTGTTCGACTCCCAGCACCAGTGGATGCTCAAGTTCATTCGCGCCCTCAAGACCCGCCGTTACGCCCGCCGCCAACCGATGAGCGTGACCGGCTATCAGCAAGTCACCCCGGAGCCGGCGGAGGCGGGCCCGAGCAAGCGGGCGCAGGAGATGATCGAAGAGGCCAAGCGGCTGGCCGCGCAGCGCCAGGAGCCGGATAATGATTGAAGAAGGCCCCTGCCAGCAGGCAAAATCAGACCCCAGTCCCCACCCAGACCGAGCAGAAGGAGCACTCCATGACTGACCCGCACGATCCCCTGCGCCAGGAGCTGGAAGAGATCGAGGCCAAACGCCGGAAGATCGCCAAGGCCAAGCAGGAGCAACGGATGCACGACCCCGAATTAAGCCGCCATGTCAGCGGTCTGCTCGAGCGCATTCGTCGCCTGCAGGCCCAGACCGGTGGCAGCCAGTACGACTATGAAACCCTGCGCAAGGAGTACGACGCCAAGGCCAACGCCGAGGTGCGCGAACTGCAGAAGGTGGCGCGCCAGGAGCGGATCCAGAAGCTGATCGCCCAGGCCGACCTCAACCCGGACTGGGTGTTCGAGCGCATGGATGCCGGCGACCCCGCGCTGCAATACCCCATCGAGACGGCCCGTTACTTCATCAGCGGTTTCGAACACTGGGAGAAGAGCGGCGGTGGCTGCATGCTGATCTATGGCGACTACGGCACCGGCAAGTCAACCCTGGCCGGCGCGGTGGCGCACGAGCTGATCGAACGCCACCAGAAGTCGGTGATCTTCCAGCAGTGGGCCTCCATCGTTGATCGGCTGTTCTTCAACGTCATCCAGGATCAGGAGGAGCGCAACCAGTACCGGCGCGCCCTGGAAGAGGTTGACCTGCTGATCATCGACGAGGTGGCGGCCAATCGCGCCAAGATGGCGGAGAGCCAGTCCAGCTTCCTCGGCCACCTGCTGCGCCGTCGCCGCAACCTCTCAAAAAGTGTCATCCTCATCACCAACCACAGCCCCCAGAGCCTGCATCAGGCCATCGGCGACTTCAGCTTCGAGGCGATCAAGGCCTTCAACCCGGTGGATATCCACCTGAGCGGCCCCAGCCGTCGTCCCAATATCGGCCACTACAACGGCTGATGCTGCGTGAGCCGGGTGTCTCCGGCTCACCGTTTTCTCTCCTGTCAGGAAAATAAAAACAACTCTCATTTACAACATCTCTCCCGCCCTCTAGGCTAGCCCTTTCACTCAAGGGAGCCGCACCATGCCAACCACACTCATCTTCGGAGCCAGCCGCGGGCTGGGCCGCGCCTTCACCGAGCAGGCACTGCAACTTGGCCACAGGGTCGTCGCCCTGGTGCGCCATGCCGACATGGCCGCCTAGCTGCAATCGCTGGGCGTCGACGTCATCAGCGGGGATGCCCTGGACCCGCAGGCGGTAGCAGCCGCTTGCCGGCTGGCCGGTGAAGGGGCACAGGCCATTTCCACTCTCGGCAGCTTTCGCCAGGTTGAGCCCGTCGACTATCTGGGCAACCGCCAGGTGATCGACGAGATGGAGCGGGCCGGACTCAAGCGTCTGCTGCTGGTCACCTCCCTCGGCTGTGGCGACAGCTGGCAATATCTACCCGAGCGGGCACGGGCCGCCTTCGGCCACGAGGTGCGGCTCAAGAGCCTGGCGGAGAGCTGGCTGCAGACCAGCACGCTGGCGTGGACCATACTGCGCCCGGCCGGCCTGCAGGATGGCATAGCTACCGGTGCGGCCGTGCTGAGTCAGGGCAAGGAGATGCATGGTCTGGTGCGCCGGGCCGACGTCGCCGCCTGCGGGCTGCGTCTGCTGACCGACGAGGCGACAGCAGGCCAGATCTACGCCATCGGCGACCCAAGCCTCAGCCGGGCATGAGCCATCGCCATAGCAAAACGGTCAGCCCAGGGGCTGACCGTTTTGCTTTCGGGGAACACCTAACCGGCGGAGGGCTCGCTCACGGCATCCCGCGCCAGAGCGGCCGGGCGAACCTTTCGCCTCTGGGATTGACGCCAGCCCAGCAGCAGACACGCCAGGGCGCCATACAGCAGCGCCAGCCCCCACAACTGCCACCAGTAGTGGGAGACCTGAGCAAACTCGGCCCCCATCTGGTTGAGGCGCAAAAACCCCTCGATGGCCGGGGTGCTCGGCACCCACTGGGCCAGCCAGTTGAGCGGCGCCGGAATGAGTTCCAGCGGCCAGATGAAGCCGGCCAGGAAGACCAGCGGCAAGGAGGATACAAGCACCACCTGGGTCGGCAGATCGCGCCGGGTAAAGAGGGCCCCCAGCGCGACGCCAAACCAGGTCGTGGCCAGCAGGAACGGCAGGGTGAACAACCAGAGTGCGGCCGGCTCGGCGGTGCGCGCGATGCCGTAGTGATCGAAGCAGAAGCCGAAGAAGTAGCTCACCGGCAGCACGAACAGCCCCCCCACCACCAGAGTTCGGGCCAGCAGCAGTGGCAGGACGGGCGCATCCTGCCAATAGCCTGACTCGCCGCGCTGGCTGCGCTGGTTCTGGGTCGCCCCCAGGATGCCGGTGCCCATCAGCAGCACCTGATGCAGGATCAGCACGAACACCGCCGGCACCACGTAGTTCACATAGCCCATGGTCGGATTGAACACCGACAGTACGTTGAGGGCCACCGCATTCCAACCCATGGCCGCCTGCGGCAGCGCCTCGCCGTGACTCAGCAGCCTGGCCACCTTGACCTGGGCGGCCAGGGTGCCGCCCGCCTGGGCCAGCCCCTCGGCGATGGTGCCGTAAACCAGGAAGTAGGAAGCATCGCCGGCATAGCTCAGGGTCACGCTCTTGCCCAGCATCAGATCCCGATAGAAGTGATTGGGGATGTGCAGGATCCCGCTCGCCTCACCAGCCATCATCCGCTGGCGAGCCTCATCCAGCGAGCTGGCCCGGGCCACCAGTTTTACCTGCGGCGTCGCATCGGCCATGAACTCCAGCTGACGGGAGAGCTGGCTACCATCCTCGTTGACCACCACCACCGCCTCTTCCCGCGGCAGCTGGTGCAGATAGGGCTGCGGATAGAGGAAGGAGTAGAAGAAGACGCCACCAAACAGGGTCAGCATGATGGCCCTGTCCGCCAGCAGGGTACGCAGCTCGAGGCGCAGCAGATCCCGGAATCCCATCATGGCTTGAGCTCCTCTTGTGACTGGGTCGTGCTCCCCTGTGCCCGGTAGCGGCGCACGACCAGCAGCAGGGGCAGCAGAAACAGCAGCAGGGCGCCGAACTGCGGCAGCGCTGCCGCCAGCGGTTGACCGTAGTTGGTCTGGCCGATCTGCAGCTCGACATAGTGAGAGATGGGCAGCAGGCTGCGCCAGAACTGGGCGAAATCCCCCATGGCGCTGACCGGAAAGGTGACCCCCATGAAGGCGAACCCCGGCGCCGTGTAGGCCCCCGCCAGCGACAGAGCCCGGGCTGGATCCCGGATGACGGCGTAGAAGAAGGCTCCCATGCTGACGCAGGCGGCCGAGGCCAGCCCCAACCCCACCGTCAGCATCAGCCAGCTGCCGTGCATGGGATAGGCAAAGCCCTTGAACAGCAACAGCGTCCAGAGCAGCCCCCAGCCCCAGCCGATCAGCACGTGGGGCAGCAGGGTTCGCCAGAGCCCGAACCAGACCCCTTTGGTGGTCCAGTCCAGTCCCAGCCGGTCGGTGCGGGCCAGCGCATTGAGTCCGTAGAGCACCACCAGGATCTGCCACACCGCAGGCAGGATGGCGCTCAGCAGAAACTGGGCATAACTGGCATTGAGGTTGTAGAGCGCCGTCACCTGACTGTTGATGGGCACCGCCTGGCCGAGCGCCCCGGGCAGCGCCTTGCCGTCAGCCATCGCCGTCAGCACGCCGACCTGGCCGTTGAGGGTTCCCACCACCTGGGCCAGCGCAGAGTTGACCAGCTTGGCGATCAGGATGAACTGGCCGTTGTTGAACACGGTGACCCGCGGCTGGGTGCCTTGCCTGGCATCCCGCTCGAGATGGTCAGGCAGCACGACCAGGGCGTAGATGTCGCCTCCCCGCAGGGCATTGGCCCCTTCAGCGATGGAGTCGAACTGTCGCGCGACCTTGAGCCCGGCGGAGGCATCCAGCGAATAGGCCAGCTGGCGCGACAGCACGCTCTGATCCAGATCCACCAGACCGACCTTGAGATCCCGCGCCAACCCGGCAGAGAAGATCCAGCAGAGGATCCCCATCAGCAGCAGGGGCAGCCAGCTTGCCAGTGCCCGGCCGAACGGATCCTGCCACAACAACCGCCATTCGCGTCCCATCAGAGCTCAACCAGCACGCTCATGCCGACCCGCAGCCCCTCGACCGGTTGCAGCGGGCGCGCCTCCACCTGGAAGCTCTTCATATCAAAGCCCTGGCGGGTGTCGGTGGCACGCCAGGTGGCGAAATCCCCCATCACAGCCACATGGGTCACCTTGAAACGCACAGTCTGATCGCCAAGACCGGGGATGCGGGCATCGAACTCGGTGCCCAGCGCAAAGCGGGGCAGCAGATCTTCGCTCACGTGGAACTGGGCCCAGGCATCGCTCATGTCGAGCAGGGTCACCACGGGGAAACCCTGCGGGGCCAGCTCGCCGCTACGCAGCAGCACCTGGGAGACTTCACCTGTATGGGGGCTATTGATGCGGGTGTCGGCCAGGTAGGCCTCCACTTCCGCCACCGAACCTGCCGCCATCTTGGCCTGCTCACGGGCCGCGATCTTGGTCTCTTCCCGCGCCCCTTCCAGGGTCATCTGATACTGCTGCCAGGCCATGCCTTCGCTGTACCTGGCCGCCTGCCAGGCCGTCCAGGCCTCATCGCGCTTTTGCAGCGGCATCACGCCATCCCGGTGCAGGCTGGCTATGCGCTCATAGGTCTTGCCGCGCAGCAAGGCGGCCGCCTTGGCCTTTTGCCACTGATCCTTGGCAGCGGCGATCTGTTGAGCACGCGCCCCTTTCTCGGCCTCTTCGGCCATGGCGCCTGCCGCGGCCTGACCCGCCTTGGCCTGGCTCAGTTTGGCTTCGATCTCGGGGCTTGCCAGGGTGAACACCAGCTGGTCCTTGGCCAGTTGATCCCCCTTCTTCACCAGCACCTCCTCGATGCGGCCCGCCACCTTGGAGGAGACGGAGTACTGCTGCGCCTCGATCTGCCCCTGCAGACGCACCGGCTCGGGTTGATAGGCCAGCCAGAAACGCCAGCCCAGCCAGATGACCAGCAGTACCAGCGCCAATGGCAGCAGCAGCGGCTTGCCTTGGCTCATCTTCTTCTTGATGGGGGGATGACTCATGAATTCACCTCGGCAAACGGGCGACCCTTGGCGGTCGAAACAGACATGAAAATGGGAGCAAGGCAGGCCGCGATCATGAGTTCACCTCGATCGCCTGCCCGTGCTGATACTGGTTGAAGCTGTTCATCTGCCCGGAAAGGGCCAGCAGACGCGCCAGCGAAATGACGTATTGATAAGCGGCAGCGGCGCGCTGGGTCTTGACCCCGGCCAGCTGGTTGCGGGCATCCACCACATCGAGGGAAGTGGAGAGCCCCTGCCCGAATGCCTTGTCCCTAAGCAGCACGTTCTCCTCGGCCAGCGCCTGGGTGGAAGAGAGCGACTGGAACTCCTCCAGCCCCTGCGCCGCCTCGCGCCAGGTCTTCTCGACCAGCAACTCCAGATCCTGGCGGGTCTTGGCCTGCAGCAGATTGACCTGCAGCTCGGCGCTCTTGGCCGCCTGTACCGTCTCGGAGCGGCCGTCACGGCTCACCAGCGGCATGCTGACACCCACCCCGACCAGCCAGTCCGGGGTGGTCTTGGAGGCCAGCGAGTCATCCTCATAGAGGTTGTAGTTACCATACAGGAACAGCTCGGGGGCGTACTTGCCCTTCTCCAGCTTGATCATCCCCTGCGCCTGCTCCTTCTTGGCCGTCAGCAACTTGAGGCCGGGGTGCACCGCCAGCGTCTCCTGCACGAAGGCTGCGAGTTCAGGCATCTGCGGATTGATGAAGAGCTGGGTATCGGGCTCCGCCTGCTTGAGCTTGAGCATGTGGCCGAGGGCCAGCTGGGCAATCTCCAGGCTGCGACGCGCCTTCTGGGTATCGATACGGGCCCGGTCATAGGCTGATTGGGCGGAGAGACGCTCAACCCGGGCGATCTGGCCCTGGGCTTCCAGCTTCTTGGCATGCTCCAGGTGGTGAGCCAGCCCCTGCTCGATCTCCTGCTTGGTCTGCACCACCTGGGCCGCCAGCACCACCCCGAAATAGGTCTGGGAGAGGCTCTCGAAGGTGGACTGCTGCTTGAGCACCAGCAACTGCTGCGCCTCGCTCACCTGGGCCTGGCGAATGTCCTGTGCCGCATCGATGCGACCACCGGTGAACAGCGGCCAGAGCATCTTGACCGAGCTGGTCACCACGTTCTGTTTGGTGAGGGGGGTGACGAAGTCATTGGGCGTCAGCTTGAGCGCCTGCATGATGGGCGCCAGTACCTTGCCGAACTCAGGATGACTGGCGATGGGGTTGAGGTCCATCATGTCCAGTTCCACCGGCTGATCGAGGTGGGTGTAGCTGGCCCCCACGTCCACCTTGGGCAGATACATGGCCTTGGCGGCTTCGCGCAGCTGTTGCGCCCGCTCAACCCCGGCCTGTTCCGCCGCCAGCCCGTCATCCTGTTGAATGACCCGGCTCCAGGCTTCGCTGAAACTGACCGTCTGAGCCTGGGCCGAGCCCAGCATGGCGCCAAGCAGACACGGGTAGAGAGATTTGATGAACCTTGCCGTCATACGTCCCCAATCTGTTTGTAATGAATTTGTTTGGAGTCTTTGCTCGATACAAGCTCGCTATCATAACGCAAACCCGTCCGGGATGGGGACAGGCAAATCATGGTCCCCCTCATCCAATTGGCCCTACCGCTTCGCTTCGACAATCTGTCCGATTTTCAAGCACTCCTGATTTTGCAAGCCTTGGCGCGACGTTTTTTTCAGAAAAAAATGGCTGACGCTCAAATACTAACCTTTTCTCCTGACTAAAAAATGCGTAATATACGCCGCCCTAAGCCGATGGTAACCGTGGAATGCAGATAGGTCCCCACACGCTTGAAACTCCCCTGATCGTGGCTCCCATGGCCGGTGTAACAGACCGACCATTCCGTGAACTTTGTTTGCGGCTGGGTGCCGGCATGGCCGTTTCCGAGATGCTGCTGGCCAACCCGGATGTCTGGGATACCCAGAAAACCCGGATGAGAATGGATCACTCTGCTGAAGGGGGCTTGCGATCGGTCCAGATTGCCGGAGCCGACCCCGAGATGATGGCGTTTGCCGCCCGCTACAACGTGGAGCAGGGCGCTCAGATCGTCGACATCAACATGGGATGTCCGGCAAAAAAAGTGAATAAGAAGCTGGCAGGTTCCGCCCTGTTGCGCCAACCCGACCTGGTCAGATCCATCTGCCGGGCCGTGGTGGACGCAGTGGACGTGCCTGTCACCTTGAAGATCCGCACAGGATGGGATCCGGATAACCGCAATGGCGAGGAGATCGCCCGAATCGCCGAAGATTGCGGTATCGCGGCCCTCGCCGTGCATGGTCGTACCCGTGCCTGTCTCTACAAGGGCGAAGCGGAGTACGACACTATCAGGGCGATTAAGCAGGCCGTATCGATTCCTGTTGTCGCCAATGGCGACATAGACAGCCCGGAGAAGGCCCGGTATGTCCTCGACTATACCGGTGTTGATGCCGTGATGATCGGCCGTGCTGCGCAAGGACGACCCTGGATTTTCCGGGAAATCCGTCATTTTCTTGAGACGGGCACCAAGCTGCCACCTCCCGACAGGGAAGAGGTTCGCACCCTGATGAACGAGCATGTAACCAACCTGCACCAGTTTTATGGTGCATATCTGGGAGCGCGCATTGCCCGTAAACATGTGGGCTGGTATCTGGATGAAGAAGAGACGGGCCGAGAATTCCGTAAGCACTTCAATGCCCTGGATTGTGCAGACGCACAACTCGAGGCACTCGAAGCGTATTTCGATGGATTAGGTTAACGCATAACTAAAGAGCCGACCGAATATGTTCGAACAAACCCTGACTTCTGATGCATTGGTAACAACTACTCACAATCACGCTGCCGAGCCGACCCAGCGCCCCCTGCGTGACTCTGTGCAACAGGCCCTGCGTAACTACCTGGCCCAGTTGAACGGTCAGGAAGTGATTGATCTGTACGATATGGTTCTCTCCGAAGTCGAAGCTCCCATGCTGGACGTGATCATGCAGTACACTCGTGGCAACCAGACTCGCGCTGCCGTGATGATGGGGATCAACCGCGGTACTCTGCGCAAGAAACTCAAGCGCTACGGCATGAACTAAAGATATGTGATGTAACCAATTGATTTTAAAGGCACACTAACCAACGTTAGGGTGCCTTTTTTCATTTAACCCCCAGTTAAACCCCCAATCCAGAATTAGCACCCAACAATTAGCCAGTGGGTTAATATGAAACCCATCCAATCGGCTCAGGTGGTGAAAATGGAATCTTTCGGTGTGTTACTGGGGGTTGTGCTGCTGTACTTCATCCCGCTATTTGTTGCTGTGGTCAGAGGGCATCGAAACGCAACGGCAATTGCAGCTCTCAATTTCTTATTGGGCTGGACGGTCTTAGGCTGGATCGGCTCTCTTGTCTGGGCATTGACGGCCAACACTGAACCCGCCACAAAATAGAAAGCCCCTCGCGGGGCTCATGTCTGCTTACCAAGGGGAAAGCGCCTAGAGGGTGATATAACCCCACTGTTGCCAAGTCTCCTCTGGCGCATAGGGCACCGCTTCCGGCTTGGTGTGCTTTTGCAGGGCATAAAACTTCAGCTTAACCTCTTGCAGCGACCCTTTGAGGTTGTCAGGCAAGCACTGGATGGAGCCATGGCGGCTATTCCAGTTTCTTCGGCGTGGGCTTACCTGCCACTCAATCAGCGCATCAAAGGCGCGGCGCATGTCGGCGAGTTGGTAACAGTCCAGCCGCTGATGTTCGGCTAGTGCCCGTTCAAATTCTCGGCGGCTTGAAAGTGTTATCTCTAATGGCTTCATGCTCTGCCCTGGCTATCAATGCCCCCTCTCGGGGCGGTTCAGTATCGTGCGGCATCCATCTTCGCGGTGGCGCTGGCCTGTACCAGGTGCGGGGCATGAGCACGGCCAATGGCTTGCACCAAAGATTCCTGCATCTGCTCGGCAAAGCTAATGAGCCCTCGCCGTTCGCTCTCCAGCTTGGCGAGCAGCTCGGTGGTGTCATAGCCAACCAGTAAGGCCGTCAGCTTGCCCTGCACAGTGCCAACCCAATGCTCGTCGCCACCCTTAACAACCTCTAACAGTGCTTGCAGCGCCCCTTGGTCGTCGCCACACTCGGCCAGCAGGTCGCTGGCGTGAACCTTGCCGATGCGCTTGGCAAAATCGACCAGCCTCCCCATATCAGGGCCACATGCCGGACGCTTCAGTTTGTCGCTGGATACCTTGAGGGTTTCGGCATCAATGCGCTCAATCTCCTTGGTCAGCTCGGGAAACTCGGTCGGGACTGCTGCAAGTGCTTTCAGAAGCGCCTTATTCCCCTCGGCCTGTACCTTGGTTGCAATGATCACTACCTCGTCACGAATGGCTTCCATGACGGCCTGATTGCCTTCTGGCATGGCTGGCACGTGAACTGGTTTCGGCTCGCACTGCTGCTGGTAGTATTTCAGGACGAATGATTCAATCTTCATTTATAATGCCTCTGCATCGAACGTAAATAATTGAGTGAGTGCGGGGCCTATTGCTGGCCCCTTTTATTTGCCGCCAAGAGTTATCCGGCCAATTAGCGTCGATCGCCAGTTATTCAGGCAATTCTTCATAGATATAGTTTGCGCGGTATTGCGCCCCAACGTCGCCGCCAAGGCTATTACCAGCAGTGTAACTCTCGCCAGCGACCTTTCGGCGAAGCTCATTCAATTCGCGAATGGCACTATCGATCTCTCCTAGAACTTCTTGACGGGATTTCTCATTGGCAATGATAGATGTCGCCTTATTCAGGCTATTAAGGATGGTGTTATTCATAATCAGATCTCTTATTTATGGTTTGTGTGTGGCTTAGTTGCCAAAGGTGCTGCGCGATTAGTTAAAAAGTAATAAAAGCGGCGTCTCTTATTCACCTTTTGCCGCCTCCATTTCTCGAATCTTTGCCTTCATTGAATCGGCGATCTCGACGAAATGCCCGCCTGCCTGCGGATAGCTATCCAGCAAGCCAACCAGCGGCCCAAGCAGGTCGCGCACGGCGTCAGGCGTAAGATCCCCGTTTCGTCCGGCCTGTATCACCTGGTCAGGGAATCCGAGATAGTAGCCATCCTTGCCTTTCACCAGCTTGAAGAATGAAAGCCCGACCAGCTCCTTTAAATTCTTAGTGAGGTGAATTACAAACTCCCCCAAGAATTGCGCGGTTAGGGTGTCGGTTTTGCTGCGTTCTGCCAGACTGCGCCAATAGTTCGCTTCACTTCCATATGCCGCAATAAGGGCCTCGGTTACTAACCGTTTATTACTGCGGCGCCCGAGTGGGCGACCGTGTGGATTACCGCTGTAACCTTTTTTGAAAGTCATATTTACCTCAACATGAGAGCGGCGATCAGGACTTCAAAAGCTCTTGCGGTGTCATTCGATAGCCAACCGATTAGAAACATCGCTAGCCAATCCAATTTGATAATGAAGTCGCCGCCTTGATCGTCATTGTGATTCATAAGGGCGCTTGTTTATTTGCTTGATAAAACGATTATAACTTACACAAAGGCCACACCAAAGCAAAAATCATGCCAACTAGACAAAATAATTTGTAAGAGGGCGGGACTTCTCAAAACTTAAGGGGGAACCTAATAAAACCTGAAGTTCAAATTCAGCTTACAAGTGTGTGCTGGTTTTCGGATGTCAGTAGGCCAGCAATCGGGGTGTGGTCGATATGCCGGAATGAGCGCTCACGCAAAGCTAATGGGACGTTCCAATAATGGGGTATCCACATGGCTAGCCAGAGGTAGGGGATTGCAGGTGCGGGAGTGTAGGGGGTCGCAGCTTCCACTAAACGGGCGTAAAAAACCCGCCTCAGTGGGCGGGCTCATCATCTATTTCTAGCTTTCGCTATTTCTCACACCCTTGCAGGGTTGTATCAATGATTTGGTCGCCCTCGACTCGCAATCCAATCGAGCCGAACAGGAAGGCATGATTCAGTTGGGTTACAACCACATCAGTCAAACCCACAGTGCATTTATCTTGCTCAATGGCACGATCCATCGCTGTTTTGACATTGGGGATGCCAAGTGGGAACAGAACCACGGGATAGCTATCCTCACCTGTTACACGCTTACCCTTAACGAACTTAGCGCCGTTGATGTTGTAATTCTTGGTGCTGCCCACAGTCATATCAGCAACGCGCACAGTACAGCCTGACAGCACGGCAATAGATAGGATGGACACTGCTACTAGCTTTTTCATTTAAGACCCCATTTCAAAAACGGGAAAAATAACATGACTATCATGAGGGAGCCATTGGATTCTCAACCCCCCTGCCAGGGTTCGGTATGGACTGCTCATTAGTGAGCAGTGATCCCAGCCGCCCGAACCTCATGGCACCACTGAAAACATGCGGGTGAAGTTGACACATTGGGGGCTATGCTGGGGGTTATCGCCATCGGTGCACTATGGACTTGCCGCAAAGCCAATCACAGCGAGGGCTAGCAAGAATTAAAGCAGTTCTTGACCACTTACCTGATCATGCATTCGAAAGAATGGTGAGATGAAGGGGCTATCTATTTTCTCTCATTTTTTTTGTGTATCTCACGATCCGTTTATCCCAATCGCCAGACCAACCGAGCCCCTGCGCTTGTATGCAAAGGTCAATTGCTCTCTGATACTGATATAAATTTGAAAGAATTATAGACAATTGCTGATACCCTCTGTGAGATGGTAATGGATAACCATACTCTATAAGCAACTTCTTGGCTGACATGTCAGCAACCCTAATTTGCAGATCACATGCTGTAATTGTTGGTTCAAGACCGATAAGGTGCCTATTTTTGTAATAGACTCTTATTTCACTGTCATGTAAAAAATGAATATCTAATGCTGACGTGCCAGGCGTTATAAGGCTCTTTGCCTTTGCAAATAACTTCATGCATAAATCGAGATGCTCACTATCCTTTAACCAGCTAGCAATTCCATAAAGCAGAGGGATCGGTTCCTCTGTAGTCCATGATATATCCCCCTCAGTCAATAATTCTGATGATGACCCCATAGGGTTATAGTTAGCAAGAATGATGCCCCTATCTTCGTGAGACAGCTCATTTAGCCACCAGTCGGTAAGGCCGAGATAACCGATGCTCCCCTTAATATTTTCCATGTTTTTTCCTGTGGCACATTGGTGCAGATTACATAGTAAGTGATGGAAATATAATAGCCAATAGATAGCCACGGGGTCTGGCTACCTATAGACCTCGCTACGACTGGGCTAGAGCAATAATAGCCATGATAGCCATGGGGTAGTCCGTGCATGTATATAGCTAGGAAAGTGTGACTTGATGCGGGCGCATGTTAGATATTTGGTTTTTAGAGTGTGTGGGGGTATGGCTATTTGGCTATTATTCAACGAAACCCAATGCTGGCGCGGGTTATAGCCAGCCATGGTGCATGGCTATCATAGCCAAATGATGGCTATCTAAGCCAAGACGGTGGGAATATTTCCCCTCCGGCATATTTCCTTTTGGCTTCCCTATCTGGCGATCAGGCACAAAAAAGCCCCCGTAATTGGGGGCGGTTTGCTTATGCTGCTCTCATCATCACTGGGGGCTCATATCCAGCAGCGAAAAGCATCGATACTGGCTTGCGTCCGGCGGTTCTCTCAAGCCTTATGAGGTCGCCAGATCTTATTGCTGCATCAATCGCGGCGTGTACCCTTTTGGTTGCTTCTTCGCCATATCCTTTAAACTCGGCTCGCTTGCGCATGTACTGGGCAACGGTGGATGACGGGACTCCTTTCCCTCCTTGTTTGGTTACATAACCAATGACCGATTCAACCTCTACGCTTTTGCCAGCAATACCGCCCTTTTCTATGGCCTGTTTCATGCAATTAAGCGACCATCGCGCTACCTTAACCCCAACCTCTACCCATTCGTCAGAGATTACTGGGGACACCTCGCGGCCATTCATCAAGCAATCGAACACATGAAGCACAGCGGCGAACTTGGCAACCCTGTAATCGCTCTTGCTTGCGGCACCTTGAAGAAGGCCGTAGCCATATGCCCCATCGTTTCTGAGTTGCGGCTCAATCTCGGAGTCCATGAACTCGGCCACCATGTCAAAACCTACATTCGACAAAGTTAGATTCGGCATGTCCTGCCAGTGTCTTACAGTGCCAAGGCTCTTGGCTCTGTCTCGCGCCTTGGCTACCAACTTGGTAATGGCCTGCTCATAGGAGTATGAAAGCTCTTCATTTACGCGCTGGCGCACTTTGCCACGCTTGCGATAGCCAAGAAGGCTAGGCTCATCGATCATAATGAATCGCTCCGCTACCCCAGTGCCATCGCTTGAAGTTGCCACGGTCTCAATTACGCCTGACTGGGTGACACAACAAGCGGCACCGTGAACATATCCGGTATAACCCTCCCGAGTGACGCGCAACGTTGCGGCACGTTCACCGCAAAAGCCAGCCAGTATGGCCCCGTTGTTCACTGGCTTTCCGCCCTGACTGTATGCGCCGCCAATGAGGCTGTTTGCTAGGTTCTGCTCATCACTAGCGGCAAAGAAGCTCCCATCAGTGCGTGTTAGTGCGCCATCCAGTGCCTCTGGGGTTGTATCCCTAAGACTGGTAGCCAACAAGCGGAACTGACGTTGATCTTCCTCGTCTTTTGCATCGTTATAGCTGCTTGCCCATTTCTTAATCTCTGCGTTAGCTTCGCTCCGCTCATCGTCTAACACGTCCAGGAACTTTGAGAAGATCGCACTCTTGCCAGATCCTGGTGGCTGGGCTATCAGCGAATATATTCCAGTACAGATCGGCTTTGCGTGATCATTGAACTTCACACGGTAAACGTCACTGATAGCCGAACTGGCAATCGTGCAAGCTGCAAGTACGGCGCTGTCCCTTGGGAACTGTACGACACCAGCCATTGAGATAGCCAAATCAACCAGAGGGTGTCCGCGCATTATCTCGGAAAGCTCACCAGCATCTAGCTTGGAAGGGCTTATTACCTCGGCATGTTCTTCGCGCTTGGCTGAAACCCCAACACTAAGCTCATTGTCGATCAGCTCGTCATATGATGATTTGCTCATGCTGCCACCCCTTCAAAAGCCATGCGGGCAGCCTGTTCGGTTGCTACAAGCATTGCTCCGGCCAACGCTGCTGGATAGTCGGCTGGGCGGGTAAAACCTTGCGCCTCGCACTGCTCACCAACCCATTTGTTTGTGTAGCTTCCGCAAGGATTGAGCGGGTACTCACAGTGCCCCACGGTATGGGTGAAGAATGCCATTCCATCATCGGCAAATCGGGTAGAGCAACCCGCCGCTTTGATGATTTCGTGCATCTGCTCGGGGTTTACTGGGTGGAGTGAGCGGCGAACCTGAATCACTCGCTGGTAGTTGACACTGCCTTGGTTCCTGTTAATATCAGTCATATAAGCATCTCTAATATTTTGACAGGGCAACCGCCAAGAAGACCTGTCGAGATTGAAGAATTGTTACAAGAACTCCCTGCATATGCGGGGATTTTTTTTGTCTGATGTTTGGCTCGCTGTTGTTTTCCTGCTTGTTTAGCCCCCTTAGTTTCCATTGATAAAGCTCATAACGTCCTGCTCTCGCCAGCGGTTGAGGCTTCCCATTTTGATCGGTGCGGGGAACGTTCCGGCCTTTCGCCATGCCCACAAGGTTGCTCGGCAAACCTGCAACATCTCACAAATTTGTTTCTCGGTCATCATCTTAATCATATTGGCCTCGTTCTTGCTTGGTTGTTTCAATAGTTGTGATTATAAAGCCACAAATTCATAGGTCAACGCAACTAAGCACCAATAATCAAGGTGTCAACTATTCACATTCACCCCAAAACATAGCATTTTGAGGCCATTCCCTTCACCTCTGATGATCAGGCATCCTGTCAACTAGCCCCCGTTGCGTAACAAAACTTGCCATTTATTGTTATTTTCAGTGCCCACAAAAAAACCCGCCTAAGCGGGTCTAGTTGTCGGGAGAATTTTCACATTGTCAGCCCTTAGCGCATCAAGGCGAACCAGCCATAGGCTTAGCGCGTCCGCCTTTTCATCGAGATAGTGGGCACGATTGTAGATCCCAGCAACCCCGCCCAGGGTGTGCCCCAGTTCGCTCTCAATAACGTGCGGGGCAATCCCTAGATTTGCCCAGCCAGTGGCAACCGTCCGCCGTATATCGTGCGCGGTGAATGACTCGGCAATGCCTGCTCGCTTGTAGATTCCTCGGCACCATGCACTAACAGCTTCAACCTGTTTTAGCTCACCCAGCACACAACAGGATGGCTTGTTATGGTCTATGACGGCCATCAGCCAGTCTTTCAACTCTGCGGGAATTGGCCTGACAATCTCCTTTCCCGTTTTGCTGCTCTCCTTCGGCACTGTCCAGACCATTGTTTTAAAGTTGAAGTGCTTCGGCTCTGCCTGTCGAATCTCCCCGCTCCTGCATCCGAATATGAGATTGAGCGCCACAAAAAGCCGATAGTAGTCGTTGGCATGTATCCCCTGAAAGTCGCCCAGCCAGCGCACAAGACTTTGCAGCTCGCCCCAATCCCTACCATCATGGCTAATCAGAGTCCGTTCACGCTTCTCTGCTCTCTTGCCTCCAACATCCTCAACGGTCAGGTGTTCAATCTCGGCATAGTCAAAGTCATATTTAAGGCGGCGGCAACGCTGCAAAGCCTGCTTGACCATCTGGAGCGTATAGGCGGCAGCAACTGGCGCGGGTCGGCTTAGGCTCTTGTTTGTGCTCCTGAAACATTCCAGCCAGTGCGCTTGCTTCATACCAGACAGCGGCGAATCTCCATGCCAAGGGTAAATCCACTTGTTGAACTGCTGTCGATGCTTGATGGCGTTCTTGCGCTTCTCTAATGCGTAGTCATCAAGCCATTGATCAAGCGCCTGCCTGACAGTGATGGGGGCAAGTGTCTGCGCCCGCTGCATCTTCAATTCATTGGCGGGATCTAGGCCCTGCTCTAGCCACGCGCTGCACTGGTCGCGCTTCTCATTGGCCTGTTTGAGCGTCAGCCCTGCCTTGCCATAGGCACCAAGTTTCAGATCTCGCTGCTTGCCCATCACGCTATATCGGAAGATGAAAGTCACCTTTCCGGTGGGGTAGTGGTAGGCATAGAGCCCGCCATCGCCTGCGTGTTTCTTCGGCCTCTTCCCCTCGAACTGCTTTAGCCCCTTCAACTTCGTATCAGTCAGCGCCATCATTAACCCCCAAGCCAACACCCAGAAAATTTCTGAATACAAGCCTACGGAGATGAACAAGATTAAGCAAGTGGCGCCACAAACACCCACTAAAAACAGCGACTTACAAGACAACAACAAACGTGCCTACACCACCACAAACGCAAACCAAGTTCCTACGGCATGAACTGATTTCAGTCATCCTGCTGCAGTGCAGACGAAGGCGTATCCCAGCGATGGGATACGCCTTTTTCTATGGACGACGTTTATCTTCTCACTCCACCGCCAGCTTGATGCCAAGCCCCACGAACAAACCTCCCATCACACGGTTGAGCCAGGTAATCAGTCTTGCAGGCAGCCTCACCTTGCGACTCGCATAGGCGGTCGAGAAAGCCAGCAGATGACACCAGATCATGCCGTTGAAATTGAAGATGCAGCCCAGCACGATGAATGCCAGCGCTTTTTGCGGTGCATCTGGCGCAATGAACTGGGGCACAAAGGCGAGGAAGAACAGGGCCACCTTGGGGTTGAGCACATTGGTCAGTAACCCTTGCCGGAAGATCCGGCCATAGGAGAGCACAGGCAGGGACACAGCCTCTTCAGCCGATACCCGGCCTCCCCCCCCTTGCCTGAACATGGATAAACCGAGATAGACCAGATAAAGCGCGCCCATCAACTTGATGACGGCAAACAGCTCGGCCGAGGCGCTCAGCAGAGCGGACAACCCCAACGCAGCAGCCAGCACATGCACCATGGTGCCAGTTCCTATCCCCAGTGCCGCCATGGAGCCTGCCCGCCAGCCCTGGGAGCCGCTGCGCAGCATGATGAGCAGGGAATCGGGCCCCGGCATCATGTTCAACAGCAGGCCTGACAGGATAAACAACGCCAGATCGTGGATCCCCAACATACACAGCTCCCTTGTCGATGAAGTTCACAGTCTAAGGATCCCGCAGCCCTTGTCATCCCCAGCCGGGGCAATAGTGATCATCAACAAAAAGAATGGCCATCCTGTTGTGTCATCAGGATCTTGGCTAACGAATAGCAGAGTAACAGCGGGGAAGAACTGCTGAAAAAGAGCAGGATATATGCCTTATAGGGCTTGAATGGCAGTTGGGGTTGTCAATATAGGTGGAGACCAATTGAATCCAGAAAGGGAGGAATAACACTGGAAACTGTGCAGGCATGGCTGAATATCAGGCAATAAAAAAGCCCGCTCAGATGAGCGGGCTTCTTCAATTGGGTGCCTGGCAGTGTCCTACTCTCGCATGGCGAATGCCACACTACCATCGGCGCTACAGCGTTTC
>NZ_JBGLQY010000019.1:0-33288 GCF_041402265.1 Aeromonas sp. S15(2024) | reverse complement strand
CGCAAAGTCGCTCACCACCCCGCAGACCCGGCGCTGCAGCTCGCCGTTGTACCACACCAACAGCTCGCACGGCTGGTCCAGCACGGCGCCAAAGTCGATGTCGGGCTGGGCACTCGCCAGCTCCAAACGCAGGTTGAACGGCCGGTTCAGCGCTTCATCCAGCGCAAACTCGGCCACCACGAAGGTGCTTTCGGGCAGGGCCCCTACCTTGACGGTGAATTGTAATCCTGTGCTGTCTGCCATGAAGCGCTCCTTAACCTGCCTTGTCCGCTGCCCGAACCAATCACTACTCCGCCGCAACCGACGGCAGTGCCGGTCACTGCGATGGGTTGGCCGCCACACCGTAAAGTACGCAAGCGACCAGAGCTGCTGTGCGGATAGAGGGAATTGTCGGATTTATCGTAAGGGGCCAGCGGCTCGTCCTGCCGGGACGCCAATTTGCCACCGAGGGAACGCTCAGAGCTGACTGAAATCACGGGAGATGGGAAAAGCCCATCGTGATCGATGAGCACGTCACCGGACGATGCAATGGTGGAACACATAACGACTGGCCTCTATTGTGCTTTGCAATAAGGTCGGCTCGCAGCCATATGGCAAAACACAAAAGCTCCGACCGCATCCAGCTGAACGGGTCGGAGAAAACTTGCACTGGCCTGACGATGGCTGACACTGCCATCACCAGGCCATGGGGTGCACTACAAGGAATAACGGCAATAAGAGATCGAGAATTAGGCCTCGATCGGTGCTCGCCAGTCATCCGCACCAGAAGTACCGGCAACGGTGTGCTCCCAGTCAATCTTGCGATAGGCCAGAGAGACCTGGATCAGCTGGGTGAAGTCAGACTTCGCCGGATCCTGGCAGTGCGGCATCTGGCAGTCGATGTCGACGATGGTGGCATCGGTCAGCACGGTAGAGAAGAAGTGCTCCTGCTTGCCCTCGACGGAGGTGCGGTACCACTTCAGGGTTACTTTCGGCAGCATTTCGCCGGAGGCCAGGGAGTTGTACATCAGAGGCACGGCTTTGTTCAGGGCCACGGTGAACTTGAACGGCTTGTGGACGCGCTGACCAGCAGGCTGACCGGATTGCGGATCGGTCGGTACGGTGACGACGTGTTGGAACTCTTGCACCAGCATCTCGTCTTCGTGGCCCTGCACGAAGATGTTGCCGACGGAATCGGAAGTGAAGGCACCGGCGGTGATATTGCCCTGGGTTTTACCTTCGATGCTGATATAACATGGAGTTGGCATGAGTTTGCTCCTGATTGGTTGAACGGTAATGACACTCGACCAAACCAGTTAGCAGCGACCATGCCACTCTTTTTTATCCATATTTTTCAATGTATTAAGTGATAATCAAGTAAGCTGGTCTGATGCGTGGCGCAAAAGGTTGCAATCAACAGGTTATTGCACCATAAATTCTTGCACATGCAGTGGAACATCTTGCCATCTACGCAACGAGTTGCTTGCCACAAACAGAATCACTGCTCCTCATCCACATTGGCCACCAGCGCCATCTCCACGTTCAACCTGACCACCCCCTGTTTCAATGCCCATGAGATGGCCTGGCTCTTGCTGCTCGCCCCCAGCTTGTTGACCACATTGTTCAGATGAAACGTCACGGTACGGGGCGTGATCCCGAGGATCTGGGCAATATCGCTCACCTGCTTGCCCTCCGCCGTCCAGCGACACACCTCCAGCTCCCGCAAACTCAACGCATCATGCGGTGACTGCCCCGCCAGACAGACCCGGGCCACCGCCTCAAAGATATGCATGGAGAGCCAACTGATAAAGGGCACCGCAGAGAGCCACTGCTGCCTGGTGCGAGGCATGCTGGTAATAAAGGAGAGCAGGGCATGGGCTCACGGCTATACCTCTGCAAACCCGGTGGATGTGGTGAGTCACTTACTACCGGCCCAACCCAACAAATCAGTGAGGGTTGAACACCAACCCGCGATGCCTTGGCGTGATATCCCCACCTTTGTACAAAAGCACCTTAGAACGGAGCATCAATACGATGTAACCCGCTCAATGCTAGAGTTCTTTATCCTGACTGCTTGCCGTTCAGGTGAAGTCAGAGCCATGAAGTGGTCAGAAGTCGATCTGGAGGCAAGGGTCTGGACCCTACCAGACGAAGCGTATGAAAGCCAAGCAACAACATCGCGTTCCGTTATCTCTTCGCGCCGTCGAAATCCTGAAGGGATTAAGGGGATTGCATGACGCGTTGGTATTCCCATCCCCCAGAGATCAGGTACCGCTCTCAGACACAGTGTTGACGATGTTTCTGAGAAGAGCTAAAGCGGAGAGCTGTACTCCTGGCAGAATGGCAACTGCTCATGGCTTTCGTTCCAGCTTTCGAGACTGGTACAGCGAGCAGGGCTATGCGTGGGATCTCGCTGAACGAGCGTTAGCCTATACAGTGCAGAACAAGGTCGAAGCTGCATACCACCATACTGATTTGCTCGATCAGCGGCGTCCTATGATGGATTCGTGGGCTGAGTTTGTGGCAGGTTATTTGCCAACTGAATAAGAAGAAAGCGGCCAAATGGCCGCTTTCTTCTATGTTCTTTTTTTTAGCTTTTCTTGGCGGGCGATGACATCTTACCAAACCAGTGCTCCGACAGCTTCTGAGCCTGCTTTACTTCTGGTTTGGTCATCGTAACCTCCAGCTCGTCACGGGCCTGTACTGCTTCGGTCATCCCTTCGGTGGCGGCCAATGAGAACCAAGCATAGGCATGTATCCGGTTACGCGGTGCCCCCAGACCTTTCTCACGCAGTGTTCCCATTCGGTATTGAGCCATTCGGTCACCTTGCTGAGCGGCCAAGCGATATTGCTTAAGGGCCAGTGCGTAATTCTCTTTGCCACCTTGCCCCAGACGCAACATTTCGCCGTAAGCATATTGCGCTGCAGTGTGTCCTTGTTGGGCAGCCTTGGCATAGCTGGCTCTCGCTTGTTCCAGTGTCCCTTGCTCCTGCAGTAGTGCTGCCAGATCGAACCATGCCTTGGTCACGCCACCGTCAGCAGCACGCGTTAACCAGTGGATCTGCCGCTTCCTGTCTACCTGCTGCAAACTCAACTGATATTCGGCCTCATGGGAGCCGTGTCCAGCGGCCAGCTCCAGCCAGTAGCGACCCAAAGCAGGGTCTGATGATACCAACTCCCCAGCCAGATAAGCTATGCCGAGCCAGAGTTCAGCCTCGGCAGAACCAGCACTAGCTGCTCGTTGATAGGCCGCAAAAGCATCAGTAGGTGCTGCCTGTTTGGCTTGCAGTAACAAAGCGTCAGGTTGCTGCTGGGCAGCAGCCTTATCATTCCAGCCTTGGGCGAGATCTGGGCGTTTAGCAACCCCTTTACCTTGCGCATATCGCTCACCCAGCAGGTACTGAGCATCACGGTTACCCAGTTCTGCCGCCTTCTCGAGCCACTTGATGGCATCAGTATCTGCACCCGGTTGCTGGCTGTACCAACGGGCCAGCACCAACTGAGCTTCAGCATGATCCTGCTTGGCCGCTTGCTCGAACCAGTCGAGGCATTCACTCACCAGTTTGCCTTGATGCTGCTCTTGGCACATCAGCCCCAGCCGATAGTTGGCCTGGGTGTTGCCAAGGCGAGCTGAACGCCGCCACCACTGAGTAGCGAGCGCAGGATCCTTGGGCTCCCCGAGCCCGGCCTGATACCAGTCACCGACTTGCCAGGCAGCATTGGCGCGGATCTTTTGATCGGCGGCCAAGGGGCCTGACTGCTGTGAAGCCTGCTGCATCCAGTGCATGGCATTAGGGTAATCAGGTTGCTTGGCCAGGCGTTTGGCCAGCTCATACTGGGCAAGGCCATCCCCCTGCTTTGCGGCTTGGGATAATTCGGCGTCAGTGCGTGGGGCAGTGGAAGAACAGCCTGCAAGCATGCTGGCTGCCAGTGCCAACCATAAGGCTTGATGTGTCATGGAAAAAATCTTCGCTGAGTTAAAAGGTGACGGATGGTGCACTCGATATGCTACACGGCTACCTGATAGGCACAAAGCTGATACAGTTCCTTCCCTGGCAATCCACGTTTTAGGATATAACGAGATCGGTACAAACAGCACCAGGATAATCAGAAGCCAGGTTTACATTCATAAGGTTGTGTTGCGTCGAGTTTAAGACGACTTTTTGTCAGCCACTGTTTTGTGAAATCGTCATCAGGCATCAAAATTTTTCCATTTTCTGCAACCTTTAGCTTAAATGCTCCATTGGAATAGAGTGTAATAACCCTGTTATTCCCTTTCCCTTCGACAACATACCCTGCATTAATAAAATCATAAAGGGCCATTCCAGCCTTACAAAAGGTCAGTGATTTTGCTAGCGCGTCATGATCTTCATTGACATATACACCTTCCAGCCACTGAGGTTCCTCACCTTTAACCAGAGCAGAAAACAGAGTGAGAGATATAACTAGTGTGTTTAGATAGCGCTTTTTCATAAAAAGTCACCTGTGTAATTAAATTATCGCCACTTCAAAAGCGGATGGATTTAAAGAAGGCGCGAACAAGTGGGCCATACCTTCACCATGACCCCCTGCCACATTTAAATACTCATTACTCCGAGATTCTAACTTTTTACTGCCAAAACCGGTCTTTTAATCGAGTAGGTAGGGACGACGCCCGTTACCTGCCTTGGGATAGGCGAGTTCGATGAACTCTCTATCCGCAAAGGTGAGCTGGTGACTCATGCTGAACCTCATCCATGATGCCAAGTGAGGCTAACGATCTCACATCAGGGACTTGCTCGCACCTTCCCTAGCCACTACATCTAGCATATTCTTCTAGAAGATGTTTCACTCTTTTTAAGAACAGTGACTTGTCTTTTATTTCATATTCAAAAGTAAAATTCACTTCAGAAAAAATAACATCAACAACATTCACCTTACCACTTACAATAAAGTCAATAGACTGAATAACTTTATCTCTATTAGCTGGCTTGTATTCCAAAAACCAAGGCTTGAGGATAGCATCTGAAATAGTTCGCAGGTCACCTTCAATATTTAAATTATTACTTTTAATAAGTAAATAATCATCGTCACTTATTACTTCCTCATCAAGAGCAGAAAGAAAACCTACTAATGTAGAAATTTCATTTTGAGTTTTCAAATCAAGTTTCCTCATTATCCCCCCCATACAGGATAGGCGGTGATTGCTTGCCCATTTGGAGTCAAAATCACTGTTGCCGTACTTGAAGTACCATATGTCGGGCCTGTTTTACTATACCCTTCTCCGATTCTTCTTCCATACGGGATTATAGCTTTATTCACAACACCACCTGATTGTTTCTGAATAGTTTGCGCTCGTTGTATGGCATTTAACTGATCTCTGTGACTATCAAATCGAGTTGCTGCTGACGGTATATGCTGCTGAACCCCTGTAGTAGGATTCACTCCATTAGTCGCTCGTCCAAGTTGAGATTCTAAGGACGTTTGGGCACCATGTCTCTCAAGGAAGTGAGATTTTGGATTCATACTTTCCATTTCTTGTAAACGTCTATGTGCATTAGCCTCCGCAAGCTCATTTATTCTTGCTTGTCTTTGTTCCCTAGTAAGGCTTGCCGGACATCCCGCCAACCCCAGTGGATCCACCCACTCCAGCGGATTATGCACATATCCCTGTGGCCTTAATCCCCCCGCAAAACCTATCGGGTCTGACGAGATATATTGCCCCAACTCCGGGTCAAAGTAACGGTGCCGGTTGTAATACACCCCCGTCTCCTGGTCATAAATCTGACCCTGATAGCGCAGCTCACAATAAGTTTCTTCGTTGGCTGCATCCCCAAGAAAGCGTCTTAGATGTTGTGGGATAACATCGGTTCGATGGTTGCCCCACAGCCGCTGTTCACCGCGCCAGATAATGTCACCGGCTTCGCTGCACAGCTCGCGGGCAGTGCCCGCCACGTCCGTCACGATATAGTGCAGACGCTCTTCCTGTTCTCCGGTTTCCCACTGGGCCAGCGGCCTGAAGCTGCCCGGCTCATAGACCCACTGTACCTGACGGGCGGCGTTGCCATCGGCCCGGTAGCTTTGTTGCTGCACCAGCTGGTCACTGTCCCAGCGATAGTGGACGCGGGTTATCGCGGTGAGTTGGCTCACCTGCCCCTCCCGCTCCTTGCCGGTACGCCGACCAAAGGGGTCGTAACGGTAACGCCAGCGGCTGCCATCGGGCAAAATGACCCGTTGCAGGCGGTCAAAGCCATCCCACTCAAATTGGGTGGTCTGGGGTCGGAAACCGGGGCGTGATACCACCTTCTCACTGAGCCGTCCGCACTTGTCGTAGCGGTACTGATTTTGCCCTATCTGGCTGACCCGGCCCGCAGCGTCATAACGGCGCAGGGGCTCGGCCTGCGCCTGCTGGCTGGACAGTGGTTGCCCATCGCTGGGCAGAATATGGGAGAGCTCGCAGAGGTTCAGCTCGCTGTCATAACCAAATAGCCGGGCCTGACGCTCGTGACCGCGCTTGCTGCGCTCGGCCACCACCTGACCGTTGCCATTGAGCTTCCAGCCTTACTCATACCGGTTGCTTGTAAAAAAACGCCAGCGTGATACTGGCGTTGGATTTAATAAAAATCATGTTTTATGTTCATTTAAGACTCAACTATAAACATATTCAACTACGCATGTGTGTAGAAGGATTATTTACGGCATCCTCCTTTTTATTTTCGGCAATAGTTCCTCTATGGTTCTTCCGTATGCTTTACAATATTCAGAGAAACCATTTTGCAATGGGATTATTTTAAATCCTTTTAATGCTGCGTCTTCAAGAGCAATCTTGACTCTCTCATTGATAATGATAAAGCGACCTAAATAGCTTGTATCTAGGAATTGAAAATAGTCATACTGTGCGACAGCATCAGTTAATATTATTTCACCTAGTGGCACCAATTCTTTTCTTCTGCCCTCTGCATGAACAGACTTGTCCTTATCATAAAACGAGAAGTTATTATCTAATTGATTTCCTTTATCCCATCTTCCTCTGAAAAATGCAATATAGTTAAACTTTAGAGGCTGTTCTATGCCCGCCATCCAAATCGACAATGGCTTGACGATAGAGGGAGACGATCTAAAAGTCTGCATGACAGATGCGAATCTTTCAGAGAATAAATGACCGTCATGTTCTCTATAGTCGAAAAATAAATCCTCATGTTCATCAAAATTTAGATAAACCTTGCTGTTAATGATTTTATCCGTATCATGCGGGAAGGACACTGTACCTGATGACTCGAAAGGAATGTTTCTCCCAGGCATGACATCAAGGACGCCGGGTAAAAACTTGGTCTCAGTATAATCATTCATCAAGAAGAAATATTTTTCTTTCATCAATCGAGTCTCCCCTTGCAATTTTTAGACACATTTCCAGACCATATATCTCGTTTCAATTGCATTTGCTCTTTTCTGACGGCTATTCTAGCTTCATCTTTAGACAAGACTCCAGCTTTATATTCATCTCTAATCGTCGTTATTCTATTATTTACGTCCTTACTATATGTATCATGCTTTGAGCTGTGGAAAACAGGCATCCCCTTGCCTACATCGTTTTTAAACGCCGATTCACTACCAGGAATAAAAATCCCGTTCTCAATACTATCACGCCTACCGCCAAGGCCTATTTCATTGAAAAAGCTCTTGTTACTTTCCCATACTTTAACAGGTATTACATGGTGAGCAGATAGCTGGTCTCCCGCTACACCGCCCATATTTTTATTTAGCAGCGTACTATTCAAGCCAAGTGGATCCACCCACTCTAGCGGGTTATGTACATATCCTTGGGGCCTCAGCCCTCCTGCAAAACCTATCGGGTCTGGCGAGATATATTGCCCCAACTCAGGATCAAAGTAACGGTGCCGGTTGTAGTAAAGCCCCGTCTCCTGGTCATAAATCTGCCCCTGATAGCGCAGCTCGCAGTAGGTCTCTTCGTTGGCTGCATCCCCAAGGAAGCGTCTGAGCGGTTGTGGGATAACATCGGTTCGATGGTTGCCCCACAGCCGCTGTTCACCACGCCAGATAATGTCACCAGTCTCACTGCACAGCTCGCGGGCGGTGCCCGCCACATCCGTCACGATATAGTGCAGACGTTCTTCCTGTTCACCGGCCTCCCACTGGGCCAGTGGCCTGAAGCTGCCCGGCTCATAGACCCACTGTACCTGACGGGCGGCGTTGCCATCGGCCCGGTAGCTTTGTTGCTGCACCAGCTGATCACCGTCCCAGCGATAGTGGACGCGGGTTATCGCGGTGAGTTGGCTCACCTGACCCTCCCGCTCCTTGCCGATACGCCGACCAAAGGGGTCGTAGCGGTAACGCCAGCGGCTACCATCGGGCAAAATGACCCGTTGCAAGCGGTCGTGGGCATCCCATTGAAATTGCGAGGTCTGGGGCCGAAAGCCGGGCCGTGATACCACTTTTTCACTGAGGCGACCGCATTTGTCGTAGCGGTATTGATTGGGCCCTATCTGACTGACTCGGCCCGCAGCATCATAACGGCGCAAGGGCTCGGCCTGCGCCTGCTGGCTGGATAGTGGTTGCCCATCACTGGGCAGAATATGGGAGAGCTCGCAGAGGTTCAGTTCGCTGTCATAGCCAAACAGCCGGGCCTGACGCTCGTGACCGCGCTTGCTGCGCTCGGCCACCACCTGACCGTTGCCATTGAGTTTCCAGCCCTGTTCGCCCCAGTGGCTGTCGTTAACCCCAACCAGGCGGTCAAGGGCATCATATTGGTAGTGACGTGACAGTGTGTCTGGCACAGCGCCACTCGCAGGTACCAGGGATTGAGAGAGCAAAAGCCCGGTGGAGCTCCACCCTTGATTGAGGGCAAACCCGGCCTCGCTCTGGCGCACCTGCTCACGCCCTTGACGGTCGTGGGCAAACTGCAGGGGCTGGCGGCTGCCCACGGTGAGCTGGGTCAGTCGCCCTTGCTGCCAGGACAGCCCCAGCGGCGCCAGCAAGCCGGTGATGGCCTCACGCTGGCCCGCCTCGCCATAATGGCTCTCTATCGTCTCGCCATTGACGCGCTCGCAGACCACCCGGCCCAGTGCATCCCACTCGTATTCCACCACCGCATCGGCGTTGCTGGCCCGCAGCAGACGACCGGCGGCATCATAAGCAAAGTGGGTTTCACTCTCTTTTGCCCTCGCCGTCGGGTCACTATGCTCGCCCTGGGCACGCCAGGCTTCAATTCGAGCCAGTCGCCCCAACACATCATAGTGATAGTGCAGCTCGCGATTATCCGGTGCCCGGCGCAGTATTAACTGTCCCGCCACATCGTAACGGTAGTCATAGCGACGTCCGTCATAGTGCACTTCCGTTGCGACCCGGCCGCAGGCATCAAACTCATAGCGCCAGTGATGCCCCTGACTGTTGGTGACACCGGCAAAATCGCTCTCGGCGTTGTAGTGATAGCGGGTAGTGGCACCCAGCGGGTCGGTTACGCTCTGAAGGTTGTCAAAGGCGCCATAGGTCAGTTGGTGGTGATGGCCCAGCGCATCGGTCAGCCGAACCAGATTGCCTTCGATGTCGTAATCAAAGCGACTCTCGGTACCATCTTCATAGATGACCTTGCTGGGTTGCCGGGCGTGGTGACGATACTCCCAGCGACGTACCAGAGCACCTTGTTCACCCTCTTGATAACGGGCGACCAGAC
The DNA here is from genome assembly GCF_041402265.1 of Aeromonas sp. S15(2024). Classification (NCBI taxonomy): domain Bacteria; kingdom Pseudomonadati; phylum Pseudomonadota; class Gammaproteobacteria; order Aeromonadales; family Aeromonadaceae; genus Aeromonas; species Aeromonas sp. S15(2024). The sequence goes on along the minus strand of NZ_JBGLQY010000019.1, from coordinate 23,639 downwards.
GGTCTTGCTGGTCATAGACAAACCACCAGGGGGCGCCAATAGCTGGCTCGTAGCGAACCGGCAAGCCTTGTTCCCCATAATACCACTGGCTGCGCTGACCGACCGGGTCGGTCACCGCGGCCAGCAAACCCTGAGGAGTATATTCATGACGCCAGCACTGCCCCAGCGGGTTAGTCACTCCTTCAACGAGCCCCTGAGAGTTATAGCTGTATTGCCAAGGCTGGCCGAGCGGATCGATATAGGCCAGCAGCCTGCCCGCATCATCGTAGCCATAACGGTGGGCACTGCCATCGGGCAAGGTCACGCACGTCACTTGCCCCCACGCGTTGCGTTCAAACTCGGTGCGCTGACCTAGAGGATTAACCCGTGCCGCCAACTGATTGTTCACCCACTCGAAGCGGGTCTCGCCGCCATCCGGTTCACGGCGCAGCAGGATGTTGTTGCGCTCATCGCGCACATAGGCGGTGACGCCACCAAAACCGCTGTGGTAATAGCTGGTGAGATTGGCATCGTCATAACGGAAATGGTCTTTCCAATAGCCGTCCGCACAGCGGTTAGCCAGACAGCGGCCTTGCGAGTCATAGTCGTGTTCGACCCAGGTTTGGGCTAGGTCACTCCATCGGGTGAGCCACCCTTGCGGTGAGTATTGGTAATCAAAGCTTCGCCCGGCACCGGCTCTGACCCGCAGCAAGGCGCCGCTCTCGTCATATTCATAACGGGAAAGCTCGCGAGGTGGGTCAAACTCCGACACCACCAGGGTAAGAGCAGAGACATTGCGCCCCTGATGACTGACCCGAATATAGCGACCATCGGCCAACAAGACGCGCACCAGGCGACCCCGTTCCCACACCCAACGTACCCGGTTGCCGCAGGCATCACTCATAGATGTGAGATAAAGGTGGGGGCCACGGGCATGCTCGAAGCCATAACGACGACCATCCAGATGGTGCAACTGCAGCAGACCTTCGAAGCGGGTCAACCGCCACTCCGGGTTGGAGGGGCTGTGTGCCCACTCACCTTCATCAGGTAGGGTAAAGAAGGCCTGGTTGAACTCGCCATCGGTGAAGATGGCCATGCCCTCTTGCAACTCCAGCGACATGTCCCATTCCGTCCGCCAAAGGGTCCCCAGGATACCCGGACGACGTTGTCCCCCCGAGCGGTAGTAACGGGTCAATCCGACCGGCAACACGCTGGCCAGGCGCCAATCCTCCCGTCGCTCGAACACGAAACCGGTGGCCATATCGACTGGCTCACCTTTCTCTTGGCATGTCTTGTTGGTTGCACAATTATTGCCATCTGCCTGCCCCGCTCGGGTCTTTTCGGCTGGTGGTTTACCTGCATCATGTCCCTCACCCTTGTTACGACCGGCATTAAAACCTTCGGGCAATTCGGCTCGCCCCTTCGCCCGAGGTGAACCGGTGACACGGGTCACCACCTTGCCAATAAACTCGTCAAACTTCGCTGCGATATAAGCAAGAGATGCCTCAAATTTTGCCGAGAGCTTTTCCAGTGCATGGATAATTCCGGTGATTTGTTCCTTCATCATCGCTATCAACCAGCGGTTGCTGGCCGGGTCTATCAGCATTTTTTTCAATGCTGCAATTACCTGCTGCAAAATAGCTTTGGCTTTTTGACCATATGTTTTTATCTGGGCACGCAGATCCATCAATCCTTTGATCAGGTTGCCATTTGACAGACTACGAATGGTTTTGATGGCAAATTGGATGGATTTTCTATCACCTAGCTTCAGCGCCCTAATAATAGCCTTACCACTGACCTTGATGGCATCTCCAAGGCCAGGAATAATACCAATCAAGCACAATGCACCCTCTGCGAGATGCATATTATCATCCAACTTTGCCGGTGCTTTGTAAGTGTCATAACTCCAATCACCTATGGCATAGAGATCCATGACTTGACCCACCACAGGTACAAACCCGAGCAACACTTCACATACCAGAAGCACCGCTTCATTACTACTGGCCTTGTCACCCAATTCAGCAGCAAGACTGTGGTGTATTTTGTTGACAGCAACTTTAAGATTGCGACTACCTCTGTTTATCTTTTTATCGAGTTCCCAGAAGCGCTTGTACGCTTTATTATATTTATCCGGCACGCTATTGAATATTCCACCAAACATGCCAACATCATCAACATCCACCTCATCAGCACTGCTGTCTGAAGCATCGTATTCAATCAACCCTTGCTGTCGCAAAATGAGAAAGAGTGTGAAGTATTCACCAGCCAGCGCAGCATAAGCTGGATTGGATTGAAATACCGGGTTGTTTTGTAGCGTTTCCTTGGGTTTAAATTCGTCACTCCCCTCTTCCAATAACAACTCAAAGGTGCCACATCCCATATCATAAATTCGACACAGCCCCTTGCTATCGGTTTTGCCTTTAATTACGGTCTTGTTACTATCAGTCAGGACAAATGGAGCATTAGGAACGGGTTTTCCATCATCATAGTGATAATGAATAATCACTTCGCAACCACATTTTACGCAACCACCAGAGATGATGTTATCGGTTGAGAATTTTTTTTTGGCTGCTTCATCACTGGACAGCAAACTCGCCGTTTTATTTTTACTCATGATTCCCTCAACCTATCCCTTGTCCAACTCGCAAAGTGCTTGCTCAAATAACCTGTCCATGCGGCTCTGTTGCCCAATCAATTCTGCAGGTTCTGCCATGATTTTTTTTGCCCAGGGAAGCGCCATAAATTCCGCAGGCATTTCCAGCTTTAGACTCAAAAAGCGAATGACATCCTGCTGATTTTTGAACCCATGGGAGAACGCCTCTTGTTCGCCGTCTTTGATAAAAGAGAATAATTGCTCTGGTTGCCACCCCTTAACCACCGGATGATGCGCCTGGATATGTGCGACATACTCATCGTGTGCAATGCTGTCTGACAGCGAGTTCAATGCAGTCCACTGTACGGGTGATAACTGTTGCGGTGAATGCCCAGCGAGGTCATGTTCGACCCGGTCAATAATCTGGATATACTCACAACTCCCCTCCGGTGACATATCAATGATGGTGGCGATGGGACCAAACAGCGCAGTGGTCTCAGCAGGGGAGCTTGCCATCAAGAGGGGTTTGACCACCTGCCAATCACTGAGCCGCAAGATGGCAGTTTCATCTTCAGGGGTTGTTATCCAGGACCACTGGCGCAGATGTGCCAGCAATGCTTGCAACTGTTGTAGCGGCGTATAGGCCAACATGAACCAGTCGAGTTGTAGCAGCAGTCCCCAGCCTGGTTGATGGATGATAAGGCGCTGGAGTTCTGGCCAATTTCGTCGATGAACGGGGATGAGATAAGGGGAAATAGTGCTATGCAGCTTTCCCGTCTCTCCCCAATACAACCGGGTCTGCTCAAGGCTACCGCCCCATTTTTCTGCCAGGCTAGGCACAGCCTCGTTGATGGCCGCTTCGGCAAACATGAACAAACCTTGCCCATCAAGCAACTGCTGCAACTCATCATCCCGATACTTGCCAGATATCATCACCTTGTTTGCCTTCACGTCTTACGCTCCTTTGTCGTCAGCCAGGCCAAACATCCATTCACGTCGATGGAAGTGGGTCCGTGAATCACTGACCAGCGCGGCATCCATTTTGAATTTTTTAATGGCCATCGATAACGAATAGTGAGAAACCAATTTAATAAACTGAGGGTGCCGATAATAATCCGAACCTATGATCCAGCGGTGTGCCGACCAGGACTCCCACTCATCTTCAGATGCAGCAGGATAAAACTCATTTGCCAAAAGAATACCGCTTATGAAGCGCTGCTCTAGCCATGTTATATCCAGCAAAAATGGATAGTATTCACTGGCTCTAACGAATAAAGCTTTGGTCAAATATTGGTAACGTGCTTGGTTGGTCAGTACGCGATAAGCCTCGGCGCTCAACCTGTTTTCATATACATGCAACGGTATATTTTGAGACGAAGCTGACGTACTAATACACTCAAACTGTGAGCTTGAATAACATGTATCGACCACTTCGGGAATATATATCTCCCCAAAAGGCGATTCAAACCGCTGCCTCATTGACACATCAGCCATTGACAGCCAAGTTTTTAGCGTAGCCGGTTCATGAAAGGGGAAGAAGAAATGCCGACCATCGGGATAAACACAAGTATGACGATGTAAGCAAGCTTGCTGTATGTCGTCTATTTCGGCTGTTGCCGTGAACAACACAACCCCCGTACCAGGGTAGTGTTGATGGGATAAAAGCCATAACAACAGGCTTTCTGTTGCTGAACCTTCTTTTATAGAGATCAATAGTAATTCAGTAACCGGATAGCACTGCACACCATAGTCATTGGGCAATAGCCGCCACTCTTCTTGGCATTGTCGATACAGAGTTTTCCAATAAGCCATGCAGTCATCGAACCTACTGACATCAATAATGGCATATACATTGGCAGCCTCATTCCTGACTATGTCGAATATAGGTAATGACATTAGAACTGATTGCCTAGTTATTAAATTAATTGGAGGTGTTTATCACATCTAAACATGACAAATAACTTAGTGATGAGAAGATCGATAATGAGAGTGGGTGTATGGTGTCGGTGAAGTCACAGAAAATATTACCTTCAATGTCGAGGTTATAGGGCAGTCTTTCCTGCCCCATTTGTCTCACATCACTATATCTTCTCTCCTCGGGCCCAACGTTCGCGTACTTCGGCAGGTGTCAACGGGGGAAATTTAATACCTTTATCTACCAAGAACTGTTTTACCTTAAGCGCCCAAGGATACTGAGGAGATGACTTGTCCATAAGTGACAGACTGTCTTCCACCGAGAAAGCCAAATCAGAGCCCCCGCTATCTCTCATCCGGTAATCAGCTCCATGCTGTAGCAGCCAATAAACAACTTCATATTGATTGATATAGGCTCCATACAATGCGCTATTACTGCCTGGACCATCGGTCAGGTTAAGATCCGCACCACGTTCCACCAATAGCTTGATGTCTGCCCAACGCGCCTCTCCGATAGCATTGAAGATGGCAGGTTCATGATCACCATTGAATGAGTTAGGGTCGCCACCGGCATCCAGCATCATTCTTAGTAAGTTGGGGTATTTAGAGCCGGCGACCATAGCAACACAATTGCCCCCAGTACCAAATTTGAAATTGGGATCTGCTCCCAACTTCAATGCCAGCTGAATGGCTTTTTCATCTTTAGTGTTGATCAACCAAAGCAATGGGGTTGCTCCCGGTGGCTCCGTATCTCTAATATTTAGATCAACTCCTTGTTCCATTAACCGCCGCGCCGTCGTTTCATTACCACGCTGGATGGCATCCAGAACTTTCACTACTGGGGCAGGGAAAAACTCATTGGCTTGCATACTTTTCCCTCCTACCTGACACGCAAATAACATGCTCAGTATGGCGCCCCAGACACTCGTCAGACAGTATCTCGACCTCAAGTTAGACCTTCTCACCCTTGGCCCAACGTTCGCGTACTTCGGCAGGTGTCTGTGGGGGAAATTTTACACCTTTTTCTATCAAGAACTGTTTCACCTTGAGTGCCCAAGGATACTGAGGAGAGGACTTATCCATCAGCGATAGACTGTGCTCAACTCGATAAGCTAAATCAGCTCCCGTTGCAGATCTCAGTTGATAATCCGCACCATGTTGCAGCAACCAATATACAACTTCATATTGATTGATCGATGCACCATATAGGGCGCTATTACTGCCTGGACCATCGGTCAGGTTAAGATCTGCACCACGTTCCACCAATAACTTGATATCAGCCCAACGCGCCTCTCCGATGGCATTGAAGATGGCAGGTTCATGATCACCATTGAGTGAGTTAGGGTCGCCACCGGCATCCAGCATCATTCTTAGTAAGTTGGGGTATTTAGAGCCGGCGACCATAGCCACACAATTGCCACCAGTACCAAATTTGAAATTAGGATCTGCCCCCAGTTTCAACGCCAGCTGAATAGCTTTTTCATCTTTAGTGTTGACCAACCAAAGCAATGGAGTTGCTCCCGGAGGCTCTGTATCTCTAATATTGAGATCAACACCTTGTTCAATTAACCGCCGCGCCGTCGTTTCATCACCACGCTGAATGGCATCCAGCACGTTGACTACTGGGGCTGGAAAAAATTCACTGGCCTGCATACTTTTTCCTCCTACTTGGTAGGCCGATAACAAGCCCAGCACTCCGACGCAGAGCACCTTCAAACGAGATAACCATATCATTTTACTCCTCCCAGTTTGCTGGTAATGGTACCGATATCCTCACTCTTCTGCGCTTCAATCCCAGCAATCACTTGGTCCATACCATGGCGAGCAACTGGGTTTCCCCCTTGCGAGGGTAAGGGTAACATCTTGCCAGCAGCGGGAGGGAGTGCCCCCCCTGCCAGCAGCAGGCTTCCCAAGGCTCCACCAACAGCCGCACCGCCCGAGCCCCCTATTGCACTGCCAATCCCGGCAAACAGAGTGGGGACCGCCAATTTCCCCGCGCCTTGCATCATAGTTAGTATCTCCCCATCTACCGCCTGGGTGGTGACCAACTCACCTATTTTATCCAGCGGCAAGCCCCCCTTGCGGCTGACCGTATTCGAATGTAACCCGGCAGCATTGAAGGTATAACCGGGCAAACCAGTGACACCAACCCCTGCAGAAGCTTCCCCCCCCGCTAACGAATGACCCACCAACACCAGAGGGGACGAAGGTGAGGCTACAGCCTCTTGTACCTGTGTGGCTAAATGCATTGCCTGTGTGTATTGTTTGGTTTCTGCTCCAACTAGTCCTTGAGCAATGTTCGTCATCCAATCCATTTTACCGGTCACTTTATTATTCGTGCCCCGATAGGTAAGCATGGTCTCATTGTTAATGGACGACTTAAACAAAGCCGCTCCAAATCCGCTCTCTTTACTGGTAAAGACGGCCTTTTCCAGGCCAGGTATTTTTTTAACATCAACCAGCTGGAGTCCCACCGGAGAGGTTGATAATTCATCTTTTACACCGCGATTAAATTCATCCACGGCATAGACATACTGCGCAGCCTCAGCACGCAGGATACTGTCATTGTTAAAGCCCAGACGTTTACCTGCATCCACCAATCCCGGCACCTTGGCAGCACGCTCGGATAATTGTTTACGCGCCTGATAGCGCAGCTTACGCTGTGCCTCTGTCAAGGTTTTCTCCGCCTCTGGCAAGGCGACGGGGGCAGCCCATTCCAGCAATGTTTGCCATGGCACCAACATGGGCGAGAGCGCCAACAAGGGCAGCCGTTTTTTGGCCGTCTGCTCAGCACAGCTCTTTGCGGGAGATTGATAGGGGCTATCCCCGATGATCACATTGCCACTGCCTGCTGCAACGGAGCCGCCACAACCAATGGCATCCCCCACCCTTGCTGCCGCCTTGCCATTGATAAACACATTGCTGGAACCACCGGAGATGGCGCGACTATGAATGCCATGCGGCATGTTGGGACAAGGGCAAGCATGGAGCAGCACGGCATCCCCTTTACGTGCTGCAGGCTTGCCATTAATGATGACATCCCCACTACCTGCAATGATGGGAGTCGCCGGGAAACAGCCATGACCGGCGCAGCTATCACCTAATCGAGCAGCACTTGGCATAATGACTCCTTAACGACGATCCGGTGCATCCGGCAGGGTGGGCTTGTTCGGTGCCTCCGGTTCTATTGCGACAGGAGCTGCACCGGCACCTGGTGAACCGCCATCGTTGATCTTGACCACATTGCCCGAGATGGTCACTCCCGCGCCATCAAGCTTGATAAAACCACCTGGCCCCTTGATGGTCAGTGCTTGCCCCGCCTCCAGCACAATGTCGGTGGCTTTGAGGTAGCTGTCTGTACCCACCACCACACGTTGATGTGCTCCCACGACCAGCTCTTCTCCACCAGAAATAGAGGTCTGGCGGCTACCATCCAGATGAGTGATCTCGCCCCCACCGATGAATCGTTTGAATGAGGCCATCACTTTTTGCACAAAGTGGCGACCGATCAGTTGGTGATGGTCCTGCCCAATTTGTTCAACATCATCTTGAGCTACCGTGCGATGACTATGGCGGTCCACTCGCTGGAACTGATCCTGATTGACCGTCAAATGCTGATCCAGCCCCACACTTTGGCGATGGATATGGTTGATGACCACATCCATGTCTTTTTGGGCATGAATGTAAATCTGCTCTCTCGATGCTTCATCTTCAAAACGCAGCTCGTTGAAGCCTTGGCCCTTATGTGTGTCGGTTCGCAGCAGTGTCCGTGTTTTATGTTCGGGCAATACATAGGGGGTTTGGTTGGTGGCGTGATAAGTACGACCTGTCACGATGGGCTGATCCGGATCCCCCTCGAGGAAGCTCACAATCACTTCGTGACCGATACGCGGTACCGCCATCATGCCATATTGGCCACCCGCCCAACCTTGGCTGACACGTACCCAACAGGAGCTCTGGTCGTTGCTGGCACCATAGCGATCCCATGGGAACTGCAGCTTGATCCGGCCATATTTGTCGCAATAAATCTCTTCGCCAGAAGGTCCCACGACAGTGGCAATTTGAGGCCCATCAACCATCGGTTTATGTGGTAAGAGCGGTCGCCAGGTTTGCAGCGCTTTAACAACCGAGAACTCATTGGTCACCGTTGTCGCACCATCGCCACCTTCTTCTTCCAGTGCTTGAGGCTGCTTGCCGGTATGGACAATGCTGACGATTTGCCAATCGGTATTCAAGGCTGCATTTGGGTGCTCACTCAATGCAAAAGTCTGGCCCGGCAACAGCGCCGCACAGTTTGATTGGCCTCGGCTTGCCATGGCATCCCTGCGCAGTGCATCAAGCCGGTATTGGGTGAAGGATTTGCCACTGGGATCTTGCTTGAAACGCCCTGGATAATCGAAGTGCTGATAAGTATCACGCTGGTGCTCAAGTTCACTCCCCAGCTTTTTATGGGACAGGCCATATGCAGGGGTTTTAAAGCTGTAGTCCTTGAGTTCAACCTCAGCCTGGCGCACTGCTTCTCGATAGTGAAACTGGCGTACATAGGGCCCTTGCTCTAGCGAGCGGTTACCTAAATTGAAGAAGAGCGCAGGGCCATCGGTGAGCGCTGCGGCATCGTCTGCGAACACGAGCCGATGCTTGCCGGCTTCAAACTCATGAAAGTAGAACATCCCCTCTTCTGCTGCGAGGCGATTGATGAATTCAAGGTCAGATTCCCGGTACTGTACGCAGTACTCCCGCTGCACATGGGCATGCTTGAGTGCAAAGGCGTAGTCGGTAATGCCGTGCTCTTGTAGCAGGGCGCCGATGATCTCTTCCGGCTTTTGGGCCTGGAAAATACGGGCATTATGACGCAGACCCAATCGCCACAGCGCAGGTTTGACTTCCATGCTGTAGCGCGTTCGGCGAAAACCGCTGTCGCCCTGTTCGAACTGACTCACCACTCCGTTCACACGCCGCTGCAACTCACCGTCGTACCACACCAGCAACTCACAAGGTTGATCCAGTACCGCACCGAAGTTGATATCCGACTGGCTACTCGCCAGTTGCAATGAAAGGGTGAACGGATCGCTTAATGCCTCATGCAACGTAAAACTTGCCACAACAAACGTGGTGGCAGGCAGTGCGCCCACCTTGACGGTGAATTGCAATCCGGTCTGATTAGCCATGATATCTCCCTATCACCTTTCGAAACTGCGCCAGAAACCTGTCAAAACACCACGCTACCGCCCTCTCCGGTACACAAGCGGTCACCAAAGATAAGTAACATGACGGGTAATACGTTCTTTGTGTCTGCATAACAGAACACTCCTTATTGCTTTACCATCCCTCCGCATTCAGCAACACAGCATCGACTAGATAGACAGGGGGGTGGCAAAGCATAAAGGCTCCGGCAGCCCAAGACCGCCCGGAGAAATACGGGATAAAAGGCCGGTGCACACCGGCCACAAGATACGAAACCTAATACAGGGAATAACGAAGTTAGAACGTCAGGCTTATGCCTCGATGGGCGCGCGCCAGTCATCAGCACCAGAGGTACCGGCAACGGTGTGCTCCCAGTCAATCTTGCGGTAAGCCAGAGAGACCTGGATAAGCTGGGTGAAGTCAGACTTCGCCGGATCCTGGCAGTGCGGCATCTGGCAGTCGATGTCGACGATGGTGGCATCGGTCAGCACGGTAGAGAAGAAGTGCTCCTGCTTGCCCTCGACAGAGGTGCGGTACCACTTCAGGGTCACTTTCGGCAGCATTTCGCCGGAGGCCAGGGAGTTGTACATCAGCGGCACGGCTTTGTTCAGCGCAACGGTGAACTTGAACGGCTTGTGGACGCGCTGGCCAGCAGGCTGACCGGATTGCGGATCGGTCGGTACGGTGACGACGTGCTGGAACTCTTGTACCAGCATCTCGTCTTCGTGGCCCTGCACGAAGATGTTGCCGACGGAATCGGAAGTGAAGGCACCTGCAGTGATATTGCCCTGTGTTTTACCTTCGATGCTGATATAACATGGAGTTGGCATGAGTTTGCTCCTGATTGGTTGAACGGTAATGACACTCGACCGAACCAGTTAGCAGCGACCATGCCACTCTTCTTTATTCATATTTTTCAATGCATTAAATGAAAATCAAGCAAACTGGTCTGATGCGTGGCGCAAAAAGTTGCAACCAACAGGTTATTGCACCATAAATTATTGCACATGCAGTGGAACATCTTGCCATCTACGCAACGAGTTGCTTGCCACAAACAGAATCACTGCTCCTCATCCACATTGGCCACCAGCGCCATCTCCACGTTCAACCTGACCATTCCCTGTTTCAATGCCCATGAGATGGCCTGGCTCTTGCTGCTGGCCCCCAGCTTGCTGACCACATTGTTCAGATGAAACGTCACGGTACGGGGCGTGATCCCGAGGATCTGGGCAATATCGCTCACCTGCTTGCCCTCCGCCGCCCAGCGACACACCTCCAGCTCCCGCAAACTCAGCGCATCGTGCGGTGACAGCCCCGCCAGACAGACCCGGGCCACCGCTTCGAAAATATGCATGGAGAGCCAGCTGATAAAGGGCACCGCAGAGAGCCACTGCTGGCTGGTACGAGGCATGCTGGTAATAAAGGAGAGCAGGCCGACATGACCGTTGGCACCGTGCCAGGGCAGGGTGATACCGTCACGAATGCCGTACTCGCTAGCCAACTGCATCACCTCCCGGCCCTGTTCATCACAACGCTCCTCATCGTTCACCACATCGGCCCATAGAATGGGCGTGCTTCTGGTCATGGCGCACTTGACGATGGGGTCGATGGCAAAGAAGCCGCTGCCGGTGTAGGTATCCACCCAGGCCTGCGGGCAGCCGTTGAAGATGATGACGTCCGGACGCTGGATGGTGCTGGGGAAGATCAGGGCAAGGCGAAAATAGTCGAATCCCATGCGGCCGCTCAGTTCGCGCAGCAGGGTCACGATGGCGCGCTCGTCAGCCGCCGTCTCGAACTGACCGATAAGCTCCAGCGCGTGCAGGGTATTCATTTCCGGGGTATGAGGATCATGCACAAGATAAGGTGGCCAAACATGGAAACATACTGAATGTTAACAAGCGTCAATAGATGACACACCCCGGCACACAGGAAAATCAGAACTGCCCCACACTTTATGCTATCGAACCGTAATTTTTGTAATGAAATGCTACAGAAAAACAAGATCGTTCCACCAGCGACCAGTCATGACTCCTACGGATGTTAATCATTGCAACCTTTGTCATGGCTGACCTCTCACCGGCGGACCAGCAGTCCTCTACGCTGCCAGCATCAAGCAACAGAAGGAGTCCAAGTTGTGGCGGATGAGTTAGCGAGACGAGATACCTACCGAACTGTGCGAATATCAGTGCCAACGGAGACGATCAAGACGCTGGTTGCCCGGTGATAGTCTTGTAATGAACGCAGAGCAAAACAGGCAGGAAAATCGCAAACGTCAGCCTTGGCCAACGGCCTGAAAAACGTGGATAAAGATGGATTGCCCAGTCAGAGGCAGAATGACAGCGGGGATTTGAATAGCAAAAAGGCCATCCTTTCGGATGGCCTTTTTGGCTGAATAAATGGCGGAGGAGGTGCCCGCCGCAATCCAGTCCAATCGATTCTGAAGCCGTCAGACAAATCAACTCCTATCAGTACCTTATAAGCAAACCTTGTCCAATCCTTCCCAATCGCATATTACCACTGCGCATGCTTGGTGGCATACTGAGTGGCATATTCAATTCTCAAGGAGGTTACCTGATGGCCATCCTCACCGATACCAAAGCTCGTAGCATCAAGCCGGAAGATAAACCCCTTGCTCACGGTGGCGTGACAGGCTTGACGCTACACCCCTCTACAGTCAAGGGACGAGGCAAATGGGTGTTCCGCTATGTGAGCCCAATGACGAAGAAACGACGTAATGCTGGTCTTGGGACTTACCCCGAGATCTCCATCGCTGACGCAGCGCGAGACGCACAGGCAATGCGGGAACAACTGGCGAATAGCCTAGATCCGCTAGAGATCCGACTGCAGGAGCAGAACAAGCCGAAGATCCCGACATTGGAAGCATCTGCCAGATTGGTCTACGAAAGCTTGCTACCAGGTTGGAAGAACCCCAAGCACGGTAAGCAATGGATCACCACATTGGAGCAATATGCCTTTCCTACCATTGGTGCAATCTCCATTGATATCATCACCCCAGCTCATATCGCTTCAGTCCTACAACCGATATGGCTGACGATCCCAGAAACGGCAAGCCGTGTTAAACAGCGTCTACACGCAGTGATGACTTGGGCATGGGCTCACGGCTATACCTCTGCAAACCCGGTGGATGTGGTGAGTCACTTACTACCGGCCCAACCCAGCAAATCAGTGAGGGTTGAACACCAGCCCGCGATGCCTTGGCGTGATATCCCCGCCTTTGTACAAAAGCATCTTAGAACGGAGCAACAATACGATGTAACCCGCTCAATGCTAGAGTTCTTGATCCTGACTGCTTGCCGTTCAGGTGAAGTCAGAGCCATGAAGTGGCCAGAAGTCGATCTGGAGGCAAGGGTCTGGACCCTACCAGCCGAGCGTATGAAAGCCAAGCAACAACATCGTGTTCCGTTATCTCTTCGTGCCGTCGAGATCCTGCTGGGGTTAAGGGGATTACATGACGAGTTGGTATTCCCATCTCCCAGGGACCAAGTACCGCTCTCGGACACTGTGCTGACAATGTTTCTGAGAAGAGCCAAAGCGGGGAGTTGTACTCCTGGCCGAATGGCAACGGCTCATGGCTTTCGTTCCAGCTTTCGAGACTGGTGCAGCGAACAAGGCTATGCGCGGGATCTCGCTGAACGAGCGTTAGCTCACACAATTCAAAACAAGGTAGAAGCTGCATACCACCGTACTGATTTGCTCGATCAGCGGCGTCCTATGATGGATGCGTGGGCTGAGCTTGTGGCAGGTTATTTGCCAACTGAATAAGAAGAAAGCGGCCATTTGGCCGCTTTCTTCTATGTTCTTTTTTTTAGCTTTTCTTGGCGGGCGATGACATCTTACCAAACCAGTGCTCAGAGAGTTTCTGCGCTTGTTTGACTTCCGGCTGTGTCATTGCTGCTTCCAGCTCGTCACGAGCCTGCACCGCCTCTGGCATCCCTTCTGTTGCCGCCAATGACAGCCAGGCATAGGCATGTATCCGGTTACGCGGTGCCCCCAGACCTTTCTCACGCAGTGTCCCCATCCGGTATTGGGCCATACGATCGCCTTGCTGGGCTGCCAGGCGATACTGCTTGAGTGCCAGCGCGTAATCTTCTTTACCCCCTTGCCCCAGACGCAGCATCTCACCGTAAGCATAGAGTGCTGCCATATTCCCTTGCCGAGCGGCCTTGGCATAGCTGGCTCTGGCTTGTTCCAGTTCACCTTGTTCCTGCTGTAGTGCAGCCAGATCGAACCAAGCTTTGGTCACGCCACCGTCAGCAGCCCGCGTTAACCAGTGGAGCCGTTGCTCCCGGTCTATCTGCTGCAAACTCAGTTGATATTCGGCCTCGTGGGAGCCGTGCCCGGCGGCCAGATCCAGCCAATAGCGACCCAAAGCGGGGTCGGCTGATACTTGATCCCCAGCCAGATACGCCATTCCTAGCCAAAGTTCGGCCTCAGCAGAGCCCGCACTAGCTGCTCGTTGATAAGCTGTGAAAGCGTTGGCGGGGGCGGCCTGTTTGGCTTGCTGTAGCAAAGCATCCGGTTGCTGCTGAGCAGCAGCCTTATCATTCCAGCGCTGGGCGAGGTCTGGTCGTTTGACAACCCCTTTACCTTGCGCATATCGCTCACCCAGCAGGTACTGGGCATCACGGTTGCCCAGTTCTGCAGCTTGTTCAAGCCACTTGATGGCGTTCGTGTCTGCCCCAGGTTGCTGGCTGTACCAACGGGCCAGCACCAACTGAGCTTCAGCATGATCCTGCTTGGCAGCTTGCTCGAACCAGTCGAGGCATTCACTCACCAGTTTGCCTTGATGCTGCTCTTGGCACATCAGCCCCAGCCGATAGCTGGCCTGGGTGTTACCAAGGCGAGCTGAACGCTGCCACCACTGAGTAGCGAGCGCAGGATCCTTGGGCTCACCGAGCCCGGCCTGATACCAGTCACCGACTTGCCAGGCAGCATTGGCGCGGATCTTTTGATCGGCGGCCAAGGGGCCTGACTGCTGTGCAGCCTGCTGCATCCAGTGCATGGCATTAGGGTAATCAGGTTGCTTGGCCAGGCGTTTGGCCAGCTCATACTGGGCACGGCCATCCCCCTGCTTTGCCGCTTGGGATAACTCGGCGTCAGTACGTGGGGCAGTGGAAGAACAGGCTGCAAGCATGCTGCCTACCAGTACCAGCCATAAGGCTCGATGTGTCATGGGAAAATTCTTCGCAGAGTGAAAATATATTGGATTAAGAGCTGCCAACTTACGGGATGTCTAATCATCCTGCTGCACAACCGGATGGCGGACACAAAGCTGGGCTGAGGGCTTCCAGCACCCGGCCACAGTCATCAAGCCGATAGCCCTGCGCCTCGCGCCGCTCGCCAATCAGGTTGCCTATCCCATCGCAGCGGGATGTTGCCTCGGCAGACGTTGGGCTTCACTTCGTTCAGCACCAACCTACGGCTTAGCCCAACATACGAGACAATGTGTGCTGCTGACTCACACCACCACACTGCCCCAAGTAGACCCTTCACGGGAAGGATTTATTTAATCCCAAGCAGAATAGCTATAACTATCATCGATTGGCCTAAATGAAATACCTGTTAAACCAAGTCTTTCGTACTCTTGCTTAAAAAGTAAAGAACATACAGGGGCCGCAATCTCATTACATATAAAGAGGTGCTTGGTAATACCACTCTTTATCTCGAAGTGGCTTATTGACTCGTAATATATTTTATTTAAGCCACGTTCTTCTGGTGTGTTCAACTTCCCCGTTTCTGGATCAACTGATATTTCATATATTGAACCATTCTCATCAAGAATGGAAATGTAGTCCAGCAAGAAAAACAAAAAATAATCTTTATCTGTTTTTTTTCCTCTCTGAAGTAGTACGTTAATAGGAATTCCTATATTTTTAATATCTAGTTTTTTACAAAGCAGGATCATATCTAAAGAAGCTAGATTTTCATCAACCAAATAATCACCTTTTAGCTGTGTTGTTTTAGCCTTCAGTTCATAACTGACTGCAAACTCACTTTCACATGGAGGAGCATCATAAAACTCATAATTTGGGAGTTCAGGAGTCCACTCCTTATCGATAAAATATGGAATTCCTTTTCCATCAGGCGCCGATTCAATAATGAAAAAATGCTGGGTATCATTAATCATAGTAATCTTCCAGTTATCGGGTCCACTTTAAATACTCCATTCTCTAAACCTGTTGCTGCCCAGCCTTGTATCTCCTTTATTTTGAGTGCTAAACTGGTATCACTCAAATGTGCAGCTTGCTTCGATAATTGAGCTAACTTTGTTCTGACTGCTGCAGTGTATTGATTATGGTTGGACCAATGTCCTGGCAACCCTATTTTGCCAGATAAATCTTGGTTGCCGGGGAGAAAAATACCATTAGATGCATTATCTCCATGCCAGCCTATTTTTTTCAATCTATCAAATATGCTTTTAAATTGCTTATCTTTCATCAACTCCTCTGGAATAAGATGGTGATTAGCCATCCCATCTCCTACTCGAGCCCCCATGTTTCGCCCTAAAGCGCAGCTACTTAATCCTAGTGGGTCAACCCAATTTACCGGATTATGCACATACCCATAATTATTCTCCCCACCCAGTACCCCTATCGGGTCGGGGGAGATATAACAAGCACCTTGCGGGTCGTAGTACCGAAAACGGTTATAGCAGAGTCCGCTTTCATCGTCACGCAGTTGGCCTGCGAATGCCAGACCGGGGTCACGGATATCAGCATGATTGCTTAATCGCTGGCCCCACAGACTGGTTTTGGTCGGCTGCCAGTGCAGTTCCCCTTGTGGGTTATAGAGCCCCAGCAGTTCGCCATTTTGCTGGCTGACGGCAAAATCGGTCTGCCAATTCTCTGCGGCGGTTTGTCGGCCTTGTTCGATATAGACAGTGGAAGCATGAGGCAGACTCACCACGCCAGCTTGTGTCATCTGACGCTGCTGCACCAGCAATTCCCAGCCACGCCAGACCCAGTGGCGGCGCTGTTGCAGTGTGCCTTGCTGGAAATGACGCACCTCGGCTATCTGGTCGCCATCCCACAGGTAACGCACCTCTTCGCCACTCTGCTCACAGCGCTTGCTGATGCGCCGACCAAACGGGTCGTAGCGATAAAACCAGTTAGAGCCTTCGGGGGTGGTGACCACCCTCAGCTGGTTACGACTGTCCCAGCGGTAGTGCCACTGTTCGGGTCGAAAGCCCGGACGCAGCTGACGTTTGCTGACAAGCCTGCCCGCCTTGTCATAGTCGTAGTGGGTATCACCCCGCTGGCTGACCCGCCCTTGCTGCCAGCGGGTGTGTTCGCCGTCGGTCAATGGCAACCCCTGACGGGTGTAGCTAAATTGCGCCTCCCGCTGGCGGCCTGCGTTGGGATGCTGGCTAAGGGTCTCCAGCACCCGACCACAGGCATCGAGCCGATAGCCCTGCGCCTCGCGTCCCCGCCGCTCGCCAATCAGGTTGCCAGCACGGTCATAACCGTATTCGCCGGTGAGCCCCGCCAGCAAGCGTCCCTCTTGCAGTTGACCACTTTGGGCGCGTGTGAGCTGGCCCAGTGCGTCATACTCTTGCTTCAGACCAAAAGCACCGCCCTGGCGCAGTGCCTCCCGACCAGCCAGGTCGTGCACCAGGGTCAGCTCTGCGCCATCTGGCAAACCAATGCGGGTCAGTTCACCGACGTTGTTGACGATAAAGGAAGTGGTCAGTGGGGCCGGTTCGTCTTCCTTATTCTCTTGGTGTGCCTCAGGCCAGCTCAGAGTTCGGGTCAGGGTGCGAGCCTGCTCGTCATAGGTACGGCTAATGGTGGCGCCGTTTTGTTCTTCACGTACCACCCGGTCGCGGGTGTCATATTCAAAGCGCAGGTGGCTGATGCTGGATGACACTTCCAGCAATCTGCCTGCCCCGTCGTAGTGATAATGAAGGGTGTCATCGTCACTGGTTTCACGCAGCAGCAAGCCACGGCCATCAAACAGGAAGTGGCGAGCCTGACCTTCGCCATTGCGGACTTCGATGCAGTGACCATCTTCGTCATAGCCATAGTGGGTGACAGTGCCCGCCATATCCTGCTCGCGCACCAACCGGCCATCATTATCGAGCCACCACTGCCACACCTGCTGGTCGGGCCCGGTGACCTTTATTAGCTGCTGGGTATCGCGGTCGTATTGATAGTACCAACTACGGCCACTGGCATCAGTGCGCTCAAGCAGCAGATCGAAGGCACCAAAGCGTTGGCGCCAGTGCTGGCCATTGCCATCGACATAGTCGATCAGGTTTTTGTGGCGATCGTAACGGCGTTGCTCTTCTACCTCATCGGGCCGCTTGAGCTGCTCAGGCAATTGCCAGCTGGGGCGACGATAGCCTAACTGATAGCGGGCACCGTCGGCACGTTGCCATTGCGCAACCCGGTCCTGACCATCGTAGCGCCACTGCTCGGTACGTCCCTCGGCATCCGTCTGGCTAAGCAGGCGCTGGCGCTGGTCATACTGCAGGCGTGCTTGCACCTTGCCACTCTGGTCGCTGACCGCCGTCAGCAGCCCATAACGGTTCCAGCTAAAATGCACTTCGCTGGCATCCGGCCCCGTCAGCTTCTCCGGATTACCCGTTTCATCGAAACGCCACAGCCAACTGCGCCCGAGCGGGTCGGTGACTGCGCACAGCCGCTGCTGCTCATCATACTCGTAGTGCCAAGCGTGGCCGCTGCCGTCGACAAAGCGGGTCACCAGCCCGGTGTCATCCAGGTATTCAAACTCGACCACCCGTCCGGCCGGAGAAATCTCTCGCAGCAGGTTACCAAACTCGTCGTAGTCAAAGCGGGTCACATAGCCAAGGGGGGAGCGGATCGCGCTCACCAGGTCAAGCTCGTTAAGCTCATACTCGTGGCGCCCCATCCCGTCGGTCATGACTACCTTGCCTGGCTGATAGTCAAAGCGTGCGGTGAGCATGCCATCGGCACAGGTGGTGTAGACGCAGCGCCCTTTAGCGTCATATTCATAACGTGCCCAGGTCTGGTCATTATCATGCCAACGCGTTAGCCGCCCCTGGCTGTCGTATTCGTAAAACAGGTGATAGTGATGGCTGGCATCCGCCTCGACCAGTTGACCAGTCAGGCTCTGGGTGTACCTGGCCAAGAGGGTGTGCTGACCACCATCAACCCGGATAATCTGCTGCAGATAGTCATCTTGCCACGCCAGCGCCAGCTCGATGCCATCGCTGTGGCGCACCCGGCATAGCTTGCCGGCCTGATCACGGGTTAGCTCAATACGGTTGGCATGGTTATCGGATATGCCGCTGAGCAGGCGTAGTTCACCCTGCGGATAAGCGAAGTGACGGGTCTGTTGACTGTCCCGGTCCCACAACAACATGCTGCCATCGGTGTGGCGAGTCAGGGTAAATTGGGGGTAGTGGGGGCAATAGACGCAGGTGACATCCTGATGGAACGTAAAGTCAATGTCATAGCCTTGCGCCAGGGTGATGGTCACAACAGTGTCGAGACCCTGTTGGTTTATCCTGGCGACCTCACTCCAGCTGTCATGCCACCCTTGGCCGAGCAGCCCCACGTGGCGGGATGCGGTGCGATAGGTACGCTCAAAGCGCAGCAGCAAGGTTTGCCCCAACTCGACATCCAGCCGGGATTCAATCACCTCGCCACTGGGAGCATAAATCGGATCTTGGAGCAGCGCTTTGAAGGCCTCCTTAAATCGGACCAGTCCCTTGCTGTTTTTGAATCCCTGGCTCATGCAGCGTCGTGCGTTACGATCGAATATTCGTACCGCAACCTTGGCCCCAACCAATGCTCCCCGCAATACTGCGCGCGGTCCCTTGGTAAAGAGTTTGCCTATCCCCTTGAACATGCCACGACTGGGAGGCACCAAGAACTCGACCGCAATCAGCAGCCCCTTCTCCCACCAACTGAACTCATCTGCTATGTCGGCATAGGTTCCCTGGCCTGAGCCAAAGAACACGGTGGAAGCCCCCTCCTTGATAGTGGCGCCACAGGCGGTCTGGTCATCCACTCGCGCGGCCGGACTGTCGTTGACAAAAACAGACTCACTGCCTTGGGCAATGATGGGCGGAATCGAATGCTTGGTGCACGCGACGGTATCAACCAGCGCACGGGAGACCGGTTGTCCTTCGACAAACACATTGGCAGAGCCAGTTGCAACCGGACCAAAGGACGGGGACGCACTATCAACCATGCCAGACACACTTCCTGACACCTTGGCGATAAGGTCCCCCGCCCCTATGGTGGCAGCAATGCCCAGGCCAAGCTTGGCGACCCCCACCACCAACGCCAGCCCCATTCCGCCAGTCACCCCCGTCAATGCGACGGCTGCCGTTACTACCGCAGCAGCCACAGCAAAGACTGCAGCCGCCACCAGGGCACCGGCTATCGCCCCCGCCAAGGCACCCAAGAAACTCTTGTGCTTAATCATTTTTCCAGGAGAGGTGGGCGGCTTGCCCTCACCTGGTTTGGGTCTATCAGCGGGGGGGGAGGGGCGGTTTCCCGCATGCATCGCACCCACTCGCGCTACCCGCGTTAAGATATCGCCAAGCATGCCCCCCCCCTTAGCCAGCTGCTTTAAAGGTGGCAATCACGTCAAGCAAGGCTTGTTTCTGTTCATCTTGCAGAGTGCCGGCTGCCGTGATGGTAAAGGTCAGCAGCAACGCCCCTCTCACCTGCATCACCACCACCTGGTGCATCGGCCCCTCGGTCGAGCGCCAGGTGTACTCGATGGCTGGAGCGGCTTGCCCATCCAGCTGCACCTCCCAACTCGCCAATTCCTGATAACCCTTGAGGTGAGCCGCAAATTGCGAAAGCGTCTGTTGATAGACGGTCTCTGGCGCCAATCCAAACTCGAACGGTGAACGATTGACCACCAGATTGACGGTATCGCCCGGCAATACAAACACATGGAGGGACTCATCGCGCCATTGCTGTGGTATCAACAGCGCACCTTCATTCATCTGATACATGTCACATCCTTAATTCAAATCAATGCGGGTGCCGTTCAACACGAGCCCCTTGCCGGTAATGGCGATGTTGCCCTCTTTGTCGATGGCGATATAACCACCGGCTGTGGCAATGAGAATGTCCCCATCCTGCGATTGGATGGCGATATTGTTTTTCACC
Source organism: Aeromonas sp. S15(2024) (assembly GCF_041402265.1). Classification (NCBI taxonomy): domain Bacteria; kingdom Pseudomonadati; phylum Pseudomonadota; class Gammaproteobacteria; order Aeromonadales; family Aeromonadaceae; genus Aeromonas; species Aeromonas sp. S15(2024). The sequence continues at coordinate 2,834 of NZ_JBGLQY010000019.1, read as the reverse complement.
TGCAGCGACTCATTGTCATTGACCATGGTGCTGCGATTTTTAGTGACCGCTACGGTTTGCTCACCCTGCACTTCTGTCACCTGGTCAAGCTTGACCGACACTGTCTGGTTACCCTGAACAGCAACAGTCTGACTCCCTCCAACCTGTTCCGTGTGATTGGCATTCACAGAGGTTGAGCGGTTGTTAAGCACCACCGTATTCATGTCATGTTGAGCGTGGAGGAACACCTCTTCCTGGCCTGCTTTATCTTCAAAACGAAGTTCGTTAAAGCCCTTGCCCTTGTGGGTGTTGCTGCGCAGTGACATGCGGGTCTTGTTAGCTGGTAACCCCTCTGGAGGAAGGTTGGTTGCGTGATAGGTGCGGCCAATGACAATGGGCTGGTCAGGGTCCCCTTCAAGGAAGCTCACAATGACCTCATGGCCAATGCGCGGAATGGCCATCATGCCATAGCCGCCTCCGGCCCAGGCCTGACCGACCCTTACCCAGCAGGAGCTGTGCTCATCGCTGGCGCCATACCTGTCCCAAGGGAACTGCAGCTTGATGCGGCCATATTTATCGCAGTAGATTTCTTCCCCTGCAGGTCCCACAACAGTGGCAATCTGCGCCCCATCAACCAGGGGCTTATGAGGCATCTGCGCACGCCAGGTGGTGGTAGCCTTTACTACCCCAAAATCGTTGTAATACACAGTGGGCTCGCTACCACCTTCTTCCTCCAATGCTTGAGGCTGCTTACCGGTGTGTGTCACATGCACTACTTGCCAAGCAATGTTGAGTGCAGGTGCAGGGTGTTCCGATAGCTCGAAACTCAGTCCAGGCATCAACCCCGCCTCTGTCGAGTGTCCATTTCCCGTCACCGCGTCGGCTCGCAGCGCATCCAGTCGATGCTGAGCAAATGCCTTGCCGCTTGGGTCCTGCTTGAAGCGACCCGGATAGTCGAAGTGCTGGTAGCTATCGCGCTGGTGTTCTAGCTCAGCCCCCATTTTTTTGTGAGACAGGCCATAAGCCGGGGTCTTGAAGCTGTAGTCTTTGAGTTCTACATCGCTCGGACGCACAGCTTCCTGATAATGGAACCGGCGTACAAACGCCCCCTGCTGCAACCCTTGATTGGCCAGATTGAAAAAGAGGGCGGGCCCTTCCTGCAGCGCTGCAGCATCATCGGCAAAAACGAGCCGATGCTTGCCTGCTTCAAATTCGTGGAAGTAGAACATTCCCTCTTCAGCGGCTAGCCGGTTCAAAAAAGCCAAATCGCTCTCACGGTACTGAACGCAGTATTCGCGCTGGGCATGCTCGTTTTTCAGGGCAAAGGCATAGTCGGTAATACCGTGCTCTTGCAGCAAGATGGAGAGGATCTCTTCAGGCTTCTGCGCCTGGAAGATGCGGGCATTGGTACGTAAGGAGAGCCGCCATAGTGCAGGCTTCACCACCATGCGGTATCGAGTACGGCGAAACCCAGTATCACCCTGAGCAAATTGGGCTACCACGCCACTGACACGGCGCAGAAGATCACCCTCGAACCACACCAGCAGTTCACAGGGCTGATCCAACACGGCACCAAAATCAATGTCACTCAGTAGACTGGCCAACTCGAGATGAAGGTCAAATGGACGATTGAGCCCTTCGTTAAGTTCAAAGCTTGCCACAGCAAAGGTGGGGGCAGGCAGCGCGCCCACCTTAACGGTGAATTGCAATCCGGTCTGATTAGCCATGATATCTCCCTATCACCTTTCGAAACTGCACCCGAAACCTGTCAAAACACCACGCTACCGCCCTCTCTGGTACACAAGCGGTCACCAAAGATAAGTAACATGACGGGTAATCCGCTGTTTGTGTCTGCATAACAGAACACCCCTTATTGCTTTGCTATCACTCCGCATTCACCAGCACGACATCGACTAGATAGACAGGGGGATGGCAAAGCACAAAAACTCCGGCAGCCCAAGACTGTCCGGAGAAATAGGCGATAAAAGGCCGGTGCACACCGGCCACAACATACGAGATGACTTACAAGGAATAGCAAGGTAAGAAAGTGAGGTTTAGGCCTCGATCGGTGCGCGCCAGTCATCCGCACCGGAAGTACCGGCAACGGTGTGCTCCCAATCGATCTTGCGATAGGCCATGGAGACCTGGATCAGCTGGGTGAAGTCAGACTTCGCCGGATCCTGGCAGTGCGGCATCTGACAGTCGATGTCGACGATGGTGGCATCGGTCAGCACAGTAGAGAAGAAGTGCTCCTGCTTACCCTCGACGGAGGTGCGGTACCACTTCAGGGTCACTTTCGGCAGCATCTCGCCGGAAGCCAGCGCGTTGTACATCAGCGGCACGGCCTTGTTCAGCGCAACGGTGAACTTGAACGGCTTGTGGACGCGCTGACCGGCAGGCTGACCAGATTGCGGATCGGTCGGTACGGTGACGACGTGCTGGAACTCTTGCACCAGCATCTCGTCTTCGTGGCCCTGCACGAAGATGTTGCCGACGGAATCGGAAGTGAAGGCACCGGCGGTAATATTGCCCTGGGTTTTACCTTCGATGCTGATATAACATGGAGTTGGCATGAGTTTGCTCCTGATTGGTTGAACGGTAATGACACTCGACCGAACCAGTTAGCAGCGACCATGCCACTCTTTTTTATTCATATTTTTCAATGCATTAAGTGAAAATCAAGCAAGCTGGTCTGATGCGTGGCGCAAAAAGTTGCAACCAACAGGTTATTGCACCATAAATTCTTGCACATGCAGTGGAACATCTTGCCATCTACGCAACGAGTTGCTTGCCACAAACAGAATCACTGCTCCTCATCCACATTGGCCACCAGCGCCATCTCCACGTTCAACCTG
>NZ_JBGLQY010000018.1:0-46296 GCF_041402265.1 Aeromonas sp. S15(2024) | reverse complement strand
GCAGTGGAACCACCTGACCCCATGCCGAACTCAGAAGTGAAACGCTGTAGCGCCGATGGTAGTGTGGCATTCGCCATGCGAGAGTAGGACACTGCCAGGCACCCAATTAAAGAAGCCCGCTCATTTGAGCGGGCTTCTTTAATTGCCTACAATTTCTGATCCCCGCTATTTCTTGGTGCTATGCCTCTTCGGCCTGATCGGCACAGGGCAGCGCCATGTTGACAACCCCTTCCTCCAGCTGAATATCGATCTTGAAGCCGAGTCGCTTGGCAAGATTGATCATGCCGCGATTGCTGGGCATGGTCATGCCGGAGAGCTGGCCAATGCCGCGCTCTTTCGCGTAGCGCACTATCTTCTCCATCATCAGCTTGCCAAGCCCCAACCCTTTCAGGTCGGACCGTACCAGAATGGCAAACTCGGCATCGCTCAGATCCGGTGTCGAAATGGCGCGAACCACCCCTAAAATCTGATCTTTTCGTTCCCCATCCTGTCCTACGGCGACAAAGGCCATCTCCCGGTCGTAATCGATCTGGGTCATGCGGGCCAGCTCCTCGTGCCCCAGCTCCCCCACATCGGCGAAGAAGCGCTTGTACCTGTCTTCATCCGATACCTTGAGGACAAATTGCTTGTGGGCCGGTTCATCCTCCGGCCGGATGGGGCGCAGCAGCACATGGCTCTGATCCTTGAGCCAGGCCCCCTCTTCCAGCTCGGTGGGATAGGGACGGATAGCCAGCCTGCAGCTGCCCTCTTCATGGGGTTGCAGGGTCAGGCTGGCGTCCAGCACCACCATCTCGGCGCCGCAGGCCTGCAGCGGGTGCAGATCCAGCTGCTGGATCTCGGGGAAGGCGAGCAGCAGCTCCGACAGTTGGCACAGCACCTGGCAGAGGGCATCGATATCGAGCCGCTCCGGACTGGCCTGCTCACGGATCTTGCGACTCTTGAGCGCCCCTATGATCTGGTAGCGTGCCAGCGCCTGGTTGAGTGGCGGCAGGGCCGCCATCATCTCCTGCGGTTCAGCCCCTGATTCACCGAGCAGGATGACAGGGCCGAACACCGGGTCTTGTTGCAGCCGGATCCGCAGCTCCAGACCGCCGCTGCGCCGTGCCATCCGCTGTACCAGCAGGCCTTCGATGCGGGCACCGGGGTCGTGTTGCCTGACTCGATCCAGAATGGCGTCCGCAGCCTGGGCGACTTCGGTCGAGGTGCGCAGGTTGAGCATGACGCCGTGTACGGCCGACTTGTGGAGTATGTCTGGCGAGCGCAGCTTGACCGCGACCGGATAGCCGATCTGCTCCGCGGTCAGGGTGGCCTCGATGGCATCGGAGACGATCCAGGTCGGTAGGGTGGAGAGCCCAGCGGCCTGCAAAATGGGGTGTGCCAGATGGGTGTCGAGGGTGAGCTGTTTACGTTCCAGCGCCTGCCGGATCAGCAGTTGGCACTGGTCGACGTTGAGCCTGTCACCCTGCAGCGATGCGGGGGTTTCCATCAGCTGCTTCTGGTTACGGCGGTACTCCACCATATGCATGAAGGCGGCGACCGCACTCTCCGGGGTGCGGTAGGTGGGGAATCCCGCCTCGCTGAACAGCCTGCGCCCCTCCTGGGCTGAATATTCCCCCGCCCAGTTGGTCAGGATATTGAAGCGTCTGGCCCTGGGATGCTGTTTGACGTAGTCGATCAGGCTGCGGGCCAGGGCAGCACCGCGGGCGGTGAGTGAAGGGGCATGGATGAGCAGGATGGCGTCAGCCTCGTCCCCTTGCAGCAGGTCGTCGAGAGCCTGCTGATAGTCATTGATGTCGGCATCGCTGCCGATGTCGCGGGGCGGCATCGCCAGCTTGCCGCCACGCTCCAGCAACTTGTCGATCGCCATGTTGGCCAGGCCACGGCCATTGGAGATGATGGCGAGCCGCTCCCCCTTGAGGGTCAAGGAGTGGCTCAGGGTCTCGACGGCGGCAAACAGTTCGTGGGTATCCCGTACCCGCAGCATGCCGGCCCTGCGGATGGCGGCGTCATAGACGTTGTCGAGCCCGTTGTCCGGCTCATGGCGGCCGCTCTTGAGCACCAAGATGGGCTTGTTGCGGGCGGCGGCGCGGGCAGCCGAGAGAAAATGGCGGGCGTCCTGCAGCTTGTCCATGTAGAGCAGGATGGCGCGGGTCACGCTGTCGCGGGAGAGCTGATCCAGCAGCTGGCCGAAGTTGATATCGCAGTGATCGCCAAGGGAGATGAAGGTCGAGAAGCCGAGTTCATGCTGTTTGGCCCAATCCAGAATGGTGGTGCTGACGGCGGCCGACTGGGAGAGAAAGGCGACCTGACCGGGCTTTGCGGCAATCGGTGAGAAGCTAGCATTGATGCCCTGACCCGGCAACAACATCCCCATGCTGTTGGGGCCGAGCAGGCGGATGTCGTATTGCCGGCTCAGTCGCTGCAGTTGTTCGCGCTCAGGTGGGGTGAAATCGGCCGCCAGTATGATGGCGGCACCCGCTCCCCGCTTGCCGAGCGCCTCGATGAGGGTCAGTACCCGTTCCCGCCGGGTACAGACGATGGCGAGGTCAGGGGCAAGGGGGAGACTGTCGATGTCGGAATAAGCCAGCACGCCGGCAATGGCCTTGCTGTGCGGGCTGACCGGCAGGATGGGGCCCTTGAAATGGCCGGCGAGCAGGTGCCTTATGACCACGTGACCGGCCTTCTGCGGGTCGGTCGAGGCGCCGATGACGGCGATTGACTGGGGTTTGAAGAGCCGATCCAGGCCGCTTGGTTTCATGGGCACTCCCGTGGGTGGCGGATGGTGCCAGTGTAATATGCATTCAGCGCCGGTTCTGTGACCGGCTGCGGATCACTGCTTGGTGAGGGCGTTGGCGCGGAGGTAAAACCTCAGTTCACCCTGGATCTGACGTACCGCTGCCAGGTGGTGTTCCTGCAGATAGATGTCCTGTTCCTGATCCAGCAAGGTTGAGGGTACCCCCAGGCTTTGCAGGTACTCGTCGAACAGCAGCGAGCTGTTGATTTCGATCAGATTGGACATCATGGCGGGACTCCCTCTTCCACTCAGGTTGAACGTTCAGTCTAGTCTCTGATCTGCCCCTTGCCGTAGCTACTGTCATATTTGACATCGAGTCGCTCACATATCCGTGCTGCCACGCGCCCGGCGGTAGAGGAGGAGAGGTTATAGTGAGGAAGTGACAAGGGGAGGAGTGCAATGATCAGGAGCTGGCTATGGTGCGTCATTCTGCTGGCTGGCAGCGTGCAGGCGGCCGAGACTCCCATCAGGGCCTGGAATCTGCTGCTTGATCACCCCAATCCCGCCGTGGCTGCTCTGTTGCGACTCTCCCTCGATCTGACCGTGCCCGAATATGGCCCCTATCGGCTGATTGCCAGTCCGCCGATGGAGCAGGGTCGGGCGGTCAAGGAGTTGCAGGGGGGCGAACTGGTGCAGGTCGGGGTGTTTGCGCCCGATGAGGAGCGCGAGCGCACCCTGCTGGCCATTCATGTTCCGTTGGCGAAAGGGTTGCTGGGCTGGCGGGTGTGCCTCGTTCGGCAGGGGGACGAGGGGCTGTTCGCCAACATACGATCGCTGCCCGACTGGCGGCAGGCAGGGTTTCGCATCGGTCAGCACAGATCCTGGCCTGATACCCGTTTGCTCAAGGAGAACGGCCTCGACGTGGTGGTTGGCGGCCTCTATGAGGCCCTGTTCAACATGCTGCGTAAGCGGCGCTTCGACTGCTTTCTGCGCTCGGTCATCGAGATCGAGGATGAGCTCACACAACATCCTGATCTGGCCATTGAACCCCACCTGGTGTTTCGCTATCCACTGGCGCTGCTGTTCTTCGTCTCACCCAGGTATCCGGAGTTGGCCAAGCGCATCGAGCTGGGGCTGCAGCGGGCCCGCCAGTCCGGTGACTATGAGCGGATATTCGAGGCGGGTTTTGGCAGCACCATCCGGCGGCTGCAGCTCGATCGGCGGGTGATGCTGGAGCTGAGCAATCCGGATCTGCCGGCCGGCAGCCGCGCCATGATGCAGGATCCCTCGCTCATCTATGCACCAGTGTTGCCCGCCTTGTCAGCGCAGTGAACCCTGTCCCCGCGCCGTATCCCAGAAGGCGCGGATCAGCGGCTCTTCCAGCCGCTTCTTGAGCACCGCGATACCGACATCGAATGGCTTGAGCGCCGGCTTGGGCTCGACGATGCGTACCTTCTCACCCATGGGGCTGTGGTCGATCACCGCCGCTGGCACCAGTCCCACGCCGAAGCCGAGCGCCACCATGGCGACAATCCCCTCGTTGCCCGCCACTTCCGCATAGATGTTGGGGGCGATCCCTTTGTTGCGCAGCCACTGATCGCAGCGTTTGCGGGCCAGCCCCTGCTCCGAGAGGATCAGCGGCAGCCGCTCCCAGTCCGGCTCGCCCTGCTGGAACCACTGCCCCTGCTGCGGTGCGGTGCGGGGGGCGATGAACACCAGTGGTACCTGCTGCAGACTGGCAAATTCCAGCTTGGCGGAGAGGGCATCGGGGCGGGCGGCGATGGCGAGATCGGCCTCGTCGGCCAGGATCTTGTCCACCGCCAGCGCCGGGTCGCCGGTCTCCAGCTTGATCTCCAGCTGGGGATAGCGGCGGCGAAAGCGCTCCAGCACCTCGGGTAGCAGGAAGTAGCTGGCGGTGACCGAGCAGAACACCCGCAATCGGCCCTGCAGCGGTTCGTCGCTGCGCTTGAGCTCCTGCTTGAGCTGGCGCCACTCCTGCAGCAGCTCTCCACCAAACTCGCGCAGCTTCTCGCCCGCCGGGGTGAGCCGTACCGAGCGGTTGTCCCGCTCGAACAGCACGCAGCCGGTCTCCTGCTCCAGCCGCTGGATGGCGCGGCTGAGAGTGGAGGGGCTGACCGCCATGGCATCGGCGCTCTTGCCGAAGTGGAGGGAGTCGGCGAGGTGGAGAAACAGCTCGAGATTGCGAAGGTCCATCTTTTCAACTCCTGGTGCGGCATCTCTGCCTGAGATCCTGGGCAGTTGGCATCTACCATCTGGTAGTTCATTTTGCCGGCGATGATGAAGGGTTAACGTTTCAATTATTGCAACGTACTGTTTCGAATATATCAGTTCAGGCAATAAGTGTCCCGCGCTATAGTGGTTTCGACAACGCCGCCATCCGGCATGGAATCAATCGAACGGAGCAATCACCATGGCTAACTATTTCAACACCTTGAACCTGCGTCAGCAGTTGGCCCAGCTGGGCAAGTGTCGTTTCATGCAGCGCGAAGAGTTCGCGGACGGCTGCAACGTGCTGAAGGGCAAGAAGGTGGTGATTGTGGGCTGTGGTGCCCAGGGCCTGAACCAGGGCCTGAACATGCGCGACTCCGGGCTGGATATCTCCTACGCCCTGCGCAAGGCCGCCATCACCGAGAAGCGTGCCTCCTGGCAGAAGGCTACCGACAACGGCTTTGCGGTCGGCACCTATGAAGAGCTGATCCCGACCGCCGATCTGGTGCTGAACCTGACTCCGGACAAGCAGCACTCCGACGTGGTCAAAACCGTGATGCCGCTGATGAAGCAGGGCGCCGCACTGGGCTACTCCCACGGCTTCAACGTGGTGGAAGAGGGTCAGCAGATCCGCTCCGACATCACGGTTGTGATGGTCGCGCCCAAGTGCCCGGGTACCGAAGTGCGCGAAGAGTACAAGCGCGGTTTCGGCGTACCGACCCTGATCGCCGTTCACCCGGAGAACGATCCCCAGGGTGAAGGCATGGCCATCGCCAAGGCGTGGGCCTCTGCCACCGGCGGCGACCGTGCCGGCGTGCTGGAATCCTCCTTCGTGGCGGAAGTGAAATCCGACCTGATGGGCGAGCAGACCATCCTCTGCGGCATGTTGCAGGCCGGTTCCCTGCTCTGCTACGACAAGCTGGTTGCCGAAGGGACCGACAAGGCCTACGCCGGCAAGCTGATCCAGTTCGGTTGGGAGACCATCACCGAAGCCCTGAAGCAGGGTGGCATCAGCCTGATGATGGACCGTCTCTCCAACCCGGCCAAGCTGCGCGCCTTCGAGCTCTCCGAGCAGCTCAAGACCCTGATGCGTCCGCTGTTCGAGAAGCACATGGACGATATCATCGCCGGCGAGTTCTCCCGCGGCATGATGGCCGACTGGGCCGAAGACGACGCCAAGCTGTTCGGCTGGCGCGAAGAGACCGGCAAGTCCGCCTTCGAAAACGCCCCGGCCTTTGCAGGCAAGATTGCCGAGCAGGAGTACTTCGACAATGGCGTGGTGATGGTGGCCATGGTCAAGGCGGGTGTCGAGCTGGCGTTCGAGACCATGGTGGCTTCCGGTATCTACGAGGAGTCCGCCTACTACGAATCCCTGCACGAGCTGCCGCTGATCGCCAACACAGTCGCTCGCAAGCGCCTGTACGAGATGAACGTGGTCATCTCCGACACCGCCGAGTACGGCAACTACCTGTTCGCCAACGCCGCCGTGCCCTTGCTGCGCGAGCACTTCATGCCGACCCTGAAAGCGGGCGACCTGGGTGCCAGCAAGGCGGAAGGGCAGAGCGTCGACAACCTGGCGTTGCTGGCGGCCAACGAGGCGACCCGCAACCACCCCATCGAAGCGATCGGGCAGGTACTGCGCGGTTACATGAAAGACATGAAGCGCATCGCCGTCGGCGGTTAAGCCGGCATCGGGCAGGATGATGAAGGGGCGGGGGTGACGATCCCCGTCGCCGGTCGGGCTGGACACCCGACCGGCCAGCCAGCAAAACCAGCCCGACAGCCATAAAAAAGCCCCGCTCATCGAGCGGGGCTTTTGCATTCAGAAAGGCTGGCTAAATCAGGCTTTCCACGCTTTCCAGGTGTTGATCAGACCGTTGGTGGAGCAGTCGTGGCTGGTGACCGCTTCGGCAGTGTTGAGCTCCGGCAGGATCTTGTTGGCCAGCTGTTTGCCCAGCTCCACGCCCCACTGGTCGAAGCTGAAGATGTTCCAGATTGCGCCCTGTACGAAGATCTTGTGCTCGTACATGGCGATAAGAGCACCCAGGGTTTTCGGGGTCAGGCTCTTGAACAGGATGGAGTTGGTTGGGCGGTTGCCTTCGAACACCTTGAACGGCACCAGATCCTTGACCTGCTCCAGGGTCTTGCCAGCCGCCAGGAACTCGGCTTCGACCTGCTCCTTGCTCTTGCCGAAGGCCAGCGCCTCGGTCTGGGCGAAGAAGTTGGCCAGCAGTTTCGGGTGGTGGTCACCGATCGGGTTGTGGCTGATGGCCGGTGCCAGGAAGTCACAGGGGATCAGCTTGGTGCCCTGATGGATCAGCTGGTAGAAGGCGTGCTGGCCGTTGGTGCCCGGCTCACCCCAGATGATGGGGCCGGTCTGGTAGTCAACCGGCTTGCCGTTGCGATCCACGTACTTGCCGTTGGACTCCATGTTGCCCTGCTGGAAGTAGGCCGGGAAGCGGTGCATGTACTGGTCGTACGGCAGAATGGCTTCGGACTCGGCACCATGGAAGTTGTTGTACCACAGGCCAATCAGCGCCAGCAGCACCGGCACGTTCTGCTCATAGGAGGCAGTGGCGAAGTGCATGTCCATCTCGAAGGCACCTTGCAGCAGGGCTTCGAAGTTCTCGAAACCGACGGACAGGGCGATGGGCATGCCGATGGCTGACCAGGAGGAGTAGCGGCCGCCAACCCAGTCCCAGAACTCGAACATGTTGTTGGTGTCGATGCCGAACTCGGCCACGGCCTTGCCGTTGGTGGAGAGGGCGGCGAAGTGCTTGGCAACGTGGGCCTTGTCACCGGCGATCTTGATGAACCAGTCGCGGGCGGTCAGGGCGTTGGTCATGGTCTCCTGAGTGGTGAAGGTCTTGGAGGCCACCAGGAACAGGGTGGTTTCCGGATCGATCTTCTTCAGGGTCTCGGCGATGTGGGTGCCATCGACGTTGGAGACGAAGTGCATCTGCAGGTGGTTTTTGTAGGGACGCAGTGCCTCGGTGATCATCACCGGGCCCAGATCGGAGCCACCGATACCGATGTTGACCACGTGCTGGATCGCCTTGCCGGTGTAGCCTTTCCATTCGCCGCTGATGATCTTCTCGCAGAAGCCCTTCATCTTGGCCAGCACGGCGTTTACTTCCGGCATCACATCCTTGCCGTCACACTCGATGGGGCGGTCGGAGCGGTTGCGCAGGGCCACGTGCAGTACCGAGCGGCCTTCGGTCATGTTGATCTTGTCGCCATTGAACATGGCGTCGATCGCGCTGCGAAGATCGGTCTCTTTGGCCAGATCAACCAGCAACTTGAGGGTTTCTTCGGTGATCAGGTTCTTGGAGTAGTCGACCAGGATGTCGCCACCGAAGGTGAGGGAGAATTTGTCGAAACGCTGGGGATCCTGGGTGAACAGATCCTTGAGCCGGGTCTCTTTGTTCGCTGCAAAGTGGGCTTCCAGTGCCTGCCAGGCCTGGGTCTGGGTTGGATTGATGTTTTTCATAGGATTATCAGTCTTCCAAGTTGTGTATGAACCTTGCAGGCAAGGCTCCCGCCAAACCTTATTATTCGAGCACTATACCGGGCCCATTATACCGAGCCCATGGTGCGGCCCGTGTAACAGAGCTTTACCAATTGTCTGCCATCGACCGAGTTTACAACCAAAACGCTGCGATTATGAGTCACTCATGGCAGCCGGATCTTGCGTTTGCGCATACTTGGTCGGGCTTGCTGCCGTTGAAAGGGCTTTCAGGGCGGGGGCATGCTGCGGGCGGGGTGGCAACCTGGCATGGCAGCCAAAAGAGTATTCGATAGACGCCTTTTCGCTCATTTCATGCGCAGGCGCAAATTGTCGGCGGCCCAAGATGGCTAGCATGGGTGTCGCATGGACGAGATCTCCCAGGGATGGCTACTGTCTGGAGTGAGGAGATCGCTATGAAAGCTGTGTTGTCCCTGTTTGCCCTTAGCCTGATCGCCACCGGCCTCATCGGCCTGTTGACCCTGGTGCTGACCAGTGCGGCCCCTACCTTGCCGCTGCGGGTACTGGCGGTGATCGGTGCCGTGCTGGGGGGATATGTGCTGGTGCAACCGCTGCTCAACCGGGTGGCAAGTCGGCTGGTGTAAGCCGACGTCCCCGGAATGCTGAAAACAAAGTCCGGCCCATTGTGGCCGGCTTTTTTATGGCCGTGTTCACCCCTGCCGCAGCCAGAGACGACAATGCCAGCCCGAAGGCTGGCATTGTGGGTGGCTGCAAAACCGCGTTTACGCCTGCGGCTTTTGCATGTGCATGACCATCTGCGGGAAGGGGATCTCGATGCCTTCGGCATCGAAGGTGAGCTTCACCTTCTCGTGGAAGTCGAACCAGACTCCCCAGTAGTCGCCGGTCTTGACCCAGGGGCGCACGACTATGTTGACCGAGGAGTCGGCCAGCGCGGCGACGGCGATGGTGGTGGCCGGCTCCTTGAGGATGCGCGGCTCTTCGTTCACCAGCCGCTCCAGGATCTGCTTGGCCTTGCGGAGATCCGAGCCGTAGCCGATGCCGAAGGTCATGTCGACGCGGCGGGTATCCATGCGCGAGTAGTTAACGATAGTGCCGTTGAGGATGGCGGAGTTGGGCACCACCACCATCTTGTTGTCACCTGAGGTGAGAGTGGTGGTGAACAGCTGAACGGATTGCACCACGCCATTGGTGCCTGCCACCTCGATGAACTCGCCTGCCTTGATGGGGCGGAAGATGATCAGCAGGAAGCCGGCGGCGAAGTTGGAGAGCGAGCCCTGCAGCGCCAGACCGATGGCCAGACCGGCGGCACCGATAATGGCGACGAAGGAGGCGGTCTGCACCCCGACCCGGCCCAACGCGGCGATCACCACGAACACCAGGATGGCGTACTTGAGGATGCTGCCGACGAAGTGGGTGACAGTGGTGTCCAGCTTGCGGGACTGCATCACCTTGACCACGGCGCCGCTGATGAGGTTGGCGGCGATGTAGCCGACCAGCAGGGTGAGCAGGGCGGCCGCGATGTTGACGGCATACTCGATCAGCAGGCCCTGGTTGTTGACCAGCCAGGTCTGCGCTTCGGTAATGATTTCGGGTTCCATAGGGTGTCCTGTCAGGCGATAAAAGGTTTATGACGCATGAATCTAACATTGGCATGCGACAGTCCGGGTCGCATCTGGTGCTCACCGCCTCTTTTGTGCCACAAAAAACAAGGGAGGCCAAGGCCTCCCTCTTTACTGCAATCCATCTGGAGCGGCGTGGCCGCGGCTGATTGCGAATGCATTGTCGCCGGGCGTACTGCTCAGCTCTGCAGCAGCTGGCTGCGGATAAACTGCCACTGATCTTCAAACCCGGCGGTGGGTTTGATTTTGAACTCGGAGCGGACGAACTGACTGATCCGCCCCTCGGTATAGGCCAGCAGCAGGTTGGCCAGCATGGTTTCGTCGAGCTGGAAGCCCTGGCCTTCGCGCAGCCGTTTTTCCCGCAGCACCTGCTTGATCTGGGTCTCCAGCTTGTCGAACAGGATGCTGATGCGATCCCGCAGCCGGTCGTGCTCGCCCAGCAGGGCGTCGCCGTTGAGGATGCGGGTGATACCGGGATTGCGCTCGGCGAACACCAGCAGCAGCTGCAGTATGTGGTGACAGCGGCTCATGGTGTCCTTCTCTTCGGCCATGATCAGGTTGACCCGTGACAGCAGGGAATCTTCGATAAAGTCGATCAGCCCCTCGAACATCCGCGCCTTGCTGGGAAAATGTCGATAGAGGGCTGCCTCGGAGACCCCCACCTCGGCCGCCAGACGGGCCGTGGTGATGCGCTGGCCTGGGCTGGTCTCCAGCATGTGGGCGAGCGCCTGCAGGATCTGATCGCGCCGACTCTGTTTCTGATTACTGCTTGCCATGGATTCCCCTAAAAAAACAATGGCCTGATTCTGTTATTAGGCACCGCCGCTCGGGTCGGTGTGGTCTGTTATTGGCGACCAGAAGAACCAAAACCGCCTTCACCCCGTTCGCTCTGATTGAACTCATCGACCAGTTGGAAGCTGGCCTGAACCACCGGCATGATCACCAGCTGGGCGATGCGCTCGCCGGGCTGCATGGTGAACGCCTCTTTGCTGCGGTTCCATACCGAGACCATCAGCTGGCCCTGGTAGTCGGAATCGATGAGGCCGACCAGGTTGCCCAGCACGATGCCGTGTTTATGGCCGAGGCCGGAGCGGGGCAGGATGGTGGCGCACAGGCCCGGATCCTGGATGTGGATGGCCAGCCCGGTCGGTACCAGGGTGGTATCACCCGGGGCCAGCGTCAGCGGGGCATCCAGCAGGGCGCGCAGATCCATGCCGGCGGAGCCCGGTGTGGCGTAGGCAGGCAGCGGATAGTCGGTGCCGATGCGGGCATCCAGAATCTTCAGTTCAATTTGTGTTGTCATAAATCGTTTTTATTGGAGTGGAGGTGGTCGATTGACTGGCTCAGCGCCGGTAATGGCGTGCAATCAGGGCAATCAGGTGACGAGCCAGCGTCAGCTTATCGGCCAGAGGCAGAGGGGCTTGACCCCCTTGCCAGAACACGGTGAGGGCATTGTCATCGGCATTGAAGCCCTGGCCCGCACGGGATACGTCGTTGGCGGCGATCATGTCCAGCCGCTTACGCTGCAGTTTGTCGAGGGCGTATTGTTCCACATCCACGGTTTCTGCGGCAAATCCGACGGTGAAGGGTTTGTCTGACAAGGCCCCCACGGCGGCGATGATGTCGGGGTTTTTGACCAGGGTCAGCTGCATCTGGTCGTTGTCGCCGGTCTTCTTGATCTTCTGCTCGGCCACCTGGGCGGGGCGATAATCGGCGACGGCGGCGCAGCCGATGAAGAGGTCGCTCTCGCCGACCCGGCTCATGACCGCCTGGTGCATCTGCTCGGCGCTCTCGACGTCGACGCGGGTGACGCCGGCCGGGGTGGCCAGTGCCACCGGGCCGCTCACCAGTGTCACCTCGGCACCCGCTTCACGGGCGGCGCGGGCGATGGCATAGCCCATCTTGCCTGAGCTGTGGTTGCTGATGTAGCGCACCGGATCGAGTGCTTCACGGGTCGGCCCGGCAGTCAGCAGCAGCCTGACGCCGGCCAGCAGCGGCTCGGCGGCGAGCTGCTGGCAGCAGCGTTCAACCAGCTCGAGGGGATCCAGCATCCGGCCCGGGCCCACGTCACCGCATGCCTGGCTGCCGGAATCCGGCCCCCACAGCAGGATGCCGCGACTGGCGAGGGTCTTGAGGTTGGCCTGAGTGGCGGCGTTGAGGTACATCTGCTGATTCATGGCCGGCGCCAGCGCCACCGGTGCCGGGGTGGCCAGGCAGAGGGTGGTGAGCAGCTCGTCGGCCATGCCGGCGGCCATGCGGGCCATCAGATTGGCGCTGGCGGGGGCGATCAGCACCAGATCGGCCCACTTGGCCAGCTCGATGTGGCCCATGCCCGCCTCGGCAGCGGGATCCAGCAGACTGTCGGCCACCGGGTGGCCGGAGACGGCCTGCAGGGTCAGCGGGGTGATGAACTCCTTGGCGGAGCGGGTCATCACCACCCGTACCTCGGCGCCCTGATCTTTCAGGCGGCGCACCAGCTCGGCACTCTTGTAGGCGGCGATCCCGCCACTGACACCCAACAGGATGCGTTTATCGGCCAATCTCATCTGCTGTTTCTCTTCCGGCTCACTCTGACTGGTCGGCTAAGATACCACAGGCAGCAGTGGACGACAGAGGCTGACATGGGGGTCTTGTGGCCGGGCTCCCGTGATTTCTTTGCTATGTTTTCTCTCAATAGCGCGAAGGAGAGACAAATGAGCATCAAGGAGTGGCCAGAGGATGAACGACCCCGTGAGAAGCTGCTGCGTCACGGCCCGGGCGGCTTGTCCGATGCCGAGCTGCTGGCGATCTTCCTGCGCACCGGGGTCAGTGGCCTGAGTGCGGTCGATCTCTCCCGCAACCTGTTGAATCAGTTCGGATCGCTGCGCAATCTGCTGGGGGCGGACCGACGTGCCTTCTGCGAGGCGCATGGCCTGGGCCCAGCCAAATATGCTCAGCTGCAGGCGGTGCTGGAGATGGGTAAACGTCATCTGGCGCAGCAGCTGCAACGGGGGGATGCACTCACCTCGCCCCAGCTGACCCGAGACTATCTGCAGGCCCAGCTGCGGGATCGGCCGCGGGAGGTGTTTGCCCTGCTGCTGCTCGACAATCAGCACAGAGTGATTCAATTCGTTGAACTTTTTTACGGCACCCTCGACTCGGCGAGCGTCTGGCCCAGAGAAATCGTGCAGATCGCACTCAAACATAATGCAGCCGCCGTGATTCTGGCGCATAATCACCCGTCCGGCGTCGCCGAGCCCAGTAGGGCCGACCGCCAGATCACGGATCGGATCACGGCCGCCCTGGCCCTGATCGATATCAGAGTGCTGGATCACTTGGTGATCGGTGATGGCATCACGGTTTCTTTCGCCGAGCGCGGTTGGTTATGACTGTGCTCTGGCTCCGTATTAGTTGATCTTTGATCACGGATGCTGTATAAAATGCCGCCTTCTGTTTGCCCCGCAATCGAAGGCCAGCGGGGCAGATATTTGCTCGAGCAATGAAGTAAGATTTGGAGAGACTGACATGTCTAGAGTATGCCAAGTAACCGGCAAGCGCCCGGCAGTTGGTAACAACCGTTCGCACGCTAACAACGCTACCAAGCGTCGTTTCCTGCCGAACCTGCACACTCACCGTTTCTGGGTTGAGAGTGAAAAACGCTTCGTAAGCCTGCGCGTATCCGCAAAAGGCATGCGTATCATCGACAAGCGTGGCGTTGAAGTGGTTCTGGCTGAACTGCGCGCCAGCGGTGTTAAGGTATAAGGAATTAGATCATGGCTAAAGGTATTCGCGAGAAGATTCGCCTGAACTCCAGCGCCGGTACTGGTCACTTCTATACCACTACCAAAAACAAGCGCACCATGCCCGAAAAAATGGAAATCAAAAAGTTTGATCCCGTTGTTCGTCAGCATGTGATCTACAAGGAAGGCAAAATCAAGTAATTACTTGATGCTGCATTCCCAAAAACCCGGCCCTGTGCCGGGTTTTTTTATGGCTGGAATTCAGTACACTGCCGGTTCGAAGGGAGGCTTGTCATGTTCAAATTGAGCCGCAGAGGCTGGAACAACGTGATCATTGTGGTGGTGCTGATCGTGATCACCCTGTTGCACCGGCTGGAGATCGCCCAGCAGGAAAACACCGCCAAGCGGGCGCGTCCGCTGTTGCCGGAGAGCGCCGTGGTGCTCACCTGGCAGGGGCCGAGCTGGCAGATAGAGCGCATCGGACAGGGCTGGCGCAGCGGGCCGGATCTGGGGCTCAGCAGTGCCCAGCTGGCGGCGCACATCGAGGCCTGGCAGGGCTGGTTGCTGCCGCCCGGCGAAGCCGTGCGCGGCAATCCGGTTACCCTCAAGATCTGGGTCGCTGGCCAGAGCGACCCCATCGAGGTGGGGCTCTATCAGGATGACGGCAAGTTTGCCGCCCTGCTGCCCCCCTCGACCTGGCTCAGCCTGAGCCAGGAGCAGTATCGCAGCCTGCTGCGTCCCGCTCCCTAACCCATTTTTCAGCGTCAGCACGAGGATCCCATGCCTGAATTACCGGAAGTCGAAGTCAGCCGCCAGGGCATCTCGCCCTGGCTTACCGGCATCAAGGTCACTAGGGTGGTGGTGCGGGACGGCCGTCTGCGCTGGCCGGTGCCGGGGGAGATCCAGGAGCTGGTGGACCTCACCATCCACCGGGTCAGCCGCCGCGCCAAGTACCTGCTGCTGGAGACCGACTTCGGTACCGCCATCCTCCATCTGGGCATGTCGGGCAGCCTGCGGGTGCTGGACATCGGCACCCCGGCCGAGAAGCACGATCACGTGGATATCGAGCTCGAGAACGGCAAGCTGCTGCGGCTCAACGATCCGCGCCGCTTCGGCGCCCTACTGTGGACCCGCGAGCCGGCCGAGGCGCATGCGCTGCTGGCCAAGCTGGGGCCTGAGCCGCTCACCGACGCCTTCAACGCCGATTACCTGCGTGAGCGTGCCAAGGGGCGCAGCACTGCCATTAAAACCTTCCTGATGGACAACCAGGTGGTGGTCGGGGTAGGCAACATCTACGCCAACGAGGCGCTCTATGCCGCTGGCATTCATCCCAAGCGGGCGGCGGGCAACATCAGCGCCGAGCGGCTGGGCACCCTGGTAGGGGAGATAAAGCGGGTGCTGGCCGAGGCGATTCGGCAGGGCGGCACCACCCTCAAGGATTTCACCAGTGCGGATGGCAAACCGGGTTATTTCGTGCAGCAGTTGCAGGTGTACGGGCGGGGTGGCCAGCCCTGTTTTCACTGCCACACCCTGCTCAGCGAAATCCGGCTGGGGCAGCGCACGACCGTGTTCTGTTCCCACTGTCAGCGCTGAATCGCGGTTTTTTCGGCCTGAAACGGCCAAGTTGTAAGAGAGTATTTCCAGTCTGTTGAATATTTGCTCGCCCGTCACTACTATCTCGGCCGTTCAGGCGGTTTGAGACAATAAAATGACAGCTAAATCAATAGACTGGGACCATTTGTCCCAGCAGGGGCACTATTGTGCCCAAAAAATGGCGCGCTTCCTCTATCCCGATGACAGCGCCCGCAAAACCTTCAATCGCGCCAAGTTCGTGCTGCGCAGCCTGCTCTATCGGCAACAGCTGAGCCGGGTGTTCGAGCTGTTCCAGGCCGAACCGCTCAAGGCCCTGCCTGCCCACTATCCCGAGCTGCTCGACAAGCCGATGCGACCCTATCGCTTCGCCGGCTCCACCGCGACCGAGCGGGCCGAGATGCTGGAAAACCACTATCGGCTGATGCTGGCTCGCTACCCGGATCTGATCGACCCGCTCTATCTGGGGGATGGCATCGAGCTCGGCCGTTATCCCGAGAGCGGCTGCCGCATCGTGCTGCGCCACGACGGCACCTTCCGCCGCGAGGCGGAGCTGGCCCTCTCCATCGTCGACCCGCAGGGCAAGCGGCTCTACAGCTGCGCCTTCTCGCTGGCCGGCACCCCCAACCGGCTGGCGGTGGTGATCGGTTCGGTACAGGGCCCGGAGCCCTGCATCGAGCAGGCGCAGGACAAGGTGCGTGCGCTGACCAAGGAGGGCCACGGTCTACGGCCCAAGTCGCTGGTGGTGATGCTGGTGATGCAGCTGGCCGAGGCGATGCAGGCCGAGCATATCTCGGCGGTGCGGATGAAGGCTCACATCTATCAGGCCCGGCGCTACAGCAAGAAGAAGAAGGCCTGTCTGCAGGCGGACTATGACGAGCTGTGGCAGGAGTTCGGTGCCACCGATCTGGACGCCAACTTCGTGCGGCTGCAGCCCGCCCAGCGCAAACCGCTGGAGGAGATCGCCTCCAAGAAGCGGGCCATGTACCGGCGCCGCTACGAGTGGCTCGATCAGCTGACCCTGGCAGGCCAGCAGCTGCTGGGCCCGCGTCTGGCGGGCTGAGTCGCACAGGCCCCCAGCAGCAAACAGGCTACCCTCGGGTAGCCTGTTTCGTTGTTACTTGGTCTGTTTGGCCTTGATGGCGGCTGCCACTATGGGGTCGACGAACTGGCGGATGTCGCCGCCGTGCAGGGCCACCTCCTTCACCAGGGTGGAGGAGATGAAGGAGTTCTCCTCGGCCGGGGTGAGGAACACGCTCTCCAGCTCCGGCATCAGGCGGCGATTCATGTTGGCCAGCTGAAACTCGTATTCGAAGTCGGAGACGGCGCGCAGACCGCGGATCAGCACGTTGGCCTGCTGCTCCCTGGCGAAATCCACCAGCAGGCCGGAGAAGCCGACCACCTTGACGTTGGGAAGGTGGGCGGTTACCTGGCGGGCCAGCTGCACCCGCTCGTCCAGATCGAACAGCGGCCGCTTGCTCGGGCTGTTGGCCACCCCGACCACCACCTGGTCAAACAGTCTGGCGGCCCGGCCGATGAGATCGGTGTGGCCGTTGGTGACGGGATCGAAGGTGCCGGGATAGATTACCTTGTTGGTCATGCTGCTGATTCCTGCAACCGGGAAATTTGGTCGCATTATAGGGTCTGTTGGGGGATTGGCGCGACCGCCTTGGGGCGAGTTTTGGCGCCCCGATGGTGGCTTTGCCGCGTCAAATCAGCACCGACGGGCGTCTTCGCTTGAGAATAGCGATACATCAGGCAAGAATACCGCATCGCGCATCAAGCCTCCTTGCGTTGGTGACAGGGAGCAAAGGGATTTTTTATGAAACGTATTCTGGTAGTCCGCAATGACAAGATTGGTGACTTCATGCTGGCCTGGCCGAGTTTTGCCATGCTCAAGCGCTCCATGGAGTGTCATGTGACTGCCCTGGTTCCCGCCTACACGGCGCCGCTGGCCCGCCTCTGCCCCTGGATTGACGAGATCATCCTGGATCCGGGCTCACGGGCCGACAAGGAACAACAACGTGCCTTGCAGGCACGCATCAAGGCGGCCGCCTTCGATGCCTCCATCTGCCTCTTCTCCAACTCCCGCAACGCCATGCTGGTGTGGAAGGCGCACATTCCCTACCGGCTGGCGCCGGCCACCAAGCTGGCCCAGGTGCTCTACAACCAGCGCCTGATCCAGCGCCGCTCCCGCTCCCAGAAGCCGGAGTACGAATACAACCTGGATCTGGTGCGCCGTTTCCTTGCCGACCAGCAGGTGAGCGCGGTGGAGCCGCAGGGCCCCTACCTCAGCTTCGATGCCGAGAGCCTGCAACAGGTGCGCGAGCAGGTTGCCGCCCGCCTGCGGCTCGATGCCGGCCGCCCCTGGCTGATGGTGCATGCCGGCAGCGGCGGCTCGGCCAACAACCTCTCCATCGAGCAGTACGCCCGCCTCATCATCAAGCTCAACCAGGCCTGTCCCGAGCTGCAGTGCATCCTGACTGCGGGGCCGGGGGAGGAGAAGATCGCCGAACAGCTGGCGGCCGAGCTGCTGGCCCACGGCGGCAACGGCTGGATCTACCGCTCCGAGGAGGGGCTGCCCAAGTTCTGCCAGGTGATGGCCAACGCCGCCCTGTTCGTGGCGGGCAGTACAGGGCCGCTGCACATCGCCGCGGCGCTGGATGTGCCCACTATCGGCTTCTTCCCGGCGCACCGCTCGGCGACGCCGCTGCGCTGGCGTCCGCTCAACAGCGAGGGGCGCCACCTGGCGTTCAGCCCGCCGGAAGACAGCGATCACCCGGAAGACATGAGTCAGCTCGATCCCAAGACCATGGCGGCGGCGATCGCCCGCTGGGCACCGCCGTTCTGGCGCAGCGAGCAGTGATAGCGGATAGCGCAAATGCAGACAGGGCCCTTCAAGGGCCCTGTCTCGTATGGGGGGCTGCTCGCTGGCAGCCCCCGTCTGCGGCGGTTTACTTGTCCGCCTGTTCCGGTGCCTGCGGCTGCTGGCGGATCCAGAGGTCGGCGTACTTCACGAAGGTGGAGTGGGCCGACAGGATGGCCAGCAGGAGCCCCTGCTTGCCGTCGAGGAAGCCGGCCTTGAGCAGGTACATCTTGAGGAAACAGCCCAGCGCGTGCACCAGCCCCTGGCCGAGGGAGCCCTTCTTGCCGCGGGCGGTGCGCTGATCGGCCCAGGCGCGGGCATAGCCGGCGGACTTGACCAGGTAGTGCTCCAGATCCCGATAGGTGAAGTGGAGCAGGTCGCCGTGCAGGTTGACGATCTTCATGTTGGCACGTACCTCCACCTTCTCGTGCACCAGCACCTCGTTGTAGCTGGTGAGATCCTTGGGATAGAGGCGCAGCACCCGGTCCGGGTACCAGCCGCTGTGGCGGATGAAACGGCCGAACACCCAGGAGAGGCGCGGGATCGAGTAGATGGTGTCGCTGGCCGGGTTGGCCATGACGGCGGCGATGGCGGCTTTCAGCTCGGGGGTGAGCCGCTCGTCCGCATCCAGCCACAGCACCCAGTCGGATTGCACGTGGGACTGGGCGAGCCGGCGCTGGCGGCCGAAGCCCGGCCACACCGGGTTGACGAAGAAGCGGGCGCCGAATTCGGCGGCGATGGCCGGGGTCTCGTCCTGGCTGCCGGAGTCCATGATGACGATCTCGTCGACCAGTCCGTCGAGGGAGGCGAGGCAGGGGCGCAGGTTTTCGGCTTCATTCTTGACGATAAGGACAGCCGCCAGAGTCGGTTTGTTCACGGATTAAAGGCTCTTGTTGGCGCCCGACTGGCGGGCCATGCTCAAATTGGCGCCCATTCTAGCCTAAAACGGCAGGCGGAGCATGGTTCCGGCGGCGGGATACGAGTCGGTTTCAAATGGGTTGTTTTTTGGCGCCAGGATGCATGGCAGCGGGATCTTCTGTTATTTCTCGGGCCATTCTTCGGGCATAATCTCGGCCAGCAACGATTAACCGCAGGGCGTGGCCCTGGAGAAGTGCGAGATGAAAATATTGGTGATCGGCCCCTCCTGGGTCGGCGACATGGTGATGTCCCAGAGCCTCTACAAGGCGATCAAGGCCAACCACCCCGACAGCGAGCTGCACGTGATGGCGCCCGCCTGGTGTGGTGCCCTGCTGGAGCGGATGCCGGAGGTGGACAAGGCCATCCCGATGCCGCTTGGCCACGGCGACTTCAAGCTGGGAGCCCGCCGTCGGCTCGGCAAGCAGCTGGCGGCCGAAAAGTACGATCAGGCCATCATCCAGCCCAACTCCATGAAGTCGGCGCTGATCCCCTGGTTTGCCCGCATCCCGGTGCGCACCGGCTGGAAAGGCGAGCACCGCTTCGGCCTGCTCAACGACATGCGCAGCAACAAGTCCGCCTTTCCGCTGATGGTGGAGGCCTACCTGGCACTGGCCTATCCCAAGGCGCAGATGAAAAGCCGGGCCGACATCCCGACCATCCCCCAGCCGGCCCTCAACGTCGATCTCGTCAACCAGGAGAAGGCGCTGGCGCGGCTCGGGCTGGATCGCGCCCGCCCGGTGCTGGTGCTCTGCCCGGGGGCCGAGTTCGGCCCGGCCAAGCGCTGGCCGGAGGGCCACTACGCCGTGGTGGCACAAAAGCACCTCGACGAGGGCTGGCAGGTGTGGATCTTCGGCTCCGGCAAGGACGTGGCGGTGGCCAATACCATCCGCGACCGGATCAATCCGCTGTCGCGCCCCAACTGCCACGTGCTGGCGGGCAAGACCAGCCTGTACGAGGCGATCGACCTGATGGCGCTGGCCGGGCGGGTGATCGCCAACGACTCCGGCCTGATGCACGTCGCCGCCGCCCTCAACCGGCCGCTGATCGGGGTCTATGGCTCCACCTCGCCGCTCTACACGCCGCCGCTGGCGGACCGGGTCGAGATCGTCCACACCGACATCGAGTGCCGCCCCTGCTTCAAGCGCACCTGTAAGTTCGGTCACCTCAAGTGCCTGATCGAGCTGATGCCGGAGCAGGTCATCGAGGCCGGCCGCCGGCTGGAGTGCAGCGAGACGCCGGCCCCGCCGCTGGCACCCGGTGAACCGCCCCGTTTTGTCGCCGAGCCGGGCAAGCGCGGGGAGCCGCACTAGCATGGGCTATCGGCTGCTCTACAACCTGCTGATCCACCTGGGGCTGCCGCTGGCATTGCTGGCGCTCTACAAGCCGAAGAGGGGCAAGCCCGGTTTTGGCAAGCGCTGGGCCGAGCACCTGGGGCTAACGCCCGCCACCGGGCAGGAGGCGCCGCTCTGGATCCATGCGGTGAGCGTGGGAGAGACGCTGGCCATCAGCCCTTTCATCCGCGCCCTCAAGGCTGAGCGGCCCTTCTTGCCGATCCTGCTCACCACCACCACCCGTACCGGCGCCGAGCAGGCCGCTAGGCTGGGGGATCTGGTGGAGCACCGCTACGCGCCGCTCGACTACCCCTGGGCGGTGGCGGCGTTCCTCAAGGCCGTCAAACCGCGCGCGCTCTGGGTGATGGAAACCGAACTGTGGCCGAACTGGCTGGCCGCCTGCGAGGCGCGCCACCTGCCGGTGACCATCATCAATGCCCGCCTCTCGGAGCGATCCTGCCGGCGTTACGCCCGTTTTCAGGGCGCCTTCGATGCCCTCAGCCGGCCGCTGACCCACCTGCTCTGCCAGCACCAGGACGATGCGGATCGCTTCTATCGGCTGGGGTTGGGGCGCGAGCGGCTGGCGGTGACCGGCTCCATCAAGTTCGACATCCAGCTTGATGAGCAGGTGCAGGCCAAGGGCCGCGCCCTGCGCCAGCTGCTGGGGACGGATCGGCCGGTCTGGATCGCCGCCAGCACCCATCAGGGGGAAGACGAGCAGGTGCTGGCCGCCTTTGATCTGTTGCTCAAACGTCATCCCTCTGCGCTGCTCATTCTGGTGCCGCGCCACCCCGAGCGGTTCGAGCGGGTGGCGGCGCTGTGCGCCCCCTATGGCTGCGTGCGGCGCACGGCGGGCAGTGCGGTGGGCGAGCGCGACAAGGTCTACCTGGGGGATACCATGGGCGAGCTGCCGCTGATGCTGGCAGCGGCCGACGTGGCCTTCGTCGGCGGCAGCCTGGTCAAGGTGGGCGGCCACAACCTGCTGGAGCCGGCGGCGCTCGGCAAACCCTGTCTGAGCGGCCCCGCCTACTTCAACTTCAGCGACATCACCCGCCAGCTGGTGGCCCAGGGTGGCGCCGCCGTGGTGGCCGATGCCGCCGAGCTGGGGGAGCAGGTGAGCGCGCTGCTGGCCGACGAGAGCCGGCGCCGGGAGATGGGCGAGCAGGCCCGCGCCGTGGTGCTGCGCAACCAGGGGGCGCTGGCACGCACCCTGTCTCACTGCCTCGCCAGCCTGGAGAACGACTGAGTCGGGAGTGGTGGGCATAAAAAAACGGAGCGCTTCGCGCTCCGTTTTGCATTTCAGAGGCCGGCTCAGCGCATGATAAGGCCAAGCAGTATCCCCACCACGCCGAAGTCGGCATCGCTGAAGGTGGTGTTGGCAAAGCCGAGATCCCCCAGCACCGGCAGCAGGAACACCGGCAGGAAGGTGATCAGCAGGCCATTGGCGAAGGCCCCGAGCATGGCACCGCGACGGCCGCCGGTGGCATTGCCGAACACCCCGGCCGCCGCGCCGACGAAGAAGTGCGGCACGACACCCGGAATGATGACGGTGAGCCCCAGCAGGTAGAGCAGCACCATGCCCACCAGGCCGGCGGCAAAGCTCGACAGGAAGCCGATCAACACCGCATTGGGGGCATAGGGGAAGACGATGGGGCAATCCAGCGCCGGCTTGGCGTTGGGCACCAGCTTGTCGGAGATCCCCTTGAAGGCCGGCACGATTTCGGCGATGACCATCCGTACCCCCTGCAGGATCACGTAGACCCCGGCGGCGAAGGTGATGGACTGCATCAGGGAGAACATGAACCAGTGCTTGCCCTTGGCGACTTCCGATACGTAATCCGCACCGGCAAACAGAGAGGTGATGAGGAAGATGATGCCCATGGTGAAGGAGATGGCCACCGGGGTATCGCGCAGGAACAGCAGGCTCTTGGGCACCTGCACCTCTTCGCTGCTGTGGGCCTTGTTGCCGAACTTGGCGCCGATCCAGCCGGCCAGCACGTAGGAGCAGGTGGAGAAGTGGCCGAGTGCCACGTCATCGGAGCCGGTGATCTGCTTCATGTAGGGGTGGGCGAGGGCCGGGAACAGCACCATGGTCACGCCGACCACCAGGCTGCCCATCGCGATGAGCGGGATACCGCTCATGCCGCCGGCGGAGAGGATGGCCGCCACCATCATCGACATGAACAGGGTGTGGTGACCGGTCAGGAAGATGAATTTCCACGGGGTGAGCCGGGCGATCAGGATGTTCACCAGCATGGCGAAGAACATGATCATCGCCATCTCCTTGCCGAACGACTGCTGGGCGATGGAGACGATGGCCTCGTTGTTGGGGACGACCCCCTTGATGCCGAAGGCGTGCTGGAAAATGGTGGCAAAGTCACCCAGCGAGTTCACCACCAGGGTGGCGCCGGCCCCCAGGATGACGAAGCCCATGATGGTCTTGACCGTGCCCTTGATGCACTCGGTCACCGGTTTCTTCTGGGCGATCAGGCCGATGAGGGCGATCAGGCCAACCAGCACGGCCGGCTCCGACAGCACGTCAAACATCAGAAAATTGAAAAATTCCATGGTCAGCTCCAAGCAGATGGAAGCGGCGGCTCACCGGCCGCCCAGACAGTCGCAAAGGGGTTAGAGTGCGCCCAGCTCGCGCAGGGCGATGGCGAGTTTTTCTTTCATGGCGGCCTTGTCGACCATGTTGTCCAGCGATACCAGCCGGCCGTCGACCCCCATGCTGATCAGCTGTTCGGCGATGTCGCGGGTGGCGACAAAGATCTCGGCGCTCTCGCTGCCGGCGGAAGCGAGATCCCGGTGATCCACCTCGGCCGTCACGGCCAGCTCCTTGAGAATGCTCTTGATGCTCATCTCCATCATCAGGCTGGTACCCAGGCCGTGTCCGCATACAACCAGAATCTTCATGTTCTCTTCCTCTATCGGGCGCAGGGCGCCACTCAATAACGCGCCAGGATGCGCAAGATGTCGTCTTTGCTGGTGGCCGCCATGATGGCCGCCACGTCTTCTTCATTCATGAACAGCTCGGCCAGCTGGGCGATGGTCTCCACGTGGGAGTTGCTGTCGCTGGCGGCCAGGGTTACCAGCAGCCGGACCGGGTCGTTGCCCTCGAAGCCGAAGTTGACCCCCTCCTTCAGCACGGTCAGCGCCAGTCCCAGCCGGTTGACGCCGTCTTCCGGGCGGGCGTGGGGCATGGCCAGGCCCGGGCCCAGCACGTAGTAGGGGCCGAGCTCTTCGTGGGAGCGATAGAGCGCCGCCACATAGGATGGCTCTATGGTGCCGTTGGCCAGCAGGGGGGCGGTGGCCAGCTCGATGGCGTGACGCCAGTCGCGGGCGCCCGCTTCGATGGAAATGACCTCCTCGGTCAGCAATTGGGTCAGCATGGCAGTGTCCGGGCTGGATAAGATGGCGCCAATCTAGCGATCTTGCCGGCTGATAACTGTGAGCCTGATCGCGAAAGTTAGCGCTACCAGATAGCGCTAACATCGATCTGTGATAGCGCTATCATTTCTCTCACAGAAGGGATTCATCCTGCCCCTTGTCGGCCTCAAAGGGGGTAAAATCCGGTTTGAGCAAATAGTCAGTGCCCCACTTTTGCCTTAAAGTGAGTACCCGTATGCCGAGGAAGGGAAAGGATGTCAGAAGCGAAGAAACGCCGTAGCACGGGTCGGGTGACCCTCAACGATGTGGCCCAGCTGGCTGGCGTGGGGGCCATGACGGTGTCGCGCGCCCTGCGCACCCCCGAGCTGGTATCCGACAAGATGCGCGAGCGCATCGAAGCGGCGGTGGACGAACTCGGCTATATCCCCAATCGGGCTGCGGGGGCGCTGGCGTCCGCCACCTCCCAGACCATAGTGGTGATCGTGCTCAGCCTGACCGACTGCGGCTGCGGCGAGGTAATTGCCGGACTGCAGCAGAGCCTGCGCCGGGAGGGTTACCAGATCATGCTGGGGGATGCCCAGCACCTCAAACAGCAGGAAGAGAGCCTGCTGACCAGTTTCTTGCAGCACAATCCGGCGGCCGTGGTGCTGTTTGGCAGCGATCCCGGCGAGACCATCCGCATGCGGCTGAAGGCGGCTCGCCTGCCGGTGGTGGAGGTGGGGGCCATGGCCCGCAGCCCCATCGACATGAACGTCGGGGTCTCCAACTTCGATGCCGGCTATCAGCTGACCCGCCACCTGATCGAGCGCGGCTACCGCAACATCGGCTTTCTCTGCGCCCGCCAGGAGCAGTGGATGCTGCAGCAGCGCATGCAGGGCTGGCAGAAGGCGCTGCTGGACAATTACCTCTCCCCCGACGCCATCATCAACACCTCGGAGCGACCCAGCTTCAGCACCGGGGCGGCCATGCTGGGGGAGTTCCTGCTGCGCTGGCCCGAGCTGGATGCGCTGGTCTGCGTCAACGACGAGCTGGCGGCCGGGGTGCTGTTCGAATGCCAACGCCGCCACCTGAACGTGCCGGGCAAGCTCGCCATCGCCGGTTTCGACGATCTGGACGTGGCGCGCGCCTGCTATCCGGCCCTCACTTCGGTTCGCATCCCCTATCAGCGGATGGGGCAGGAGGCGGCCGATCTCATCTTGCGTCAGCTGGCCGGTGAACCCGTCATGGGCTCGGCGCTGACCCTCGACTTCCAGCTGCAGAAGCGGCAAAGCAGCTGACCCTTTTCACACTCATCAAAGAGGCAACCATGTTCAAGGCTCTGTTACTGGAAAACCAAGAAGGCAAGACGGTACCGACCCTCACCCGGCTGGGCGAGAGCCAGCTGCCGGAAGGCGAAGTGCGGGTGGCGGTGAGTTACAGCTCCATCAACTACAAGGACGGGCTGGCCATCACCGGCAAGGGCAAGATAGTGCGCCAGTGGCCGCTGGTGCCCGGCATCGACTTTTCCGGTACCGTGCTCGAATCTGCCGACGAGCGTTATCAGCCGGGCGACAAGGTAGTGTTGACCGGCTGGGGTGTGGGGGAAGGGCACTGGGGCGGCATGGCCGAACAGGCGCGGGTCAAGGCCGACTGGCTGGTGCCGCTGCCGGCCGGGCTGGATGAGCGCCAGGCCATGTGCATCGGCACCGCCGGCCTGACCGCCATGCTCTGCGTGCTGGCGCTGGAAGAGGCGGGAGTGACCCCGCAGAGCGGCGAGATCCTGGTGACCGGCGCCGCCGGCGGGGTGGGCTCCACTGCCGTCGCACTGCTGGCCGCGCTGGGTTATCAGGTGGCGGCGCTGACCGGTCGTCCCGAGGAGCAGGGCGAGATGCTGACCGCGCTCGGTGCCAGCCGCATCGTGCCGCGCAGCGAGCTGCTGGAGCCTGCCAAGCCGCTCGAGAAGCAGCTGTGGGCCGGGGCGATCGACAGTGTCGGCAGTCAGGTGCTGGCCAAGCTGCTGGCCCAGATGAACTACGGCGGCGCTGTGGCGGCCTGCGGTCTGGCGGGCGGCTTCGATCTGCCCACCAGCGTGATGCCTTTCATCCTGCGCAACGTGCGGTTGCAAGGGGTCGACTCGGTGATGTGCCCGCTGGCACGTCGCCAGCTGGCCTGGCAGCGACTGGCCCGGGATCTGCCCGCCAGCTTCTTCGCGCAGGCGGTGACCGAGATTGGACTGGAGCAGGTGGTGGAGGCCGCCGAGGCCATCACCCAGGGCAAGATTGCTGGCCGCACCCTGGTCAAACTTTGAACTCCCGCTGACTGGCGAGCCCCATTTTTCTGGATAGACTTTGAGTGCGGGTGCACTATCCAAGGAGAATGAGCATGGGTGGACACAAGCCGGATTACGACCTCGACGACGAGTGGGAGCCGGAATCCTGGGAGGACGAGCTGGATGAATGGGAAGACGAGAGCTGGCAGGACGATGACCCTCTCGACGACCAGTAATCCGCGTATTGAATACACAGGCGGGCCTCGGGCCCGCCTGTTTTTTTGGGCGGCTCACAGGAATGGGGACGGGCACTTGGAGGCCGGCGGCGGGCTGGCTAGAATGAACTGCCCAAACGACACTCAAGGATGATTATGCGACTCTCGGTGATAGTGTTTGCCGCCCTGCTTGGGGGCTGTGCCTCCCACTCGGATGATCCGTGCGAGAAGGTGTGGAGCGAGGTGGGGGAGGCGGATGGCAAGCTGGGCCTCACCGCCGAGCGGGTCGAGTTCCATCAGGCCCAGTGCGGCGAGAAGGTGGATGCCGAGCTGTGGAAACAGGGACACCAGAAGGGGCTGGCCTGGTACTGCCGGCCGGAACATCTCTATCTGGCAGGCCGTTCCGGCGAGGAGTACCGCGGGGTATGCCCCAACGACGTCCAGGCGCGCCGGCTGTTCGAGCAGGGGCGCCAGGGCTGGACCGATCAATAGCCGGTCAGGCTTCTTTCTCTTTCAACCGCAGCGGCTGACACAGATAGCTCTTGTCGTTGGCGCTGCGGGCACACTTGCCGCAGACGAACTTGGGTTTGCGCACGATTTTGCGCAGGGTCTTGAGATCGGCCGGGATCTCGCTGCGACGCCATTCACACAGGGTCTTGTTGCCCATTCCGACTACCTCGACAACTCAGTGGGCCCTAGTGTAATCAATTTTCATTTCTAAAACAGCGAGCGGGCCCGGATGATCGCATGGCCCGCTCGTGATGGGGGGACCTTACTGATAGAGGAATTTGGTGAAGATGAGCTCGCGTATCGCCTTCTTGCCGCTCTCTTTCACCAGCAGTTCGTTGGCCCGGGTCTCGCACTCCTTGCGCAGGTCTTCACGGCTGACCAGGGACTTGATCTGATCGGCGGTCTTGCTGCCCATCAGGCGGATGATGGCGTCGCGGATCAGGGGGTCATGCTGCTCCAGCAGCTTGAGGTCGGCCTCGTTCTCGGCCATCAGCTCCACCGTCACCCGGACGTAGCCGAGGGTTTTACCGTCGCTCAGGTAGTTGGTGATGATGTCGGGATCCAGCAGGTGGTAGAGGAATCCCGGCTTGGCCGCCGCCGCTTCTCCTTCTGCGGGTGCTTCCCCCCCTTCGGAGGCATAGGCCTGGAGTGCACCGCAGCTCAGCAACAACACCAGCAGAAATTTGAATAGCTTCATATGGATGGCTCATCAGCAAGAGATACCCCATTTTTGATGTTGCCATCGGGGCCGTCAAGCACGGATGTTCTTACAATTCTCGATTGATTTACGGATAATAAACCGGATTTTAACCTGATAACGGAAATCTCCGGATGGTGAAGCTGTGAAGTCCGAGTTGACTGTTCCCCTTGTCCGGCTGGAGCCCTGGCGGACTCCCGCGCAGTGCGAGCCGCCCGAGGTCTTGCTGCCCTGGTTGCTGGAGGCGGACTCCATGACCCGGCGCCTGCGCCGCCACAATCACCACTTTTCGGTGCAACTGCTCGGCAACCGCAGCGTCCCCCTCGATGCCGACGAGCAGCAGCTGGTGGCCGCCGATCATCCTGCTGGCCTGTGCCGCGAGGTGATCCTGCACGGTGATCGTGGGCCGGCCCTGCTGGGCTGGACCCTGTTCGCCGAGGCCGCACTGCCGGACAGCGGCTTGCGCGAGCTGGGCGAGCAGCCTCTGGGTGAGCGTATCTTCGGTGACGAGCCTGCCCGGCGCGATCACCTGCAACTGGCCTGTTTCGAGATTGCGAGCAATCCCTGGTGCCCGGCCGGCATCGTGTGGGGACGCCGTTCCCGTCTGTTTCTGGGGCAATGGCCACTGCTGGTCCATGAACTCTTCTTGCCCTCTCTGTCATGCAACAAGGAGCTGGAGTGAATCTGTTAACCAAGGAGCGGGGACTGGCCTACGTGCAGTTGGCTCGCATCGACAAGCCCATCGGTACCCTGCTGCTGCTGTGGCCGACCCTGTGGGCGCTCTGGCTGGCGGCCGATGGCCTGCCGGATCTCTGGACCCTGCTGGTGTTCGTGGTGGGGGTGTTTCTGATGCGCTCCGCCGGTTGCGTCATCAACGACTATGCGGATCGCAACTTCGACGGTCACGTCAAGCGTACCGCCGGCCGGCCGCTGCCCATGGGCAAGGTCAAGCCGCGGGAGGTGCTGGCGCTGTTCGCCGTGCTGGCGCTCATCTCGTTCGCCCTGGTGCTGACCATGAACCCGCTCACCATAGGCCTGTCGTTCGCGGCCCTGCTGCTGGCGGTCTGCTACCCCTTCATGAAGCGCTACATCCCGATCCCCCAGCTGGTGCTCGGCATGGCCTTCTCCTGGTCCATTCCCATGGCTTACGCGGCCCAGGCCAACGCCCTGCCGGCCGTGGCCTGGCTGGTATTTCTCGCCAACCTGCTGTGGACCATCGCCTACGACACCGAGTACGCCATGGTGGATCGGGACGACGACCTCAAGCTCGGTCTCAAGTCGAGTGCCATCCTGTTCGGCCGCCACGACAAGCGGATCATAGGCGCGCTGCAGCTGCTGACCCTGCTGATCCTGCTGCTGGTGGGTCAGCTGAGCGAGCTGGGATCCA
This sequence comes from Aeromonas sp. S15(2024), assembly GCF_041402265.1. Classification (NCBI taxonomy): domain Bacteria; kingdom Pseudomonadati; phylum Pseudomonadota; class Gammaproteobacteria; order Aeromonadales; family Aeromonadaceae; genus Aeromonas; species Aeromonas sp. S15(2024). The sequence continues at coordinate 17,356 of NZ_JBGLQY010000018.1, read as the reverse complement.
GCTACTACTGGTCGCTGCTGGCGGCGGCGGCGCTGTTCGTCTATCAGCAGCGGCTGATCCGGGAGCGGGCGAGGGAAGCCTGCTTCCAGGCGTTCCTCAACAACAACTACGTGGGGGCGCTGATCTTTGCAGGTGTCGTGATCAACTACCTGTGAACTCGCGTTCCCCAATGAAAAAGGCCGCAACATGCGGCCTTTTTCATTGATGTGTCCCGGCTCAGGTCCGGTTGCCCGCCTGAATGGTACGGCGGATCTTGGTGCTGAGCAGTGGCACTATGTTGTCGGCCAGCGCCTGGAAGCGGCCCAGATCCGGCTTGCAGCCCGGATCCAGATAGCCTTCGCTGCGCAGGGTGTGGATCAGGGTGCTGAACAGCTTCTGGTCGAAGAACTCGGGGGCGTTGATGCCGTGCAGGGTGCCGAGGCGTTCCGCCATCATCAGGCCGTCCGCCTCCAGCTGCTCCGCCTCGATGCGGGGCTGGGCCAGCACCCGGGTCAGTACGATGGCGTAGCGCTGCAGGGTCTCCTGGATGCTCTCGGCCAGGAGCAGCAGGCGGGTCTGGTTGACCGGATTGACCCAGAAGCCGCCGTCGCGGGCCTCGATCAGCTGCTGGCGCTGCAGTTCGGCCAGCAGGGCATCGATCAGCTCCGGCAGCTCATCTTCTTCGTAGCGAAGGAACAGCTCGGTCTTGAGCAGCGGGTAGATGTCGATGCAGCGGGCGACGATCTCGCCGCGGGAGATCCCCTCGCAACGTTCGATCAGGGCCGCCACCAGCGAGGGCATGGCGAACAGGTGCAGTATGTTGTTGCGGTAGTAGGTCAGCAGGATTGCCTGATAGCGGTCCAGGCTGATGATCTGCCCCAGCTTGTCCTCGCTCACCTCGAACTTGTTGAGCTCCATCGCCTGATCCAGCAGGGTCTTGGCATCCTCGGCCGGCATGGTGCTGTGCGGGCTGTAGGGCACCTGCTTGAGCAGGTCCAGATAGGTGTTGAGCTGGGCCTGCAGTTCGTCGCGGGTGAGGGCATGGCGTTCGGCGGCCAGCAGCGCCAGCGCGCTCAGGGTCAGGCCGTTGACGGCGGCGGCGCCGTTGATACGGGTCATCAGCAGCTCGGCCAGCTGGTTGACGGTGCCAGCCATCCACTCGGGACGCTCCTCCTCGCCGATGTGCTCCTTCCAGGTCGGCACGTGTTCGTTGAGGTAGCTGTTGAGGGTCAGTGGCTCGCCGAAGTTGACGAAGCCGCGGCCGTAGTTGCGCAGCTTGCGCAGGATGCCGAGCACCTGCAGGAAGCTCTCCTTCTCCTTGCGGCTACCCTTGAGCTCGTTGTGGTAGGTGTTCACCTCCATCACGTGCTCATAACCCAGGTAGACGGGGACGAAGGTGAGCGGCCGATCGAGCCCGCGCATCATGGCCTGCAGGGTCATAGCCAGCATGCCGGTCTTGGGTGGCAGCAGGCGACCGGTACGGGAGCGACCGCCCTCGGTGAAGAACTCCACCGAGTAGCCCTTGGCAAACAGCAGGTTCAGGTATTCCCGGAATACCGTGCTGTAGAGCGGGTTGCCCTTGAAGGTGCGGCGGATGAAGAAGGCGCCGCCGTGGCGGAAGATCGGGCCCGCCGGCCAGAAGTTGAGGTTGATGCCGGCCGCGATGTGGGGCGGCACCATGCCCTGGTGATAGATGACGTAGGAGAGCAGCAGGTAGTCCATGTGGCTGCGATGGCAGGGCACGTAGACGATCTCGTGACCCTCCTGGGCCAGCTGGCGCACCTTCTCGGCGCCGTTGACCGACAGGCCGCGATAGAGCTTGTTCCACAGCCAGCCGAGGAAGCTTTCGCCGAGCCGGATCAACCGGTAGGAGAAGTTGGAGGCGATCTCGTCCATGTAGCCATGAGCCCGTTTCTGGGCTTTATCGAGGCTGATCCCCTCGCGCTGGGCCTCTTCCTCGATGGCCTGCTGGATCACGCCAGAGTCGAGCAGCTGCTTGAACAGCAGGTTGCGGTTGGGCAGCTTGGGCCCGGTGGCGGCCAGCTGCTGGCGGCTGAAGTGGGTGCGGGCCACCCGCGCCAGTTTGTGGGCGATGGCCTCGTCGGTGCCGTGCTTGTCTGCCATGTAGCGCAGGGAGAGCGGCGGAGAGAAGCGCACCAGGTTCTCGCGTCCTTTCAGGATCACGATCAGCGCCTTCTTGAGGCGGTTCGGCGCCAGACTGCTGATGATGTTCCAGCCGGAGGCCTCCTCGCCTTCCCGACCCGGGGCACGGCCCCAGAACAGGGTGACGGGCACCACCTGGATGTCCAGTGCCGGATCCTGTTTGTGCAAATCCAGCAACTGGTGGAACTCCTGCAGGAAGGGGAGCGGCTTGCTGCGCTTGCCAAACAGGGGAGGCGGACGATCCAGACAGACATAGCGCGGCAGCAGCTGGCCGTTCAGCTCCAGCGGCGTGAAGGGGCCGGGCAGACCGAGATCCTCGCAGCACTGCTGCAGGGTCATCAGGTCGGTGATCGAGCTGGTCTTCAGGGCATAGACGATGGGTCTGGCCGGATCCAGCTTGAGTTCCGTGATGGGGTTTTCCGGCAGGCTCTTGTGATTGACCAAGCCGCTGACCGGCCATTGCAAGATGGCTCTGGAAATCTTCTGTCCAAGGGACATGTGCGTCTGCTCTCCAAAAAAATGCGGCGTGAGCATAGCAAATCACCGACTGCTTGTCGCCGAGAGGTACGATGAGTCGGCTGCGCGGGATCAAAACCATGGCAAATGAACAGAGGGCCGCGACAAATGTCAGCTGCGGCTTGCCTTGGCCACTGCACTGTATATACTGCCAGTGTGCTGTATAAAAAGACAGGTGCCCATGCTATGAAACCCCTTACTCCCCGCCAGGCCGAAGTGCTGGAGTTGATCAAGGCGAACATGAACGAGACCGGCATGCCGCCGACTCGCGCCGAGATTGCCCAGAAGCTTGGTTTCAAGTCGGCCAACGCGGCCGAGGAACATCTGAAGGCCCTGGCCAAAAAGGGGGTCATCGAGATCATGCCAGGCACGTCCCGCGGCATCCGCCTGCTGCTCGAAGAGGAAGAGCAGCTGGAAGAGAGCGGTCTGCCGCTGATCGGCAAGGTGGCTGCCGGCGAGCCCATCCTGGCGCAGGAACACATCGAGAGCCACTACCAGGTGGATCCCGCCCTGTTCCACCCGCGGGCAGACTTCCTGCTGCGGGTACAGGGCATGAGCATGAAGAACATCGGCATTCTGGATGGCGACCTGCTGGCGGTGCACAAGACTCAGGAGGTACGCAACGGTCAGGTCGTGGTGGCGCGGCTCGACGAAGATGTCACCGTCAAACGCTTCCAGCGCAAGGGCAGCCAGGTGTGGCTGCTGCCGGAGAACGAAGAGCTCTCCCCCATCGAGGTGGATCTCGCCAGCCAGCACCTCACCATCGAGGGGCTGGCGGTCGGTGTCATTCGAAACGCCGATTGGATGTAATCCGTGCCAACAAGGCCTCCCATGGGAGGCCTTGTTGTTTCTGCGCTCCTTTCCCCGTGATTTCAATCAGATCCTGATACCCGGCACTTTTGTCTGCGGGCGCTCGCCGCAGGCGATTCATTTCAGATATATCATTTGGTAAGGCTGGCTCACTGGCGTGAGCCGCCCCCCGATGCTCGGCAAGACGCGCAGCTTCGCGTCGCTGGTGGCAGGAACCCCGAGGGCAGCAGGGAATAACAAGCGCTTCGCGCCCGGTGCAGGCAGCATGTGTGCCTCGCCCGGGGGCAGAGGCGTCAGCGGGATAGAAGGGAGAGTGGCCAGCAGGGCGCCGGCAGTCGGCACAACAGCGGCACACTCGTGCAGTCGACACGCGGCAGTCATCGGGTCGCCCCTTGCGGTGGTGGACGGTGCCGGTCGACGTGACCTGTTGATCAAGGAGGACAGGTATGGCTTCAAGCTCGCCATGGGATCCGGGTCTGGCATCGCCCGTTTCTTCCATCACCCGTTTCATCAAGGGTAACCGGATGACCCGTTTCTACGCGCTCTGGGTACACCACAAGGGCGCCTGCTGGACCATCTGGCTGGGGTGCCCGAAGGACAAGATTGTCCGCCTGGTGCGCCTGTTTCACAGCCATCACGAGCAGGGGTTGGCCGATGATCTCTGGACCGCTCCTGTCATCCCGCTGCGCGCCTCGAGCCGCCGCCTGCACGAGCGGCGCCGACAACAACCCTGACCCCGTTGCAAGACAGCCCCACCTCCCGGTGGGGCTGTCGTTTTGGGCGATCCGGCGTCGCTTTGCAGACCCTGGCGTCATCTTCTGACCAAAGTTGGCCAGCGAACAGGCAACCGTGACAAGGGAGTGACCGGCCTGGTGCTCACTGGGTTACAATAGCCCTTTCATTCGGGCCCGGCTGGCGGGCATGTCGACGTAAAGGGTTTGTTTTTTATGGTGAAACCACGTTACCCCTTGCTGTTTCTGCTGCTGGTCGGGGGCATGATGGGCGGTTTTTACTGGAGCCAGCCCTCCCTGCCCGAGCACGCCGACTACTACCCGGCGGGGCGGGACATCAATCCGTTTGCCTTCACCGATCAGGATGGCCAGCCCTTCGTGCCGGCCAGCCTGACCGGCCACTGGACCTTCCTGTTCGTCGGCTACACCTTCTGCCCCGATATTTGCCCGACCACCCTGGCGGATCTGCGTTCCGTCTATCCCGAGCTGAAAAAAATAGCTCCGAGCAGCCAGGTGGTGTTCATCTCGGCTGATCCGCAGCGGGACGACGTGGCCCGCCTCAAGACCTATACCGCCTTCTTCAACCCGGAGTTCAAGGCGGCAACCGGCCCTCACGACAAGCTGTTTCCCTTCGTGCGCAATCTGGGGCTCATCTACTCCATCGCCGATCAGGGGGAGAAGGATTACCTGATCGACCACTCCGCCTCCATCGTGCTGATCAATCCGGCCGGCAAACTGGAAGCCGTGTTTCGCCCCCGTCTGAGCGAGGACGGGGTGCCCAGGGTAGTGATGGCGAGTATGGTGTCGGACTTTGCCCGGATAGTGCGGCTGGATGGCGAATAGTGATGAGCAACGGACGTCCTCCGGCATGTTGACCCCCGTCTGGTGGCGAGACGGGCGCCGCCATCGCGCCGTGTTTGCCCTGGCCCTGCCCATGGTCTTCTCCAATGTCACCACTCCGCTGCTGGGGCTGGTGGACACCTGGGTGATCGGTCATCTCGGCCAGGCCTGGTTCCTCGGTGGCGTGTCGGTTGGGGCCACCCTCATCAACCTGCTGTTCTGGCTGCTCGGCTTCCTGCGGATGTCCACCACCGGCCTGACCGCCCAGGCCCATGGCGCCAGCAGCCCGGCCGGCCAGCTCGACACCCTGGCCAGGGCGCTGGGTCTCGCCATCGCACTGGGGCTGGCGTTGTTGCTGCTGTTGCTGCCGTTGCTCCCCACCCTCATCGCCCTCAGCGGTGGCTCCGCCGAGGTGCAGCACTATGCCGCCGAGTACGTCTCGGTACGGATCTGGAGCGCCCCGGCGGCGCTCTGCAACCTGGTGATCATGGGCTGGTTGCTGGGCATGCAGGATGCGCGCAGCCCCATGTTGCTGCTGATCTTCACCAACCTGGTCAACATGGGGCTCGATGCCTGGTTCGTGCTGGGGCTGGGCTGGCAGGTGAAGGGGGTCGCTGGCGCCTCGCTGCTGGCGGACTACAGCGCGCTCGGGTTGGGACTCTGGCTGGTGAGCCGTCACCTGCGTCGGTTGGCGCCGACGGCGTGGCAGGGGGCCTGGCAGCGCTGGCGTCAGTGGCCCGCGTTGCTGCGACTGCTGGCCCTGAACCGGGACATCTTCATCCGCTCCCTCTGTCTGCAGCTCTGTTTCGCCTTCATGACCCTGCAGGGGGCCAGGCTGGGAGACGTGGCGGTGGCCGCCAATGCGGTGCTGCTCAACTTTTTGATGCTGATCTCCTACGGGCTGGACGGCTTCGCCTATGCGGTGGAGGCCATGGTGGGGCGCGCCATCGGACGGCGGGATCGGCAGGGACTGCGAGAGGCCATCGGCCTCAACCTCGGCTGGGCGCTGCTGATTGCGCTGGGCTTCAGCCTGCTGTTTGCGCTGGGAGGCAGCCGGCTGATTGGGTACATCACGGACCTGCCGGCGGTGATCGCTGCGGCCAATGCGCAGCTGCCCTGGCTCATCGCCATGCCGTTGCTGGCGGTCTGGTGTTTCCTGCTGGACGGGGTTTTCATCGGGGCGACCCGAGCCAGGGAGATGCGCAACAGCATGCTGGTGGCGGCCCTCGGCGGCTTCTTCCCGGTCTGGTGGCTCTGTCAGAGTTGGGGCGTGGCGGCCTTGTGGGCCGCGATGGCGGCCCTGATGGCGGGACGGGGACTGACGCTGGGCTGGCTCTGCTGGCAGCTGGAGCGCGATGGTCGGCTGCTCCACTCACCCCACGGGGCGGGGGAGGCGCAGCAGGCCTCCTCCTGAGCCCGCTATCTACTCAGGCAGATCCGGTTCAGACCTGCAGCGAGCCCGGGTAGCCCAGCTGGCGCCAGCTTTCGTAGACGAATACCGCCACCGCGTTGGAGAGATTGATGCTGCGGCTCTGGGGCAGCATGGGGATGCGCAGCCGCTGCTCGAACGGCAGGCTCTCGATGATCTCGATGGGCAGGCCGCGGCTCTCGGGCCCGAACAACAGGGCATCCCCGGCGGCAAACTGCACTGCCGAATGGGCGGTGCGCCCCTTGGTGGTGCAGGCAAATACCCGCGTCGGCGCCACCGCCGCCAGGAAGGCCTCGAAGTTCGGCCAGCGCTTCACCTCGGCGAACTCGTGATAGTCGAGTCCCGCCCGTTTCACCCGCTTGTCATCCCACTCGAACCCCAGCGGCTCTATCAGGTGCAGCCGATAGCCGGTGTTGGCACAGAGGCGGATGATGTTGCCGGTGTTGGGCGGAATTTCCGGTTGGTAGAGCACGATGTCGAGCATGACGGCGTCCTGATGGGGCGAAAAGGGCGCCAGCATACCCAGCGCCCGGGCGGATGAAAAGGGCCTGCTCAGCCGATGGGCAGGCGGATGGTGATGGTCAGCCCGGCCGGGTGGTTACTGCTGGCGCGGATGGTGCCGCCGTGGCGCAGGATGGCCTCCGCGGCGATGGCCAGCCCCAGCCCGGTGCCGCCGGTCTTGGCGTTGCGGGCATCATCCACCCGGAAGAAGGGCAGGAACAGCTGCGGCTGCTGCGCCACCGGTACGCCTGGGCCGTCGTCGCGGATGGTCATCACCCACTCCCGACCCTCCCGGTACCAGTCCACCTTGATGAACTCGCGGGCATATTTGAGCGCGTTGCGCAGCGGGTTTTCCAGCGCCCTGGCCAGCAGATCGGGCCACATCCGCAGGGAGTCGGTGGGCAACGGCGGCAGCCGGAGCTGCTTGCCGCTCTGGTTTGCCTCGAACATGGCGTCGTCCAGGATGGGTTCCAGCAGATCGGCCAACGGCATCACCACCGGCGCCTCCACATGTTGCTGCACCCGCGACAGATCGAGCAGGTCACCGATCAGCTTGTCGAGCCGGCCTATCTCCGATTCGATCCGGGCCAGCTCGTTGCTGTCACCCTGCTTGCGGCGGATCAGCGCCTGCGCCAGCTGGATGCGGGTGAGCGGACTGCGCAGCTCGTGGGAGATGTCGGAGAGCAGCTGTTTCTGCTTCTGGATCATGTTCTTGAGGGTATCGACCATGTGGCTGACGTGATCCGCCAGCTGGCCTATCTCGTCCCGCCGCCCCAGGTTGGGGATCTGCGCCTCCAGATTGCCCTCCGCCAGTTGGGAGACCGACTGCTGCAGTTGCAGGATGGGGCGGGTCAGCCGCCAGGCCAGCAGCAGGCAGAGCGGGGTGCTGACCAGCATGGCGATGCCGAGGATCTGGATCGGGTGATCCAGGATCTGGATGAACAGGAACAGATAGGAGTTCTCGACGTTGAGGCCGAAGTAGACGTGGTAGATCTGGCCGCGATGCTCCATCTGGAAGGGGCCGGCGATGGCCCGCTTGTGCTCGCTGCCCAGCATGGGCTTGGCCGGGTTGTCCGAATCGAGCATGAAACGGACCACGAACTTGCTCAGGCGGGTGCTGGACTGCATCTGTCCCTTGGCATCGCGCAGGTAGATGTTGTCCACCGGCAGCAGGCCGGCGGCGTCGATGGCCTGGGCCAGATCGAAATCCTGAGTGGGATCCGCCCCCTTCTGCAGCGCCTTCAGATTGTTGTTGAGACGGGCGATCTCGTGGGCCGGCAGCGGGATGATGTTGCGGGGATCCAGGGTCGGCAGGATCACCACGGCGGCCACCACCAGCAACAGCATGAACCAGAACCAGAGGAAGATCTGGGTGGAGAGACCGTTGAAGGTGCGGGCCGTTCTCATGCCTGTTCCAGCCACAGGTAGCCACGGCCGCGCACCGTCTTGAAGCGGGGCTGGCCGTCGGTGCGCTCAGGCAGCTTCTTGCGCAGGTTGCTCAGGTGCATGTCGATGGCGCGATCGAAGGGCTCCAGCTTCTTGCCCAGCACCAGCTCGGAGAGCTGGCTCTTGCTGACGATCTGGCCCGGGTTGCGCAACAGGCACTCCAGCAGGCCGAATTCGGTGGCGGTCAGCTCCAGCAGATCGCCGTGGCAGCTGGCCTGCTGCAGGCCGGGCTGCAGCACCAGATCCATGAAGCGCACCTCGTCCGAACTGCCGCCGCGCTGGGGCTGGCTGCCCTGGGTGCGGCGCAGGATGGCGCGCACCCGGGCCAGCAGTTCCCGGTCATCGAACGGCTTGGCCAGATAGTCGTCGGCCCCCGCCTCCAGACCGTTGACCCGATCCTGGCTGTCGCCGCGGGCGGTCAGCATCAGCACCGGGGTGTCGTGGGTCTTGCGCAGTCGGGTCAGCATGGCGAAGCCGTTGAGCTTGGGCATCATCACGTCCAGCAGGACCAGGTTGAAGTGCTGTTCGGCCAGCCGCTGCAACCCCTCTTCGCCATCCTCGGCGACGGTCACCTGGAAGCCTTCCAGGGTCAGAATTTCGGTGAGCAACTGGGTCAGCTCGAGATCGTCGTCGACCAGGAGTATTTTGTGCATCTGAAGTCATTCCGCTGATTTTTCGCGCCAGACTGGCGCAGGGGTCAGGGTATAATAGATTTTTAACCGCAAGAGGAAAGCCGGTTTTGAGCCATCAACAATATTCCCGCTGGGTGACGCTGGCCAGCATGGCCGCCGTCACCACCGCTACCCTGCTGATCACCGGCAAGCTGATCGCCTGGCTGATGACCGACTCCTCGAGCCTGCTGGCCTCCCTCACCGACTCCTTCATGGACGTGAGCGCCTCCATCATCAACCTGCTGGCCATTCGCTACGCCTTGTCACCGGCCGACGACGAGCATCGCTTCGGCCATGGCAAGGCGGAGTCGCTGGCCGGGCTGATCCAGTCAGCCTTCATCTCGGGCTCCGCGCTGCTGCTGGTGATGCACGGCATCTCCTCCCTGCTCAAACAGGCGCCGCTGGAGCGGCTCGAGGCGGGTCTGTGGGTCAGCGGCGGCTCCATCGTGCTGACCCTGCTGCTGGTCAGTTTCCAGAGTTTCGTCATCCGCAAGACCAACAGCGTGGCCATCAAGGCCGACATGCTGCACTACCGCTCCGATCTGCTGCTCAACGGTGGCGTGCTGCTGGCACTGGTGCTGGCGGGGCAGGGCTGGTACTGGGCCGACGGCCTGTTTGCCATCCTGATCGGGCTGTTCCTGCTGTGGGGGGCGCTGCACATCGGTTATGAATCGGTGCAGGCGCTGCTCGATCGTCAGTTGCCAGCCGAGGAACAAGCGAGAATAATGGCCCTCTGCTGTGCCGTCGAAGGTGTACACGGGGTGCATGATCTGCGCACCCGCCAGTCCGGTCCGACCCGCTTCGTGCAGTTGCATCTGGAACTGGACGATCAGCTCCCTCTGGTCAAGGCCCATCAGATTGCCGATGAAGCCGAACTGGCGGTTCGTCAGGCATTCGAGCGCATGGATGTCATCATCCACATGGACCCCATCTCCGTGGTGCACAAGGAACAGCAAGGCACTCCCTCAGAACAACAGTAGGCTGCAACATGGATGATCTGGTTGCCAGAACCTGGCAAAAAATTCAGCAAGAAGCGGCGAGCATGGCGACCGAAGAGCCCATGCTGGCCAGCTTCTTCCACTCTACCATTCTCAATCACAAGAACCTGCGTTCGGCCCTCAGCTTCCAGCTGGCCAACAAGCTCGACAGCGCTACCATGCCCGCCATCGCCCTGCGCGAGGTGATCGAGCTGGCCCTGCGCAGCGAGCCCGAGCTGCTGACCATGGTCGCCGCCGACATCTGTGCGGTGCAGGAGCGCGACCCGGCGGTCGACCTCTTCTCCACCCCGCTGCTCTACCTCAAGGGGTTCCACGCCCTGCAGGGCTACCGGGTCGCCAACTGGCTGTGGCGCCAGGGGCGTCGTTCGCTGGCGCTCTACCTGCAGAACCAGATCTCCGTGGTGTTCGGGGTGGACGTGCACCCGGCCGCCCGCATTGGCAAGGGCATCATGTTTGACCACGCCACCGGCATAGTGGTGGGCGAGACGGCGGTGATCGAGGACGATGTCTCCATCCTGCAGAGCGTCACCCTGGGCGGTACCGGCAAGGAGAGCGGCGATCGCCATCCCAAGATCCGGGAAGGGGTGATGATAGGGGCGGGCGCCAAGGTGCTCGGCAACATCGAAGTGGGCATGGGCGCCAAGATCGGCGCCGGCAGCGTGGTGATCAACCCGGTGCCGCCGCACACCACCGTGGCGGGCGTGCCCGCCAAGATCGTGGGTCGTCCGGAGTGCGAGAAGCCGTCGCTGGACATGGATCAGTGTCTCTGATCCCCTGACCGAGGCGAGTCGATGGCCAAGCGCTGGTCGGGTTATCTGATCCTGGGGATGTGGCTGCTCAACCTGCTGCACCTCTATCTGGGGTTCTCCCCCTGGCCGGCGGCCATCGCCGCCTGGGGAGCCTCCCTGCTCACCTGGCCCTGGCTGGTGGGGGCGGCGCGCCGTCAGGCGCTGGCCCTGTACGGGGCGGCACTGGCCCTGCTGATCTTCTCCTGCTGGCAAGGCGCTAGCCTCCGGCCGGCGGACTGGCTGCTGCCCAACATCAACATGCTCACCATGTTTGCGGCGGTGAGCACCCTCAATCTCGCCACCTCGGGCCTGCTGACCGGCACCACCTCATGGCAAGGGCGCAAGGGGCTGTGGAGCACCATGGCCAGCCTCAACCTGCTGGGGGCCGTCATCAACCTCTCGGTGCTGTTCATCATCGGCGATCGGCTGGAACGGAGCGGCACCCTGGAGCGGCGTCAGGTACTGGTGCTGAGCCGGATCTTCTGCGCCGCGGCCTTCTGGTCCCCCTTCTTCGTCGCCATGGCGGTGGCGCTTACCTATGCCCCCGGTCTGCAACTGTCGCAGATCCTGCCGTTCGGGCTGGTGGCGACCCTGCTGGCGATGGGATTGACCGCCTGGCAGGTGGAGCGGCTGGGGGTGGTGGATTTTGCCGGCTACCCGCTGCGGCTGCAGACCCTGGGGCTGCCGGTCGCCCTGGCCGGGCTGGTGCTGCTGATCAAGCAGATCTGGCCGGATCTCGGCATCCTGGCGGTGATCGCCCTGGTGGCGCCGCTGCTGGCGTTTGCCTTTATGCCGAGCACGGGGCGAGGCCCTGCCCTCAAGCGGCAGGTGGTGGAGCGCTTTCCCGCCATCGGCGGTCAGATTGTGCTGTTTCTGGGGGCTGGCCTGCTGGCTGCCGGCATTAACAGCGCCTTGTCGGTACTCGAGCTGGGCGGCGGCCACGGCTTGCCCTTCTTCCATCACTTCGGCTGGCTGGAGGCCTCGCTCACCCTGCTGCTGATCCTGTTGGTGGCCATCGTCGGAGTACACCCGCTCATCAGCATCTCCGGGCTGGCGCCGCTGCTGTGGCCACTGGCACCGGATCCCAGCCTGCTCGGCATGACCTTTTTGCTGGGGTGGGGGCTGGCCACCGGCACCAGCCCGCTCTCCGGCTCCAACCTGGCGCTGGCCTCCCGTTACAACCTGAGTGCCGGGGCCATTTTGCGCGGCAACCTGCTCTACGGCCTGCTGATGTACGGGGTTGCCTGTCTGCTGCTGGGGGCCTATATCGCCCTGCACAGCTGAGGCGTCCGGTTGATGTGAATAGGGGAGCAGATCGGATGCAATGGCGGCTTGTGCGGGCCCTGCCGTGGCCCCGGCGCAGGATGCGAGAAAAATAGACGCATATTTAGTCAATACATCCATGGAAGGCGCATTTTACAGCGCACCGGCTTGTTTGTGCCGATGCCATCAGGGTATGCTGGCTTCACGCGCTTGAATCGCCCTCTGTGGGGCATCGCAATTGAACATACAGGTATGCATATGTCACTAGAAGTCCTTGAGCAACTCGAATCCAAAGTACAATCCGCCGTCGACAACATCTCCCTGCTGAAGATGGAGCTGGACGAGCTGAAAGAGCAGAACAGCAAGCTGCAAGACGAGAACCATCAGCTGCGCAACGAGCACGTTGCCTGGCAAGAGCGTCTGCGTGCCCTGCTGGGCAAGATGGATCAGATGGGCGAAAGCATCTAATCCGTCGCTATACGCGAGAATTGAAAACGGGCCGCTCCATGAGCGGCCCGTTTGTTTGGGTCAGGCTGGCAATCAGAGCGCCAGCAGCTGCTTGACGGTCTTCTCGATGCCGTCTGCGGCCTCCACTATATTGCTGGCCAGCATATAGGCGGGGGTGGAGATCACCTTGCGCTCCTGATCCACCACGAACTCGTTGACCGGGCAGTTGAGATGGCTGCCCCCCATCGCCTCGATGGCGTTGGCGGTGCCCTCGTCATGGCCTATGGTAGCCAAGGTGCCGGCGCCGTAGATGAGCGGGATCATGGCTGGTGCGATGCAGATATAGGCCGCCGGCTTGTTGGCCTTGGCAAAGCTCTGGCAAGCCTTCAACACGTCCGGCTGGATTTGGCACTCGGCTCCCTTGATGGCGAAGTCGCACAGGTTCTTGGCGGCGCCGAAGCCGCCCGGCACCAGCAGGGCATCGTAGTTGGCTGCATCCAGCTCGGCCACGTCCTTGATCTGGCCGCGGCAGATGCGGGCTGCTTCGACCAGCACGTTGCGGCTTTCCCCCTCGCTGACCTCGCCGGTCAGGTGGTTGATGACATGCAACTGCGCGACGTTCGGGGCGAAGCATTGAACCGTTGCTCCCTGACGGGCCAGTGCCAGCAGACTGATCACGGCCTCGTGGATTTCGGCCCCGTCAAAGACGCCACAGCCACTCAAGATCACGGCCACTTTTTTCATGACAGACTCCTCGTTGTTGAAAATGTGAGCCAGGATGGATTGTTGTACTTTTGTATGGTTATCGTTCGTCCTCCGCTGGTCAAGTCATCTTGCTGTGCTAGGATTGTTTCGTTTCGGATCCTGCCGCGTTTACTCCCTTAAATCTTTTTCCACATTGATCGAGATCATTTCAACGGTCTGGCGATCGGTTTTAATGATCTCAAATCATTGTTATATATGCATTTTTCATTTTTTATCCACAGTGGTTTCACTGGGCTTCATCAGTCACTCCATTTTTGAGCACAGAGTTATCCACAGCGTGGCAGTCGATGAGGCTCCCTCGGCCGGGTCGCCCCCCCTCTTGGTGTGAGGGGGGCCCTGTGGCATCCTAGCGGCTGTTTATCTCTGGCAGGACGATTTCATGGCCCCTAGCAATCCCCTTATTCTGGTCGACGGCTCCTCTTATCTTTACCGCGCCTTCTTTGCCTCTCAGCAGGCCGATCTGCGCACCTCGACCGGTTTGCCGAGCGGCGCCGTCCGTGTCATGGCCAACATGATGCGCAGCCTGCGCAAGCAGTACCCCGACTGCCATGTGGCCGTGGTGTTCGATGCCAAGGGCAAGACCTTCCGCGACGACATCTATCCCGAATACAAGGCCAACCGGGCCAGCATGCCGGATGATCTGCGCAGCCAGGTCGCCCCCATCCACCAGATGATCAAGGCAATGGGCTTCCCCTTCCTGATGGTCGAAGGGGTGGAAGCCGACGACGTGATCGGCACCCTGGCCCGTCAGGCGACCGAGAAACAGCTGCCGGTGCTGATCAGCACGGGGGACAAGGACATGGCGCAGCTGGTCTCCGACCATGTCACCCTGATCGACACCATGAAGGACGTGAAGACCGATCGGGAAGGGGTGATCGAGAAGTTCGGCGTACCGCCCGAGCTCATCATCGATTACCTGGCGCTGATGGGGGACAAGGTGGACAACATTCCCGGCATGACCGGTGTCGGCGAGAAGACTGCACTGGCACTGTTGCAGGGGATAGGCAGCATCGACGAGATCGCAGCCAACCTCGATAAGGTGGCGGCACTCGGTTTCCGCGGCTCCAAGGCATTCGCAGACAAGTTCCGCGAGCAGGAGGAGCAGGTACGCCTCTCCTATGTGCTGGCTACCATCAAGACCGACGTCGAGCTGGAGCAAAGCCTGGAAGAGCTGGAGCTTGGCCCCATCGACAAGGAGGCGCTGCTGGCGGTCTATCGCGAGTATGAGCTGCGCAACCTGATAAAAGAATTGGAGTCCGGCGCTGAGGAAGGGACCGCTTCGACCGAGGGGGATGAAGACGCCGCTCCCCAGGAAGCGGCCATCGAAACCGACTACCGCTGCATTCTGGACGAGTCCGAGTTTGACGGCTGGCTGGCCCAGCTGCAGGCGGCGCCGTTGTTTGCCTTCGATACCGAGACCACCAGTCTCGACTATATGGAGGCGCGCGTCGTGGGCGTCTCCTTTGCCATCGAACCGGGCAAGGCGGCCTATGTGCCCTTCGGCCACGACTATCTGGGGGCGCCGGTACAGCTGACCGAGGCCGTGGTACTCGGCAAGCTCAAGCCGCTGCTGGAAGATCCGGCCCGCCTCAAGGTGGGGCAGAACCTCAAGTACGATCGCAACGTGCTGCTCAACCACGGCATCGAGCTGCAGGGTATCGCCTACGACACCATGCTCGAGTCCTATGTGCTCAACTCCACCGCCAGCCGCCACGACATGGATTCGCTGGCCCGCAGGTATCTGAACGTCGAGACCATCTCGTTCGAAGACATCGCCGGCAAGGGAGTCAAGCAGCTCACCTTCAACCAGATCGAGCTGGAGCAGGCGGCCCCCTACGCGGCGGAAGATGCCGATATCACCCTGCGTCTGCATCAGGCGCTGTGGGGCAAGCTCTCTGCGGAGCCGGGTCTCGCCAAGGTGTTCAGCGAGATCGAGCTGCCGCTGCTGCCGGTGCTGGCGCGGATGGAGCGACTCGGTACCACCATCGAGCCCAAGCTGTTGCATCAGCAGAGTCAGGAGATCGAAGTGCGGCTGGCAGAGCTGGAGAAACAGGCCCACGAGCTGGCCGGGCAGGAGTTCAACCTCTCCTCGCCCAAGCAGCTGGGGGAGATCCTCTTCACCAAGCTGGGGTTGCCGATCATCAAAAAGACCCCCAAGGGCGCGCCATCCACTGCGGAAGAGGTGCTGGCCGAGCTGGCGGAGACCTATGAGCTGCCGCGCCTCCTGATGGAGCACCGTGGTCTGGCCAAGCTCAAGTCTACCTACACCGACAAGCTGCCGCTGATGATCAAGCCGCAGACCGGGCGGGTGCACACCTCCTATCACCAGGCGGTGGCGGCGACCGGGCGGCTCTCGTCCACCGACCCTAACCTGCAGAACATCCCGGTGCGCAACGAACAGGGGCGTCGCATTCGGCAGGCCTTCATCCCGTGCGCCGGTTACAAGCTGGTTGCGGCGGACTATTCCCAGATCGAGCTGCGGATCATGGCCCACCTCTCCGGTGACAAGGGACTGCTGACCGCTTTCGCCGAGGGCAAGGACATCCACAAGGCGACCGCTGCCGAGGTCTTCGGGGTTGAACTTGATGCGGTGACCAGCGACATGCGTCGCAGCGCCAAGGCGATCAACTTCGGCCTCATTTATGGCATGAGCGCCTTCGGTCTTGCCAAGCAGCTGGGCATCGGCCGTGCTGAGGCGCAGAAGTACATGGATCTCTACTTCGAGCGCTACCCGGGCGTGCTGGAGTACATGGAGCGCACCCGCCAGCAGGCGGAAGCCCAGGGCTATGTCGAAACCCTGTTTGGTCGCCGCCTCTATCTGCCGGACATCAAGTCGCGCAACGCCGGTCTGCGCAAGGCGGCGGAACGGGCCGCCATCAACGCCCCCATGCAGGGTACGGCCGCCGACATCATCAAGCGCGCCATGATCAACGTGGATGGCTGGATCCGGGGCATTGAAGACCAGTCGATCCGCATGTTGATGCAGGTGCACGATGAACTGGTGTTCGAGATCCGCGAAGAGAAGCTGGAGGAATACATCGCCATCATCAAGGAGAAGATGTCAGCCGCCGCCGAATTGCATGTGCCGCTGGTGGTCGAAGCGGGCACCGGTGACAACTGGGATCAGGCCCACTGATCGCTGGCAGTCGTCATCGACACCTATATAGCTATAATAAGACGCGAAGCCCGGCCTCATGCCGGGCTTCCTGTTTGTGGCTATCTGGATTCAGACCTCTTGCAGGTATTCGTCCTTGAGCAGCACATAGTTGTCGGCCGAGGTTTTGAGGAAGGCGATCTCGGCCGGCTTGAGCGGGCGAGCCTGCTTGATGGGATTGCCCATATAAAGAAAGCCGGCCTCGAGTCGCTTGCCCGGTGGCACCAGACTGCCGGCACCGATCATCACATCATCTTCGACCACGGCCCCGTCCAGCAGGATGGCACCCATGCCGACCAGCACCCGGTTGCCAATGGTGCAGCCATGCAGCATCGCCTTGTGGCCGACCGTGACATCTTCCCCGATCAACAACGGATAGCCGGCCGGGTTGCTGGCACTCTTGCGGGTCAGGTGCAGTACTGTGCCGTCCTGAATGTTGCTGCGGGCACCGATGCGGATATGGTTGACGTCCCCTCTGGCGGCCACCATGGGCCAGATGCTGGCATCGTCACCCAGCTGGATATCGCCCACCAGGGTGGCGCAGGGGTCTACATATACCCGTTTGCCCAGTTGCGGGCGTTTTCCCTTGTAAGGTCTCAGTCGCAAGTCCATCTTGGCCTCCTTGTTTTCGGCCATTCTAGCAATTCGGCGCTGGTTTCTGTGGATAAGTTTGTATAAAAGCTGTGCCTGGATATGAATAACTAAAAAAGTGTGCTTTTTTGCAATTTTATTGCAGGGGAGGGGTTGCCAGAACGAATTCACTCCCTATAATGCGCCTCCATCGACACGGCAAGCGGCAACGCAAACAGCCGGGTCGGTCGCCTCGAAAAGCCTTTGAAAATAAGGCTTGACTCG
>NZ_JBGLQY010000017.1:0-51443 GCF_041402265.1 Aeromonas sp. S15(2024) | reverse complement strand
AATGGAAAGAGGGACAACAGGTGTTGGAAGGCTGGGGTATCCATGATGGAGGTCCTCATGGTGATGACCTACTTCCAGATTAGCCTTCCAACACATAATTGGGACAGCGCCTTTTTTATTGCCCCGCCTCGTCTGCCATCTCTTTCACATAGCTTGCCGCCTGCCAGGTGTTGCGCCCCAGCGACTTGGCGCCATACATCAGCTGATCCGCCTGCAGCAGCACTCGTCGGCCCTCTGCCCTCACCTCGGCCGGCACCCACACCGCCCCCGTGCTGATGGAGATGCCAAGCTCCCCGGCGCTGGTCGACAGCTTGCGGCCATTGACCTCCCGCCCGATCCGCTCGGCCCACTGCTGCAGCGTTGCCATGTCGACCACCAGCAGACTGATGCAGAACTCCTCGCCGCCGATGCGGGCGAACAGGGCGCTGGCGGGCAACACCCCCTGCACGCACTCCACCATGGCCGACAGTACCTCGTCGCCGACCCCGTGCCCGAAGTGATCGTTGATCCCCTTGAAGCGATCGAGATCGAACAGCAGCAGGGCACACGGCTCGCCGCTGCTCAGCCGTTGTTCCAGCAGCGGCAAGAAGGCGCGCCGATTGAGGATGCCGGTCATGGAGTCGGTGCTGGCGAGGCGCTCCAGCCTGGCGTTGGCCTGGATAAGCTCGGCGGTACGGCTCGCCACCGCCCGCCGCAATTGGATGATGTAGGCCATCAGCACCAGGCCGCCGACGGCCAGCAGCCAGGGCCAGAGATGAGCCGGGTAGACGGTCTCGATATGCATCCACTTGCGGATGATCCGTTCCCGATCCGCCTCGCCGATGCGGGCGAAGCCTTGCTCCAGCTCCTGCAGCAGCGCCTGATTGCCCTTGGCGACGGCAAAGCGGACGTCATCGCTGTAGAGGTGGCGCACCGGGATGAAGCGGGTGGGATCCGCCGCGGTGTAGATGTAGAAGTTGGCCACCTGCAGGTCGGCGATGAAGGCTTCCAGTTCGCCGTTCAAGGCAGCCCGCAGCATGGCGTCGTTGTCATCGAAGGTGCGCAGCCGGGTGCGCGGGAAGTTCTTGCGGGCGTAGTACTCCTCGAATCCTCCCGCCACCACGCCCACGCTCTCGTGCAGCAGGTAGTAGTTCACGTCCGAACCGCGCAGAGAGTTGGCGAAGAAGAGCTGGGCGTCGAGGTGGGAGAGGGCCTGGCCATAGTCGTAGACCCTATTGCGCTCCGGCGACCAGAGCAGGCCACCATGGACATCGGCCTGGCCGTTGCGGACCAGATCCAGCGAGCTCTGCCAGTCCACCAGCTTGAACTGGATGGGGCGACCGGTGACGCGGCCATACTCGCGCCACAGATCGATCAACAGGCCATCGGGCTGACCCGCTTCATTGAGATAGGAGAAGGGCTGCCAGGCCTTGGAGTTGGCCACGATGAGCGGTTTGGGCGCTGTGTTCGCCCATACCGGCAATACCAGCGCACAGAGCAGCAGCAACCACCCGTATCCGACTCGCCACCAGACTCCCGACTCACCTGCCATCCCTGTACCGACCCTGCTGTTTGGCCGTCTGCGCGGCCATCGATTATCACCATCTTCAGCATAGGAGAACAAGCATGAGCGAGTATGAAACGAGCGTGATGCCGGCCGGACCAGTACAAGACCAAAAACGAACAGGGCGCCCGCAGGCGCCCTTTCCATCGACTCGTTCGCCCCTCACAGCGGCAGGCTGATGCGAGCCTCCAGCCCGCCCTGCTCCCGGTTGTGCAAGGTCAGCTCGCCCCCGTGCTGGTGCACCAGGGTGCGGGCGATGGAGAGCCCCAGCCCCACGCTGCCGGATTCGGTGTTGCGGGCCTCGTCGAGGCGCACGAACGGCTTGAATACATCTTCCAGCCGTGCCGGATCGATGCCGGGCCCCTGATCGCAGACCCGGATCACCAGCTCGCTGTCGGTGCGTTCCAGCGACACCTCGGCACTGCCGGCGTACTTGATGGCGTTGCCGATGAGGTTTTGCAGCACCCGGCGCAGGGTGTTGGCGCGGCAGGCATAGACCTGCTTGCCCTCTGCCAGACAGGTAACCGGCTGACCGGTGTCGGCATAGTCGTCGCACAGGCTCTCCAGCAGGCTGACCAGGTCCAGCTCCCGGGTCGCCTCCTGCTGCCCCTCCTCCCGGGCGAAGCTGAGGGTGGCCGCCAGCATCTGTTCCATCTGTTGCAGGGTCTGCTGGATCCGCTCCTTGTCCTCCCCCTCGTCCAGAAACTCGGTGCGCAGCCGCAGGCTGGTGATGGGGGTACGCAGATCGTGGGAGATGGCCGCCAGCATACGGGTACGGTCCTGCACGAAGCGATCGAGCCGGGTGTGCATGCGGTTGAAGGCCTGGATGGATTCGCGTACCTCGGTCGGCCCCTCTTCCCGCAGCGGCTCTATGTCCTCGCCGCGGCCGAGCCGGTCCGCGTTGGCGGCCAGCTGCTTGAGCGGCCGAGTGG
This sequence comes from Aeromonas sp. S15(2024), assembly GCF_041402265.1. Classification (NCBI taxonomy): domain Bacteria; kingdom Pseudomonadati; phylum Pseudomonadota; class Gammaproteobacteria; order Aeromonadales; family Aeromonadaceae; genus Aeromonas; species Aeromonas sp. S15(2024). Next base: position 48,968 of record NZ_JBGLQY010000017.1, on the reverse strand, counting down.
CACGACGGAACAGCCAGATCATCATGCCGATCACCAGGCTCGCCACCAGCATCAGGTTGAAGGTGGTCTGCCAGGACCAGCTGGCCGACTCCTTGTCCACCAGCGAGCTGAACTGCAGCCAGCCGCCGCGCGGCAGCTGGATGGAGCCATACAGCCGCATGTCCTGCGGTGGCGGCACCCCCTTGCGGTCCTTCATCATCCGGTTGTGGTGCTGCCAGGCCCGGCTGCGCTGGGCATCCTGCTTGAGCTCGGCGCTGATCTCCACCATCAGGGTCGAGGGGTAACCCAGTCGGGAGCGCACCAACTGCTCGAAGCGGGGGCTGCGGTTGTCCGGCTGCAGCGGCTCGTCGGCGATGCGCAGCAGCAGGGTCTCGCTGCGGCTCGCCTTGAGGATCTCGTCATAGAGGGAGGGGGGCGAGAGGGCCAGCAGCCGCACCACCGAGACGATGCGCTGCATGGCGTTGCGGCTGTTGACGTAGCCGAGCGCCTCCTCCCGATCGGTACGATAGATCTGGATGCTGAGCAGCTGGATCAGCACCAGCCCGGCCAGCGCCACCAGGATGATCTGGCCGGTCAGCCCCTTGGGCCACAGCTTCGACCAGCCGCGTCTTAACATCCCCACCGCCTTATACCTGGGTCACATCGGCAGCAAACAGATAACCGCCGCCCCAGATGGTCTTGATAAGCTCCGGATTCTTGGGATCCCGCTCCAGCTTGCGCCGCAGCCGGCTCACCAGGGTGTCGATGGCACGGTCGAACGCCACCGCCTCGCGGCCGCGGGCCAGATCCAGCAGCTGATCCCGGCTCAGCACCCGCTGCGGGCGCTCCAGAAAGACCCGCAGCAGGTCGAATTCGGCGGTAGAGAGGCTCAGGCCCACCCCTTCCTCATCCACCAGCTCGCGCCGGTTGATGTCGAGCAGCCAGCGATCGAAGCGCAGATCCCGGGTCAAGGACTCGGCCACCGGCTGCGGCTCGACCTGGGTGCGGCGCATCACCGCCTTGATGCGGGCCAGCAGCTCGCGCGGATTGAACGGCTTGGCGAGGTAGTCGTCGGCCCCCATCTCCAGCCCTATGATGCGGTCGGTCTCCTCCCCCATGGCGGTAAGCATGATGATGGGCAGGCTGGACTTGGCCCGCAGCTCGCGGCACAGGGTCAGGCCGTCTTCTCCCGGCATCATCAGATCCAGCACCAGCAGATCGAACTCCCGCTCCTCCAGCAGCCGCTTCATCTCCTTGCCATCGCGGGCACAGCTGACCCGCAGGCCGTGCTGTTCCAGAAAACGTTTCAGCAGATCGCGGATCTCGCTGTGATCGTCGACCACCAGAATGTGGGTGCTGTTTTGATTCATGGGGACCTCCTGTTAGAGCTGGCACGAGTATACGAAAATCCGCCGGGCGGTTTGTGTCAAAGTGTGCCAGATCAGCAAGATGCCACACTCTGCTACAAAAAAGCGGCCGCTCGGCAAAGTTGAGACACAGACCGGCTGTTTACTGTGACCACCCCATCGGTTGCAGGAGCAGACAGGCCATGCTGGCCCTCACCACCCCCTTGCTGCTGGCCTTTGCCGCCAGCGAAGCCCTTGCCAGACAGGCAAGGCGCACATCCGGCCAGACCGACCCGGTGCAAGCCGGCGCCGTCGACGCGGCAGCAGACGATACCGGCGTGCCCCCCGACCAGGCGACCGAGCCCCCTTCGTCATGATGCGCCCCCTCCGGTGCGCACCTTGACCTTCCCGCCGCCCCTGCGGCATCTCATCAAGGAGAATCGACTCATGATCAACAAGACCATGGCCCTGTTCATGCTGGCCGGACTGGCCCACACCGGGCTGGTCCAAGCCGCCCTGCCAGCCGACGTCAGCGTTGCCCCCGGCCTGCTGTTCGTCAACTGGCACGACACCGCCAGCAGCAGCGATGCCCATCCGACCCTGGAGGTCCACAATGCCGCCGGCGACCTGATCAAGCGGGTCCCTGCCCGGCTGAACGGCATGCAGCAGGTACGCCTGCCAATGCGGGCCCAGGGTGACCTGACCCTCAGCCTGGATGGCGAGAACAGCAGCTATCGGATGCCCTACAACGTCGGTAGCGGTCGCCAGCGCTAAGCCCGCCCATCCGGAAAAATACCCCGCCAGCGACCAACGCTGACGGGGTATTTTTATTGCCCATCCAGCATGGACCCGGTCAATGTCCGGTACAGGGTCATGGTGTCACACTCTGCTACAAAATAGGCTTCAACTGGCAAAGTTCAGACACCTGTCTGGTGTGTAATCAGGGTCAAGGCGAGCAAGCCGACCCCGAACTCAATCCGCAAGGAGATAGACCATGAAAAAACTGACCAAGACTCTGCTGACCGCCACCCTGATCCTTGGCCTGCCGCTTGGCGCCTATGCCGCCAGCGAAGCCGTCAGCACGGCCCAGCCTGGCATGATGACCGACTGCCCGATGGACGGCAGCGGCATGATGGGCGGCAAGCACCATGGCGGCCGCCACGACAAGATGGCCCGCATGCAGAACATGACCCCGGAGCAAATCCAGGCGAACCTGCAGCAGCGTTACGACAAGATCGAAGATCCGGCCAAGAAGGCCGAGTTCGTGAAAAACCTGAATCTGCGTGCCGACGGCATGACCAAGCACGCCGAAGCGATGAAGCAGTTCGCCGAAGCGCACCAGTAATTCGAAAGCAGCAAAAAGGGGCCCGCGGGCCCCTTTTTTCATGCACGTCGTTCAGACTCAGGCCTTGGTCTTGTCGGCCAGGTTCAGGGTCTTGATGGTTTCGCCTTCGAACTTGATGAGCACGGTTTTCTGGGCCACTTCGGACTCCTTGAACAGGCTCTTGGAGGTCTCTGCCAGCATGGGGGAGACCTTGTTCAGGGCGCCCAGATCATAGGTCCACACTTCCAGACCGGCTTCGGTCTTGGTGCTGGCCGGTGCACCCAGCTTCTCTTTGATGGCCTGCTTGTTGGAGCCGCCTTCCTTGATGTCCAGCGCCTTCTTGATCGCCTCGTTGGAGGCGCTGTCCATGGCGGGGCAGCCAGCTACTGGCAGATCTGGTTCTTGCCCGTCTGCTTGGCCTGATAGAGGGCCCGATCCATTCTGACCATCAGCTGACCCATGCTCTCGTCCGGCCGGTACTCGGCCAGCCCGAAGCTCATGGTGATGGGAAAGTGCTCGCACACCGGCGTATCCATCAGCAACTGCCGCAGCTTGTCGGCCACCCGCCAGCCATCGGCCAGGCCGGTATTGGGCAGCACCACCATGAACTCGTCCCCGCCCCAGCGGGCAATCAGGTCTATTTCGCGAATGTGGCTGCGCACCAGCGCCACTATGTTGATCAGGGTCTGATCCCCCGCCTGGTGGCCGTGGCTGTCGTTGATCTGCTTGAAGTCGTCCACGTCCATGGCGATGACGGAGAAGGGTTGCTGAAAACGCTTGGCCCGCTCGCACTCCTGCCGAATGGTGCGCTCCAGCCGGTAGCGGCTGGCGGCACCGGTCAGGGCGTCGGTCTCCGCCAGCTGGCGATTCTCCTCCGCCTTCTGCTGCAGCGCCTCGTTGAGCCGCACCAGCTCGGCGGTGCGCAAGGCGATCTGCTGCTCCAGGGTGTGATTGCGCCGCTCCAGCTGCTCCAGCAGCAGCTTCTGGGCGTGGATGTTGCGGTGGGCGCCGATCATCCGGGCCACAGAACCGTCCGGGTTGCGGGCTATGATGCGGCCGCAATCCTCGATCCAGATGTAGTCGCCGCCGCGGCTGCGGCAGCGATACTCGACCCGGTAGTCGGGGGCGGCGCCGCTCAGGTAGGCGTCGAAGCAGGCCATCACCTGCTCCATGTCGTCGGGATGGATCACGCTCTCCCAGGTGAAGACCGTGTTGCCGAGGGTGTGGGGCTCGTAGCCCAGCATCCGGTACCAGCCGGGATTGCGATAGACGAACCCGGTGTTGGCGTTCCAGTCCCAGATACCGTCGCTCACCACCGCCAGGATGCCGTGCACCACGGCTTCGCTGACGTCCGAGATCCTGATCGTGTCACTGTCTTGCAGCATAGAGACCATCCTTGCCCTCTCACCCCCAACTGCGGGAAATTCACTCTGATTGAAGAAATATGGGGAGACGACTCCCATGAAACCCAACTCTGTCGCGGCCAGCCGGCTCATGGCCCGTCTCCGGTTATCGGCCGCAATCAGGTTCGTCTGAACAACAGTAGCAACCAGTGTGACTCAATACACTAGCCTTTTCCGGTTTTAAAGGCGGGATGATGCCGGTGGCGATAGTGGCTGGGCGCCAGGCCATGCTGGCGTTTGAAGGCGGTGGAGAAGTGGTACTCGTTGCGAAAGCCGCACTGCTCGGCCAGCAGCTTTACCGAATCGGCCCGGCTGGCCAGCAACAACGCCGCCCGTTGCAGCCGCAGCCGTTGCAGCAGCGCCATGGGCGCCAGCGCGAAGTGCTGCTGGCAGAGCCGGTAGAGCTGGCGCTCGGAGAGATGCAGGGCGCCGGCCATGCGCGCTATGTCCCAGGGCTCGGCCAGCGCCTCCTTGAGCAGCAGTTCGAGGCGCAGCGCCAGCCGCTCGCCGCGCCGCTGCCCCTCTCCTTTCTGCAACAGACGGCGCAGATAGAAGCCGAGCTGCTCCACCAGCAGGGCGCTGAGCAGCGGGTCCTGGTGGCGCTCCTGCTCCGCATAGAGATTCTCGATGGTGCGCAGCAGAGTGGCCTGCTGGGAGGTGCAACCCAACCGGGATTGGCTGGCGAAGGCATCCCAGGGGGAGTCCTTGTGCAGCAGCAGCCACACCAGCTCCCACTCGCTCGACTGCTGGCTCAACAGCTCGCTCGGTGGCTCACTAATCGGCTCACTCAGCTGCTCACTAAGCTGCTCTCTCAACTGATAGCAGAGCGGCTCCCCGGCCGGGATCAGCGCCCACTCCCCGACCTGCAGCCGCGCCATGCGATCGCCCACCAGCACCTCCCCCCCTCCCCCCAGGGTCAGCAAAAAGCAGTGCATATCGGCAAAGCGGCGCGCGATACGGTAGCGGGTCTTGAGGCGAGAGAACCCCGCCAACCACACCTGCTCCTGCGCGAGGGCCGGCAGCAGGCTGTCACAGCAGATCTGCTCGCGGCAGTCGGGGGAGACATCGATAAGCTCGGTGTTGGCAGTTTCAGACATCATCAGGACGGACTCAGCCATGTCGAAGGGGCAGGCCCCAGCATAGCATTAAGGGCATCAAGTCACAGGAGACCAGCCATGCATATCCATCACGTCGCCATCTGGGCGCAGGATCTGGAGGCGCTCACAACATTCTACTGCACCCTGTTTGGCGGGCAGGCCAATGAGCGCTACCACAATCAAGCCAAACAGTTCAGCTCCTACTTCGTGCGCTTCGAGGGGGGCGCCAGCCTGGAGCTGATGCACACCCCCATACTATTTCCGGCGGATCTGCGCCTGCCGCACCCGCTGCAGGGGCTGGCTCACCTCGCCTTCTCCCTCGGCAGTGTGGAGGAGGTGGACAAGATGACCGCCCGCCTCAAGCTGCTCAAGGGGGCCGAGGTGAAACACCTGGACGGCCCCCGCTGGACCGGCGACGGCTATTACGAGAGCACCTTCCTCGACCCGGAAGGCAATCGGCTGGAGCTCACCATCTAATACCTGAATGCTCCCCTCACCCTGCCCTCTCCCAACGGGAGAGGGGATCAAGCAGCATCGAAGATATGATCGCCAGCCATGTTGATTCGGTTGATGGCAAAAATAGCCAGCCAAGTAGGTTCGATTAGCGAAGCGTAATCGGACAGCGTATTTGCTCCCTTCTCCCCTTGCGGGAGAAGGGTCGGGGATGAGGGGGGAGGAAAAAGAGATTACACGGTAAACGTTGGGCTTCGCTACGCTCAGCCACCACCTTCGCACCAGATTGATTGATGCGGGTCTCGAGCAGAAATATATACGGGACTACCAATCGCCAGATCATATCACCTGAGGCGCAATACCATATCTCAGACAGGGTGACACCAGCGCCGCTCAATATCATATTCAGAAAAATAAATATTAATTTTGCCCGCGGTACAAAAAACAGCGTCTCAATATTTAATCCTGTCTCTGGCGTGATGCTGCTTTTGATTGTCATCGTTGTGCAGCCCCATATCGTGTCGCAACCAGTCTGGCATATTCTCCTGCTTGAATGTGCGGGTCTTGTCGGCACTTCTGGTCAATATTTTCATGATCGCTTCGATCAGATTGCTTCCTGCCGTTTCCATGATAACCTCGCCTTGATTTCGCCGTTTGATTGGACGTCGAGTGTTATTAATCCGGGCCAGGAAGGCCAACGATGAAAGCTAACCAGACACATAAGCGCAAGTTATACATCGCCCAGATCGGCGCCCTGCACACCTTTGAGGCGGCAGCCCGCCACGGCAGCTATTCCCGCGCTGCCGAGGAGCTGTTCATCACCCAGGCGGCGGTCAGCCAGCAGATCCGGGGGCTGGAGCAGAGTCTGGGGGTCAAGCTGTTTGTTCGCGAGGGGCGCAACATGCGCCTGACCGAGCGGGGTGCACGCCTGCTCCCCTGGGTCAGCCAGGGCATGGCGGCGTTCGAGCAGGGCATGGCCTCCCTCGAGTGTGAACCGCTGGCAGGGGTGCTGAACGTCACCGTCATTCCCTCCTTCGCCAGCCGCTGGCTGATGCCGAGGCTCTGGCGCTTCGTCGAACGCCACCCCGAGGTCGAAGTGCGCCTCAACGCCAATCCCCAGGTGCAACCCATAGGCCGGGGTGGCATGGATCTGGCGATCCGCTACTGCAACCGGGTCGACCCCGAGCTGAGCTCCTGCCTGCTGATCCGGGAGTGCGTCTTTCCGGTCTGCTCGCCGGCCCTGGCCGAGCGGCTGCAGCGTATCGAGGATCTCTACGACACCGTCATCGTCTCCGGGCCCGACTACGCCGGAGTCTCGTGGGAGAAGTGGCTGCAGGAGTCGGGCTATCGGCTCGACCTGAGCCGGATCAAGCGCTTCGAGGTCAACAACAACAGCCTGGCGATCGACATGGTGCTCTCCGGCAAGGGGGTCGCCCTGAGCCGCAACGTGCTGGCGGGGGATCTGATCGCCAGCGGCCTGTTGACCCGCCTCTTCACCAAGAGCTACAACCCCGACAACGACTACCACCTGATCTGGGATCCCGACTCTCCCCGACTGACCCGGATCCGCTGCTTTATAGACTGGCTCAAGGAGGAGGTCGCCCAGGGCCCCGGCTGCCAGCCGGATATGCAGGCCGAACCATAAGACAGAGGCGGTTGGGGAGTGTGGATATCCGACACTCGAATCTCTGGTCTGTCGAAACAGCCTCCAATTAGGTGATCGTCGGATTACGCGACCATCCGGTTACGCTATTGTCCGATTACGCGACCGTCCGATTACGCGACCGTCCGATTACGCGACCGTCCGATTACGCTTCGCTAATCGAACCTACAAGTCCCCAATAAACCAATCATCCGAATCAGATCAAAGGAGGCCAAATCTCCCTTCTCCCTTGCGGGAGAAGGGGTAGGAATGAACGGTTGGTAAAAGAGATTTTCAGAAAAATTGGGCTTCATTATGCGGAACCACAACCCACGCAACTTGTAGACTAGCACTAAACCAACGAAGCCCAACTTACCATTTTTTAAAATATAAAAAATAGTTTTGGCAGATAGATTTAAAATCCCTATCAATATAAAAACTTCTTATTGAGTTTACTCTCACCGTTCTTTATCATGGTTTCGCTTACTTATTTAGGAAGTAAGGTGTATCACAAGCTGTCAAGTAGAACGCTCACCAGTACACTGGCTAGCAGACGACTTGCATGGCCGCAGATGGCTAGTAGACTCACGTCGAACACTCCTGCGATGATGGTATCATATATCATATCTGACATTCGTGGCCGACATCATATCGGTGTTGTGAATGCGTATTTAAGTACGTTTGTTAAGCCCGGATTGGGAATCGGATGGCCACAGTCCTTTACCTTTCCGGGTTTTGCAATTTAAGGCTCAATATGATGAACTCAGAAAATCAATGGTTTCGGAGTCGTGGTTACTTACATTTTGATTCTCCAGTAAAATTACGAAAAGCATGTCAAATTGTAAAATCGCCCCTCAATGTTGCCCACCATGCTTTCCTCCCGCTAATAAGTTACGATATACACAGCTTTAAAATATCAATAGACAAAGATGGTAATGTTCAAAAGAAAATAAAAGAAAGGCCAATTTCATATGCATCACATATCGACTCTCACATTTACTCTTACTATGCAGAGTTATTGTCTAATGTATATGAGAAGGCTCTCCACGAATTGCAATTAAAAGAATCCGTACTTGCTTTCAGATCTCTTGGAAAAAGTAATATTGATTTTGCTAACACGGCCTTTGAAAAAATAAAGGCTCATGGTGATTGCACTGCAATCGCGATGGATATCTCTGGTTTCTTTGATAATTTAGATCATGTAATACTCAAATCAATGTGGTGCAAATTACTCCAAGAAAACTCATTACCAAATGACCATTTCAATATATACAGATCTCTAACCAAATCGTCTACAGTCAATAGAGACCTATTGTATGCAGCACTTAAAATATCGAGAAACAATCCAAAATCTACAGGGGCAAGGCTTTGCGATATAAAAACCTTCAGAGATAAAATACGAGGCCTAGGGCTAATAAAAACCAACTCGACTGGAAAAGGTATACCACAAGGAACATCTATAAGTGCTCTTCTGTCTAATATATACATGCTAGATTTCGACAAGAAAATAAAAGACATAGTGGTATCTATTTCAGGAGAATACTATCGTTACTGTGACGATATGCTTTTTATCATCGATAGTGATAAAACCAGCGAGTTAATATCTATAGTGACAAAAAGCATCTCCGAGCTAAAGATAGAAATAAATGATAAGAAAACAGAGGTTAGAAACTTCCACGTATACAGCGGAGTTCAAAAATGCGACAAGCCGCTACAGTATTTAGGGTTCATTTTTGATGGCGAAAGAAAACTAATTAGATCAGCAGCCCTAGCTAGGTTTTCAGGCAGAATGAAAGCTGGGGTTAGGTTAGCTAAAAAGACGCATCAAAAAGCCAACCTTATTGAAGAGAAAAATGGTGTAGCGAAAACACCACTATTTAAGAAGAAAATTTATGAGCGTTACTCGCATTTAAGCAAGCGAAACTTCATCACATATGGCCATAAAGCGGCAAATATAATGGGTTCTAATGCGATCAAAAAGCAATTAAAACCCCTTTGGGGGCGACTACTCAAAGAGATGAATGAGCAATAATTTTTCACTCCTAAAAACATACGTTGACGGCGGCAACTCCCTTCACCGCCGTCCAACCCATCACTCCCCCAACCTCTGTGCCAATCCAGAATAACGCTCGGTCTTTTTCCTTACCGCCTGTGCCAGCAGGGCGCGATCGCCGTAGAGATCGAGGCGCGCCTTGGCGCGGGTGATGCCGGTATAGACCAGCTCGCGGGTCAACAGCGGGCTGGGGCTGTCGGGCAGCACCAGCACGGTATGGGCAAACTCCGAGCCCTGGGATTTGTGGATGGTCATGGCATAGACCGTCTCGTGGGGCGGTAGGCGGCTGGGCAAGAGGGCCCGCAGGGTGCCGTCCGGCTGCTCGAACCAGACCTTTAAGCGGCCTGTTTCATCGGGCAGGCAGAGCCCCATATCGCCGTTGTAGAGGCCGACCCCGTGGTCGTTGCGCACTACCATCACCGGGCGACCGGCATACCAGTCGCCATCGCGGGCAATCAGGCCAGCCCGTGACAGGGCCAGTTCCAGCCGCTCGTTAAGCCCCTCGACGCCGAACGGGCCGTCCCGCAGGGCGCAGAGGATCTGAAAGCCGTTGAACGCCTTGAACACGGCGGCGGGCGCTTCCCCCGCGCGGGCCGCCTTCAGATAGCTGCCGTAACCGACCACCCCCAGGGCAATCAACTCGTCGTAGGCCTCCCCCGCCCAGGGATGCAGGCTGATATCCATAAATCCTGCGCCCCAGACCGCCTCCACCGCCGCCGCATCGCCGCAGTTGCAAGCGCGCGCCAGCTGGCCGATGCCGGAGTGCTGATCAAAGCGCCAGCTTTTGGAGAGTAAACAGAGGCTGTCGCGCACCGGGGCCCCCGCGGGCGTGCCCTGCAAGCGGTAGCCGGTCTGGCGGGAGAGCCAATCCGCCTGGGCGGGGCTGATGCCCTGTTCGATAAAGCTGCAGATATCGCCGAGCACGGCCCCCGCCTCCACCGAGGCGAGCTGATCCTTGTCACCGAGCAGGATCAGGCGAGCGTGGCTTGGCAGCGCGTCCAGCAGGCGCGCCATCATCGGCAGGTCCACCATGGAGGCCTCATCCACCACCAGCAAGTCCAGGTGCAGCGGGTTGCCTTTGTGGTGGCGGAACTGGCTGCGCCCCGGGATCACCCCGAGCAGCCGGTGCAGGGTGCCCGCCTCGGTGGGGATGGCTTCCACCCACTCAGGGGGCAAGTCCAGCGCCTGCAGGGCAGAGCCGATACTCTCGGTCAGACGCGCCGCCGCCTTGCCGGTGGGGGCCACCAGCCGGATCGCCGGGGCCTTGCCCGCTTGCAGACCGGTCTCCACCAGAATGGCCAAGAGCTTGGCGACCGTGGTGGTCTTGCCGGTGCCGGGACCGCCGGAGATCACCGCAAAGGGGCGTGCCGCCGCCGTGGCCGCCGCCAGCTTCTGGCCGTTGCAGCAGAGCGCCTCGGGCACCAGCGCATCCAGTTTGCCAAGATCGCTGGCCGCCTGGGCACCGGCCAGCAGCGCCTCGATGGCGGGCCAATCCACCTCGTTCGGACACACCAGATCCAGGTACTTCTCGATAAAGTGGCGGGCCGAGAAATCCGGCGCGAGGCGGGCCTTGAGCAGGGCCGCGAACACCAGGCCGTAGTCGCGGGCAAAGAGGCGCGACAGGGCCGGGGCTATCTCCGGCCATTCGGCGCGCTCACTCAAGGCACGCAGATGGCGGGCCACCCCTTGCTCGTGATCGTGGTAGCGGGTGAGGTAGAGGCGGCCGTGCCAGAGCCGCAGCGGCCAGCGCGGGGCTTCCCCCTCATCCTGTTCGCCGCCAACCAAGGGGCTTGCCGCAAACAGGGCGGGCCAGCTCGCCGGATCCGCCAGATCGGCCAGCAGATCCCGGCCCTGATCCGGATCCAGCCCGAACGGGCGCAAGGATCCGGCAGATAACATCTCCAGCGGCAGACAGACATGGCCGCGCCCCAGCTCGAAGCAGGCGAGCGACGCCCCCAGCACCAGCTCGGGGCCGCCGCCAAGGTCGGCCACCAGCTTGGCAAATTGCAGATCCAGCTGGCGGATGCGCCCCGCCAGCGCCAGGGCCTTGAGCCGTTCGATCATCATTGCGCTCTTCATGCTTCTACCCCGTTATCCGAAACTTGTGCGAGGGCTGGCGCCGCCCCCTCGCTAAACAGCCGATCCAGCCCCAGCACCAGCTCACGGCTGGGCCGGGTATGGAAGATCCCCCCCTGTGGCATGCCACGCAGGAACAGATAGAAAACCCCGCCAAAGTGCTGGTCGAAGTCGTAGCCCGGCAGACGCAGGGCGAGCAGCCGGTGCAGCGCCAGGGAGTAGAGCTGGTATTGCAGGTCGTAGCGATGCTCCACCATGGCCTGCTCCAGCGCCGGCCGGCTGTAGTCCGCCGGGCTCATGCCGAGGTGGTTGGATTTGTAGTCGAGCAGATACCAGCGCCCCTGCCAATCGAACACCAGGTCGATAAAGCCCTTGAGCATCCCCTGCACAGTGGCGAAGCTCAGCGGCTTGTTGCCCCGCGACAGCGGGTCGTGCTGCTGGCAGAGAGCGGTCAGCGCCGGGGCCGTCACCCGCCCCATGGGCAGGAAGAACTCCAGCTCCACCTGCTTGCGCTCGGGGGCCAGATCCCGCAGCCGCACCGGCTCGCCAAAGCCAGTTTCAAGCGGGGTCTCCAGCACCGCCTCCACCTGCTGTTGCAGCACTTGGGCCCAGCTCTCGTCGAAGCCGTCCTGCGCCAGCAGGGTGGCGATATGCTGTGCCAGCGGCTCGCCTGCGGCACTCTCAAAGTCGATGGTCTCGAACAGGCTGTGCAGCAAGGTGCCGGGGCGCGCCCCCTTGGGGAAGGTGAAGATGGAGGGCTGGGGCGCCTGCACTGGCTCTTCGGCAGCCAGCGCGGCTGCCTCGGTGGCCACCTCGTCATCGAAGCCGGGATTGGCCAGCACCCCCTTGCTGTGGCCGTGGCCCTGGGCCGCGAGACCAGAGTAGGAGCTGATCCACCAGTCCCGCTCAAGGGTGCCGCCAAAGCGGCGCACCCGGGGCTCGCCCAGTTGCTCCTCTTCTGGCGGCAGCGGGGCCGGGCGGGTGAGCGAGGGCTCACCGACGGCCACCCCGGGCAGATCTTCAGCAAGCGCACTGAGGGCGGTGGCCAGGGTCGCGGCGTCCCCCTCTTCGCCCTTTTGCAGCAGGTAGCCGATGGCGGTCTGGTGCAGGTCGGTCTTCTCCGACTTGCCGTTACCGGAGCGCACCGGCGCCAGCCCCAGCCAGGTGGCGTAGACGCCCCGAGTCAGCGCCACGTAGAGCAGGCGCAGATCCTCGGCGAGGCGCTCCTTGTCGGCCTCTGCCAGGGAATCCTCGGCGCCGGTGAGATCGAGGATGGTGCGATTGCCCGCCTCATCGGCCTCGTGATAAAGCGGCGTGTCGGCGCTGCGGTGGCTGCAGATAAAAGGGAGGAACACCAGCGGGTACTCCAGCCCCTTGGATTTGTGGATGGTCACGATCTGCACCAGCTTGCGCTCGGACTCCAGGCGAAGTATCTGCTCAGCATCCTGGCCGCTCTGGCGGTTTACCGCCTCCCCCAGCCAGCGCAGCAGGGCGTATTCACCGTCCAGCTCGCTGCTCACTTGCTGGAGCAGCTCCCCCAGATGGAGGAAATTGGTCAGCCGCCGCTCCCCGTAGGGGCTCGCCAAGAGGGAAGAGGCGAGATTGCGCCGGTGCAGCAGGGCCCGCAGCATGGCCAGCACGCCGCGCTTGTGCCAGACCTTGCGATACTCCATAAACTCCTGCACCGCGTTCTCCCACGCCCGCTCATCCGAGGCAAGCTCGTCGAGGGCCTTGGCGTCCAGATCGAACAGGCCGGTGGCAAGCGCCGCCCGCAAACTTCTCTCCTCGCTCGGGTTCTGGCAGGCGTGCAGGATCAGCAGGATCTCCCGCGCCTCCACCTGCTCCAGCACGCTCTCGCGGTTCGACAGATAAACCGAGGCGATGGCGAGCCGTGCCAGCTCCTGCTGCACCAGCTTGCCCTCGGCGCCGGTGCGCACCAGCACGGCGATATCCCCGGCTTTCACCGGCTCGCTGCCGATCAGCGCCTTGCCCTCCCGGGCCAACATCAGCAGCCGGTGGATCTCCACCGCCGTGGCGCGGGCCATCTTGCTCTGGTAATCCCCCCGGTTGAAGGTGGGCTGGCCGGTGAGCTGCCAGCAGTGCAGCACGGGGGCGGCTTCGCCGTCGAGGCGCAGCGCCTTGCTCTTGCCCTGCGCCTCCACCGGCAGGAAGGGGATATCCGCCTCGTAGATAAAGGGATCCTTGGCCCGCTCGAACAGGCCGTTGACCGCCGCCACCAGGGCGCCGCTGGAACGCCAGTTGCGCCCCAGGGTGTAGTGGGCGCTCACATTTCGCCGCGCCTGAATGTAGGTGAAGATGTCGGCGCCGCGAAAGCCGTAGATGGCCTGCTTGGGGTCACCGATCATCAACAGCGCCGTGTCCTGGTGGCCGCCGTAAAGACGATGGAAGATGCGGTACTGCTGGGGGTCGGTATCCTGAAATTCATCGATCATGGCGACCCGGTAGGTGGCGCGAATGCGCTCGCAGAGCCGCTCGCCAAGGCTAGAACCCAGCGCACCGTCGAGGTCTTTGAGCAGGTCATCGAACGAGAGCTGATGAGCCTGCCGCTTGCTGGCCTGCATCCGGCTGCGCACTACCTTGGCCGCCCGTTGCAGGATCAGATCCCGAATGCCGGGGCGGCTCGCCAACAGCTGATCTATCTCGCTGAACAGCGGCAGGGTGGGCACTGCGCCCCCCTTCTTGAGGTTCTCCTCCAGCACCGTCTGGCCGAAGCGCTCCAGTTCCTTGGGAATGGCGTAGCCGCTGGCCTCGTCTTGCGCCCAGTCGGCTATCTTGGCGAGCCACCCCTCGTAGTTCTTGCCGGTGTAGCGGCTAATATGGCCATCGGTCTGACGGCGGATCTCGTCCACCTGCGCCAGCCAGACCTCCTTCACCGCCGCGATGCGACTCATGGCCGCCTGATGGCGGGCGGCCAGGGTCTCGTCCCCCGTCGGCGGGCGCATCTCCAGCTCGCTGTTGTCGAGCCAGCCGTTCATCTCCCGCAGCAGGGCGGCGGGGCTTGGCCAGAGCGCGCGAACCGCGCTCGCCAGGGTTTTATCCACCGGATAGAACTCGGCGCGCCAGTAGTCGCTCACCGCCTGCAGCCTGAGCTGGCTGTCGTCGGTGAGAAATTCGGTTTCGAAGAGGGCGCCCGACTCGAAGGCGTTCTGTTTCAGCATCCGCTGGCAGAAGCCGTGGATGGTGAAGACGGCCGCCTCGTCCATCTGCCGCTCGGCGGCCAGCAGGCGGCGGGCCGCCAGCTCGTGATCCGCCACCTCCTCCAGCAACTGGGCCAGCAGGGCATCGCCACTTTGCCCGCGCATAAAGGCGAGACGCGCTTCGTGGATGCGGCCACGGATCCGCCCGCGCAGCTCGGCAGTGGCCGCCTCGGTAAAGGTCACCACCAGGATCTCGGTCACCGACAGGGGCCGCTCGTGGGCGCTCGCCTGACCAGCATCGGCGCCTTCTTCAATGAGCGGACCATGACCCAACAAGAGGCGCAGGTAGAGACCGGCGATGGTGTAGGTCTTGCCGGTGCCGGCGGAGGCCTCGATCAGCCGCTCGCCATGGAGGGGAAAACGCAGGGTATTGAGCGGATTGGCCATTATTGCAACTCCTCCAGCGCCTTGATCAGCGGGGTCAGGTGTTCACGGGCCAGCGCCTGCAGCTGGGCCAGCACCTCGTCATCGAGTTCCGGGAAGCAGCGGGCGACGTAGACGTCCTGCCCCTCCCCCGTCACCATGTAGCCGCCGTTGAAGCGGGCGAGCGCCGCCTTGTCGGCGGCCTCCGGTTTCTCCGGATCCTTCTCGATCCCCTTGATCCACTCCCAGGCAGTGCTCGGGAAAAACGGCAGCGGCCGCTTCATCCCCTGCATCCAGAGCGCCACCAGCGCCGCCAACTTGGGCCGCGCCTCGTCAGCAGCGAGTACAGGCAGGCGCAGGCTCTGCTTGGCGTCAAACAGCAGGGTGTCACCGGGGGCATCGCTCAGGGAGAGGCAAAGGTGCTGGATCCAGCCCAGCAGCAGATCCTTGCCGTTGAAGCTGCCGGGTTTGATCACCAGCAAGCGCCCCTTCTGGGTGTCGATCCACCCCTGCAGCTGGCCCTGGGTCAGGGAGATATCGATCTCCACCGCCTGTTTGTCTGCCTCATTGGTCGCCACCCAGGGACGCAGCCGATCCGCCAGCTTGCCCATCTCGGCGTCCAGATCGTCCAGCAGCAGGCTGCCGAACCAGCCCTGGGGCAGCAGGCCGGAGAGCTGCAGGCGCTGGCGACGCTCCTCGCTTTCCCCCTGTGCCAGATGGGCATCGAGCAGCAACGCCTTGAGCTGGTAGTGCTGCAGGCCGTCCAGCTCGAACGGTTCGCTGTCCTCGATCTCGGCCTCGTCCAGCTCGAACCACACCTTGAGGCGGCGGTTGAGGAAATACTTGGCAGGCTGGCGATAGAAGCGCAGCAGCTCCGCCAGCTCCAGCCCCTGCTCTTTCCCCCATTCGGGGGGCAGCGGCAGCTCGCCGCTCTGGAAGTTGGCGGCCCCACGCTGCGGGCTCAGGGCCGGCAGCCAGTCGGCGGCATAGGTGAAGAGGCCGGAATGTGCCGCTGGATAGAAGTAGCTGCGGCTGTAGGGGGTGAGCGGGTGTTCGACGATCAGGTGTTCGAGCAGCCGCTTGCCTGAGGTCTCGTCAGCGAGCTTCTCATCCCCCGCCAGCACGAAGCCCTGGCGCACATAGTCGATGAGCTCCGCCAGCAACACGGAAGGCACCTTCTCGCTGTTGTCCTGGGCACTGAAACCCTGATAGCTGATGTAGAGCCCCTGCTGGGCGCTCAGCAGCGCCTCGAGGAAGAGGTAGCGGTCGTCGTCGCGACGCGAGCGATCCCCGCGCCGGCCCGCCACCGCCATCAGGTCAAACCCCATGGGGGGCAGGGTGCGCGGGTAGACGCCGTCGTTCATGCCGAGCAGGCAGACCTGTTTGAAGGGGATGGAGCGCATCGGCATCAGGGTACAGAAGTTGACCTGACCGGCGAGGAAGCGCTGGCTGGAGCGGGACTCCCCCAGCACGCTGCCGAGGTAATCCTGCAGCAAATCGGCACTGATGTGCTGCTCGAAGCGGGCCTCGCCGAGCTGGGCGAGCCAGTCCGCCAGCTGGCTGCGAATAAGCTGCAGCTGGCGCTCTTCATCCTCGTCGGCCTGATAGAAGCGCTCCAGCAGTTCGTTGAGGCAGGCGATCCACTCGGGCAGCGACTGCGCCTGTTGCAGGCGGGGCAAAAATTCCGCCAGGGAGTCGACGAACCAGGCGAGCTTGCCGAGCGCCAGCCCCTGCTGCCCCTCGATATCGGCGTAGGGCAGGATGCCTGCCACCGGCTCGCCATCCCCCATGGCAAAGCCGAGCAGCATGCGGCGCAGGCCGAACAGCCAGCTGTTGCCAGAAAGGCGCGGCAGATCGAAGCGCTCCGGGTAACCGTCATCCAGCCCCCAGCGAATGCCGGTCTCCTGCACCCAGCGCCGCAACTGGTTGAACTCGTCGTCATCGAGCTCGAAGCGGCGCAGCACGGCGGGCACCTCGAGGATGGCGAGCAGCTCGCCAGCCCCCAGCCGAGCGTTGGGGAGTCTCAGCAGGGCGAGGAAGCTCTGCAGCAGCGGGCTCTCCTGACTGGCCGCCCGATCCGACACCGCGAAGGGGATCTGGCCCCGCGCGCCAAACACCGCCTGGATATAGGGGCCGTAGCTGTTCACATCCGGCATCATCACCACCACGTCTTTCGGGGTGAGGGAGGGATCCTGCTCGAACAGCGCCAGCAGCCGGTCGTGCAGCACCTCAAGCTCGCGCATCGGGCCGTGGCAGGCATGGATCTGCAGGGATCCATCCGCCGGACTGATGGGGCTCTTGTGGTGGCTGGCATCGAGGCTGAATTCGCCAGCCCCCCGTTCGGCCAGCTCCAGCACGTCTTTCTGGATGGCATGCAGCAAGCTGGTGTCGTCGATATCGACAAAGGCCTCGATTTGCGGCACCTCCAGCTCCATCAGCTGGTGCAGGTAGTCGCGCCCCAGCTTGCCCATGGAGGCGAGCAGCGGGTTGGCGGGGCCCTGCAGGGTGTCGAGATCGGTACCGGGCTTGAGCTTGTTTTGAAGGCGCGCCAGGGTCTTGCGATCGAGCAGGTCCCCCCAGTAGTAGCGGCAGGGGTTGGTGACGAAGAGGTGCACCTCCACCTCATCCCGGCTGCCGAGGGCCAGCAGCGCCTCCACGTAGCGCGGCGGCAGCGCCGAGATGCCGAACACGAACACCCGCCGGGGCAGCGTGCCCGGCAGCTCGGCGGTGCGCTCCAGCTCGTGGATGAACTCCTCGTAGAGGTTGGCGCGGTGGTAGCCGCTGGGGGCCAGCGCCAGGGTGCGAGCCACCAGCTCACGCCACAGCTCCGGCTGCCAATCCTGACCGCTCACCCCGGCCAGCTCCTGACTCAATCCCTCCCCCTGTTCCCAGCGGGCGATCCAGTCCGGCCGATAGACCAGATACTGGTCGAACAGATCCGCCACCTTCTGGCAGAGCTGCCACAACCTTACCTGCTCGGGATCCTGGGCAGGATCCGAGGCAGGATCCGCGTAATCCCCACTCCCCAGATAAGCGGCCAGCGGCGCAAAGGCGGGGCGGTCGAGCAGGGCGGGCAGGATGGTCATCAGCTGCCAGCTCATGGAACCCTTGTTGTAGGGACTCTGGCGCGGCACGTCCGCCAGCACCCGGGTGAACATCTCCCAGATAAAGCTGGCGGGCAGCGGAAAGTCGATATTGGCGGCAATGCCGAAGGCCTTGGCCAGCTCCAGCTTGAGCCACTGGGCCATGCCCGGGCTCTGCACCAGGATCTGCTCGCGCTCGAAGGGGTGAGCGAGGGGGGTCTGCCGGATGCGGCTCACCAGCAACTCTTTGAGCAGATCCAGCTGATTGGAGTGGTAGAGGGTAAACATGGGCAATTCCCGCCAGTGCAAAAGAGGGGTCAGCGCGGGAAAACCTCAAGGATCCCCGTCACGTCACAGGTATCGGGATTGTCGGGGATCGGGGGATAAGATGCAAAAGGCGCTTGTTGTCGCCGATCACATCGCCCATCTGCCGCAGGCAAATGTGGCGGGCATAAAAAAGCCGGTGCAACTGCACCGGCCAAAAGGCGTTGGAAAACTCGAGCCTGCGGGGTTTACCAGTTCTTGCCGAGGCGGGCATCCAGGCTGAAGGCCCCTGCACCGGCCGCCGCCAGGGCCAGGAAACCACCGGCCACGGAGACGTTTTTCATGAACATCAGCATCTGCATCTGGTCGGCAGGCTGATAGTGGAAAATAAAGGCGGCCATCAGGGTGAAACCGGCCATCAGCACGGAGAGGCTGCGGGTAAACAGGCCCAGCATGATGGCGAGGCCACCGCCCAGCTCCAGCAGGATCACCAGCGGCAGGATGAAACCGGGCACGCCCATGGCTTCCATATACCCCTGAGTACCGGCGTAACCGCCGATCTTGCCCCAGCCCGCAATCACAAACATCAGAGCCAGCAGTACGCGACCCACCAGCAGTGCCAAATCTTTCATCTTGTCCATTTCAATATCCTCGTTTTGCGTCACATCACCGCTGACTGCTTCAGGGTAGGTCAAATAACAGGGCTTGGCTGGCACTCATGGCCACCAGATCCCATTTGGGCTCATCACGACTGAGTACCCCGTCGCCGGGTCGGGCAGCCAGACCGTTGGCGGCAAGCTCCCCTGAAATCATCTGCAGGTAACCGTGTCGGCCGGCCAGCTCCCAGGTGAGGCTCTCACCCGGTTCAAGCTGCAACCGCCATACGCGGGCCTGCTGGCGGATCCTGAAGGATCCTGCTTCGCCATCCGGTGACGCCACCAGCGTCATGCCCGGGTTGGCTTCAATCTTCTTCTGCTGATAGCCGGGTGTCGTGCCGTGTTCGTTCGGCTCGATCCAAATTTGCAGCAGGGAGAGCGGCTCGGTCTGCGAGGGGTTGTACTCGCTGTGCCGGATGCCGGAACCTGCGCTCATCAGCTGGAAATCCCCCGCCGGGATCTGCTCGGCATGGCCGAGGCTGTCCTTGTGCTCTATGGTGCCTTGCAGCACGCAGGTCAGGATTTCCATGTTGGCGTGAGGGTGGGTCGCGAAACCGCCACCCGGCGCCACCAGATCCTGATTGATGACCCGCAGCACTGAATGCCCCATCCAGTCCGGGTCGTAGTAGTGCCCGAAGGAAAAGCTGTGGCGCGCATCCAGCCAGCCGAAGTTGGCTTTGCCGCGCGCTTCTGCGGCTCTCAATTTCATCATGGTGTGCTCCTCACGTACCGATACGGTTGATTAACGCTGTTTGCCGCTACCGATGCCGAACGGAATGCGGTAGTCGCTGCTCTGCTCACCCAGGCTCACGGTCAGGTTGCCCTGGGTGCGGCTCGGGATCTGGACCTGCTGGCTGCCCATCAAGTTGGCGTGGACGGAGGCAACCAGGTCGCCAGACTCGTCACGCACTTCCAGCATGGGGTTGCCCTTGCCTTCCACCGCGGCGGTGGCGTGCCAGTTTACAAACAGCACACCCGGGGCGGCGTTGAGGTCGGCCGGGACGGAAGCCTGAGCAAAACCTGCGGTCATCAGGCCTGCAACGGCCAGCATCTTGATTACGTTTTTCATGTTCATTCATTCTCTTGGTTTTATGTCATTGCCAAGGCCGCTGTGGCCAGAATCAATGCATCCATGCAAGAGGTCATTCAAATAGTGTGTTGTTCTTTCACCGAAGTCAGACGCCCTGATTGAGGGGGTCACAGTCTGGAACTACCCGTTTATTTGGCTGCTTGGCGCTCCTGCCTAAGCGTTGATTGAATATTAAAGACACTTGGCCTAACTTGTTAGCGAGATAAACTGGCAAACATGTTCAAAAAAATTGAAGGCAATTTATGGCCAAGGAACTGAACAAGGAACGGGCGCTGACCCTGGAAGCCATCCGGGTGCTGGATGCCATCGACCGCCGCGGCAGCTTCGCGGCGGCGGCCGACGAACTGGGCAAGGTGCCCTCGGCGCTGAGCTACACGGTACAGAAGCTGGAAGACGAGCTGGACGCCATGCTGTTCGATCGCAGCGGCCACAGAACCAAGTTCACCCCGGCCGGCCGCATGCTGCTGGAGCGCGGCCGGATTCTGCTGGAGGCGGCCGAGCATCTGGTGGGCGAGACCCGGGCGCTGGCCCGCGGCTGGGAGACCGACATCACCATCGCCGTCGATGCGCTGGTGCCGCTGCAGGCGCTCTACCCGCTGGTGGAACGGCTGGCCGAGCTGACCGATACCCGGCTGCGGCTGCGGGCCGAAGTACTGGCGGGCAGCTGGGAGTGTCTGGAGGATGGCCGGGCCGACCTGCTCATCTCCTCCCTCAATCCCGACATCATGATGACCGGCATCAAGCACCAGCCGCTGCAGGAGGAGGTGATGCTCTACGTCGCCCACCCGGATCATCCCCTGCATCAGGAACCCGAGCCCCTGGCGGACGATACCCTGCGCCGCTACCGGGCCATCGCGGTGGCCGACACGGCGCTGCGCAAACCGGTGCTCACCTATCGCCTGCTCGACAAGCAGCCGCGGCTGACCGTCAGCACCATGGGCGAGAAGCGCGACGCCCTGCTGGCGGGGATCGGGGTCGGCACCATGCCGCTGAGCTGGATTGAAGAGGACATCCGGGCCGGACGGCTCAAGGTGATCGGCCCCGAGTATCGCCACCAGATCCAGGTGGTACTGGCCTGGCGGCGCGACACCATGGGCAAGGCCAAGAGCTGGCTGATCCGGGAGATACCCAAGCTGTTTCCCTGCAAGGGGGAATAAATGTCTGCCACGCGAGGGCGGCGGCGCAGGAAGTGCCGAAACTGAGCCCCTGTCTTGACGGCGGGCTCAGATTCTAGGAAAAGAAAAAAGCGGCCCTCTTGCGAGTTCCGCTCAATGCCAGGAAAGAATAAAAAACCTTGCGGTTTAAAAAACCCTTAAATTGGAAGCAAACAATCGATTTCTCAACCAGGAAGGTCTTGAATCCGATTCGTTTTGAATTATGCGCGATGTTTTATGCGCCACCAGCAAAATGTTGAACGGTTGAAGGATATGCACCGCAGAGTATCACTATCTGCAACCTTCGAGCGCGACTGGTCTGGCCATTTCAATCGATTAGGTCGGGTTTGTTTCCTCTGGTTTTTTAAAGTGTCAGTATCTGAGCCCACAACGACAAAAGAACTCAATTTCTGACACAACATAAAAATGCAGATAAAGGAATAGTTGCATGACCTACAGCCAGACCCTGGCCAACAATATTCTCGACACCCTGAAGAAGACCCTGACCGACAAGGGGATCCGCTATCAGACCCTGGCAGAAGCCATGGGGGTCTCCATCGCCACCGTCAAACGGATGATGAACAAGCCCTCCCTGCCGTTCGACACCCTGCTGGAGGTGTGCCACCTGGTGGGGCTCTCATTCGAGGAGCTGCTGGACCGCACCCAGGACGCCCAGAGCCGGCGCGCCGTCTTCACCCAGGAGCAGGACGAGGCGTTCCACAGGGAGCCCGGCCTCTACGCTTTTCTCGCCAACATCTTCTGGCGCGACAAGACCCTGATCGATCTCAAGCGGGAGTACGGCCTGACCGATGCCTCCTGCTACCTCTACCTGCGCAAGCTGGAGAAGCTCGGCATCCTGCAGCTCGGCATCGACAACAGTTACCACTTCCTCATCAGCGAGCGGATCAGCTTCGAGCAGCACAGCCGCTTCGCCCGCCAGCAGGCGCGCCAGGCGATGTCGGTGCTGGGGGACTATCTGGTGGAGAACATGCACAAGTCCAACAACTACATGGCGCTGTGCCAGCTACACCTCAACGAGAGCGAAGCGATGGCGCTGATCGAGCGGATGAAGGAGTACTGGCACCAGGAGCTCAAGCTCAACCGTCCCGCCATCGGCCATCAGGAACACAGCAAGACCTACACCATGTCGCTGCAACTGGCCGACTGCGGCTACCAGAGCTTCGACGACCTGATCCCCAATATCGACAACTGATCCCGGCGGATCCCGCGGGATCCGCCACCCCCTTTCCAGGCTGGCGTTGCTTGCCAACTCACCCCTGATCCACGAGCCGGGTTTGCTGCAGCTTGCCTGCGAGGGGCTGCAATGCTCGCGTATCGAGACAGATGCGGATGGCATCCGGCCGCCAGTGTTCAATATCGCAATCCACCAGCGCTCCCCGCTCGTCGTAGTTGACCCGCACCAGCCGCAGCACGGCGCTCCCCTCCGCCAGATTGAGGGCGCGGGCAATGGCGCCGCGCGCCGCCGAGGGGGTGATCTCGAGGCTCGCTCCACCCTGGCCTATGCCATAGCGCTCCCGATAGAGCTCGGTGAGGGAGCTGGCCAGCGGCGCGCTGGCGATATCGGGAAAGCGGCTGGCCAGCAGATGGTGGCTGACGTGCAGCACGGGGCGGCCGTCGATGAGACGCAGGCGGCGGATTTCATAGAGCGGGGTGAAAGGCTCCAGCCCCATCCAGCGGCAGAGCTCGCTGCTGGCCAGCTCGCCACCGTGGGCCAGCACCCGGGTCTCGGCGGTGCGCTGCTGCTCGCCGATCCACTGGTGAAAGTGGGTATGGATGGCGGGGTCGTAGGTGAGGCGGGGCGGTGCCACGAACCAGCCGCGCCGCTCGGCCCGGTAGATGAGGCCGTCAGCCTCGAGGCTGGAGAGCGCCTCCTTGATGGTGATGCGGGTGGTGGCGAATCGCTCGCTCAGGGCCCGCTCGGCGGGCAGCTGCTGTCCCGCACCCAGCTGGCCGCTGCCGATATAGCGGCGCAGGGTCTGGCAAATCTGTTCACACTTGGAGGCGCGGCCATCGGCCACTGCCCGCTCGCTCAATCTCGGTTCGATCACGCTCATCTTCCTGTCGCTCATCCTGGCTGCCGTGGCTGGTTCACCCCTCGCTGGAGTAGTCCAGCCTCACTCGGATTGAGAGTTGTAACCGTGCAGGATGACAGCGCCATGACAGGACGATTGTCATCAAACTGCCATCAAAGCGCCCCGCCACCGTCATATTTCCCCTCTAGCATCCCTCTCGAACCTTAACTGACCTAGTCCAGAGGGATGGAATGATGAAAAGCGTGATCGCAAGTGCACTGGCCCTGGTGGCCATCAGTCAGCCACTGTTTGCAGCCGAGAACATCGCGGATCTCGAAAAGGCCGCCCGCGGTGAAGGCCAGCTCAGCAGCGTCGGCATGCCGGACAGCTGGGCCAACTGGAAGGATACCTGGCAGCAGCTCGGCAGCATCTACGGCATCAAGCATCAGGACACCGACATGAGCTCGGCCCAGGAGATCGCCAAGTTCGCCGCCGAGAAGGGCAACGCCACCGCCGACATCGGCGACGTGGGCGGCGCCTTCGGCCCGGTGGCGGTCAAGCAGGGAGTCACCCAGCCCTACAAGCCCTCCACCTGGGCCGACATTCCGAACTGGGCCAAGGATGCGGACGGTCACTGGATGCTGGCCTATACCGGCACCATCGCCTTCCTGATCAACAAGGATCTGGTCAAGGCGGCCCCCACCAGCTGGCAATCCCTGCTGGGCGGCGACTACAAGGTGACCCTGGGTGACGTGGGTGTCGCCTCCCAGGCCAACAACGGCGTGCTGGCGGCGGCCTATGCCACCGGCGGCAGCGAGAAGAACCTCAAGCCTGCGCTGGAGCTGTTCGGCAAGCTGGCCCAGCAGGGCCGTCTGTCGCTGAACGACCCCACCATCGCCAACATCGAGAAGGGCGAAGTGGAAGTGGGGGTGCTGTGGGACTTCAACGCGCTCAACTACCGCGACCAGATCGACCCCAAGAAGTTTGATGTGGTGATCCCGAGCGACGGTTCCGTCATCGCCGGCTACACCACCATCATCAACAAGTGGGCCAAAAACCCCAACGCCGCCAAGCTGGCGCGGGAATACATCCTCTCCGACGCCGGCCAGATCAACCTGGCGCGCGGCTACGCCCGCCCCATCCGCAGCAACGTGACCCTGCCGGATGACGTCAAGGCCAAGCTGCTGCCGGCCGAGCAGTACGCCAATGCCAAGCCGGTCCAGGATCACGCCGCCTGGGAGCAGAGCTCCAAGGCCCTGCCGCGCCAGTGGCAGGAAACCGTCATGATCAACATGCAGTAAGGAGCGGCCAGTGCAACACAAGGTGATAGTGGTACTTGTGGATGGCCTCTCTGCCGAGGTAGCCCATTGCATGGGCTACCTCGCGGGCATGGTGGAGGCGGGACAGGGGTTGCAGGCCACCCTGAGCTGCGCCCTGCCCTCCCTCTCCCGGCCCCTCTACGAGTGCATCCTGACCGGAGCGACGCCGGTGGAGAGCGGCATCACCCACAACGGGGTGAGCCGTCTGAGCCGGCAGGAGTCCATCTTCCATCTGGCCCGCGCGGGCGGCAAACGCACCGCGGCCGCGGCCTATCACTGGGTGAGCGAGCTCTACAACCAGAGCCCCTGGCAAGCGGCGCGGGATCGCTTCACCCATGACGAGCGACTGCCCATCCAGCACGGCTGTTTCTACTGGGATGACGGCTACCCCGACAGCCATCTGCTGATGGATGGCGAGTGGCTGCGCAGCCAGTACGACCCCGATTTTCTCTTGATCCACCCGATGGGGGTGGATGACGCGGGCCACCAGTTCGGCCTCGACTCCCGTCAGTACCGCAATCAGGCGCGCCGGATGGACAGCCTGCTGGCCGACCTGCTGCCCCAGTGGCTGGCGGAGGGATATCAGGTGGTGATCACCTCGGATCACGGTATGAACAACGACTTGAGCCACGGCGGCACCCTGACCGAAGAGCGCCGGGTACCGCTCTGGCTGTTTGGCGATGCGTTCGTGGCCCAGTGGCCGGCCGGTCCCGCCATGCAGCAGACCCAGCTCTGCGCCCTGATGGCCGACCTGCTGGGAGTTTCCCACGACAAGCCGGGCTGCCCGCCGCTGCTCAAGGCCGGCAACCTGCCGGAGGTACACTGATGATGCCTGCCACCACCGAGATCCTCGCGGATCAACCGACCGTCACCCGGCGCCGGCTGCGCCGCCACTGGCTGCCCGCGCTGGTGCTGCTGCCGTTCGTTCTCCTGATGATCCTGTTCCAGCTCGCCCCCATGGTGTGGGTGCTGGTGGGCAGCTTTCAGACCCCGGACGGCTGGGGCCTCGACTACTACCGGGAGATTTTGAGCTCCCCCTTTTATCTGCAATCGTTCGGCAACTCCTTGCGCATCGCCGGCATCGCCAGTCTGGCGGGGCTCGCCATCGGCACGCTGGGGGCGGCGGCGCTGCGCCACAGCGGTGAGCGGGTGAAACGGCTGCTGCTGGCCTTTGTCACCATGACCGGCAACTTCAGCGGGGTGCCGCTGGCGTTCGCCTTCATCATCATTCTCGGCATCAATGGCGCCGTGACCCTGCTGCTGAAATCCTGGGGCCTCATCGACGGCTTCAACCTCTACTCCGGCAGCGGTCTCATCCTCATCTACACCTACTTCCAGATCCCGCTCGCCCTGCTGCTGCTCTATCCGGCGTTCGACGCGCTGCAGGATGAGTGGCCGCAGGCCGCCGCCCTGCTGGGGGCGAGCAAGAGCCAATATGTGTGGCACGTGGCGCTACCGGTGCTGACTCCCGCCCTGCTCGGCACCCTGATCATCCTGTTTGCCAACGCGGTGGGGGCCTATGCCTCTGCCTATGCCCTCACCACCGGCAACTTCAACCTGGTGACCATCCGGGTGGCCAGCCTGGTCTCCGGCGACATCTTCCTCGAGCCCAATATGGCGGCGGCGCTGGCGGTGATCCTGATGGTGCTGCTGGGGGTGGTGACGGCCGCCAACCAGTGGCTGCTGAAAAAGAGCTACGTGAACAAGGGGCAATCCCATGCATGATTTGAAACCTGGCTGGCCGCGCTGGGTGCTGGGGGCCCTGGTGGCCACCCTGCTGTTGCCGCTGCTGGCTACCTTTCTCTACTCCATCTCCACCCGCTGGGGGGCCACCCTGCTGCCAGACGGCTTCACCCTCGACTGGTATCTCAAACTCTGGGGCGATCCGCGCTTTCTGGCAGCGTTTGGCCGAAGCCTGCTGGTCTGCTTCGCCACCCTGCTGCTCGGCACGCTAGTGCTGGTGCCCACCGTGCTGGTGGTGGCCTACTACTTCCCAAAGCTGGATCCCTGGATGAACCTGTTGATCCTGCTCCCCTTCGCGGTGCCGCCCGTGGTCTCCTCGGTAGGGCTGCTGCAGATCTACGCCGACGGCGTTCTGCCCATTATCGGCACGCCGTGGATCCTGATCGGCACCTGGTTCACCGTGGTACTCCCCTTCATGTACCGGGCGCTGGCCAACAGCCTGCAGGGGGTACCGCTGAAAGATCTGATGGATGCCGCCCACCTGCTGGGGGCGAGCAGCCGGCGCGCCTTCCTGCTGGTGGTGATCCCCTGCCTGCGCAAGGGGCTGCTGGCGGCGCTGTTTCTGTCGCTCTCCTTCCTGCTCGGCGAGTTCGTGTTCGCCAACATGCTGGTGGGCACCCGTTACGAGACCCTGCAGGTCTACCTCTACAACATGCGTTCGACCTCGGGCCACTTCACCAGCGCGCTGGTGATGAGCTACTTCCTGCTGACCCTGCTGCTCACCTGGGCGGCGAACAGATTTCATAGGTGAATCAAGATGTTCCATCTAGAAGTGAATCAACTGCACAAATCCTACGGCGACACCAGAGTGTTCGAGGGGATCGAATTCGGCATCCGCAAGGGGGAGCTGGTGACCCTGCTCGGTCCCTCCGGCTGCGGCAAGTCCACCCTGCTGCGGGCGCTGGCCGGGCTCACCCCGGTGGATGGCGGTCAGGTGCGGGTGGCCGGTGAGGAGATCACCTGGCAGGAACCCCAGAAGCGGGGCATCGGCATGGTATTCCAGAGCTATGCCCTGTTCCCCAACATGACGGTGCGGGACAACGTCGCCTTCGGCCTCAAGATGAAGCCCCAGCCGGGACGGGATCTGGCCGCCAGCGTGCAGGAGGCGCTGGCGCTGGTGGAGCTGACCGGCTTCGAGCGCCGCTATCCGGCCGAGCTTTCCGGTGGCCAGCGCCAGCGGGTGGCCCTGGCCCGGGCCCTGGTGGTGCAACCGCGGATCCTGCTGCTGGACGAGCCGCTCTCGGCGCTGGATGCCCGCATCCGCCGCAGCCTGCGCCAGCAGATCCGCGAGATCCAGCAGCGCCTCGAGCTCACCACCATCTTCGTCACCCACGATCAGGAGGAGGCGCTCACCATGTCGGACCGGATCTTCCTGATGAACAAGGGATCCATCGTCCAGAGCGGCACGCCGGAGGAGATCTACACCCGCCCCGCCGACGCCTTCGTGGCAGGCTTTATCGGCAACTACAACCTGCTCGATGGCGAGCAGGCCAAGGCCCTGTTCGGCCAGCACTGCAGTGGCAAGCTGGCGCTGCGACCGGAGTCCCTCTCCCTGCTGCCGGCCGGCGCCCGCAGCGACGAGCCGCACCTGCCGGGGGTTATCAGCGGGCAGCAGCTGCTCGGCAACGTGATCCGCTATCAGGTGAGCTGCGCGGCGGGCCTGCTGACGGTGGACTGCCTCAACCGCTCGGCCCGGGATCTGCTGCCGGTGGGCAGTGCCGTGACCCTGGCGGTGGCCCGGGATCAACTCTGTGAGGTAGCATGACGCCCCATTACATTTCCATTTTCACTGCGAGGAGCACCCATGGCACTGGCACTGTTTGATCTGGACGAGACCCTGATTGCGGGGGATTCCGCCAGCCTCTGGCTGGAGTACATGGTGACCGAGGAGCTGGCGCCAGCCGGCATGATTGCCGAGGAGCAGGCCATGATGTCCCTCTACCATCAGGGCAAGATGGACATGCACCAGTACATGGCCTTCACCCTGCAGCCGCTGGCAGGCAAGTCGCGCCAGTGGCTCGACCCGCTCTGTGCCCGCTTTGCCGAGCAGGTGCTGCGCGAGCGCATCTACCCTGAGGGGGTGGAGCGCATCGAATGGCACCGCAAGCGGGGCGACGAGCTGGTGCTCATCTCCGCCTCCGGCGAGCATCTGGTGGCTCCCATGGCGCAGATGCTGGGGATGGATCACTGCGTGGCCATCCTGCTGGATGAAGAGGCCGGCATGCTGACCGGCCAAACCCGCGGCACCCTCAGTTTTCGCGAGGGCAAGGTGGCCCGCATCAACCAGCTGTTTGCCGCAAGCGCCGACCCCTGGCGGGAGAGCCACGGCTACAGCGACTCCCACAACGACCTGCCGCTGCTGCAGGCGGTGACCCACCCCCACGCGGTCAACCCCGCTCCGGGGCTGCGCCAGATCGCCACCGAGCAGGCCTGGCCCACCCTCGACTGGCAGCTGGCCTCCTGAATGAAGAAGAGGCCCTCAGGCCTCTTCGTTGCTCAGCAGTGCATCGTCGGCAGGGGGCGTCTCCTCCTGCCCCTTCGCCTCTGCTCGGCCCAGATGGATGCAGTTCTTGCCGTCGCGTTTGGCGCGATACACCTCGGCATCGACCGCCGCCAGCAGCGCCTTGCCATCCATCCCCGCCCGGCTGGCCACCAGCCCGCCACTCAAGGTGATCCTGAGCCCCGGCTCGCGCCAGTCCAGTGACTCCACCCCCTTGCGGAACTGCTCCAGCAGCATCTGGCAGAAGTGGATGTCCGGGTTGACCAGCAACACCACCAGCTCTTCGCCACCGTAACGGCAGACCCAGCCGTGATCCCCCAGCAGGGCCCGGCCGAGCTGGCTCACCCGCTTGAGCACCACATCCCCGGTCTGATGGCCGAAGGTGTCGTTGACCCGCTTGAAGTCGTCCAGATCCACCATGGCCAGGCAGAACGGCTGCTGATCCTGCAGCAGTCGGTTGAAACGTTCATCGAAGAAGCGGCGATTGTAGAGACCGGTCAGCTTGTCGAGGTTGGCCTGCTGGCGCGCCTCGTGATAATCCTTGCTCACCTCGGCCAGCTCGGCATAGACGTGCCTGAGCTCGCGCATCCCCCCCTGGGGTACCCCGTCAGGCTCCATCCGGCTGGCCCGGATCATGCTCGAGATCTCGTCGAGCATGCGGCGAAAATAGCGGGACCAGATCAGTGCCAGCATCAGGTAGAGCACACAGGCCAGTGCCACCATCAGCAACACGTTGAGGGAGACCCTGTCCACCACCGCCATCACGCTGGCCGCCGGCTGCACGCTGATCAGCACCCAGTTGCGCTCCTGCAGCCTGCTGTAGGCCACGAACTGGCGGGAGTCCTTGTCCAGGAAGATGCCGTCCTCCTGAGTGAAGCGAGCGAGCCATTCTGGGTGGGTCATGGGCTTGAGCAGCTGGGCCGCGTCAGGATGGGCCAGCACCTTGCCGGACTGGTTGACGATCATCTGGTAGCCCTCATCCAGATGACGATTCAGCTGGGCGGAGAAGGGAGCCAGGATGGCATCAACCGCAAGGACCCCGCGCACCTTGCCCTCCCTGTCGGTCAGGGCCCGCGCCAGGGCGATCACCAGGTTACCGTTGGTGTAGTCGTAATAGGGTTCAGTCCAGACCATCTTGCCCACGTGCTGGCTGGCCAGCTGATACCAGGGACGTACCCTGGGATCGAAGTTGGCATCCGCCTGCCAATCGGGGTAGATCAGCATCTGGCGCTCGGCGGTGCCGACATAGATGTAAACCAGATCGGCCATGATCCCCTTGTAGAGCTGCCACTCCTTCAGATAGGTCTCGGTGTTGAGCAGGCGGGGGCCGCTGATGTCCTCAACCTTGACCCTGTCGTAGATGAGGGTGAACTGGCGCTCCATCTCGTGCAGATAGGGCTCGATGAAGACGTGACGAAGCTGGTGGTTGGTGGCGAGCAGGCGTTGCTGCAGCTCGCTTTGCAGACTCCGCTCCATGTGCAGGTAGTAGATACCACCCAGCATCAGCACCGGAATGAACAGCAAAAGCAGGCCCAGACGCATCCTGGTTACCAGGGACCAGGTTTTTTTGGCGACCGCTCGTTTAACCAATCCTGACTCCTGCTATTGCCAGACCACGCGTAGTGTCAGAATATCAGCAGCGCGAGATGGCGTCCAAAAGGAAGCTGTTTATCTGCTCAATTAGAGGTAATCGACACGGATGCTGAACCCGGACCTGTTGATGGCGCTGCACTACTGCGCCGTGATCACCCTGACCGGGGCGATCACCTCCGAATATTTCCTGTTCCGCCGCGGCATGTCCATCGAGCAGGTGCGCAAACTGCTGCTGGCCGACGGCCTGGCGGCGCTGGCCCTGTTGCTCATCTTCATCACCGGGGTGCTGCAGGTGCTCGCCCACCCCGACGAACCGGCCGTGCTGCTTGCCAATCCGGGCTACCGCACCAAGCTGCTGCTGTTCTTCGTGATGGCCATCAGCTTTGGCTACCCCAGCCGCCTCTTCTATCGCTGGCGCCGCTCCCTGCGTCAGGGACGCGCCCCCATGGTCTCCATTCAACAGCAGTTCTGGGTGATCTGGATCCTGCGCGGCAACCTCTTGCTGCTCGCCCTCATTCCCCTGCTGGCCAGAATCGCCAACGGCTAAGTCCCCCGGCCTGCGGCAGTGCAGCGGGATAACCACTCACGCCGCCAACCTCACCGACAGCGCAAGACAAATCCCCCCGCTCACGGTTATCTTGGAGACTGGAGCTTTGCGGCACGGCCCTGCCCGTCCGTCTTTCAGGGATGAATCTATGCGTTCGAACATGATGTTATTGATGGCCGCCGCCATCTGGGGGCTGGGCTTCGTCGCCCAGCGGCTCGGGATGGACCACATGGGGCCTTACACCTTCAACGGCCTGCGCTTTCTGCTGGGGGCCCTCTCCCTGCTGCCGCTCTTGTGGTGGCTCAAATCCCGCCAGCCGGGCGGGCAGGCCGGAGATCGCCGCCTGCTGCTGACCGGCGGCCTCATCGCCGGTACCGTGCTGTTCAGCGCCGCATCGCTACAACAGGTGGGGCTGCTCTACACCACGGCCGCCAAGGCGGGCTTCATCACCGGCCTCTACATCATACTGGTGCCCGTCATCGGCCTGGCCCTGCGCCACAAGACGGGGGCCAACACCTGGGTTGGCGCCCTCATCGCCATGGCGGGACTCTACTACCTCAGCGTCACCGAGGATTTCACCATCGGCTACGGCGACCTGCTGCAGGTGGTGGGGGCCCTGTTCTGGGCGGTGCACCTGCTGGTGCTGGATCACTACTCGAGCCGGGTCGCCCCCATTCGCCTCGCCGGGGTGCAGTTCGTGGTCTGTGGCCTGCTTAGTCTGGCCACCGCCTTCTTCATCGAGACCCCCTCGGTGGCCGGTGCCGTCGCCGGCTGGCAGGCGCTGCTCTACGCCGGCCTGGTGTCGGTGGGGGTGGGTTACACCTTGCAGGTGGTCGGCCAACGCGGCGCCCACCCGGCCCATGCCGCCATCATCCTCAGCCTGGAGACGGTGTTTGCCGCCATCGGCGGCGTCCTGCTGCTGGGGGAAACCCTGGACGAGCGCGCCTTCGTCGGCTGCGCCCTGATGCTGGCAGGCATGCTGATCTCCCAGATCCGCCTGCGCTGGTGGTGGAAATCCCGGCGGAACAAGGTGCCCAGCCAGCCATGATGAGGTAACGGTCAGCCTTCATCCCAAATAAAACGAGGCGCCCACAGGCGCCGCGTTTTATTGCCGCACGTCTAGCGCACGCTGGAGCAGAAGCTCACGTCATCGCGCAGGGGATCGTTGCTCACGCTGTGGTAGAGCTCGAAGCAGGGACCGCTGCCGAACTCCAGCCCGGCCGCCACTATGTCGCCCACATGCTCCTGCCAGCGCGGCCCGTACTGGCTGCGATCGGTGATGAGGTAGCGGGACTGGGCATAACGGCCGGCCGGAATGAGCTGGGTCTCCACCTCCCCCTCGCCCCGGGTCTGGGGCGGCACAGTGATGCCGATATCGGTGCGGCACTGGGCTGGCGGCGTCACCTCCGGGTTGTCGTGGTAGATGAAGATCCACTCCCCGCCCTCCAGCCCGCGGGCGGCGGCCCACTGGTACAGGCGGCCGCAGACGGCGTCATAGCCTTCGCCATAGGGACCGGTGACCCGCACATAGGCCAGGGTACGGGCATCCATCTCGACGGTTTTCATGGTGTTGCTCCTTGCTGATGAGTGGCCTTCAGCATAAGGGGACAGACCATCCCATGCGTGTCCATCCTTGCTCTCCAGGTGTCCATTCTTGCCCTTGTCGCGGCGAAACTCCCCCGGGGTACAGCCATAGTAGCGACGAAACGCCTTGGCGAACGCCTGGGAGCTGCCGAGCCCCGCCCCCAGCGCGATGGCGGTGACGCTGGCATCTGTGTAGCAGAGCTGCCAGGCGGCACGCTGCATGCGCAGGCGCCGGCACATCTCGCCCGGGGCTTCCCCCGCCACGGCGGTGAACACCCGGTGAAAATGGTAGAGGGAGAGACAGGCCCGCTCCGCCAGCGCCTCGATGGAGAGATCCGGATCCTGCTCCAGCGCCCGCAGCACCGGGATGAGCCGGCGGCGGTAGTCGATCATGGCCGGATCCTCGCCATATAGAGTGCGTCCACATACTCACCCTGGCGAAAGGCGAAACCACGGGCCAGCCCCTCCTCGATGAAGCCGAACTTGCGATAGAGCGCCAGCGCCGCTGCATTGTCGGCATAGACGGTCAGCTCGATGCGGCGCAGGTTGAGCCAGTTGTCGGCCATCTCCAGCGCGGCCCCCAACAGGGCAGAGCCCACTCCCTTGCCCGCCCAGTCATCCCGCACCCCCATGCCGATACAGGCCACGTGTTTGCGCCTCGGGTTGGGCTCGATATGGAGTGAAATATTCCCCACCAGCAGACCGTCGACCTCAGCCACCAGCGCCACCACGCTGCCGCTCTCCAGTCGCTTCTGCCAGACCCCCAGGGTCGGATAGGGCAGTTGCAGGGTGCCCGCCTGGGCATTGGGCATGGCATAGAGATCCCGCAAGGCGGGGGCATCGGCCGGTTCGGCGTGACGAATGGTGATCTGCATCTGAGGCTCCTTCTCGAAAACTTCATCATGCAGTATCAGAAGGGTCCGGTCATCCCCCTGCCACGGTTATTTGCGCAGACGATCCGGCAACTATCGTCATGGGTCAGCGCCGCGAGCCGGACCAAGTGAACGGCCCCGTCCGCTGGCTGCACCGGGCGGCGGACAAACAAAACGGGGGCCCAAGGGCCCCCGCATCATCACGGCGCATGATGAATAAAAAACGGAGCCAGAGGCTCCGTGTTTCACTGCAGTATCAATCTCGAACGGAACGCGCTTCGCGCTCTGCACGTTCCCGTACCAACAGGCGTTTGTACCACCAGCTGTTGCGACGACGTTGAGTGTTGGAAGAGCGACGAGCCATTTCTGAAGTCCCAGTCAAGAGAGGAAAAGAGCCGCATTATGCGATAGAGGTCACGTCCATGTCTTTAGCTGGATCAAGAAAAGCCTCACTGGCCCACGGTGATGGTGCCGCTCTGCGTCGCCTTGCCAGCCGCATCCGACGCCCTTTGTGGCTCGCGCCAGACCAGAGGCCCGTTGCTCTCCTGTTCGTTTTGCGCAGCGCACTCCAGCCAGTCATCACCCTGCCGGATCCGGGCCCCTGCCGAATACTTCTGATCCTGATACCAGCAGACCCGCTCCGGCAGCGATCCCAGCGGCAACACCAGCTCGCCGCCCACTTCCGTCCGCTTCGGTTCTGCCGCCACGCCGATACCGGTCGCACCGCCCAGCAGTGCCAGCAGCAGCCAGCCGCCTGCCCTCTTGCCTGAATTCATGATGTCACTCCTCGCTTGATGAAGAATGGAAGCGACCGGCAGCCGCACAAACTTGATTAATAAGCGGTGCCCTCTCTGGCATTCCCAAGCCAATATGGTAGCCTGCCAGCGCCTGCCCGCCCGTCTCAGAACCGGGCCAGGAGAACCCGTTGAATTTGTCGGCCCCAGACAAATATAACCTTATTAATCAAATCGTTATTTGGATATTATCCCAATGCGTATCATGCCGTTGCTCCAGGCGGCCTGCCTGAGCCTGATGTTGTCCGCCTGCGTTGCCCCCCTGCTGATGATGAGCCCCACCAGCCAGCTGATGTGGGCCCTGCTCAAACCCCTGGTCGGCTTCGATCCCAACCAGGCCAACCTGTTTGAACAGCCCCTGATCAAGGACCGGATGACCGCCATCCTCGGCCCCAACTACGACAGCACCATGCAGCTGCTCAAGACCGCCAACGAGCTGCAGCAGGAGGGGCCGCTGTTCTACGTGGTCTCCCGCTATGCCCCCATGCCCGAGGTGGCCAAGCAGGCAGGCATGGTCTGGAACTCGCAGACCAACCAGATGTCCGTGATGCTGCTCAAGGGCGACGGCACGCCCCAGGTCTTTGGCGAAAACCTGGCGGCCAGCGCTCCGAGCTGGCCCAGCGAGATGCAGAACTGGCAGGCGCAGGGCAATCCGGCAGCCAGTGCGCTCTCCGGTGCCACCAACAACCTGAGCGGCGCCGCCACCGGTGGCTCGCTCTTCGGCAGCGTGCTGGGTTCCCTGCAGCAGGGCGCCAGCAAGACCATGGCTGACACCACCCAGCAGGTCGTGAACGGCGCCGCCACCTCGGCCCAGCAACAAGCAGGCAAGGCAGCCAGCAGTGCCACTGCTACCGTACAACAGCAGACCACCAAGGCCGTGACCGAGCCTGCCAAGCAGGCGGTCAGCAACGCCACGACCACCGTGCAGCAACAGGCCGCCAAGGCCGTGACCGAACCTGCCAAACAGGCGGTCAGCAGCGCCACGACCACCGTGCAGCAACAAGCTGCCAAGACAGTGACCGAACCCGCCAAGCAGGCGGTCAGCAACGCCGCTGCCACCGTGCAGCAGCAGGCCACCAAGACGGTGACCGAACCCGCCAAGCAGGCGGTCAGCAACGCCACGGCCACCGTGCAACAGCAGGCCGCCAAGGCCGTGACCGAGCCTGCCAAACAGGCGGTCAGCAACGCCACGGCCACCGCGCAGCAGCAGGCCGCCAAGACGGTGGCAGAGCCTGCCAAGCAGGCAGTCAGCAGTGCCGCTTCCACCGTGCAGCAGCAGGCCACCAAGGCCGTGACCGAACCGGCCAAGCAGGCGGTCAGCAGCGCGGATGCCACCACCGCCGGCAAGGCGGTCGCCGATGCGGCTGCCAAGGCCGAAGCCGCGCGCGCCGCCGCCGAAGCCGAGATGGAAGCCCTGCTCAAGTAACCCCTCTCCAGGCCATCGCAAGATGGCCTGGCTGTTTTCCCCTCCCGCACTCCCCTCCAACCCGCTCCCTGGCAGCGGAAATCATGAACTTCTCGGCATAACTCCCTAAACTGGATGAAGACGACTTTTCGCAAGGAGTGCTGCCATGTCGCGTCTGCTCGGTCTGTTTGTCTGCTGCTGTCTGGGGGCCGCCCTGCCCGCCTCGGCGTTCACCTATTACTCCGAGCAGAACATGCCGCTCAACGGCCAGGATGCAGCGGGCAACAGCACCGGCCTGGCGGTGGAGCTGCTGAGATTGATGTGGCAAGAGATGGGGGAACCGGAGCAACCCATCCACTTCATGCCCTGGGCCAAGGCCTGGTACCTGCTGACCCAGCAGCCGGATGCCGTGCTGTTCACCACGGCCCACACCCGGGCGCGGGATCCCCACTTCCTCTGGGTCTGCCCCATCAGCCACTCGCGGGTCTCGCTGGTCGGCCGCAAGCGGGATGCCCCCAAGGTGACCGGCAAGGACGATTTGACCAAACTGCAGATAGGGGTGATGCAGGCGGACGTGGGGGAGCAGCTGCTGCTCAACCGGGGCATCAGCCCTGCCAACCTGATGTCGGTGGAACGCATGGATCAGGTGGTGCGCCAGCTCATCATGGCCCGCACCGATCTGGTGGCCGGCAACGAGGCCATGCTGTTTCATCAGGCCAGGCAGCTGGGCTTTGCCCCCGAAACCTTCGTCACCGTCGCCACCCTGGCGGATCAGGACAACTGCTTCGCCTTCAACCCAGCGGCGGACAAACAGCAGGTCGCCCGCCTGCAGCAGGCGCTCGACAAGGTCAGACAGGGGGAAGCCTTCAAGCAGCTCATCGCCCGCTACCAGGATGTGGTGCAGCCACCTCCGGCCGATCACCTGCCGCGAATAGAGTAAGTACCAGATGCAAACAGGCCACCCGAAGGTGGCCTGTTTCATGGTGCGAGCCGTTCACTGGAAGTGATGGTCGTGCTCGGACTTCTTGCTCTGGGCGCCCTCGCTGTGCTCGATGGCGGTGCGGATGAGGTCCACCCCGGCCCGGATGATCAGCACCCCCATGTTGACCAGCTTGACGCAGACCCACATGAAGGTGATGAGCAGGATCAGCTTAAGCACTGTCTGGAACGCCTCCAGGAAGTTCTGCTCCAGCTGGCCGGTCAGGCCGCTGGCACTGGTCATCAGCCAAGTGTACACCTCGCGCACGAAGGGGATGCGACTCGGCATCTCCAGCACGTCCAGCGCGGCAGGCAGGGCCTGGAAGATGACGATGCTGCCGAACAGGATCAGGATGACACCGATGGCGATGCCCAGAAAAAAACCAAACTGTTTCATGGAAGGTCCCAAGGTTTGCTGCATGGAAATAACATAGCTGCCAATACTAGGGACTGCCTTACCCCACGGCAATCCTTGCGCGCCGGGTCGCCAGCTTGCCACGCCGGCCCGGCCCCGGCGTCCGGCCACAAACCATTGCCCAACTATCTGATTTCTGTGACGCTTGTGCCCATCACCCCCTATCGGTCAGGCCTTCATGTTGCGCCACTGTTTTTTGCTGCTCTGCCTCCTGCTGTCGTCACCGCCCCTCCTTGCCGCCCCGACGGCGGCCGTCTGCGTGGTCAAGCACCAGCAGCAGCTGTTGCTGGTGCAGGACAGAGTCTCCTCCCGCTACAGCCTGACCGGTGGCTACATAGATGAAGGAGAGACGCCGCAGCAGGCGGCGCTGCGGGAGCTGTATGAAGAGACCGGTCTGCGGGGCCGGGTCATCGCCGAGCTGGGGCCATG
This sequence comes from Aeromonas sp. S15(2024), assembly GCF_041402265.1. Lineage (NCBI taxonomy): Bacteria > Pseudomonadati > Pseudomonadota > Gammaproteobacteria > Aeromonadales > Aeromonadaceae > Aeromonas > Aeromonas sp. S15(2024). Next base: position 11,555 of record NZ_JBGLQY010000017.1, on the reverse strand, counting down.
GCAGCGCGCCCTGTTGTTTGCCTGTGAGACTCTGGAGCCCATCCGCGCACAGGCCGGCTCTGGCTTCGTCTCCCTGCTGCAGGCCCCCAATCTGGGCGGCGAGATCCTCAACGCCAGGCTGATCGCGCCGGCCCGGTTGTCGGATGATCAGCGCCGCTTCCCGGCCCAGCTAGACTGGCTGGCCCCCCAACTGGCCGCCATGCCCGACAGCCCAGTGCTCTGGCTGCCCGATTTTCGTGGCGAGGGCAATGCACTGCACCAAATGGAAGTCCCGCTGATCCACCAGCTGCAGACCTGGCTCGGTGCCCAGGTGCGCTGGCTCCAGGTCAGCAACCTGTTCGGTTCAGCCGCCTTTCAGCTTGCCCTGCTACCCTTGCTGCTGCCCTGGCTGGGCTGGCCCCGGGTGCGCCAGCTGCTGCTGGCCATGCTGACCCTCACCCTGCTGGTGCAGCTGGCCAAGGAGGGGATTGGCTGGCCCAGACCCTTCCACCTCGACCCCGCCCTAGCACAGGGCAGCGCCCAGGGCTTCGGCATGCCGAGCGGCCACGCCGCCTCTGCGCTGCTGTTCTGGGGCGTGTTGCTCAGAGGGTGCTGGCCCGCCAGCCCCTGGCGCAGTGCCACCCTGGCCCTGCTGCTGGCCACCCTGACCGGACTGGCCCGGGTCTGGCTCGGGGTGCACTTCCTGTCGGACGTGGCGGCCGGTTTGCTGCTTGGCGCCTTGCTGCTGGCCCTGTATCCCCGCCTCGCCGGCCTGGCAGCCAGTCGCCGGGGCTGGGCCGGGCTCACCCTCGCCTGCGCGCTGGCCGCCGGGTGGAGCCAATCTTCGGCGCTGGCGGGCCTGGCCACCTTCAGCCTGGGGCTGACCCTCGGCATGATGTTGCCGCTGCCGCGCACGGCCCCGGCCGGCTGGCGTCTCCCCTTGCTGGCCCTGCTCGGTGGCCTGCCGCTGGGGGCATTGTGGTGGGCGCTGCCGCTCTGGCTGACCAGCTCCTGGCTCATTCTGCTCGGCCAGTGGCTGCTTTATTGTTGCCTGGGGCTCTGGTTGAGCGCCGGTCTCTGGTGGATACTCTCTCTCGTGAATAATGACCCGCTACCCAAGGGCCCAGGCCCTGACAAGGGATTGCTATGAATATGAAAAAAGTGGATTTAGCCAAGATAACCCTGGGAGTGCTGTTTATCAGCCTCCTCATCGTCTCCTGCTTCATGGTGCTGCGCCCCTTCCTGCCCGCGCTGGTGTGGGCCACCATGATCACCATCGCCACCTGGCCGCTGATGTTGATGGTGCAGCGCCTGCTGTGGGGCAAGCGCGCCCTGGCGGCCCTTTTCATGACCCTGGTACTGCTGCTGATGTTCGTCATTCCGCTCTTTATGGCACTGGCCAACGTGGCAGAGAAGGCGCCCATGCTGATCGAGCTGGGCACCACCATCAGCCACTCCCCGCCCCCCGAGCTGCTCTGGCTGCAGCAGGTGCCGCTGGTGGGCGGCAAGCTTTACGACTTCTGGCAGCAGATCCTGGCGAGCGGTGGTCAGGTGCTGTTTGCCAAGCTGGCCCCCTACTTCGGCCAGACTGCCCGCTGGCTCGCCTCCCAGGCGGGTAACCTGGGGCTGCTGTTCGTCCACTTCCTGCTGACCGTCGGTATCTGCGGCCTGCTCTACCACTCCGGTGAGGTGGTGGCGACCGGCATTCGCCGTTTCGCCCACCGGCTGGCTGGCGAGCGCGGCGACAACGCCACCGTGCTCGCTTCACAGGCGATCCGCGCCGTAGCCATGGGGGTCGTGGTGACCGCCCTGGTGCAATCCTCGGTGGCCGGTATCGGTCTGCTGATTGCCGGCATCCCCTACACCATGATCCTGGTGGTGGTGATGTTCCTGCTGATCGTCGCCCAGATTGGCCCCTTCCCGGTGCTGCTGGCCTGCGTCGGCTACCTCTACTGGAGCGGCGACACCACCTGGGGCACCTTCCTGCTGGTCTGGTCGCTGCTGGCGGGCACCATGGACAACTTCCTGCGTCCCTTCCTGATCAAGCGCGGCGCCGACCTGCCGCTGATCCTCATTCTGGTGGGGGTTATCGGCGGCTTGCTGGCGATGGGGATCATCGGCCTCTTTATCGGCCCGGTGGTGCTGGCAGTGGGCTACACCCTGCTGGATGCCTGGATCAAGGAGGGTGACCACCCTACCGGTGACAAGGTAGACGCCCTACCTCATGACAAGGCACTGTCATAAGGTCAAACGCCGCCCGAGAGGGCGGCGTTGTTGTTTTACAGACAAGAGCCAAAGAGCAAGGCCTTGTGCCGGCACAGAACCAAAGTTCGAACGTTTTCAGCCAAATCCGAACCAAGGTTCGAGCCAACCCCTTTCTCCCCCTGTTCCCTCTCGCTGCCGCCCACCACAATGGCGCCACCATTCAGGAGGAACAACAGATGAACGAACTGAGAGCAACCCGCGCCCTGATCAGCGGCGGCGCAAGCGGAATTGGGCTGGCCATCGCCGAGGCGCTGGCTCGGGAAGGGGTGGAGCTGGTGCTGGCCTCCCGTCGCCACGCCCTGCTGGAGCAAGAGGCTACCCGCCTCTCGACGCAATACGGGGTAAGAGTCCTGCCTCTGGTGCTGGATGTCTGCGATGCTCCCCAGGTTCGAGCCCAGCATGCCCGGGCCAGCGCACTGCTCGGCCCCATCGATCTGCTGGTCAACAACAGCGGGGTCGGCAGCGATTATCTGGTGCAGGATCTGCCGGAATCGGAGTGGGACAGAGTGATGGACACCTGCGCCAAGGGCTGCTTCCTGCTGACCCAGGCTTGCCTGCCGGACATGCTGTCTCGACGCCACGGCACCATCATCAACATCGCCTCCCAGGCCGCCAAAAACGGCTATGCGAGGGCCAGCGTCTACTGCGCCGCCAAATTTGCCGTCTTGGGGTTTGCCAAGGCGCTGCGGGAAGAAGTCCAGCATCAGGGCATTCGGGTTCACACCCTCTGTCCCGGCCTGGTCCAGGTGCCGCCACCGGCCTGTGCTGATGAGCGCAAACCCGGTTGGTTGCAGGTCGGGGATCTGGCCGAGGCCGTGCTCTACACCCTGCGTCAACCCGCCCATGTGCAGTTGGACGAGATCGGCATGACAGGGATTTGAGGACTGCTGAGAGGAAAACAGGGGCGCCAAAGCGCCCCCGTCAGTTCATGGCAAGGGAGTATAGGCCGGCTGGTGCAGGGTGATGCAGTGAATGCCACCGCCACCGGCGGCGACCTTGTCGCCAAATTCGGGGGCGAATCCGATCGGAGGGATGACGGGGTTGCCATCCCTCTGAGGCAGGTCACTGAATCGGGTCGGCAAGGGTGGTTAAATGGGCGTTCGTCTCTTTGCCGGATCTTGTCGTGACCATCCTGTCCGCCTCCATGCCGCCAGCCCGGGACTGGCCTGACTATCTGCAGGCCTCCTGGCTGCGCTGCGCCCACCAGACCAGCGCCACCCTCTGGCATCCGCCCCACAGCGCCAAGGGGCAGACCTTGCAGAGCCTGCGCCAGCGCAAGCGCGACCTGCTCACCACCGGCGAAATGGCGCTCGAGGATCTCTACGAATTCATGGAGGGGCGCCCCTGCGCCCTGCTGCTCACCGACGAGAGTGGCTGCCTGCTGGCCCAGACCGGTCACCCCGACACCCTGCGCGAACTGGCGGCGCTGGGGTTTGGCCCCGGCGCCTTCTTCAGCGAGGGGCGCATCGGCACCAATGCCATCAATCTGGCGGCGCTGGAGGGGATGCCGCTCTGCGTCAGCGGCCCTCAGCACTTCAACCAGACCCTGCACCCCTGGCACTGCTGCGCCAGCCCGGTCTACAACAGCAACGGCCGTCAGGTCGCCATCATGGCGCTGACCTGCAAGGTGGAGGAGGCGAGCGCCGGCGATCTGGCGCTCACCGTCAGCGCGGGACGCGAGCTGGCCCACCTGCTGCAGATGGAGACCCTGATGCAGGAGTCCCAGCACCACCTGAGCGAGCTCTACGCCCTGCTGGACGGCGTGGATGACGGCGTGCTGGCCTGGGATCCGCAGGGCCGGTTGCGCTACCTCAACGCGCTGGCGGCCAATCGGCTGCGGCTCGACCCGGATCTCTGCCTCGGCCAGCCGCTGGAGCAGCACCTGCTGCTGCCCCAGCGGTTGCAGCTCGCCATCAAGGGGCAGACTCCACTCAGCCATGTGGAGGTGACACTGGAGAAGCTCGGCGCGCAGGAGGGGGAGTTCATCAATGCGCTGGTGAGCCTCAAGCCGCTACCCGGGCCGGACGGGGTCAGTTTTATCGCCCTGCTGCACCCGATCGATCGGCTGCGGGCCATCAGTCAGCTGCGCCAGACGGTACCCGAGCTGTCGGCGCTGGTGGGCGAATCGAGCGCCATGCGCAAGCTGCTGCGTTACGCCCGGCAGGCAGCCCAAAGCCAGGGCCCCATCCTGCTGCGCGGCGAGGAGGAGGTGGGCAAGGCCCAGCTGGCGGAGGCGATCCACTTCGGCAGCGAGCGGGCCGCCGGGCCGCTCATCACCCTCAACTGCCAGGCGCTGCCGAGCGAGCGGATGGCGCTGGAGCTGATGGGCTCTGACGAAGCGGGACAGGAGCGGGCCGGCAAGTTCGAACTGGCCCACGGCGGCACGCTAGTGCTGGAGCAGGTGGAGTGCCTCTCTGCCCCCATGCAGGCGGCGCTGCTGCAACTGCTCAAGACCGGTCGCCTCCAGCGCTTCGACTCGGCCCGTATCCTGCCGCTCAAGGTGCGGATCATCGCCACCAGCAGCGCCCCGCTGGAGCAGAAGGTGCAGGAGGGGCACTTCGGCCGCCAGCTGCTCTATGCCCTGCAGGCGTGCGAGCTGTGGCTGCCAGGCCTGCGCGAGCGCAGCGCCGATCTGCCCGGCCTCATCAGCCAGCAGCTGGCTGCGCAGGGGCGCGAGCTGGGGCGCCAGTTCAGCCCGGCAGCTCTCGACTGCCTGCTCGCCTACCCCTGGCCCGGCAATCTGGGGGAGCTGCGCAGCGCCATCGAGCATGCCCTGCTTCACGCCGGTCAGGGGCCAATCCCGCCGGAGGCGCTGCCAGCCGCCATTCGGCACGGCTATCAGCGGGTAGAGGACGAGGTGGTGGGGCAGCCGCTGCTCACCCTGGCCGAGCTGGAACGCCAGGCCATTTTGCGCTGCGCCCACGCCTGCAAGGGGCAGGTGAGCCAGATGGCCCTGCATCTTGGCATCAGCCGCACCACCCTCTGGCGGCGGCTCAAACTGCTCGAGATCGATCCCGCCGACTACCACGGCTGACGCCGGCCTGAACCATTGCATACCGGTTCGCAGAAAATGAAAAAGGCCCCGCAGATGCGGGGCCTTTTCTATGGCAAGCTGGCTGGTCGTTACAGCCCCAGCTGGTGAGCAGTGACGATGGCCGCCAGCACATCCTCGGCGGTGACCTTGAACGGCATGTTGTGGATGGTCTCCCCTTCCGCGGTAGAGGCCTTGGCCACCTCCATCAGGCGCGCCATGTCCAGCTCCTTGACCCCCATCATATGCAGGTTGGTCGGCAGGCCGATAGAGCGGCAGAAACCCAGCACTGTCTCGATCTCCGCCATCGGCGCGTTCTCCAGCACCAGCTGCACCAGAGTACCGAACGCCACTTTCTCACCGTGATAGAGGTGATGACACTCGGCCAGCTGGGTCAGGCCGTTGTGAACCGCGTGGGCGGCGGCCAGACCGCTGCTCTCGAAGCCGATACCACTCAGATAGGTGTTGGCCTCGATGATGTTCTCCACCGCCTTGGTGCAGAGCCCCTGCTCCACCGCCAGCTTGGCCTTGTAGCCATCGGCCAGCAAGGTCTGGTAGCAGAGCTCGGCGATGGCCTGCGCCGCCAGGGTGGAGGCACCACCGGCCATGGTCTGGCAACCGGACACCTTGTTGGCACGCGCCTCGAAGTAGGTGGAGAGCGCATCCCCCATGCCGGAGACCAAGAGCCGCACCGGGGCGCGGGCGACCACGCCGGTATCCATGATGACCATGTTGGGGTTGGTCGGGATCATCAGGTATTCGCTGAACTGCCCTTCCGGGGTGTAGATGACCGCCAGCGCGCTGGTGGGGGCATCGGTGGAGGCGATGGTCGGCACTATGACCACCGGCACCTGCTGGTAGAAGGCGACCGACTTGGCGGTATCCAGCGTCTTGCCGCCACCGATGCCGATGATGACATCAAACGGCGTCTGCTTGCAGCGGGCCAGCAGGCGGTCGATCTCGGGGCGGGAGCACTCGCCGTTGAAGCAGTCGAACTCGGGCTTGATACCGGCGCCGTGGAAGCTGGTGGCCACGGTATCGCCAACCAGCTTGGTGACGAAGGCGTCGGCCAGAATAAGGGGCTTGCTGCCGAGCGCTTTGACGTAGTTGCCGATATTGGCGAGGGCCCCGTTGCCTTGTACGTATTTGCTGGGGCTGATGATGATGCGGTCCATATTTTATCCCTCTCTCTTTATTTCGTAAGACTTCTTTTGAAACTAAAGGAGGCGAAGGGGCGGCAGTGCCGGGGACTCCTTCGTCTTTTACTTGCATGACCGTGGCGCTGCGCAGGCTCAGCGAGCGGGTGCAGCGCCTTGAAACAGTGGCGTCAGTCGCCGAAGCGCTCCGCTGCCAGTTGCTGGAAGCAGGCCAAGGCGGCCTCGGCATCCTCCCCGCGCGCCAGCAGGGTGAGCCGGTCCCCCTGGCGCACATCGAGCATGGTGAGCCGGGTCAGGCTGCGGGGATTGGCCTCTTTCTCCCCTTTCTGCAGCTTGAGTTCGGCGGCAAAGGGCTTGAGGGCGGCCACCAGGCGGGCGGCGGGGCGTACGTGCAGGCCGTGGGGATTGTCTACCACCACCTCGCAGCGCAGCCAGCCGTCGTCAGGGGCAGGAGCGGCTTCAACGGTCTGCGGCTCCGCCTTGCCCGGCAGCATCGCCTGTTTCGGGCCCAGCGCGCCGAGCGCCTCGGCGGCGACCTCATCCAGCGTCAGGCCAGAACCGGCCGCCACCACGGCAGCCAGAGTGCCCTCGACCAGCGGGGCCGGGCAGAGCCGCACCCGGGCACTCAACTCAGGGGGCAGCAACTCGAGGGCGGTCTCGGCGCTGAGCAAGGCGCTGCCAAGATCCATCAGCACCAGCACGCCGCTGCCGTCATCCGCTTCTTCAATCGCACTCATCACGGCGATGGCGTCGGTGCCGATGGGGTGATCGGGGTCATCGACCCCGGCCGCCAGCAACAGTTTCGCCGGGCTGCCCAGCTGATCGGCCAGCGCTTTCAAGCCGGCCGCCAGCATGGCGCTGTGAGAGACCACTACGATTCCGATCATGTTTACAACCTCGCTCTGTCACGCAGGGCGGTCAGCAGCAGCAGGGTCGAGGTAGCCCCTGCATCCTGATGGCCGATGCTGCGCTCGCCAAGATAGCTGGCGCGCCCCTTGCGGGCCTGCATCTGGATGGTGGCCTCGGTGCCGGCGGCAGCGGCCGCGACCGCCTTGTCCAGCGCCTCGGGCAGCGGCAAGCCTTGTTGCTCCGCCTGCTGCAGGGCGGCCAGGGCCGGCCACCAGGCATCGCACATGGTCTTGTCACCCGGCTCGGCGCGACCGCGCGAGACGATCCCCTCCACCCCGTCGCTCAGCATCTTGCCGAGCTGGCCAAGGGTCAGGCTCTGGCAGGCATCGCTGCTGGCCGCGGCCCGGATGAAGAAGGTGCCGTAGAGTGGGCCGCTGGCGCCGCCGACCGAGGAGAGCAGCGTCATGCCGGTGGTTTTCAGCACCTGGCCGATGTCTTTGTCTGCTACCGCCGGCAGCTTCTCGGCCACCTTGGCAAAACCGCGCTGCATGTTGAGGCCGTGGTCGCCGTCGCCGATGTCGGTATCCAGCGCAGTGAGGTAGTCACGCTGCTCGGTGAAGATGTGCTCGCAGTCGAGCAGCCAGTTGACGATTTGATGCTTGCTTAACATGAATATTCCTCAGCAGCCGCGACGCAAGGCGGGGGTGTGAACGGGGGCATCCCACAGGGTCATCAGCTCGTCATCCACCTTGAGCAAGGTGATGGAGATGCCGGTCATGTCGAGGGAGGTGCAGTAGGGGCCGATCAGATTGCGCACCAGATGGATGCCTGCCTCTTCGCACAGGGCGGCAAGGCGGCCATAGACACCGTAGAGCTCGGAGATCGGGGTGCCGCCGAGGCTGTTGACCAGTGCGATGACCCGGTCGCCCTTGTTGAACGGCTCGATGAAGGTGTGCTCCTCCTGCCAGCTGCCGGAGGCTCTGTCCCAGTGACGCAGGGTGCGGCCATAGGGGGTGTTGTCGACCAGCTCCTTGAACATGTCGTCCACCAGGGCGTTGAGGTCGGTGAAGGGGCGGCGTTCGATGCCCGGCTCGCCGTGGATGCCGACGCCGAACTCCATCTCGTTGTCCGCCAGGGTGAAGGAGGGCTTGCCGGCGGCTGGCACGGTGCAGGCATGCATGGCCACCCCTATGGTGCGGCTCTGGTTGTTGACGCGGCGGGCCAGCGCTTCGCAGCGCGCCAGATCATAGCCCGCCTCGGCAGCGGCACCGACCAGCTTCTCGCACAGCACGGTAGTGGCAACACCACGGCGACCGGCGGTATAGAGGCTGTCCTTCACCGCCACGTCGTCATCGATGAGGGCGAACCCCACCTTGACACCATCACCGTGCAGCAGCTCGACCGCAGTCTCGAAGTTGAGCACGTCGCCGGTGTAGTTCTTCACCAGAAACAGCACGCCAGCGCCGCCATCGACCGCCTGGCCGCACTCGTACATCTGATCCGGCGTAGGCGAGGTGAAGATCTCGCCCGGGCAGGCACCATCCAGCATCCCCTTGCCCACCAGGCCACCGTGCATCGGCTCGTGGCCGCTGCCACCGCCGGAGACCAGCGCCACCTTGCCCATCACGGGAGCATCGGCACGGGTGATGAAGTGGGGCTCGATACGCACCTTGAGCTCGGGGTGGGCGGCGGCCATCCCCATCAGCTGTTCACGGACCACGGCATCGACGGCATTGATCAGTTTCTTCATGGCTCACTCCTTGGCTTGCCACCGCTCGGGTGGGCAAATGGTTGATGGAGCCAGTCTAACGGCAGAAAAGAGGATAAAAATGACGGGAGGTTTGGTTCGGATTTGAAACAACAGAAGAGGGGTTGGCGTTTCAATCTGAAACAGCGCAGAGCAAATAAGAGGAAAACTGTTAGCTGTCTCACAGCCAACAAAAAAGGGCCCTGCAGGGGCCCTTCGCTACAACCGCAATAACCGGACGGGTTAGATGGCCCAGCCACCGGCATAGAAAACGACCAGCGCCACGGCGATGATGACGGTGCCGATGTTGAGCTTCTTCCACTCGGCGGCAAACAGGCGACCGATCACCAGCGCCACGAAGCCCAGCATGATGCCGGTGACTATGTTGCAGGTGAGCACGATGAAGACGGCGCACAGCATGCCGGAGTGCGCATCGACCGAGTCGTTGAAGTCCAGCTTGGTGACGTTGCCCAGCATCAGCAGGCCCACGTACATCAGCGCAGGCGCGGTGGCGTAGGCCGGTACCAGATAGCTCAGCGGGGAGAGGAAGATCATCAGCAGGAACAGCACGCCGACCAGGGTGGCGGTCAGACCCGTCTTGCCACCGGCGGCAGTGCCTGCGGCAGACTCGATGTAGACGGCAGCCGGTGCACCACCGACGGCGCCTGCCACCATGCTGCTGACGGAGTCCGCGGTCAGGGCCTTGCCGCCACTGATGATATGGCCACGTTCGTTGATGAGGCCCGCCTGACCAGCCACGGCACGGATGGTGCCGGTGGCGTCAAATACCGCGGTCATCACCAGTGCTAAGACGGTGGGGATCACCACCGGATTGAGGGCACCCAGCAGATCCATGCTGCCTACCAGAGAGCCCTTCTCGCCAGTCAGGCTCGGCATGGCGAAGAAGCCCTGCCAGGTCACTTTCGGGTCGAAGATGAGGCCGAGGATAGAGATGGCGATGATCACCATCAGGATGCCGCCCGGCACCTTGCGACGCTCCAGCCCGAAGATGGCGGCCAGACCCAGCACCGTCATGATGACCGGGAAGGCGGTGACTTCACCCAGTTGTACCGGCAGACCGGCACCTTCGTTCTTGATCACCATGCCGACGCCGTTGGTGGCGATCAGCAGCAGGAACAGGCCGATACCGATGCCGGTGCCGTGGGCGATGCCGGAGGGGAGGTTGTCCAGGATCCACTGGCGCACACCGGTGACACTGATCAGGGTGAACAGCACCCCCATCAGGAAGATGGCGCCCAGCGCCACCGGAATGCTCAGCCCCTGCCCCAGCACCAGGCTGAAGGCGGTAAAGGCGGTGAGGGAGATGGCGCAACCGATGGCCATCGGCAGCTTGGCCCACAGCCCCATCAGCAGGGAGCCGAAAGCGGCGATCAAACAGGTCGCCACAAACACCGGCCCCTGCTCAAAGCCAGCAGCACCCAACATGTTCGGCACCACTATGATGCTGTAGACCATCGCCAGGAAGGTGGTCAGCCCTGCGACCAGCTCCTGACGCACGCTGCTGCCGCGCGCAGAAATGGAAAAATAAGAGTCCAGAAAGCCGCCATTCCCTGATTGGGCGGCCATATCTTGCTTTGCCATAACTAATCCTGAAAGTGTGAAGGAAATCGTTTGCGTGAATGGCGCGCAAAATAGCAAGAATTTATCCGGATTGCAGCGATTTCCCTGATTTTTTCATCAAAATGACAGGGAACGTTCTCGTTCGGGCACAGATATGACGGGTTCAGGCTGCCCCTCTTCCCCTGCGAGAGTGAACGACCCACCTATACTGCAGGTAACCATTCACGCCGCCAGACGGGAGATACCCATGCACACCCGCAATTTGCTGAACGATATCCCCTCGCCACTCCCTACCGAACTCTTTCAGGATCTGGTCAGTACCAATCACCTGAGGATCGAGCGCATTCTCTCCCACGGCCATCAGACGGCCCCCGGCGAATGGTACGATCAGGACGAACATGAGTGGATCCTGGTGGTGCAGGGCGAAGCCAGCCTGCTGTTCATCGATCCGCAAACCCAACAACAACAGCTGGTCCAGCTGGGGCCGGGCGATCACATCAATATCCCTGCCCGCCAGAAGCACAGGGTCGAGTGGACCCATCCCGACATGACCACTGTCTGGCTCTGCGTGTTTTACTGAGTCGCTTGAGGAAAAAGAGGCAATTCGGGGGAAATGAGGACGGTGTCGGAAACGAAAAAAAGCCCAGTCTTTCGACTGGGCTTCTTAAGTAGTGGCGGAGCGGACGGGACTCGAACCCGCGACCCCCGGCGTGACAGGCCGGTATTCTAACCGACTGAACTACCGCTCCGCATTCGGTTAGCTTTCGCTAAATCTTTTGCTGCTTCTTGATGAGGTGTCATCCTCGCAGCCAGTAACGTGATTTTGCACATCACTGTTTAATTGGGTGCCTGGCAGTGTCCTACTCTCGCATGGCGAATGCCACACTACCATCGGCGCTACAGCGTTTCACTTCTGAGTTCGGCATGGGGTCAGGTGGTTCCACTG
>NZ_JBGLQY010000016.1:0-76910 GCF_041402265.1 Aeromonas sp. S15(2024) | reverse complement strand
ATTCAAATTGTTAAAGAGCGACGCAGCTTTTGGCTGCTGCGGGAGTGGCATTCTACTCAACCGCCTTCTCGAGTCAAGCCTTATTTTCAAAGGCTTTTCGAGGCTACCGACCCGGCTGTTTGCGTTGCCGCTTGCCGTGTCGATGGAGGCGCATTATAGGGAGCCGCGCCGCGATGACAAGGGGAATATTGCAAAAATTGGCATTTTTCGTGTTTTGGCCGATCAAGCGTCTATTTATCAAACAAAAAGCCCTGCATCCGCAGGGCTCAAGCCGCTTTCACACTGCCACGGCTATTTTTTTGCCCAGAAATCGCGGGCAAAACTGCGCACTTTGTCCCAGTCGGTAAACTCGAGGTCCTTGCTGGTATCCGTGCTACCGCCGGTGATCTTCATGATCAGCTGAATGATGCGGGTCTGCCACCAGTTATAGCGGGAGTACTGCAGCGCACCGGCAAACACCCCCAGGGTTTTTGGCTTCCAGGGGGAGAGACGCAAAAACTTCTTCATGTAAGCATTGGTCTGCGGGGTCTGCTTCTCGGGCTTGCGGGCCGTCAGGTTGACGCAGAAGAAGGCAGCGTTGGCCACTTCCAGCTGTTCGTGATGGGCATGAATGAAGCTGAACAGGCTGGGGTGGAAATTGCCATAGCGAATGGAAGCACCGATAAGCACCTTCTTGAACTTGCTGAGGTTGCACATGGGCAGGCTGTGCAGATCCTGCATCACCACCTCGCATCCCTCGATCTCAGCCAGCATGGCATCGACGATTTTTCGCGTTTGCCCGTCACGGGAAGAATAAAGCACCAGAATCTTGTCCATACCAACCTCAACTACGCCAGAATGCAGGGGTAAACAGTACCAGAAGCGTAAAGATTTCCAATCGACCAAACAACATGGCGACCACCAGTATCCATTGAGCCGTGGCCGAGATATTGCCAAAGTTGGCCGACACCTCCCCCAGCCCCGGCCCCACGTTGGTAAACGCGGCCGCCACGGCAGAGAAGGCGGTCACCTCATTCAAGCCGGTCATCAGCAACAACAGCATAAAGATGAAGAACAGAATGATATAGGTGGCAAAGTAGCCCCAGACGGCCTCCACAATCCGCTCAGGCACGGCGCGACGGCCCAGCTTGAGGGTATAGATGGCGCGTGGATGCACCAGTCGCTTCAGCTCGCGCATCCCCTGCAGGAACAGGATCATGAAACGCATCACCTTGATGCCGCCACCGGTACTGCCGGCGCAGCAGCCGATGAAGGCGGAAAACATCAGCAACATGGGTAGAAAAGAGGGCCAATCCGCATAACTGGTGGTGCTGTAACCGGTAGTCGTGCCCAGCGACACCGCCTGGAACAGGCCGTGGTTGAGCGCATCTTGCCAGGTGTCGTAGTGGCCGTGGAACAACAGGGAGACGAAGCAGATCAGTACCAGTACACACTGGATGCTCAGGAACACCTTGAGCTCGGAGTCCCGCAGATAACTGCTCAGGCGCACCGGCTTGTGGGCGAACACCATGAAGTGCAGGGCAAAGTTGACGCTCGCCAGCAATAGAAACAGCACTGTGATCAGGTTGATGGCCGGGCTGTTGAAGAAACCTATGCTGGCATCGTGAGTCGAGAAGCCCCCCACAGACATGGTGGAGAAGGAGTGACAGATGGCATCGAACAGGGTCATGCCCGCCATCCAGTACGCCAGGGCGCAGAGGGAGGTGAGCAGCAGATAGATGAACCAGAGCGCCTTGGCCGTCTCGGCGATACGCGGGGTGACCTTGTTGTCCTTGACCGGCCCCGGAATTTCGGCGCGATAGAGCTGCATGCCCCCGATGCCGAGCAGCGGCAGTATGGCCACCGCCAGCACTATGATCCCCATGCCCCCCAGCCACTGCAGCAGCTGGCGATAGAACAGAAACGCCTTGGGCAGGTTATCCAGCCCGGTAAGCACGGTCGCCCCCGTGGTGGTCAGACCGGAAAACGACTCGAAGAAGGCCTCGGACACCGTCATGCCGGGCACCTCTCCCAGCAGGAACGGCAAGGCCCCGACGCTGCCCAGTACCACCCAGAACAGCACGACGATGAGGAAGCCCTCCTTGGACCTGAGGTCCTTCTTCTGATGACGGTTGGGAAACCAGAGTGCGGCGCCGAGCAGCAGGGCGATGAAGAAGGAGTTGACGAACTCGGCACCACCACCATCACGATAGCCAAATGCAACCATCGCGGGCAGCAGCATGGTCGAACTGAACAGTGCGACCAGCAGGCCAACGATACGAATGATGCTCAGAATCTGCATTCCGGCTCCCTCTTCAGACCAAAAGAGCGATGGATTCTAGCCATCTAAGGGACGAAGGGATACCCGACCCTGGGTTCGGTCGGTCAATTCCTGTGCGATACGGGCCCAGAGCGCGGACTCCCACGCCACCTGCAGGGTGACGCTGGCGCCATAGTCGGCCGTCAGCAACTGGCCCTGATGAGCCTGGATCAGGGCCTCTACGGCCCCCATGTCGGCATAGTCGCACTGGATGAGAGAGGCCGTCTGCTGGCGCTTGATGCGGGTCTCGAGCTGCTTGAGTGCCGCCCCCACGCCACCGCCGTAGGCCTTGACCAGACCGCCGGTGCCCAGCAGCACGCCACCGTAATAGCGCACCACCACGGCGGCGATCTCACCAAGACCCGCCCCCATCAGCTGGGCCAGCATGGGCTTGCCGGCAGTGCCAGAGGGCTCACCATCATCGCTGAAGCCATAGACCTGGCTGTCCTGCGGGGCACCTGCGACAAAGGCCCAGCAGTGATGCCGGGCCCCGGGGTGTTGTTGTTTTATCTCGCCAATCCAGGCCTTGGCGGCCTCGACGGTCGGCGTGTGGGCAAGATAAGTGATGAAACGGCTCTTCTTGATCTCTTCACTCACCTCCAGCGGTGCGGCCGGTATGGAATAGTCCGCCGCCATCAGAGCCCTGCTTGTCTGGTCAGGTTCTCCACCCCGTTGGCATGCAGCACCACGTTGTCTTCGATGCGGATGCCGCCATAGGGGCGCAGCGCCTCGACCTTGTTCCAGTTGACCCGCTTGCCCTGCTCACCCTGGCGCAGCGGCTCCAGCAGGCTGTCGATGAAGTAGAGGCCCGGCTCTATGGTGAACACCTGGCCCACCTCCATCACCCGGGTGCAGCGCAGATAGGGGAACTGTTCGGGAGCCGACAGGTGGGTGCCGCGCTCATCCTGCATGAAGCCGCCGGCATCGTGTACCTGCAGGCCGAGGAAGTGGCCGAGGCCGTGGGGGAAGAAGACGTTGGTCACCCCGGTGTGGATCATCTCGTCCACCGACATGTCCACCAGCTCGGTGGCTTGCAGCAGGCGCGCCAGCCTGTGATGCATCTGCAGATGCAGCTCGCTGTAACGGCGGCCCGGCTTGATCTCCTCGATGATCTCCTGCTGCTGGGCATCCAGCGCCGCGATCAGATCGGCAAACTCGCCGCGCCGCCAGGCCCAGGTCCGGGTGATGTCGGAGGCATAGCCGTGCACGTCCACGCCGGCGTCGATGAGGAAGGAATAGCGCTCCGCATCGGGTACCCGCTGAGTGGAGAGGTGGGTGTAGTGCAGGATGGCCGCATTGCGGTTGATGGCGACGATATTGCCGTAGGGCGCCTCATTGGCCCCCTGCCCGACCGCCTTCATGTAGGCCAGGTTGATCTCGAACTCGCTCGCCCCCGCCATGAAGGAGTCCTTGGCCGCAATGTGGCCGCGTACCCCGATGCGGTTGGCATCGCGCAGACACTCCAGCTCATAGGGGGTCTTGTAGGCACGGTGGTAGTGCAGATAGTTGAGGACCGCCTCCGGGTTGGGCTGGCCCAGCCCCAGCAGCTCGGCCACCTCCAGATGGCCACCCAGATAGGCCCACTCCTGCCTGTTGGCCGGCAGATGATCGGCAACCTGTTCCGGGCGGGTCAGGAAGCGGATATCGAAGAAGTCGACCCAGAAGGCGTTGGGCAGGTCCGCTACCTTGTGCCAGAAATCCACCGGCCGGTAGAACAGCAGCACCGGCTTGTTCACCCCGTCCACCAGCAACCAGCAGTGGGGATTGTCCAGCACCGGCAGCCAGGCCTTGAACTGGGGGTTCACCTTGAAGGGGTAATCCTGATCATCTAGGAAGATGCGGTGGGTCTGGCCGGAGTGGATGGCCAGACCGCCCAGTCCCTGCTGTTGCAGTATGTCGCGGGTGCGCTGCTGCAAGGTGTCGAGGTGCTGGGCAAAAAGTTGGCTGTAGCTGCTCATGGCGTCCTGCTCCGGGAGAAATGTGGTTTCAGCATAACATCAAGCGAATCAAGGCTCGAACCGTCAAGCAATCGCTTCGTGAGGTAACGCATACGTTACAAGGCTTTTGTTATGAAACAAAAACCAACCATTAACAAATAAAAAACAATTCAATACACTGCCGGTAGATACATGCAGTCAGGGACTACTCATGCACAACCTTTGCCTGTGGCAACCGGATCAGGAGCGGATTCAGCAATCCAACCTCCAGCACTTCATGGCCGAGGTCAACCGCTTCCACGGCCTGCAGCTGCACAGCTATGCCCAGCTCTACCAGTGGTCGGTGGAGAAGACAACCCGTTTCTGGCCGCTGGTATGGCAGCACTGCGGCGTCAAGGGCGAGCTCGGCAACATAGTGGCGGAGAACCGCCAGGAGATGCAGCGCACCCGCTGGTTCCCCGACAGCCGGCTCAACTTCGCCGAAAACCTGCTGCGCCGCCAGGATGACACGCCGGCCATCATCTCCCGCATTGAAGGGAACCCCAGCCAGACCCTGAGCTGGCGCGAACTGGCGGATCAGGTGGCCAGGCTGGCCCAGTGGTTGCGCAGCCAGGGCATCGGCCGGGGCGATGTGGTGGCAGCCTATCTGCCCAATATCCCGGAAACCGTGGTAGCCATGCTGGCGACCACCAGTCTGGGAGCAATCTGGACCTCCACCAGCCCGGATTTTGGCGAAGCCAGCGTGGTGGAGCGCTTCGGCCAGACCCGGCCGCGGGTGCTGTTTGCGGTGGATGGCTATCGCTACAACGGCAAGGCCATCGACATTCAGGACAAGGTGGCGGGGGTCGTCGGCCAGATCGACAGCATAGAGCAGACGGTCATGATCCCTCTGCTCGGCCACTCCCTGCAGCTGGGTCACGACTGGCGTCAGATCCTGGCCGACCAGCCGGATGCCAGCCTGCAGTTCGAGCCGATGGCCTTCAACGACCCGCTCTACATCCTCTATTCGTCCGGCACCACCGGCAAACCCAAGTGCATTGTGCACGGCATCGGCGGCACCCTGCTGCAACACCTGAAAGAGCACCAGCTGCACTGCGACATCAAGCCGGGGGAGCGTATCTTCTACTTCACCACCTGCGGCTGGATGATGTGGAACTGGCTGGTGAGCGCGCTCGCCTCCGGCGCCACCCTGGTGCTCTACGACGGCTCCCCCTTCTACCCGGACGGCAACGTGTTGTGGGATCTCGCCCGCGACGAAGAAGTCGCCCTGTTCGGCACCTCGGCCAAATACCTGGATGCGCTGCACAAGCAGGGTTATGCCCCGATCAAGACCCACAGCCTGCCGCACCTGCGGCTGATCTGCAGCACCGGCTCCGTGCTCTCTCCCGAAGGGTTCGACTACGTCTATCAGCAGATCAAGCAGGATGTGCAGCTCAGCTCCATCTCAGGTGGCACCGACATCTGCTCCTGCTTCGTCATCGGCAACCCGCTCAGCCCCGTCTACCGCGGCGAGAGTCAGGGGCGCGGCCTCGGCCTCGCGGTGCAGGTATTCAACGAAGCGGGCCAGCCGGTACAGGGTGAAAAGGGCGAGCTGGTCTGCACCAAGCCGTTCCCGGCCCAGCCCATCGGTTTCTGGGGAGACGACAGCGGCGACAAGTACCACGCCGCCTATTTCGAGCGGTTCGACAACATCTGGTGCCACGGCGACTGGATCGAGCTGACCCCGACCGGTGGCATCCTGTTCTACGGCCGCTCCGACGCCACCCTCAACCCGGGCGGCGTGCGTATCGGCACCAGCGAGATTTACCGCTACGTCGAGCAACTGGAGGAAGTAGAAGAGAGCATCGTCATCGGCCAGCAGTGGCAGCAAGACGAGCGGGTTGTGCTGTTCGTCAAGCTCAAGCCTGGTCTCAAGCTGGACGAAGCACTGCGCGAGCGTATCCGCCAGCAGGTGCGCCAGCACTGCACCGCCCGCCACGTGCCCGCCCGCATCCTGCAGGTGGACGCCATTCCGCGCACCAAGTCCGGCAAGATAGTGGAGCTGGCGGTGCGGGAAGTAGTGCACAACCGGCCCGTCAACAATACCCACGCCCTCGCCGATCCCGAGGTGCTGAGCCAGTATCGCGACCGGCCCGAGCTGGCCAGCTGAGGCCACACAAGGTTAATAAAGGCGTCATCAGACGCCTTTATTTTGATTGTTAATCTGAGGCGAGCTTTTACTCGAGATCTGTTAAACGAATGTTTTAAATAGGTGTTGAAATTGTCTTCTTTTGGATCAATAGTGAGCCTCGCCCCCTGCTGGGGATAAAGGAGCACCACCCCCCACCATGTGGGAACAAGGAGACACTCTCATGATCTACCAAGGCGAAACCCTGACGGTCAGCTACCTCGAAGACGGCATTGCCGAGCTGAGGTTCGATGCTCCGGGTTCAGTCAACAAGCTGGATCGCGCTACCCTGCTCTCCCTGAGCGAAGCGATCGCCGCATTACAACAAGAACGTGAACTAAAAGGTCTGATCCTCACCTCCGGCAAAGACGCCTTTATCGTCGGCGCCGACATCACCGAATTCCTGGAACTGTTCGATCTGCCGCAGGAAGATCTGCTCGGCTGGCTGAAAAAGGCCAACGACATCTTCAACGCCATCGAAGATCTGCCGGTGCCGACCCTCAGCGCCATCAAGGGTCACGCCCTGGGCGGCGGCTGCGAGACCATTCTCTCCACCGACTTCCGGCTGGCTGATACCACGGCCAAGATCGGTCTGCCCGAGACCAAGCTCGGCATCATGCCCGGCTTTGGCGGCACCGTCCGCCTGCCGCGAGTGATCGGCGCCGACAACGCGCTGGAGTGGATCACCACCGGCAAGGATTACCGTGCCGATGACGCTCTCAAAGTGGGTGCCATCGATGCCGTGGTCGCCCCGGATGCGCTGCACAGCGCCGCTGTGCAGATGATCAAGGACGCGATCAAGGGCAAGCTGGACTGGCAGAGCCGCCGCGCCGCCAAGAAGGCCCCGCTGCGTCTCTCCAAACTGGAAGCCATGATGAGCTTCACCACCGCCGCCGGCATGGTTGCCGCCGTGGCGGGTAAACACTATCCGGCACCCATGGCCGCCGTGAAGACGGTGGAAGCCGCCGCCGGCATGGGTCGGGACGAAGCGCTGGCCGCCGAAGCCGCCACCTTCATCAAGCTGGCGAAAACCGACGTGGCCAAGGCGCTGGTCGGCATCTTCCTCAACGATCAGCACATCAAGGCGCTGGCCAAGAAGGCCGCCAAGCAGGCAAACAAGGCCACCGGCCATGCCGCCGTACTGGGTGCCGGCATCATGGGGGGCGGCATCGCCTACCAGTCCGCCAGCAAGGGCATCCCGGCGGTGATGAAGGACATCAACGAGAAGGCGCTGGCACTTGGCATGGGCGAAGCCACCAAGCTGCTCAACGGCCAGCTCGAGCGCGGTCGCATCGATGGCATCAAGATGGGCCAGGTGCTCTCCGCCATCACCCCGACCCTCAGCTATGACAACGTCAAGCATGTGGACGTGGTGGTCGAGGCCGTGGTCGAGAACCCGAAAGTGAAGGCGGCCGTGCTGAGTGAAGTGGAAGGCGTGATCGGCGAAGACGCCGTGCTCGCCAGCAACACCTCCACCATCCCCATCTCCCTGCTGGCCAAGAGCCTGAAGCGCCCCGAGAACTTCTGCGGCATGCACTTCTTCAACCCGGTGCACCGCATGCCGCTGGTGGAGATCATCCGCGGCGAGCAAACCTCGGACGACACCATCAACCGCGTGGTGGCCTACGCCGCCGCCATGGGCAAGTCCCCGGTGGTGGTCAACGACTGTCCTGGCTTCTTCGTCAACCGCGTGCTGTTCCCCTACTTCTTCGGCTTCAACAAGCTGGTTGCCGATGGTGCCGACTTCGCCGCCGTCGACAAGGTGATGGAGAAGGAGTTCGGCTGGCCCATGGGCCCCGCCTACCTGCTGGACGTGGTCGGCATCGACACCGGCCACCATGCCGGTGATGTGATGGCGCAGGGCTTCCCGGCGCGCATGAGCAAGGAAGGCCGTACCGCCATCGACGTGATGTACGAGGCGAGCCGCTTCGGTCAGAAGAATGGCAAGGGCTTCTACGCCTACGAGGCCGACAAGAAGGGCAAGCCGAAGAAGGTGGCCGACGCCGCCAGCTACGAGCTGCTGACCCCGATTGCCAAGCCGAAACAGGATTTCGACAAGGACGCCATCATCGCCCGCATGATGATCCCCATGATCAACGAGGTGGTGCTCTGTCTGGAAGAGGGCATAGTCGCCACCCCAGCCGAAGCCGATATCGCGCTGGTCTATGGTCTGGGCTTCCCTCCCTTCCGCGGCGGCGTGTTCCGCTATCTGGACACTATCGGTCTGGATCGCTATGTCGCCATGGCCGACCAGTATGCCGACCTAGGCCCGCTCTACCGCGTCAGCGACAAGCTGCGTGAGATGGCCGCCCAGGGCAAAACCTTCTACTGATTGCGGAAAGGAGATCCATTCATGAAAGACGTAGTCATTGTCGACTGTATCCGGACCCCGATGGGCCGGTCCAAGGGCGGCGCCTTCCGCAACGTGCGTGCAGAAGACTTGTCCGCGCACCTGATGAAATCCATCCTGCTGCGCAACCCCAACCTCGACCCGAACGAGATCGAGGACATCTACTGGGGCTGCGTGCAGCAGACCCTGGAGCAGGGCTTCAACATCGCCCGCAACGCCGCCCTGCTGGCTGGCATCCCGAAACAGGTGGGGGCTGTCACCGTCAACCGCCTGTGCGGTTCCTCCATGCAGGCGCTGCACGACGCCTCCCGCGCCATCCAGGTGGGTGACGGCGACATCTTCATCATCGGCGGCGTCGAGCACATGGGCCACGTGCCCATGAGCCACGGGGTGGACTTCCACCCCGGCATGGCCAAGTCGGTGGCGAAAGCCTCCGGCATGATGGGACTGACCGCCGAGATGCTCGGCAAGCTGCACGGCATCAGCCGTCAGCAGCAGGACGAGTTTGCCGCCCGCTCCCACCGCCGTGCTCACGCCGCCACCGTGGAAGGGCGTTTTGCCAAGGAGATCGTCGGGCTGGAAGGGCACGACGCCAGCGGCGCCCGCTTCTTCTACGACTATGACGAGGTGATCCGCCCCGAGACCACGGTCGACACCCTGAGCCAGCTGCGCCCGGTGTTCGACCCGGTCAACGGCACCGTCACCGCCGGCACCTCTTCGGCCCTGTCCGATGGCGCCGCCGCCATGCTGGTGATGAGTGCGGACCGCGCCAAGGCCCTCGGCCTCACCCCGCGCGCCAAGGTACGTGCCATGGCCATCGCCGGCTGCGACGCCGCCATCATGGGTTACGGCCCGGTGCCGGCCACTCAGAAGGCGCTCAAGCGGGCCGGTCTGACCGTCGGCGACATCGATCTGTTCGAGTTGAACGAGGCGTTTGCCGCCCAGTCCCTCCCCTGCGTGAAGGATCTGGGTCTGCAAGACCTGGTGGACGAGAAGGTGAACCTGAACGGCGGCGCCATCGCCCTGGGTCACCCGCTCGGCTGCTCCGGCGCCCGCATCTCCACCACCCTGATCAATCTGATGGAGGAGAAGGACGCGACCCTGGGTGTGGCCACCATGTGCATCGGCCTGGGTCAGGGCATCGCCACCGTGTTCGAGCGAGTGTAAGTCTATCCCCCGGACTGGTACGCCGGTCCGGGCAGTACCCCGCCAGGGGCCGAATTTTACAATATGGGCCCGCTTCTGCTTCCCGGCGAAGCGGCCCGTATCGCAGGTTTTGGGGCCGGTCAGACTGCCCCGTCATCGAGTCTGTGGAGTGCGCCACACGGGGTGCACTTCTGTCGTCAGCATCTGCGTCTTGGCCGGCCCGTTTGGGTCGGCCTTTTTTATTTGCACGGCAGGATATGGGAGGATATTGCCCATAACCTCACATTAGATGGGGGGCTTGCTTGCTTTTTGCTCCCCCGACAGGTTCAATCTGCACAAAAAAATGGGTGGATGCACATACATATGTCAACGAGCAAACAACTGCTGATCGTCGACGACGACCAAGAGATCCGCGAGCTGCTCAATGAATACCTGACCAGGGCTGGCTTCGAGGTATTGACCGCAGCGGAGGGCAACGAGATGCGCCAGCAGCTCGCCCAGCACAGCCCGGACCTCATCATTCTCGATATCATGATGCCTGGCGACGACGGTTTTACCCTCTGCCAGCAGATCCGTCGCGACTCTCAGGTTCCCATCATCATGCTGACCGCCGCTTCCGACGAGGCGGATCGGGTGATCGGGCTGGAACTCGGTGCCGACGACTACATCGCCAAGCCGTTCAGCCCGCGCGAGCTACAGGCCCGTATCAAGGCGCTGCTGCGCCGCGCCGAATTTCGCCAGCCGGAGAAAGAGAAGGAGCCGAGCCGTCGGCTGCGCTTCGCCGAGTGGACCCTGGATACCCTGAGCCACCAGCTGACTCACGAAGATGGCAGCCTGCTGGATCTCTCCGGCAGCGATGCCATGCTGCTCGGCATGTTCCTGCAGCAGCCCGGCGTGGTGCTGGACCGGGATACCATCTCGGACGCCACTCGCGGTCGCGAGAGCCTGCCGATGGAGCGCGGCATCGACGTACAGATCAGCCGACTGCGCCAGAAGCTGGGTGACAACGGCAAGAGCCCGCGCATCATCAAGACCATTCGCGGCAGCGGCTACATGCTGATCGCCGAGGTGCACGAGATCCCATGATGGCCCGGCAAGGTAGCGACGGCATGCTGATCGACACAAGGCGAGAGATCCCATGAATAGCAGGTGGTTCTGGCGGGTCCTGGTACCCCGCTCCCTGCTGTCGCGGATGCTGCTGCTGTTGCTGCTGGCGATCCTGCTCTCCCAGACCATTCTCACCGGCATCTGGATGCAGCAGATCCAGAAGCGGGAGCTGGAGGGCATGCTCAGCACCACCCGCAACCTGGCACTGTCGGCCGCCTCCACCGTCAACTTCTTCAAGTCCTTGCCGCTGCAGTATCGCCACATCGCGCTGGACCAGCTGCGCAACATGGGCGGCAGCCGCTTCTTCGTCTCCCTGAACGAAGAGGAGATCCACATCAGCGCCATCCCCGACAGCGAGCGCAAGACGCTGGTGCTCAAAGAGGTGCAGGGGGTGCTGACCCGCAAGCTCTCCGACGCCATGGCGATCAAGGTGGACTTCTCGCGGCCAGAGGATCTGCACGTCTTCAACAACGACACCCTGCTGGCAGATCTGCCCTCCTCCTGGGCCCGCTATACCCTGTCGCTGGAGCCGCTCAACCCGCCGGTACTGGTGACCCAGATCGAGATAGAGCCGGGTGAGTGGCTCTATCTGGCGGCCTTGCTCCCGGCCCCCTACATGACGCTGGATGACACCGTCATGCCCAGCAACCAGGTGCGCTTCATCGCCCTGATGACGGTGTTCCTCTGCTTCTTCACCTTCCTGCTGGTGCGCTGGCAGACCCGGCCGCTGCGTCGGCTGGCCAAGGCGGCTGTCAACCTCGGCAAGGACATCGACCAGCCCTCGCTCAAGGAAGAGGGTGCCTCCGAAATCGTGGCGGCCACCCGCGCCTTCAACATCATGCAGCACCGCATCCGCCGCTATATCGACGATAGAGAGCGGCTGTTCAGCTCCATTTCCCACGACCTCAAGACCCCCATCACCCGGTTGCGACTGCGGGTCGAGCTGCTCGATGACGAGCAGCAGATCGCCAAGTTCAACAAGGATCTGGACGAGCTGGAACTGATGGTGAAGGGGGCGCTGCAGACGGTGAAGGACACCGACATCCACGAGAACATCGAGCAGCTCGACATCGACGCCATGCTGGAACAGATGGCGGAGGCCATGAACCTGCACGACGAGCGGCTGACCATCGAGGGCCACTGCAAGCAGCCCTACCGTGGCAAGCCGCTTGCCCTCAAGCGCTGCATCGGCAACCTGGTGGACAACGGCATCAAGTACGGCCAGAAAGTGCGCATCATCATCATGGACGACGAGGAAATGCTGATCCTGTTCATCATGGACGAGGGACCCGGCCTGCCGGAAGATCAGTTCGAACGCATCTTCGAGCCCTACTACCGGCTCAGCACGGATCTGGCCGGCACCGGCCTGGGTCTGGGCATTGCCCGCAACATAGCCCACGCCCACGGCGGCGATCTGGTGCTGGAAAATCGTCCGCAGGGCGGCTTGCAGGCCACCCTCTCCCTACCAAGGCAGTAACCTTATGAAGTTGTTCCCGTTTGCAATTGTCGCCCTGCTCTCCCTGCCTGTAAGCGCCTCCCAGGTGGAGGTGCTGCACTGGTGGACGTCTGGCGGCGAGGCCAAGGCGGTGGAGGTGCTCAAGTCAGAATGGACCGAGCAGGGCAACCAGTGGAACGACTTCGCGGTGCAAGGGGGCGGCGGCAAGAGCGCCATGACGGTGCTGAAAAGCCGGGCCCTGGCGGCCAACCCACCGGAGGCTGCCCACCTCAAGGGGTTCGAGTTGCGGGAGTGGGCCGGACTCGGCTTCCTACGCGATCTCAGCCCCATGGCCGAACACCTCGGCTGGTATCCCCAGCTGCCGCCCATGGTGCGGGAGACCCTCAGCCAGAACGGCGCCCTGATGGCGGTACCCACCGGCATCCACAGGGTCAACTGGCTGTGGCTCAACCGCAAGATCTTCGAGCGCAACAAGCTGACCCCGCCCACCAGCTGGGCCCAGTTCATAACCGTGGCCGACCGGCTCAAGGAGAAAGGGATCACCCCGCTCGCCATCGGCAATGAGCCCTGGCAGCTGGCAGTGCTGTTTGAAACGGTGGCGCTCGGCGAAGGCGGCAAAGCGTTCTACCGCAAGGCGTTCGTGGAACAGGACAGCGCCACCCTGACCGGTCCCGACATGGTGCGGGTGCTGACCCGCTTCCAGCAGTTGCGCGGCTATGTGCCGGAGAAATACGCCGGCCTGAAGTGGCACCAGGCCACCAACCTGCTGGAGAGCGGCGGCGCCGCCATGCAGGTGATGGGGGACTGGGTAAAGGGCGAGCTGAGCGCCGGCAACTATCGGCCCGGCGAGGATATCGAGTGCCTGCCGAGCCCCGGCAGCCAGGGGCTGTTCAGTTACAACCTCGACTCCATCGCCATGTT
Source organism: Aeromonas sp. S15(2024) (assembly GCF_041402265.1). Taxonomy (NCBI): domain Bacteria; kingdom Pseudomonadati; phylum Pseudomonadota; class Gammaproteobacteria; order Aeromonadales; family Aeromonadaceae; genus Aeromonas; species Aeromonas sp. S15(2024). The sequence goes on along the minus strand of NZ_JBGLQY010000016.1, from coordinate 63,527 downwards.
CAAGCAGCGGAATCCCGCCCAGCTGCAGGCCCAGGGCGAACTGGCCCAGCTGCTGATGACGCCGCGCTTCCAGCAGGAGTTCAACCGGGTGAAGGGTTCGATCCCGGCACTGGTCAAACCGGACATGAGCAAGTTCGACCGCTGCGCCGTGCGCTCCTACCAGGATTTCCTGCAGGCGGAGCGAGAGGGCAACCTGCTGCCCAGCATGGCCGAGGGGATGGCGACGCCGACCAACATGCGCCAGGCGATCATGGATGTACTGAGCAACTTCTTCAACGACCCCAGAGCCAACCCGCAGCTGACCGCCCTGCATCTGGAGCGGGCCATGCGCTCGACCCGCTGACGCTTTTCGCTGCGGCCAGAAACGACAAAGGCGGATGAGATATCCGCCTTTGTCATCGTGAGAGTCTTGGGGTCAGGATTGATCGTTTTCGTCCTCATCCTCGTCGTAGTAATCGCTGAGCTCGATCCAAAGCCCCAGTCCGATCATCACCATGGAACCGAACCAGGTGCCGGTGTTACCGATCGGGCTGCCCATCACTATCATGGCGAAAGACAAGAACCCCATGCCTGCGTAGGCTTGTAATCTGCCGTAGGAGACCTGCATATTCACACCTCCTTGTTGAATATGGTTCAATTTTTATATTACTCATACGGCGGGGTGTGGGTAGGGCCTGATAACACTTTGGTTACATATGCTGTTGACAGCCCAGGTCGTTTGATTATTTTTTCGCCGCGAGTATCATTGGCAGCTGATTTGGTTGAAGGTTGATTATTGATGAGTGCTTTATTCTGCGACGCGACTCACGAGTTGGACGCAATCGGGCTTCGTTGTCCCGAACCTGTCATGATGGTGCGTAAAAAAGTGCGGCTGATGGCTGACGGGGAGACCCTGCTGGTCAGTGCCGACGATCCCTCAACCACCCGCGACATTCCCAGTTTCTGCCGCTTCATGGATCACACCCTGGTCGCCAGCGAGACAGAGCAGGCCCCTTACCGCTATCTGATCCGCAAGGGTCAATGAGCCACACTACCGGAGCAATCCATGCCAGCTATTACCCGAATCGGCACCACCCAGCGTTGGTCTGACGTGGTCATTCACAACGGTACCCTCTACGTGGTGGAAGTGCCCGCCACCGACACCGCCGATATTCACCAGCAGACCCGCGAAGTGCTGACCAGCCTGCAGCGCCTGCTGGAAGCCAATGGCTCCAGCGTCGACAAGATCCTGATGGCCAACATCTATCTCAAGGACATTGCAGACATCGCCGCCTTCAACGAGCAGTGGGATGCCTGGATTCCGGCGGGCACCGCACCGGTGAGAGCCTGTGTACAAGCCCGTCTGGCCCACGAAGGCTACAAGGTAGAAGTGCAGCTGACTGCCGCCGTCTAAGCCGGGCGGGATGCCTGGTTCCCCTGACGCCGACACAGCCCCCGTGCGCGCCTGCGTACAGGCCCGTCTGGCCCACGAAGGCTACAAGGTGGAAGTGCAGCTGACTGCCGCCGTCTAAGCCGGGCGGGATGCCTGGTTCCCCTGACGCCAACACCGCCCCCGTGCGCGCCTGCGTACAGGCCCGTCTGGCCCACGAAGGCTACAAGGTGGAAGTGCAGCTGACTGCGGCGGTCTAAGAGGCAGTTATCCCCTCATCCCCGTCCCTTCTCCCGCAAGGGGAGAAGAGGGCAAAAAACAAGGCGCCATTGCTCGCAACGGCCCCAATATAAAAAGGCCCCGCCATCGCTGGCGGGGCCTTTTTCATGGCTGCGAACCGGGCCGCTTAGGCGGTCGGGGTCAGGGTGATGGTCACCCGACGGTTCTGGGCCTTGCCTTCGGCTGTGCTGTTGGTGGCGACCGGCTGATCCGGGCCCACGCCGCTGGTAGCGATGCGACTGCCGGTCACACCCTGGCCGATCAGCTGGGCGGCGACGGCATCGGCGCGCTGGGCGGAGAGCTTCATGTTCAGCTCGCGAGAGCCGGTGCTGTCGGTGTGACCGACCACGTTCAGGCGGGTCTTGTCGAACTCGGCGACCACCATGGCCACGCCGGACAGGGTGTTGGCACCGGCGGCCTTCAACTGGGCGCTGGAGCTGTCGAAGGTGACGTTGTTCGGCATGTTGAGGATCAGCTGATCACCGTTACGGGTCACGCTGACGCCGGTGCCTTGCAGCTTCTCGCGCAGCTTGGCTTCCTGCACGTCCATGTAGTAGCCGATACCGCCACCCAACGCGGCGCCGGCGGCCACGCCGGTCAGGATCCCCTTCTTGCGGTCACCCTTGCTGGAGGAGAGCGCACCCACGGCGGCACCCGCAGCGGCGCCCGCCAGTGCGCCCCAGGCGCCCTTGGAGGTTTGGGACTCGCCGGTATAGGGGTTGGTGGTACAGCCGCTCAGGGCGACGGCCAGAGCAACGGCGGGAACGATTGTCTTGAAATGCATGAAAAACCTCTAAAAAAACCGACTCAAATCCAAAGAGGGCGCATTCTACCCCAGAGGTGTGCCAAGGTGTGACGCTGTCGATGCAGATCCCCCATCTGCCACGCATGGCTGCCGCTCGGGCAGAGGAATGCGCCCCGAACCTCGCTGACGTTTCACAGTCAGCGCGAACAACACATAGGCCCACGCCCCCCAGATGCGGGTTGCCGACCCGGTGACATTACCGCCAGAGTGGGGCTCCCCCACAACGGAGCCAGCCCATGTCTTCACTCGCCCATTCCGCCCTGCTCATCATCGACATGCAGGTCGGCCTGCTGCATGGCCCGGAGGCGCCCCATGCCGGCCCACAGCTACTGGCCAACATCAACCGGCTTGCCGATGCCGCCCATAGTGCCGGCATCCCAGTACTGGCGGTACGTCACACGGGCCCGGCCGGTAGCCCCATCGCCGCGGGCAGCCCCCTCTGGCAACTGGTGCCCGAGCTGGCCGTGACCGCAGCCGACCTCGTGTTCGACAAACAGCGACCAAGTGCCTTTCACGGCACCGCCCTCGATAGTTGGCTGCAGCAGCGCGGGGTACAAACCCTGCTCGTCACCGGCATGAAGACCCAGTACTGCATAGATACCACCTGCCGGGCGGCAGCGGATCTCGGCTACGCCGTGGTACTGGTCAGCGATGCCCACACCTGCATGGATACCCCGCAGCTGGTCGCCCCCCAGATCATCGCCCATCACAACGCCACCCTGGCCGGCCCCTTCGTGCGGCTGATGAGCAGCGACGAGGTGTGCGAGGCGCTGACTCACACCCTTCAGCCCGGATAATTCTGGGCTCAAGATACAGAAGGGAGGCATCAGCCTCCCTTCTCTTTTACCTTGCGCCCGGTTTATTGGCGCGCAGGCCCCTGCTGGCATTCGGCGTGGCAGGGGCAGGTGACGAGATGATCGTTCACCATCCCCACCGCCTGCATAAAGGCGTAGCAGATGGTGCTGCCGACGAAGTTGAAGCCGAGTTTCTTGAGCGCCTTCGACATGGCATCCGACTCCGCTGAGGTCGCCGGAATGTCGCCGTTGCCCTGGCGCTGGTTGACGATGGGGGCGCCGCCCACGAAGCCCCACAGATAATCGACAAAGTCGATGCCTTCGGCCTCCAGCGCCAGATAGGCGCGGGCATTTTTGATGATCGACTGCACCTTGAGCCGGTTGCGGATGATGCCGCTGTCTTGCATCAGCCGCTCCACATCCTGCTCGTCGAACTGCGCGATGCGCACCGGATCGAAGTCGGCATAGGCGCGATGGTAGCTCTCGGTACGCTTCAGGATGGTGATCCACGACAGCCCCGCCTGCTGGCCGTCGAGGCAAAGCTTGGCAAACAGCTCGCGCGAGTCATGGACCGGCCTCCCCCACTGTTTGTCATGGTATTCGATGTATTCCGGGTCCTTGGTCACCCAGGCGCAACGCAACTCCATTCCCTCTCTCCTGTCATTTCATCCAATCCCCGGGGTCGATGCCAACCCGGGCATGGGAGTGCCGACAACCCCTCCCGCCCAGGCCCGGCGCAGCGCCATCACATTAATCCGCTGTAATTTCGCCTATTATCCGACCATGCCAGACGGTATACTCCTTCGGTTCACATTCAGCAAATCTTGCTCTGATTTCATTTCGCGCGAAAAATATTATGCAAAAATTCGATGTCAAAACCTTTCAGGGCCTGATCCTGCAGCTGCAGGACTATTGGTCCCGCCAGGGCTGTACCATCATTCAGCCTCTGGATATGGAAGTGGGTGCCGGTACTTCTCACCCCATGACCTGCCTGCGCGCCCTGGGCCCCGAGCCCATCGCCTGCGCCTACGTGCAACCGTCCCGCCGTCCGACTGACGGCCGCTACGGTGAAAACCCGAACCGCCTGCAGCACTACTACCAGTTCCAGGTGATCATCAAGCCTTCCCCCGACAACATTCAGGAACTCTATCTGGGCTCCCTGAAAGAGCTGGGCATGGATCCCGAGATCCACGACATCCGTTTCGTGGAAGACAACTGGGAAAACCCGACGCTGGGTGCCTGGGGTCTGGGTTGGGAAGTGTGGCTGAACGGCATGGAAGTGACCCAGTTCACCTACTTCCAGCAGGTTGGCGGCCTCGAGTGCAAGCCGGTTACCGGCGAGATCACCTATGGTCTCGAGCGTCTGGCCATGTACATCCAGGGCGTTGACAGCGTCTACGATCTGGTCTGGTCTGACGGCCCGCTGGGCAAGACCACCTACGGCGACGTGTTCCACCAGAACGAGGTGGAGCAATCCACCTACAACTTCGAACACGCCGATGTGGAGTTCCTGTTCCACTGCTTCGAGCAGTACGAGAAGGAAGCCCAGAATCTGCTGGCACTGGAAAAACCGCTGCCGCTGCCTGCCTACGAGCGCATCCTCAAAGCCGCTCACTCCTTCAACCTGCTGGATGCCCGCAAGGCCATCTCGGTCACCGAGCGTCAGCGCTACATCCTGCGCATTCGCACCCTGACCAAGGCCGTGGCAGAGGCATACTACGCCTCCCGCGAAGCGCTGGGCTTCCCGATGTGCCAACGTAGCGACGACATGCGTGAGCGCAGTGAGAACAAGCAAGGTTAAGGAACGGACATGGCACAACATACATTTCTGGTAGAGATCGGTACTGCTGAGCTGCCGCCCAAAGCCCTGCGCTCCCTGGCCGAAGCCTTTGCCGACAACTTCAAAGCCGAGCTGACCAAGGCCGATCTGGCCTTCGGCGACGTCGAGTGGTTTGCCTCCCCGCGCCGTCTGGCGTTGAAGGTGCACGCACTGGCTGGCGAACAGCCGAGCAAGAGCGTCGAGAAGCGCGGCCCGGCCGTGGCCCAGGCGTTCGATGCCGAAGGCAAGCCGACCAAGGCTGCCGAAGGCTGGGCCCGTGGCAACGGCATCACCGTCGAGCAGGCCGAGCGTCTGGTCACCGACAAGGGCGAGTGGCTGGTTCACACCGCCAAGGTCGAAGGCCGTCCGGCCAAAGAATTGCTGGGCGAACTGGTTGCCTCTGCTCTGGCCAAGCTGCCCATCCCGAAAATGATGCGCTGGGGCGACAAGACCATCCAGTTCGTGCGTCCGGTCTTTACCGTGACCCTGCTGCTGGATGGGGAACTGGTGCCCGCTCACATTCTGGGTATCGACTCTGCCCGCACCATCCGCGGTCACCGCTTCATGGGTGAGAGCGAGTTCACCATCGACAACGCCAGCCAGTACCCGCAGATCCTGCAGGAGCGCGGCATGGTGATTGCCGACTTCATGGCGCGCAAGGCCAAGATCAAGGCTGACGCCGAAGCGGCCGCTGCCGCCTTCGGTGGCGTGGCCGATCTGGACGACGCCCTGCTGGAAGAGGTCACCGCACTGGTCGAGTGGCCTGTGGTGCTGACCGCCAACTTCGAAGAGAAGTTCCTGGCCGTTCCCGCTGAAGCCCTGGTTCACACCATGAAGGGTGACCAGAAGTACTTCCCGGTCTACGACAAGAACGGCAAGCTGCTGCCGAAGTTCATCTTCGTCACCAACATCGAGTCCAAAGACCCGAGCCAGATCATCAGCGGCAACGAGAAGGTGGTGCGCCCCCGTCTCTCTGACGCCGAGTTCTTCTTCAAGACCGACCTCAAGCAGACCCTGGCCTCCCGCCTGCCGCGCCTTGAAACCGTGCTGTTCCAGCAACAGCTGGGCACCGTCAAGGCCAAGGTCGAGCGCATCGAGACCGTCGCCGGCTTTATTGCCGAGCGTATCGGCGCCGACGTGGCTCAGGCCAAGCGTGCCGGCCTGCTCTCCAAGTGTGACCTGATGACCAACATGGTCGGCGAGTTCACCGACACCCAGGGTGTCATGGGGATGCACTACGCCCGTCACGATGGCGAAGACGAAGCAGTGGCCGTGGCCCTCAACGAGCAGTACATGCCGCGCTTTGCCGGCGATGCCCTGCCGTCCGGTCTGGTTGCCTGCGCCGTCGCGCTGGCCGACAAGTTCGACACCCTGGCCGGTATCTTCGGCATCGGCATGCTGCCGAAGGGTGACAAGGACCCGTTCGCCCTGCGTCGCGCCGCCATCGGTGCCCTGCGCATCATGACCGAGAAGCAGCTGGATCTGGATCTGGTTGAACTGGTTGAAGAAGCGGTACGCGTCTACGGTGACAAGCTGACCAACAAAACCGTCGTCACCGACGTGGTCGACTTTATGCTGGGCCGCTTCCGTGCCGCCTATCAGGACGAAGGCATCGGTGCCGACGTGGTGCTGGCCGTACTGGCCCGCCGCCCGACCCGTCCGCTCGACTTCGATCGCCGCGTCAAGGCCGTCAGCTACTTCCGCACCCTGGATGCCGCACTGGCACTGGCTGCCGCCAACAAGCGCGTGAGCAACATTCTGGCCAAGGTCGAAGGCGAGCTGCCGACTGTCGTCAAACCGGAACTGCTGGTCGATGCCGCCGAGAAGGCGCTGGCCACCCAGGTTGCCGAACTGCAAGCCGAACTGGCCCCGCTGTTCGCTGCCGGTGGCTATCAGGCTGCCCTCACCCGTCTGGCCGCCCTGCGCGAGCCGGTCGACACCTTCTTCAACGAGGTGATGGTGATGGCCGACGACGAGGCCCTCAAAGCCAACCGTCTGGCACTGCTGAACAACCTGCGCAACCTCTTCCTGCAAGTGGCGGATATCTCCCTGCTGCAGTGATCCTGGTTGGGTTAGTGATATTAAAAACGGCGCCGCGAGGCGCCGTTTTTAATTGGCGTGATTCTGTTCAGAAAGTATTATTTATGCTTTAGGGAAGATTGCGAATATGGAAGAATTTTCATACTCAAGAATAAATAAACATAGAATAACCTATAAATTTAAAAACTATTTACCGAGACCCACATCTAAAATCGCTCTTAACTTCGCATTTCTATTTCCAGCCTTAAAATAGTCTAACCAATATGAAAAGTTTTCGAGAAAAACTTCGTAATATTCCGCCCTAAAGTGTGATGTTATTTTAGTTGTAGATGATATTTTCGCCGCAGAAATGGTAAGATCTGCCTTGATTTCTACCACATTCATCTCTGCCGATTTTATTTTATCCTCCTTTATAATTGTTCTTCCTCCCTTTGTTTTTGCTCTAACACTATGTTTATAGGCATTTGCCAAATCACTTAATTTAGACATTGATGGATATTCTTTTAGGATACGTCTTCTAAATTCATCCAATGACACATGTTCAAAAAGCTCGTCATAGTTATCAAAATAAATATAATCAATAACATTGTTCATTGACTCAATTGCGTTAACAAAATACCTGAATACTTCCATATCAAACTCAATCGTATCGGTTATCCTGTCTCGAGTATAATACTGATTAAAGTCCCTTCCATTAGGGAGTACGATATAACCTATATATTCAACGTGATTACTAAAACATCCAAGCATATAAACTAACACCTAATTAATTACAAGCTGTTTAATTATATAGAAGATCTCACTTATAAATTGAGTGAGATCTCACGAAACCCGTATATTCAATTAGTCTGTAGGTTCGATTAGCCGTCAGGCGTAATCGGACTTTCGCGTAAATGGATTCCCCCCTCATAACGGCCAACCGAATTTTCCAATTTTCTGGCCGCCAGCTGATTGGCAGGAATAGGTGGAAAAACAGCATATCAGTCATCCGACTGATAACTCGCTAATCTGACCCATGACGCCTTTGCCAGCAAAGTGGATAGATTCCGGGATCCACATCCTTTGCTACCAATATATTTCTCATATATCTCTTTACGAGATAACAAAACATCCCTCATATGGATACTTACTAAAAACATTAATTAACGTACCATATCAAATGCTTTATTATGCATAGGAGATTAACATGAAATATTTAGCCAGAGCACTACTACTTGTACCTAGTTTTTCATTCGCAGGGTCAGCAATAATTCCAGACTTTTATACCTTGGAGCAAGTAGGTCAGACATGTATTAAGATATCAAATGTTTCTGGAGAGCCAGCTCAAGTATCAGTAAAAATATATGGTAAAAATGGTGAGAATTTTAATGGTACTTTTGTCCCTTGGAACATTATTCCGGGCCTCAACACTCCATTTGTTCTTGAACCAAGAAAAACTGCTCATTTTTGCCTTCGCGATGCTCAAAAAATAACACCGGGGTATGGTGTGATTGATAGCCAACCTCTCGATGGATCTACAGGACAAGTATTTGTGGTGGCTAGTGGATACTATGGAAGTGCGTCAAAAGACTACAGCATGGGGTTCTTGATTCCCATCAATGGAGGCCTTCCATTCTAATCGCCATAATGGCCAGCCGAATTTCTCCCTCTGGCTGGCCGATCCTGCTTCACGGCAACAACCGCCATCAAAGCCTCTCAATCGTCCAATTAGGCAGCGCTAATCGAACCTACGATTCCTGTGCCAACGCGGCGACAATCTTTTCCACGCTCTGGGTGACCGACAAGGTGGCGCTATCCAGTACCAGACGCTCACTGCCCCAGGGTTGATAGTCGCGGTCGATCACCGCCTGCCAATCCGGCAATGCCAGCCCCTCGATATCCACCGTCCGGTTTTCGACCCGTTCGCGGTGCAACTTCAGATTGGAGCAGATCACCTCGACATCGAGACAGGGCACCCCGACCGAGAGGGCGATGTCGTGGTAAGCATCCCGAGTGAGCTGGATGGGGTTAACTGAATCCGTGATGACGATCGAGCCAAGTGCCAGGTTCTCTCGAGCCAGCCCATAGGCGACGAAATAACCGGCGGACCCCATCTCGTTATCTGCCTGCTCAGCGGCACGAATGGCCTGCTCTATGGTATCGATGCGCAGGTAGACGGCCCTCAACCGCTGGGCCAGAGCCCGTGCTATGGTGCTTTTTCCGCTGCCCGGCAAACCACTGAAGATGATCAGCATGTCCCATTCCCGTGATAAAAGAAGAATCCGAGCCATAGGGTATCGGATTGCCATCGCGCCTACAGCGTCTTAGTTCAGGGCTGCACGGGATATGCCCGCCAGCGGCTTCTCTTGCTCGACAGCCATCATCGAATACGCGCGAAGATAAGCCTGCCTCTCTACCGATCATCCAAATTCATATGCAAGCTGGCTGATGGATAGCAATAACCACAAAAGATATTTGGTACGCCCCATTTCTTCTTGTTGCGCCTCATCAATCGAGCTGTTTTTTATGCCAAGACATACCTAAAAATAAACAACGCAGCATTAAAATGGCGTTATTTTATATATCCCGCGATCTTTCATCTCACCGTGATGATGAAAAATGGTGACATCCACATTCAAAAACAAACCATTGAAAATCAATTGGTTATCGTTAAACCAAAATGCATAATCCAAACAGGTCAATCAAAAATCAATATATAAAATCAACATCAGACTTATCAAAATTAAATAGACATGGCCTTTTCCACCTCCCCATTTTAATTTCCGCCATTCACCCAAAACACACAGATGGAGATGTGTAGAATGATAATGAAACAGAAATTCGTTATGTTGGCCGCCTTGTCCACCCTGATGTTATCTACCAGTGCCTTGGCCACTTACCGGGTCGACGTGCAGTGTCTTGATCGGGTCATGTTGACCGATGTGCATGCCGGCTATATCAAATCGGCCAGTGGCGGCCCCGACGCCGGCAATGCGGTGGTGATTTCATGGGAAAAGAATTATGAGCAGGGCAGCACGAGCTTCCATGTCTTCAAGAACCTGAATGATTACCCCGGCAGAGGCATGTTCGAGATGGCCCTGCTGGCGCTGGAACGCGGCCTGCCGGTCAGCGCCTGGGGCAATGATGCCCAGTGCTCCGGCGGGATTCATCAGCTGAAGATCACCCGCAGCTTCAACCCCTAATCCTGCCCGCGCACAGATTGGTGCGGTAAAGGGAGTGAACACCAAGCCGGGCCAGTCAGCTGCGCCCGGCTTTAACAACCCGCGCGACCGTCGCTTGCCTTGCGCTGCAACATGCGAGGATAGGGTCGCCAGGTATCTCACCCGTTCGCACCACATCTGCCCCATCGACACATCTGACCCGACCACCACCCGGATAGCCAGCCCGCCGATTTAGTCATATCTTGTCAGGGCGGCTCTGCCAGGGTGACAGGGCCCCTTCACGAGGTGCAACGATGAAACGAGCAATTCAGGCCGCCCTGCTGGCCGTCACCATGGCCGCCGCCGGTGCGCAGGCCGCCGACAAGATCACCACGGTCCCGGTGCAGTTTGCCAAGGGGGCCCACAGCGCCCAGCTCAAGGGCAGCTTCGCGGGTTACGACACCATCCACTACACCCTGGTGGCCAAGGCGGGCCAGACCATGACGGTCAAGATCGGCGGCAGCAGCAACGCCAACTTCAACGTCTTCGCCCCCGGTGCCCAACCCGGTCAGGCCGAGGCGCTGGGCCGCAACGATGGCGATGGCCAGTGGCAAGGTGCCCTGCCCGCCTCCGGCAAGTACCTGATCCAGGTCTATCAGATGCGCGCCTCCGCCCGCCGTGGCGAGCAGGTGCCCCACACCCTCTCGGTCAGCATCCAGTAAGCCCCGCCAACGCGATGCCCGAGCAACCACCGTCATGCCCTCCTCCCGGGCTGGGCATGACGGCGGCCTGCTGGTAGGGTGGAGCCATCAATTAATCAACGACCGAGACACTATGCAACGCAAGACCCTGACCCTGCTGCTGGCCAGCCATCTGCTGGTGGGCGCCGCCGGCTTTGCGGCCGGCATCTATGCCCTGCCGATCCTGATCGCCCCGCCCGCCCCCGCCAACGAGCAGGTTGCCGCCCGGCAGGCTCAGGCCAGCTTTCACGGCACCTTTCGCCGGGATCTGCAAGACAGCGACCGGCTGCACTGGGGCGAAGGGCAGGTCAGCATAGGGCCCGATGCCATCAGCCTGATGGGCAGGCTGGCGCCTGGCCCCGACTACCAGCTCTACCTGTCGCCCACCTTCGTCGAGACCGAGGCCGACTTTGCCCGCCAGAAGGAGAAGATGGTGAAGATCGGGCCGGTGAAGACTTTCGACAACTTTATCGTCCCCCTGCCTGCCGATGTGAACCCGGCCGACTATGACAGCGTGATCATCTGGTGCGAGACCTTCGGCCAGTTCATCACCGCCGCCCGCTACCGGCCGTAACTTTACAACCGGCTCATTCTCCATAAAAAAACGGACACCAGAAGGTGTCCGTTTTAACGCCATGAATCTTGCCTTACGGGTAACGAGCAAGCTTGTTACAGATAGTCGGCCCCGACACCGATATGGGCCAGAGCCGCCAGCTCCAGCGGAGTCAGCTGGCTGACGGAGTCGATCATGGTCGGCTCACCGCGTGCTGACTCGGGCAGCTGAAGGCGTGCCTTGAGTTCGTCGGTCAGGCTGCCCACCAGATTGCCCATACGGGTCAAGCGGGAGACCAACACGGCTTCCGGGCTGCTCTCGCTGTCGGCAAAGGTAGAGACCTGTGCCACCGCGAAATCACAGATAGCCTTGGCTCGATCACCAAAATCCCCCTCCAGCTGTTGCAGTACCTGCCGAGCCGCACTGTCATCAAGGCGGGCCAGTTCAGCCTTCATGTGGCCGGTGTCAAAGCGCAGTCGCGCCCCTGCATCGAGTCGATCTTCCGGCTTGCCGGCGGTCTGGTCTGCCCATGCCTGGTCGGTCTGACCTGCAAACTGCATCAGACCGCCCAGCACCAACCGCTGGTTGGGACGCGCCGAGGCGAGACTGTCGAGTGCATTGCCCAGAGAAGCGCCATTGGCATCGCTGCCGCTCGCAAGAGAGAGCGCCAATGTACGCAGGATCTGCAGATCACCTCGGGTTTGCAGCTTGGCCATATGGGAGCCATTGATGGAGCCATCGGCAATGTGTTGGTGCAAGGCGTTGAGGTCATCACTGCTCAGGGTAACCTCGGTCGAAACCTGATCCCGCAGCAGATAGCTGGCCTGGTAGCTGATGAGCTCCAGCGCCTGCTTGTAACCGGTGACCTCGGTCTGGCGCGCCATGGCGACGGTTTCACGGGCGGCAGGCTTGGCCTCACCATGTGGGGCCACCACAACCTCGGCACTGGTGGCAGCTGGCAATGGTTCACCGGCAACTTCGGCCTTGACCGCGCGTTGCAGGTCGGCCACTTCCGCCATCACGGCGTGCAGCTGGCTCATTGCCTCTTGTAACTGCTCCGGAGTCGCGTTGGCGATCAACTCCGTCACCTTGCCACCCACAGTCCCCCATTGCTGGAGCGGGATGCCGGCGATGGGACGTTCAAGCAACCCGGCCGCCAAGGTTTGGCTCTCCTGCCGCATGGAGCCATCCTTGATCCCGTTCAGTGAGGTTGCCAGCGAGCGCAGAGCGCCATTGCCTGTCGCCAGCCGGGCATGTTCCAGCCCCAACTGCTGTGCATCTATGTTATTGAGCTCGTTCGCCTTATCGAGACCGCCCAGGGTAAAGGGCAATGCCTTTTGCAGCAGCAGACGCTTTTGATCGACCAGGGAGAGGCTGTCTGCCGGTGGGGCAGAGTGTGCGGGCGCTTCGCTACGGGCCCCCAGCAGATTGCCGATCCACTCTTTCAGCGCCACAAACGGACGAGCCAACTGGGCCCCCAAACGGGCCAGCAGCCCCTGTCCTTTTTGCGGTTCACTGCGGTTGCCCAGCTGAAGGGCATCCTGACTGGTAGCAACCTGACGAGCCTCCAGCTGGCCCAGTCGGCCAACCTCCGCTGTAGCGTCATTATGCTGGGCGACGGCCTGCAAGCCGCTGGTATGTGTTTGAATCTGCATGGCGTTTATCTTCTCGTGATGTGTCGTGGCCAGTCTAGGAGAGGCAGTGGGTGCGGACTATCGCGAGTGGTCGGGATTTTTGCACTGAACGCGGCACACCACCCCACCAGCCGGAAAGCTAAAAAAACAGAGCCACCATTAACAGTGTCGTCACCGGTGAGCTGCTCTAATTGCCCCATCACCAACTTGGAGCCCTCGATGAACCCTCTTTATCACGCAGCCCTCCATCAGCTGTTTCTTTCCCTCTCTCTCCCCATGCCAGCACAGGAAGAGAGCGTCACCACCCTGCAGATCGGCGAGCATACCTACCACCTGACCGAACACCCGGCCAACTACCTACTGATGTTTACCCGCCTGGAAGCCGCCACCAGCGCACAAGCCGCAGCCCAGAACCTGTTTAGCCAGGACCCTTGCAAACCGGTTCTGGCATTCGATCCGGATAGCCTGACCCCGGTACTCTGGAGTCGTCAGCCACTACAACAACTCGATCGCGGCCAGATCCATCATCAGCTGGAGCAGTTGGTACATGCCGCCCGCGAGATTGGCCAGATCTGACTCGCCCACAGCAATGCCGCATGACCCACTGCTGACCACGCTGTGGCGGCTGAAAGCCAATAAAAAAGGCGCCATCAGGCGCCTTTTTGCACGCAACCAGACCACTCAGCCCGGCGGAAAATGGCCACCAATGCTGATTACGCTGACCTGCTGCAGGGTGCTGTTGATGGTAAAGGCGACCCTGTGCTCCTGACTGAGGCGGATCGTGTAGATCCCCTTGTGCTTGCCGCCCAGCTGTTCGTAGTGCATGTCGCCCACCTTGTCGGCGGCGTTCTTGGGGTCCGTGCCTCGCACTATCTCCCGCCGCCACTCGTGGTATTTGCTCATGGCCGACGCCGTCACGGCTACGTGCTTGTCCTTGTTGTAGAGGATGCGAGGTTGAGAATCATCGATAGTCCATGCCATAGCCAGCTCCTATTTTTGGCTCCAAAAAGAACCAAACTATAGTGCACACCCGCCAGCCGGCCAGCCCGCCCAACCCCAACCTGTCTGTCTGAGTCACAATCTGGCATGCAAAACGGCGCCATCAGGCGCCGTTTTTTGTCGCAGCCTGCCGCGGCAGACCGGGGAGATTCAACCCCTTCAGCCGGTATAGACCGGCAGCAGGCCCGCCATGTTGAGCAGGTGGAAGGCGGCGGTCAGCACCCCGAACAGGAAGACGCCGACGATCATCGGCATGCCGCCCGGTGCGCGGAAACCCTCGTCCTTGCCCTCCTGCTTGCCGGCCCGCACCTTCCAGGCCAGCAGCGCCGGGATGATGCAGGTCCACAGGGTGGCCACGGCGCCCGCGTAGCCGATGGCCATCAGGAAGCCGAACGGGAACAGCAGGGAGAGCAGCAGCGGCGGCAGGAAGGTGGCGGCCCACGACTTGGCGCGGCCCTGGCGGCTGTTGTCGAACTTGAACAGATCCGCCAGATAGTCGAACACCCCCAGCCCCACTCCGATGAAGGAGGAGAGGATCGCCGCCATGGAGAAGGCGTTGAGGGCGCTGGCGACCGCCTCGGATTCAATCACCGAAGCCAGCGCCTTGAGCAGCACGTCGACGTTGCCGCCCTGCGCCACCACGGGCCCGAACTCGCTGCGCGGCAGGTTGCCGAACACGCTCACCAGCCAGATGAGGTAGAACAGCAGCGCGATGGCGGTGCCGCCGAGGATGGCGTAGCGGGCACGGCGCTCCTCACCGTAGTAGGCGCGCATGGAGGAGACAGAGTGGTGATAGCCGAACGAGGTGAGCGCCACCGGCAACATGGCCAGCGCATAGGGGGCATAGCTGGCATGCTGGCTCAGGGTGTCGAACAGCAGGGTCGGCTTGATGTTGATGGAGAGCCCGGAGATGCCAAACACGAAGCTCAGCCCCATAGCGATGACCAGCACCACGGAGATGCGATCCACCGCCCGGGTGGAGTGCCACACCAGGCCGGAGAAGCCCAGGGTAAACAGGATGGAAGCCCACTGGCTGCCGATGCCGGTCATGCCGTCTATGATGAGGCCGGCCGAGGTGATGTAGGCGTAGAGCAGGATGCCGCCGACGAAATAGACGGTGAGGTTGTTGAAGGCGTTGACCTTCTCCCCCAGCAGCTCACGGGTGACGGTATCGAACGACACGCGCAGCGGATAACCCTGATAGGACTCCAGCAGCATCCAGCCGGAGACTGTCATCACTATCATGGTCAGGGTGATGGCCAGTACCGACCAGAGGGTCCAGGCACCTGCCCCCGCACTCGGCAAACCCAGCATGCCAGCCCCGACACAGACGCCGGCAATGATGCATGCCCCGCCTACCAACGATGGTTTCTGTCCCATTTACTTCTCCAAAGACGATTGTGGATCTGATCGCGACCGCGGACCGTTGCATTTGCTACGCCGGTTGTCATGGTAGATCGCGCTCATCTAGGTGCCGGCGCCCGGCGCTGGCTGCTTCGAAGGGGAAGCGAGGTGCGCTCAGGGCTGACTGCCGGCCCGGCACGGCTGCAGAGCCGCCATGTCGGGGAAGGGACTTTACCCTGCTCCCCCTCAGGTATCAAATTTGGGTGCATTTTCAGGCAGCCCGGCCCCCCCTGGGCAGACCGCCTTTGACCGGCGTGTCGGTATTCAATGGGTCAACTGCGGCAGCAGTTGCAGCAGCTGAGCCCGCACCTCGAGCGGTGTCTGGCTGACCCAGATCCCCAGCAGGCCATAACAAAGCAGTGGCAACACCAGCAGCAACAGACAGAGCAGCCCCAGCAAGCGTGGAGGACTGAGCCTGCGCCGTGGCGTGCCAAGATGCAGCGCATCGGCCCGCTTGGGGCAGGCGGCCACGCAGCTCAGACAGCTGGTGCACTCGAGGCTGCGCACCGCGATGAGCTGGTGCACCTGGATGCGCGACGGGCAGGCCCGGCTGCACTTGTCGCAATCGTGGCCGGCACTGCGCAGGCAGCGAGCCGGGTCGCGGCGGATGCGCAGCACCGTCAATAGACCGAGCAGGGCCAGCCAGGCGCCATAGGGGCAAAGATAGCGGCAGAACCCCTGGCGGAAGGTGGCGGTGAGCAGCAGCACCCAGCCAAGGCACAGACCCGAGATCAGGGTCAGGTTGAAGAAGAAGGCCCCCATCTTCATGTCCGCCGCCTGATGGTAGGGGCTGGTGAAGTAGCCGGGCAGGGCAGCGCCTGGCACCGCGATCAGCACGATAAACAGCAGGAAAGCGAGCACCATGAACTTCTGGCCGCGCAGCACGACATCGAACCAGCGTGGCGGCGTCCACTCCCCCGTTATCCATCGGCTGCGCAAGCCGTGCAGCCATTCACCCACCAGTCCGAGCGGGCAAAACCAGGCACAGAATGCCCGTCCCAGCAGCAGGGCCGACAGCGAGAGCACCAGCACAGTCACGGTAGCCGCCGGATGGTGCGGATCCACCAGCCCCTGCCCGAGCCAGGCCCGCAGCCCGAGCCCGCCGGCGATGGGCAGGAAGCCGTCCACCACGTCAGGGCGCACCAGCCAGGGGCTCATCCCCTGCCCCAGCTGCCAGACATGCAGGCCGTACTGCAGCGTCACCAGCCCCCAGCAGAGCAACAGCAGCTGGCGTGTACGCGCTCGCAGCCGCTGACCGTCGAGCGCCTCGAGGGCGGGCAGCGGCCGCTGGTGGTGCCAGAGAGCAAGCGCGCCGGCCACCAGCCCCAAGCCGAGCCAGAGCAGACTGTCCGCCGCCAGCAACCAGAGCATGAGCAGCAGGCCGAGGGCAAGACGCCACGGCCAGCCCGATCGCGCCTGCCATGCCAGCAGCACCAGATAGGCCAGGCTGGCGGCCATGGTCACGGCTTCGATCACGCTCATGTTTCCCTCACTGCCTCATCCACCACTGGCGGCAAGGATAACGGACATCTGAGTTGACTGTTTTGATCTGCATGGGCAGAGAGGGCATTTGCGCCCAATGCCCCTCCCCATGGTTGAACCTTATGCCTTGCGGCTGTTGAACAGCGGCTGGTCGGATTCGGCCTGCTCGGCCCAGAAGTGGATGTTGAAGCGGGCATCCTCCGACAGCTCGACCCTGTGCCAATACTGGGGCGGGCTGGTAGCAAACTCCCCGGCCCGGATCACCAGGCTCACCTCGGGCTCCTCGGCCTGCTCGTTGGCAAAGCCGTGATAGGTGACGGTGCCCTCCATCACGCAGAGCTGGCCGAACACCCCGGCCGCGGTGTTGTGGTGGGTGAGCAGGGCCTGGGGCACATTCTGGCGGGTGAAGAAGGGGGTGGAGCGACGCACCACCCAGTGAGACGGAATCAGTTGCATGGCCATATCAGTTCTCCTCGAGTGGCCGGGTCGACCCGGCCGGTGCAATAAAAGGGGTTAACGGGGCAGCTGACGCAGCAGCGGGAAGGCGGCGCTCATCTGGTCGCCCCCCACCACGAAACCGCACAGCTCGCCGGCTTCATCGCGCGCCTCGGCCACCATGCCGTGGCTGTTCCAGCGGCACTGCCAGGCGAGATCCTCGCCCTTGGTGCGGCCGGCCAGTTGCAGCGGGTAGCGCGGCGTCTTCACCTTTACCAACATGGGCGGCAGGGTCAGCGGGGTCGGCGTGCCGAGCAGGGTGCGCGCCAGCGCATTGGCCCCCAGTACTATGGGTTGCAGGAAGGGAAGCAGCTGACCTTGCCACTGCACGCAATCCCCCAGCGCGAAGATATGGGGGTCGCTGGTCTGCAGCCGCTCGTCGACCAGGATGCCACGCTCCACGGCCAGCCCGGCCCCGCGGGCCAGGGCCAGATTCGGCCGCAGGCCGATCGCGGCGATCACCAGATCCTGCTCGCTTATGCGGCCGTCACTCAGGGTGACACGCCAGCCATCCCCCGGCTGGGCATCCATCCTGGCGAGACCTGTCCCGAACTGCAGACTGACCCCCTGGCTGCGCAGCGCCTGTTGCAGCGGCTGGGTCAGGACGGCGGGCAGCAGGGTGCTCAGCGGGCTGTCGGCCAGATCCAGCAGGGTGACCTCGCAGCCATCGCTCGCCATGTCCATCGCCAGCTCGCAGCCGATGAGGCCGGCCCCCAGCACCAGAATGCGGCGGGCCTGCTGGATTGCCCCCTCGGCGGCGGCATACTCCTGCTGGCTGTTGAGGGTGACCAGATGCTCGCTGCCCGGCAGCTCGGGGCGTACCGCACTGGCGCCGGTGGCCA
The DNA here is from genome assembly GCF_041402265.1 of Aeromonas sp. S15(2024). Lineage (NCBI taxonomy): Bacteria > Pseudomonadati > Pseudomonadota > Gammaproteobacteria > Aeromonadales > Aeromonadaceae > Aeromonas > Aeromonas sp. S15(2024). The sequence goes on along the minus strand of NZ_JBGLQY010000016.1, from coordinate 45,132 downwards.
GCACCAGCCGGCCATAGGGGAATTCCCCCTGCTCGGTCAGCACCAACCGCCGGGCAGGGTCGATGCCGAGCACCGGGCAGTGGGGTAGCAGCGCGATGCGCTGCTGCTCGGCAAAGTCGCAGCCACTCTGGCGGGTCATGGCCGCGGCGGCGCAGCCCCGGCTCACCACGTGGCTCAAGTCGGGCTTGTTGTACTCGTCGCCACTGTCGGCGGTGATAAGGCGGATGGGCTGTTCGGCGTCCAGCTTGCGCAGGCTCTTGACCAGCTGCTGGGCGGCGAAGCCGCTGCCGATCACCACTATCTCCCGGCTGATGCCGGCGTCACTCTGCGTTGCTGCGTTCATACACAGGCCTCCACGGCGCAGGGTTCGAATACCTCCTTGCCGATGCCGCAACCCGGGCAGAGGAAGCTGTCCGGCACCTGGGCCCAGGGGGTGCCCGGCGCAACCAGCTGATCCGGCTCGCCCTGGGCCGGGTCGTAGACCCACTGGCAGACGGTGCAGAGCATGGCCTGGTCGTCATCCCACTCGGCGACAGCCGCTGCGGCTTTCGGCTCAGCAGCGGGCATCAGGGGGGCAGGTGTCACCGCCGCCTGAGTGGGGGTGATCGGGCGGGGCGCGTCCAGCGGATGCAGCGCCCACTGACGGGCGAGCTGGCGGCCGTGCTCGCGGCATTCCGCCAAGGCGGAACCATCCGGGCGCCACTTGGCCTTGAGGGAGATGCTGATGTCAAAGCCCGCATCCATCAGCCGGGTCTGGATCCGGTCCACCGCGCCGCCGGTCCAGCCGTAGCTGCCGAAGGCCGAGGCCCGCTTGTTACGGAAGCGCAGGCCGGTGATCTCTTCGAGCATGCCCGCCACCTTGGGCATCATGACGTTGTTCATGGTGGAAGAGCCCACCAGTATCCCCTTGGAGCGGAACACCTGGGTCAGGATCTCGTTCTTGTCGTGGCGCGCCACGTTGTAGATCTTCACCGCCACGCCCGGATCCACCTCGTGGATGCCCTGGGCGATGGCGTCGGCCATCATGCGGGTGTTGTTGGACATGGAGTCGTAGAAGAGGGTGATACGATCTTCCTGATAGTGGTCGGCCCACTCCAGGTATTTCAGGATGATCTGGGTGGGGTCCTCGCGCCAGACGATGCCGTGGGAGGTGGCCACCATGCTCACCGGCAGGTTGAAGCCCAGCACTTCCTTGATCTTGGCGGTCACCAGCGGGCTGAAGGGGGTGAGGATGTTGGCGTAATAGCGCTGGCACTGCTCCATCAGCTCGGTCTGATCCACTTCGTCGTTGAACAGGTGCTCGTCGCAGTAGTGCTGGCCGAAGGCGTCGTTGGAGAAGAGCACCGCATCCTCTGTCATGTAGGTCATCATGCTGTCGGGCCAGTGCAGCATGGGGGTCTCGATAAATACCAGCTGCTTGCCGTTGCCGATGTCCAGGCTGTCCCCTGTCTTGACCGGGTGGAAGTTCCACTCCGGGTGGTGATGATGGCCAGTGATGGAGTCGATGGCGTTGTGGGTACAGTAGATGGGGGTGCCGGGGATGCGGGCCATCAGCTCGGTCAGGGCACCGGCGTGATCCTCCTCGGCGTGGTTGATCACCACATAGTCGATGGCGGCGAGATCGATCTCCGCCGCCAGGTTCTGCACGAACTCGCGGCTGAACTTGTGATCGACGGTATCGATCAGCACGTTCTTCCCTTCGCGGATGAGATAGCTGTTGTAGCTGGTGCCCTTGTGGGTCTTGTACTCGGTACCGTGGAAGTCGCGTACCTCCCAGTCCCGTTGGCCGACCCAGTGGATGTTGTTCTTGACGTGAATGCTCATCAGGCAGTTCCTCGAATGCAATAGTGTATGTTCGACTGAACCAGCTATTGCAGCGGACGTGCCAATATGTAACTTGTTGTTTTTAATAGATACACACATCTATCATTGTCATTTAGACAGCCTCTCTTTATAGTCAAAATCACAAACACACTGTCATTTGGACAATCATCGTGATCTCAACCGACAGCCTGGCGCGCATCGCCCTCGACCTGCAACTCGGCATCTCCCATCAGGACCGCTTCCACCGCCTGATCCAGAGCGTGCGCAGCCTGCTGAACTCGGATGCCTCGGCCCTGCTGCGCTACGAGGGGGGCCAGTTCATCCCGCTGGCTATCGACGGCCTGATGCAGGACGTGCTGGGGCGCCGCTTCGCCCTCAAGGATCACCCGCGCATGGAGGCCATCGCCCGCGCCGGCGACGTGGTGCGCTTCCCCGCCGACAGCAGCCTGCCCGACCCCTATGACGGCCTGCTGCCGGATCACGACGACTTCAAGGTGCACGCCTGTGTCGGCCTGCCGCTGTTCTCGGATCAGGCGCTGATCGGCGCGCTGACCATAGACGGCATGAACCCGACCCAATTCGACGGCATCAGCGACGAGGAGCTGCGGCTGGTGGGCGCCCTGGCCGCCGCCGCCCTCAACAACGCGCTGCTGCTGGAGCGGCTCGCCCACCAGAGCAGCGAACCGCTGGTCCCCGGCACCCGGCCCGGCCCTGAGCAGCCGGAGATGATCGGCCAGTCCCCCGCCATGGCCCGGCTGCGCCACGAGATCGAGGTGGTGGCCAGCTCGGAGCTGAACGTACTGATCCTGGGGGAGACCGGGGTCGGCAAGGAGCTGATCGCCAAGGCGGTGCATCGCGGTTCCCAGCGTGCCAAGGCCCCGCTGGTCTACCTCAACTGCGCCGCCCTGCCGGAGTCGGTGGCCGAAAGCGAGCTGTTCGGCCACGTGAAGGGGGCCTTTACCGGCGCCATCCACAACCGGGCGGGCAAATTCGAGCTGGCGGATCAGGGCACCCTGTTTCTCGACGAGATCGGCGAGCTCTCCCTGCCGCTGCAGGCCAAGCTGCTGCGGGTGCTGCAGTACGGCGATCTGCAGCGGATCGGTGACGACACCCCGCTCAAGGTGAACGTGCGCATCCTGGCGGCCACCAACCGGGATCTGAAGCAGGCGGTGGTCGAGGGGCAGTTCCGGGCCGACCTCTACCACCGGCTGAGCGTGTTCCCGATCCACGCCCCGGCGCTGCGCGAGCGCCCCGGCGACATCCCCCTGCTGGCCGGTTATTTTTGCGAGCGCTGCCGGCTCAGCCTGGGGCTGGAGCGGCTGCGCATCCAGCCACAGGCGCTGCAACTGCTCGAGCGCCACGACTGGCCCGGCAACGTGCGCGAGCTGGAGCACGCCATCCACCGCGCCGCCGTGCTGGCGCGGGCCGAACAGGGCAGCCAGACCCCGACCCTCGCCAGCCATCACTTCAACCTGGCGGCCGGCCCCCTCCCCCCCTCCACCAGCCCCGCCATGGCGCCAATGACCCCCTTGCCCGGCGGCCTCGGCCTGCGGGCCGCCACCGACGCCTTCCAGCTCGCACTGCTCGAGCAGACCCTGGCCGCCCATGACGGCAACTGGGCCGCCACCGCCCGCGCGCTGGAGCTCGACAGCGGCAACCTGCACCGGCTCGCCAAGCGGCTCGGCCTCAAAGCCTGAGGCGCCCATTCAGGGCCATCAAACAAAAACCCCCTCGCTGGCGAGGGGGTTGGCATACGCAGCAAGATGCGGGTCAGGCTAACCGCGGGCGCGACGCAGGTGGTAGTCAACGTGATAGTCGTTGGCATTGCGGAACATGATGGAGTAGTTGAGAAACTCGCCGTTTTCACCGTAGGAGAGCGAGGTGAGCCGCAGGATGGGCGCCCCCTGCTCGATGTGCAGCAGCTCGGCCATGCGCCGGTCGGCCAGCACGGCGCTGAAGCTCTCGTAGTTGCCGGCGATGGGGAGCTGGCACTCGTTCTCGATGTAGGCGAACTTGGATCCCTCCAGGTGTGCCACCGAGAGGGTGCGAAACAGCCGCACCGGCATGTAGCTCTCCTCCACCAGCAGGGCCCGGCCGTCCACCGAGCGCACCCGATTGGAGAAGTAGACCGGCTCGTTCACCTTGATCCTGAGCTGGCTGGCGATGGCGGGTGGGGCCGGCATGGTGCGAAACTCCAGCACCTCGCTGGTCAGGCTGCGGCCCTGTTCACGCATCAGCTCGGTGAAACCGCTCAGCCCCTTGGTCTCGTGCTGCACGTCCTTCTTGGTCACGTAGGTGCCGCTGCCGTGGCGCCGCTCCACCAGCCCCCACTCGATCAGCATGTCCACCGCCTTGCGCACCGTCATCCGCGATACCCCGAACTGACTCGCCAGGGTTTTCTCGCTCGGCAGGACATCCCCCACCCGGCAATCCGCCCCGTTGACCCGGATACGCAATCGATCCGCCACCGATTTGTAGATCACTGCTAGACCTCTCTTTACCCAGCCGGGGTGGCGGCCCATTTGCTCGCCTTTATTTCAACCAGCTGAAAATAAACAATTTTAAATTCAAATAACCCGATAAAAACGTCACAAAAACAAGACGTACAACAATATCGCAAAATTTAGATCTCTTTGTCTAAATAAGTGCATGCGCCGGATCACATAACCACCACATATTTCATGAGGGCCTGATCGCTTGTTGTTAGGTTCAATTCAGCAATACGACAACAGCAGTCAGACAATTCTCTAATAAAAAGGGACGCTATATGCTCAGTCAAATTCAACGTTTTGGCGGGGCAATGTTTACGCCTGTATTACTGTTTCCATTCGCAGGTATGGTGGTAGGCATTGCAATCATGCTGAAAAATCCCATGTTCGTGGGAGAGACACTGGCAAATCCTCAGGGACTGTTTTTTCAAATAGTCCATATTATTGAAGAGGGTGGCTGGACGGTATTTCGAAATATGCCGCTGATATTTGCCATCGGCCTGCCGATCGGGCTGGCAAATAAGGCTCAGGCCCGCGCCTGCCTCTCCGTGCTGGTCAGCTTCATGACCTGGAACTACTTCATCAATGCCATGGGGATGACCTGGGGCGACTATTTCGGGGTCGACTTCAACCAGGCGGTGGGTGGCGAGAGCGGGCTAGCCATGGTGGCCGGTATCAAGACCCTGGACACCAGCATCATAGGTGCCATCGCCATCTCCGGCATCGTCACCGCCCTGCACAACCGGTTGTTCGACCGGCAGCTGCCGGTCTTTCTCGGCATCTTCCAGGGCAGCTCGTTCGTCACCATAGTCGCCTTCTTCGTGATGATCCCCTGCGCCTGGCTGACCCTGCTGGGCTGGCCCAAGGTGCAGATGGGCATCGCCTCCCTGCAGGAGTTCATGCTGGTCTCCGGCCCGCTCGGCGTCTGGGTTTACACCTTCCTCGAGCGGATCCTGATACCGACCGGCCTGCACCACTTCATCTACGGCCCCTTCATCTTCGGCCCGGCCGCGGTGGAAGGCGGCATCCAGCTCTACTGGGCCCAGCACATGCTGGAGTTCAGCCAGAGCACCCGGCCGCTGATCGAGCTGTTCCCCCAGGGCGGCTTCGCCCTGCACGGCAACTCCAAGATCTTCGGGGCCATGGGGATTGCACTCGCCATCTACGCCACCGCCGCCAGGGAGAACAAGGCCAAGGTGGCCGGCCTGCTGATCCCGGCCACCCTGACCGCCATGCTGGTGGGGATCACCGAGCCGCTCGAGTTCACCTTCCTCTTCATCTCGCCCCTGCTGTTCGCCATCCATGCCCTGCTGGCTGCCACCATGGCGACCGTGATGTACCTGTTCGGGGTCGTCGGCAACATGGGCGGTGGTCTGCTCGACCAGTTCCTGCCGCAGAACTGGATCCCCATGTTCCACAATCACGCCGGCATGATGTTTACCCAGATTGCCATCGGGCTGACCTTTACCGGGATCTGGTTCCTGATATTCCGCACGCTCATTCTGAAATTCAATTTGAAAACCCCTGGGCGGGATGAAAGCGAAATAAGACTTTATTCCAAGGCCGATTATCAGGCCGCCAAAAAACAGCGTGGCCATGATATTGCCGGCCATATTCTGGCGGCGCTCGGTGGCGCGGAAAATATCAACAGCCTGAACAACTGTGCCACCCGGCTGCGCATATCGCTGCGCGATACGGGCCTGGTGGCACCAGATGATGCTTTCAAACAATTGGGTGCCCACGGCGTGGTCCGCCACGGTGACAGCATCCAGATCATTATCGGTCTGCATGTACCCCAGCTGAGGGAAAACATGGAGAGCCTGATGAACAACCCCTCCTCCTCTTCTTTCGTAACGGAGTCATGATCATGAAAAAATTCTCTGTCGTCATTGCCGGCGGTGGCAGCACCTTTACCCCGGGCATCGTTCTCATGCTGCTGGAGAACCAGCACCGCTTCCCGCTGCACGAGATCAAGTTCTACGACAACGATGGGGCCCGCCAGGAGGTGATCGCCGAAGCCTGCCGCGTCCTGCTCAAAGAGAGAGCCCCGGACATTGCCTTCAGCTACGGCACCGACCCCAAGGCGGCCTTCAGCGGGGTGGACTTCGTCATGGCCCACATTCGGGTCGGCAAGTACCCCATGCGCGAGCTGGACGAGAAGATCCCGCTGCGCCATGGCGTGGTCGGCCAGGAGACCTGCGGCCCAGGCGGCATCGCCTACGGCATGCGTTCCATCGGCGGCGTGCTGGAGCTGGTCGACTACATGGAGCAGTACTCGCCGGATGCCTGGATGCTGAACTACTCCAACCCGGCCGCCATCGTGGCCGAGGCGACCCGTCGCCTGCGTCCCCACGCCAGGATCCTCAACATCTGCGACATGCCCATCGGCATCGAGGGACGGATGGCCCAGATCGCCGGCCTGCCGTCACGCAAGGAGATGCGGGTGCGCTACTACGGCCTCAACCACTTCGGCTGGTGGACCCGCATCGAGGATCTGGCGGGCAACGACCTGATGCCGGCCATCAAGGCCCACGTGGCCAAGCACGGCTATGTGCCCAAGCAGGCCGGCCACGCCGAGGCCAGCTGGAACGACACCTTCGCCAAGGCCAGGGACGTGTGGGCCCTTGATCCGGACACCCTGCCCAACACCTATCTGAAGTACTACCTCTACCCGGACTATGTGGTGGCCCACTCCAATCCGGAGCACACCCGCGCCAACGAGGTGATGGAGCACCGCGAGAAGCAGGTGTTCAGCGCCTGCCGCGCCATCGTGGCAGCCGGCAACGCGGCGGCCGGCGAGCTGGAGATCGACGAGCATGCCTCCTACATAGTGGATCTGGCCACCGCCATCGCCTTCAACACCCAGGAGCGGATGCTGCTGATCGTGCCGAACCGGGGCGCCATCCCCAACTTCGACCCGGAGGCCATGGTCGAGATCCCCTGCCTGGTGGGCAGCAGCGGCCCTGAACCGCTGCAGGTGGGCAACATCCCGCTGTTCCAGCAGGGCATGATGGGCCAGCAGGTGGCCGTCGAGAAGCTGGTGGTGGAGGCGTGGATCGAGCGCTCCTATCAGAAGCTGTGGCAGGCGATCACCCTCTCCAGGACGGTGCCAAGCGCCTCGGTGGCCAAAGCCATCCTGGACGACCTGATCGCCGCCAACAAGGAGTACTGGCCGCCCCTGCAATAAACGCGAGCCAAACAAAAACCCCCTCGCTGGCGAGGGGGTTTTCTTGTTGCTGGCTCTGCCGTGGCGCGATCAGCGCAGGGACTTGACCGAGCGGCGGACGATCAGCTCGGGCTGCACCGTCATCGACTCGACTTCCAGCTCCTTGTTGCGGATCCGGCTCACCAGCTGCTGCACCGCCAGCAGGCCGAGCTCGGCCTTGGGGTGGCGGATGGTGGTGAGCGGCGGGCTGGAGAAGCGCGCCATCTCCACGTCGTCATAACCGATCATGGAGATATCGTCCGGCACCTTGACCCCGGCTTCCCAGGCGGCGCAGATGGCGCCGATCGCCATGGGATCGTCGAAGGCGAACACCGCGGTCGGCCGCGGCTTGAGGGCCAGGATCCGCTGCATGGCATCGAAGCCGCTCTGGCTCTCGTAATCCCCTTCGAAGATCTGCTCGTCTTTCAGGGTCAGACCCTGCTCGCCCAGGGCATCGCGCACCCCGTCCAGCCGCTGCTGGGTGGTCGGCTTGGCCAGCTGACCGGTGATGCAGACGATGTCGCGGTGACCCTGCTCCAGCAAATGACACACGGCCAGGCGTGCCCCGATGCGGGCGTTGTCATTGATGACGTTGGCAAAATCGCACTCGGTACCCCAGTCCAGCACCACTTGCGGCACGTTCTTGTGGATGCGAAGCATGTCGCGCAGCGGGGTATCGATGTCGGTTCCCAACACCAGCAGACCGTCGACCCGCTTCTCCATCAGCATGCGCAGGTAGTGCTGCTGACGGGGCGGCTGGTTCTCGGTGTTGCAGAGGATCAGGCTGTAGCCCTGCTCGAAGCAGTACGCCTCCACCCCCTGCACCACTTCCGCAAAGAAGGGGTTGGCACTGGTGGTCACCAGCATGCCGATGGTCTTGGTCGAGTTTATCTTGAGGCTGCGCGCTACCGAGTTGGGCGCGTAGTTGAGTTCTGCCACCGCCTCAAGCACTTTTTGGGTTGCGTCTTCGCTGACCCGACGGGTGTGATTGAGTACATGTGAGACGGTGGAGATGGATACGCCTGCGCGGGAGGCGACATCCTTGATAGTGGCCATCTCTGTCTCCTGAAGATCAAAGGCGGAACATTAGCAGATTTCCCGAATAAAGGCTTGGTTTTAACGAGTGCTGCCAATGAATTGTCAATGCTGGCTAATCTAGGCGGTCATTTCTATTTGCGCAAACGGATTTTGGTCAAAATGGGAGCAGCGTCAGAGTAAAATATCGTCAGTTTTTTCATCTATCATTTATCGAAAGTGCACCTTGTTGAGAAGATGTTAATTGCCATCATCAACATAAACCTCTAAATAGACAACTGTAATTAGATATTTGTTTCAAAAAAGCACTATTACCCCCTCTCTGGTTAGTATCTTTAACAGCTTGTTATTGCCCAGCGAGGAATGATAGAACCATACCTATTGCCGGACTGGCGGGATCACGGTTCGGAATGGCACACGGAAAATGAAACAATCCACTGATTAAGGGACGAATCGATGAATAAGTTGAGCAAAATGGCAGTCAGGGCAGCGGTTTCTATGGCCCTGTTCGGATCGGTCTCACTGGTCCACGCGGCGGATACCATCAAGATCGGCATCGCCGGCCCAGTCACTGGCCCGGTCGCCCAGTACGGCGACATGCAGTTCACCGGCGGCAAAATGGCGGTCGAGCAGATCAACAAGGCCGGTGGCATCAAGGGCAAGCAGATCGAAGCCGTCATCTATGACGATGCCTGTGACCCGAAACAGGCCGTGGCGGTCGCCAACAAGGTGATCAACGACGGCGTCAAGTTCGTGGTCGGTCATCTCTGCTCCGACAACACCCTGCCCGCCTCCGACATCTATGAAGATGAAGGCGTGCTGATGGTGACCCCGGCCTCCACCAACCCCAAGATCACCGAGCGCGGCTATCAGCTGGTGCTGCGTACCATCGGCCTGGACAGCGACCAGGGTCCGACTGCCGCCAAATACATCATCGAACAGGTCAAACCCCAGCGCGTGGCCGTCATCCACGACAAGAAACAGTACGGTGAAGGCATCGCCTCCAGCGTGAAAGCGGCGCTGGACAAGGCCGGCGTCAAGGTGGTGGCGTTTGAAGGCATCACCGCCGGTGACAAGGACTTCTCCGCCCTGATCGCCAAGCTGCAAAAAGAGAACGTCGATTTCGTCTACTACGGCGGCTACCACCCTGAGCTGGGTCTGATCCTGCGTCAGGCCGGCGAGAAGGGCCTCAAGGCCAAGTTCATGGGTCCGGAAGGGGTGGGTAACAAGGACATCTCCGCCATCGGCGGCCCGGCTTCCGAAGGCCTGCTGGTCACCCTGCCGAACAAGTACGACCTGGTGCCGGCCAACGCCCCGCTGGTTGCCGCGTTCAAGGCCAAGGGTCAGGACTCTTCCGGTCCGTTCGTGTGGACCACCTATGCCGCGGTGCAAACCCTGGCTGCCGGTATCGCCAAGGCGGGTGAGGATGACCCGGCTGCCGTTGCCGCCGCCATCAAGGCCGCGCCGGTCGATACCGTGATGGGCCCCCTCAGCTGGGCTCCCAACGGCGACCTGAAAGGGTTTGAATTCGGTGTGTTCCAGTGGCACGCCGACGGTACCTCTACCCAACTCAAGTAATCTGCCGGTCGGGGTGACGTGAGTCACCCCTCCTTTCTTTGCGGGCAAGTACAGGGAACGCAGTATGTCCGAACACTTCCTTTACCTGGTTCAGCAGTTGCTGAACGGGTTAACCATAGGCAGCACCTATGCGTTGATCGCCATCGGCTACACCATGGTCTATGGCATCATCGGCATGATCAACTTCGCCCACGGCGAGGTCTACATGATCGGCTCCTATGTCGCTTTCATGGTGATGGCGGGGCTCATGATGATGGGCATCGACAGCACCTTTCTGCTGCTGGGGGGCGCCTTCCTGGTCAGCATCATCATCACCGGCAGCTATGGCTGGACCATAGAGCGGGTCGCCTATCGCCCGCTGCGGGGCGGCAACCGGCTGATCCCCCTCATCTCCGCCATCGGCATGTCGATCTTCCTGCAGAACATGATGCGGATGGCCCAGGGCTCGCGCGACATCGCCATGCCCACCCTGATCTCCGGCGGCTGGACCCTGGGTGAGGCCGACGGCTTCCAGGCCAGCCTCTCCTGGATGCAGCTCATCATCTTCGTGGTGACCTTCATCACCATGCTGGCGCTGACCCAGTTCATCGGCCGCTCCCGCATGGGCCGCGCCTGTCGCGCCTGCTCGGAAGACATCAAGATGGCCAACCTGCTGGGGATAGACACCCACGTGGTCATCTCCATCACCTTCGTGCTGGGGGCCACCCTGGCCGCCGTCGCCGGCGTGCTGCTCGGCATGTATTACGGCGTCATCAACCCCTACCTCGGCTTTATGGCCGGTCTGAAGGCATTCACAGCCGCAGTATTGGGCGGTATCGGCAGCATTCCCGGCGCCGTGCTGGGCGGCCTGCTGCTCGGTGTGGTGGAGGCGCTCACCGCCGGCTACCTCAGCACCGAGTACAAGGATGTGATGGCGTTCGCCCTGCTCATCTTCGTACTGCTCTTTATGCCCACTGGTATCCTGGGCCGCCCGGAAGTGGAGAAAGTATGATGAAACGCCAATTCATTCATGCCTGCATCGCCAGCCTGGTGCTGCTGGTGCTCTCCTTCTGGCTGCTCGGCTTCAAGCTGGAGACCGACGGCACCCGCCTGCTGGTAGTGAGCCGGCTCGACGTGTCGCTGGCCTGGCTATTGGGCGGTGCCACCCTGGTGTTCTGGTTCCAGATGCTGCGCGGCCAGATAAGCCGCCTGTTCCAGGCCTCCATCAGCGGCTTCTCGGTCGGCTTCACCAAGCTGGTGCTGCCAAGCCCGGAAGAGGCGCCCAAGCTCTATAACCTGACCGCCGTGTTGGTGCTGCTGTTTGCGGTGAGCTGGCCCTTCATGGCCTCCCGCGGCGCCATCGATCTGGCCACCCTCACCCTGATTTACATCATGCTGGGGCTGGGTCTGAACGTGGTGGTGGGCCTCGCCGGCCTGCTCGATCTCGGCTACGTCGGCTTCTACGCGGTCGGCGCCTACAGCTATGCCCTGCTCAACAGCTACTTCGGCCTCAGCTTCTGGGAGTGCCTGCCCATCGCCGGCCTGATGGCGGCCACCTTCGGCTTCCTGCTCGGCTTCCCGGTGCTGCGGCTGCGGGGGGATTACCTGGCCATCGTCACCCTGGGCTTTGGCGAGATCATCCGCATCCTGCTCAACAACATGACCAGCCTGACCGGCGGCCCGAACGGCATCTCCGGCATTCCCAAACCGACCCTGGGAGGGCTGGAGTTCAACCGCACCGTCAAGGATGGCGGCTTCGAGACCTTCCACGAATTCTTCGGCATCGCCTACAACGCCAACCACAAGGTGATCTTCCTCTACCTGATGGCGCTGGTGCTGGTGGTGGCGACCCTGTTCGTCATCAACCGCCTGCTGCGCATGCCGCTCGGCCGCGCCTGGGAGGCGCTGCGGGAAGACGAGATCGCCTGCAAGTCGCTGGGGCTCAACCCCACCATCATCAAGCTGACCGCCTTCACCATAGGCGCCTGCTTCGCGGGCTTTGCCGGCAGCTTCTTTGCCTCGCGCCAGGGCTTCATCAGCCCGGAGTCCTTCGTCTTCATCGAGTCGGCCATCGTGCTCGCCATCGTGGTGCTGGGCGGTATGGGCTCCCAGATCGGGGTGGTGCTGGCCGCCATCGTGATGACGGTGCTGCCGGAGCTGGCGCGCGAGTTCAACGAGTACCGCATGCTGATGTTCGGCCTCTTGATGGTGTTCATGATGATCTGGCGGCCACAAGGATTGCTGCCGATGACCCGCCCGCATCTGGAGTTGAAGAAATGAGTACGCATCAGAAGTTGTTGGACGTCTCTGAGCTGTCGATGCGCTATCTGGCCGGATTGCTGGCGGTGACTTGCTCCACCCTGGACTGGGAGCTGAAAAAATGAGTACTCATCAGAAGTTAATGGAAGTCTCTGATCTGTCGATGCGTTTCGGCGGCCTGCTGGCGGTCAACGGGGTCAAGCTGGACGTGGAAAAGGGGGAGGTGATCTCCATCATAGGTCCCAACGGGGCCGGCAAAACCACCATCTTCAACTGCCTGACCGGCTTCTACCGCCCGAGCGGCGGCATCATTCGCTACAAGGGCGAGGAGATCCAGGGGCTGCCCGGTCACCTCATCGCCCGCAAGGGAATCGTGCGCACCTTTCAGCACGTGCGGCTGTTCAAGGACATGACGGCGGTGGAAAACCTGCTGGTGGCCCAGCACAGGCACCTCAACACCGGTTTTCTGGCCGGGCTGTTCAAGACCCCGGCCTTTCGCCGCGCCGAGCGGGAGGGACTGGAGCAGTCCGCCTTTTGGCTGGAGAAGGTGGGGCTCAAGGATCTCGCCAACCGCGCCGCCGGCAACCTGGCCTATGGCCAGCAACGCCGGCTCGAGATCGCCCGCTGCATGGCGACCCGGCCCGAGCTGCTGATGCTGGACGAGCCGGCCGCCGGCCTCAACCCCCACGAGACCGACGAGCTGAACGAGCTTATCTCCAACCTGCGGGACGAGTTCGGGGTCTCGGTGCTGCTGATCGAGCACGACATGAAGCTGGTGATGGAGATCTCCAACCGCATCTTCGTGGTCAACCAGGGTACCCCGCTGGCCCACGGCAAGCCGGATGAAATCCGCAGCAATCCGGCAGTGATCAAGGCCTATCTGGGCGAGTCGTAAGGAAAACAAGATGTTAGAACTTCGCAACGTATCGACCCACTACGGCAAGATTCAGGCGCTGCACGACGTCAGCGTCGAGGTAAAAGAGGGGGAAATCGTCACCCTGATCGGCGCCAACGGCGCCGGCAAGACCACCCTGCTGATGACCCTGTGCGGCGAGCCCAAGCCCAGCAGCGGCTCCATCTGGTTCGAGGGGGAGCAGATAGACTCGCTCTCCACCGCCCGCATCATGCGCAAGGACATCGCCGTGGTGCCGGAGGGGCGCCGCATCTTCGCTCGCCTGACGGTGGAGGAGAACCTGCTGATGGGGGCCTTCTTCGTCGACAAGGCCGAGCAGCGCGGCCTGCTGGATCAGATTTTCACCCTGTTCCCCCGCCTGCACGAGCGACTGGAGCAGCGTGCCGGTACCATGTCCGGCGGTGAGCAGCAGATGCTCGCCATCGGCCGCGCCCTGATGAGCAAGCCGCGCCTGTTGCTGCTGGATGAACCCTCGCTGGGGCTGGCCCCCATCGTCATCCAGCAGATCTTCGACACCATAGAGCAGCTGCGCCGCGACGGCATGACCATCTTCCTGGTGGAGCAGAACGCCAACCAGGCGCTCAAGCTGGCCGATCGCGGCTATGTGCTGGAGAACGGTCACGTGGTGCTGCAAGACACGGGGGCTGCCCTCTTGGCCAACCCGGCCGTCCGCCAGGCCTATCTCGGCGGCTGACCCATGAGCAGGGCCAACACGGCGCCGGATCACCACAGTTTCTGGCACGATCCGGCCCTGCCTTTCATCGAGGCGCGGGCGGTGCAGGATGGCCGCCGCGTCTGCTACGACAAGCACAGCCACCCCCACTTCTCCATCGGCGCCATCACCGGCGGCCACAGCCACTACCTCAACCAGCGCAGCCGGCAGGAGGTCGGCCGCGGCCACCTGGTGCTGATGAACCCGGAAGAGGTGCACGCCTGCAACCCGGTAGCCGATGAACCCTGGTCCTATCTGATGTTCTACTTCGACACCGGCTGGCTGCAGCGCCAGCAGGAGGAGGCAGGGCTGGGCCACGAATTTCGCCCCTTCGACATGACCGCCAGCCGGGATCCCCTGCTCTATCAGGGGCTGTGCCGGCTCCATCGGCAGCTGTGGCAGGAGCCGGAGCCGCTGGCGCGCGAGGTGGCCTGCCACCAGTTCAGCCGTCAGCTGCTGGCCAGACTCACTCCGGCCAGCTGGGACGATCGGCCGCCGCAGCACCTGCAGCGGGCCGCCGAGCTGATGCAGGACGACTGCAGCAGCGCCCTCACCCTCGCGCAATTGAGCGCGGTGGCCGGGCTCACCCCCTCCCACTTCGTGCGCAGCTTCAGCCGCCACTACGGCATGACGCCCCACGCCTACCTGCTCGATCAGCGCATCCGCCACGCCCGCACCCTGCTCAGGCGGGGAGAGCCGCTGGCAGAGGTGGCGCTGGCCAGCGGTTTTGCCGATCAGGCCCACTTCCAGCGCCAGTTCAAGCGGCGGGTGGCCGCCACCCCGGGTCACTACCGCACTCAGCTGATCCGGCCGGGCTAGCGCACCAGATAGGCGGCGCAGAGCAGCAACAACAGCGCCATCGCCCTGTTGAACCAGCGCAGCCGCTGCGGTACCAGCAGCAACCCCTGCAATCGGCTGCCAGCATAGGCCCAGCAAGCGATGGAGCACAGACAGATGACCAGGTAGAGGCCGCTGAACAGGGCCACCTGCCCCACCCCGCCCGCACTGCCATAGGCCCCCATCCCCATGCTGGCGGCGAGCCAGGCCTTGGGATTGAGCCACTGCATCAGCGCCCCGTACCAGAAGGAGGGCGCCACCCCGTCGACCCCTTCCACCCGGCCGCAGTCCACCAGCAATTGCCAGGCCATCCAGCCGAGAAAGACCACCCCGCCCCAGCGCAGCAGCTCGGCCGCCGCCGGCCATTGCAGCAGGGTGGCGCCCAGCCCCAATCCCATCAGCAACAACAGCAGGATAAACCCCAAGGTGGCCCCGACCACGTGGCGCAGGCTGGCCGCAAAGCCGTGCCTGGCACCGCTGCCGAGGGCGACCAGGTTGACCGGTCCCGGGGTGATGGACATGGCCAAGGCAAACCCGGCCATGGATAACAGCAGACTCGTCTCCATGAATAACGCTCGTATCGGTAAAAGGAGCCCCCAGCCTAGCCGGCACCCCGCCCCGGGTATTGAAGGAAATTGCGATCGGCCCCGGCAATAACCGGACACATTGCGGGCTTAGCGCCGGCCCCCGCTTGCGGTAAACTGGCCCTCAATCACC
Organism: Aeromonas sp. S15(2024); assembly: GCF_041402265.1. Lineage (NCBI taxonomy): Bacteria > Pseudomonadati > Pseudomonadota > Gammaproteobacteria > Aeromonadales > Aeromonadaceae > Aeromonas > Aeromonas sp. S15(2024). The sequence goes on along the minus strand of NZ_JBGLQY010000016.1, from coordinate 29,584 downwards.
TATTCGCAGGACATGTTAATGGACCAGTTTGCCCATATCAGTGCCCATGATGCCCACCAGAAGCTCAGCGCCGGTGAAGCCCGCCTGGTGGATATTCGCGACCCCCAGTCGTTCGAGACAGCCCACGCGGTCGGCGCCTTCCACCTCACCAACGGCACCCTGGTGCGTTTCATGAACGAGGTGGACTTCGACACCCCGGTGATCGTGATGTGCTACCACGGCAACAGCAGCCAGGGCGCAGCCCAGTACCTGCTGCAACAGGGGTACGATGAGGTCTACAGCCTGGACGGCGGCTTCGAGGCGTGGCGCAGGGAGTTCCCGATCCAGGCGGGCGACGCATGATCCAGCTGCTGGTGCTCGACAACGCCCGCATGGCCCAGGCGCTGGTGGACTACCTCTCCACCCTCGGCATCTCGTGCGAGCTGACCCAGTCGGAGTTGGGGGTCACCATCTGGCTGGCGGACGAGCAGCGCCTCGCCCAGGCCCAGCAGGAGGTGAAGCGCTTCCTGGCCGAGCCGAGCCACCCCCGCTACATGGAGGCCTCCTGGCAGTCCGGCCGGGCCGATGCCCGCATCGACTACAGCAAGGGGATGAGCGACCCGGTCACCGACTTCCTCCACCAGGCGGGGCCGCTGACCCTGGTGGTGATCATCGCCTGTCTGGCCATCTACGGGCTCGACGCCATCGGCCTGCCGATCTTCGACGAGCTGGCCTTTCACCCGACCCTGGCCCAGTTCACCGATTGGCAGGCGTGGCGCTACTTCACCCCTGCCTTCATTCACTTCTCGGTGTTGCACCTGGTGTTCAATCTGCTGTGGTGGTGGTATCTGGGGGGCCAGATCGAACAGCGACTCGGCAGCGGCAAGCTGCTGATCCTGCTGCTGGTAGGCGCCGCCCTGCCCAACCTGGCCGAGTTTTTCGCCAGCGGCCCGCTGTTTGGCGGTCTCTCCGGCGTGGTCTATGCCCTGCTCGGCTACTGCTGGCTGCGCAGCAAGTTGCAGCCGGCCTGCGGCCTTACCCTGCCACCGGCGCTGATGGGCTTCATGCTGTTCTGGCTGGCACTCGGTTTCTTCGATCTGCTCGGCACCCGTACCGCCAACATGGCCCACCTGGCCGGCCTGCTGGTCGGCCTGCTGCAGGGCTGGCTGGACAGACACCACCAGCCTGCCTGAGTGGGAGTGGTCATCGAGGTGAGCAATCAGCTTGCCAGCCATAGCGGCCACCAACCAGGCCAGTCTGAACCGGCGACAAGTGCTATACACGAAAAAAAACGCCGCCCCGAGGGGCGGCGTTTTTATTGGCCGACTGGCTTACTGCTTGAGCAGGGTGGGATCGGTCACCTTGACCGCAGTGCCGCCGCTCATGAAGAAGCTGGCGAACTCGGACTGCATCTCGGTGGTCACGTCGCCGCTCGGATCGAAGTTCTCGTCCGGTGCCAGCAGCGAGCTGTGGCCACCAGCCACGAAGCGGGCCGCGTTGTGGCTGGCCGCACCGGTGGCGGTCAGCGGTTGCAGCGCCAGCACCTTGAACAGCGGCTCGGTGCCGCCCAGCGGGGCGGAGGCGATGCTGTTCGGGATCACCTGATCCGACAGGCTCAACGCGCCATCGCCAACGATCTCGGTGGCGAACAGCGGGAAGTCGCTCTTGATACCGCTGCCGAGGTTGATCGGGTCAGCCGAATCCAGCACCGACTGGGCCGCGAAGCTGTAGCTCTGCAGCGTGCTGGCCGCTGCGGCCTGCTGGGTGGCGCTCAGGCTCGGCAGGAACTCGTTGACGAAGCAGGTCGGCACCTCGGTCTTGCAGCTGGGGGCGTAGGCGGTAAAGCCCGCTTTCAGCTCGGCACTGCCGCTGGTCAGCACGCCCATCTTGATGGTCGGACCAAAGGTCGGCGAGTTCAGCAACAGCGGCGCTATGCCGCCACCCGGCATGGCCAGGCCACCGGTATCGAACTTGAACAGGGCATCCGCCTGGACATTGCCGATGGACTGGTTGGCGACTGCCAGCAGGTTGGTGCCGGAGATGGCGCCCAGGGAGTGGCCCAGGAAGTGCACCTTGAGGCTGCCGGCGCTGCCGATGGCGCCCTTGGCATTGGCCAGACCGACCGCCAGACGCAGGCCCAGCAGATCCGCCACGCTCTGTTTCAGGTTGTCGCGGGCCACGGTCAGGTAGCTCAGGTTCAGGTAGGGGGTCGGATTGTCGGAGGTGGTGACTGTGTCCATGCTGCCGCTCAGGGCGAAGCCGCGCTCACCGTGCAGCGGGTGATCGATCACCACCAGCGCCACCTTCTTGCCTGCCTGCATGCCGGCATAGATCTGGCCCAGCGCCAGCGCATAGGCGTTCTCTTTCACCGAGGTGACACCATGCTGGTAGATGATCACGTCGGTGATGGTGTTGAGGGCATCCTTGGCGAAGACCCGCATCGGCACCGACTGCACCTCTTCCAGCATGGGCAGCGGGTTGAAGCGGCCGATGTTCTGCTCGGCATCCAGCGGCTTGCCGCCGGAGGTGAGGGTCACCCCGATCAGCTTGCTCGCCTCGGCCAGCAGCTCGCTCTGGCGGGTCGGATCGGCAATCAGCGTCGCCAGCAGGGCCGGGTCTACGCCCGCGCCCACCAGCCCGGCGATCACTTCGCTGTCAGACGCTTTCAGGGCATTGGCGATGGCATACAGGCTGGGGATGGCACCGTGCCAGGACTGGGTCTTGGCCTTGTCCCAGGAGCCGGCGGTGGCCGGCGAGGAGAGGAAGTAAGGCAGCTTGACGGTACCGGTATAGACAGTGGTCAGCTGGGCCAGCCCGTTGAGCGGGGTGCCGGGGCCGAAGGCGGTGGCCAGCGCATCTTTCTGCTCCTGTGGCAGGAATACCTCGGCGTCCAGCTGGGTCAGGAAGGGGTTGCTGCCAGTCACGGCTAGGGTATAGGTACCCGGCAGGCTGGTGTTGCCCTTGGCATCCTGCTTCCACAGGGCGGCCGCATCCAGGGTCGGGCTCTTCAGCACGGATGCCGCCGCCCCTTTCACCGCGACCAGCACGTCGGCACCGGACTGGGTACCGAACCAGTCGGAGAAGATGACGTGATCGGTGGAGACGCCGGTGGCGGCCTTGAACAGGCCCTCCTGCAGGGCGATCAGACCGTTGATGGTCTGCTCCTGGGCATTGCTGCCGACGTTGTTCTTGTAGTTGCCGTAGTCGCTGCCGGCCTTGACCGCGTTGCCGTTGCTGTCCTTGAGGGAGTCGGTGGCCACGATCATGTAGTAGGAGGAGGGGTTCAGCGGCTTGAGCGGTACCAGGTTCAGCTTGCCAGCCGAGGCGGCCACCACGAAGTCCACCCCGTAGGTCAGCACCTTCTTCACGCCGCTCGGGCGCAGGGCTGTACTGTCAAAGCTCAGCTCCAGCAGGTAGAGCGGGGCCACCGAGGCGGCAAACTCGGTCGCAGCCGGTACCTGGACAGTGATGCCGGACGAGGTGACGGGCACGATCTGGATGGCCTGGGTCGTGGACCAGCCATCCAGAGTCGACATGGCCGACACCGGGTTGGAGAGATCCGCCGTTTCGGTGGAGAATTTCAGGGTGCCATCGCTGGCGCGGGCCGCCAGGGCACTGGGGCGCACTGCGTTGGAACCGGTCAACAGATAGTCGAGATAGCTGGAGGTGTCGCCTTTGTTATCGTCACTGCCACCACAGCCGGCCAGCATAGCACTGACGACTGCGGCATAAATTAGCTTCTTTTTCATATCCTTATCTCTTTTTAGTTGTTATCCATGAAATGCTGACGGCGTTGGGTATAAACCCGACCGGTACATCTTAACAGCAACGCAACAATTATTAAGTAGCTGGTCGGTCATCTGATCTGCTTTTTTTGTGTACAGCATCAAGGAATTGGAATAGAAACGGGACTCGATAGGTTAACAGCTTCATCCCGAATACCAGACCCGACCAGCGGTCACTTGTACGCCAGATGGCAAAAAGCGACCCCCGATCTCGGCAAAGCGGATCAATTGCCGGTAGAATGGCGCATTGCTTAAGGAGAACCACATGATCGACCCGAAGAAACTGGAAGAGATCGCCAAACAGGTGCACAACTCCCTGCCGCCCGGCATTCGCAGCATGGGTGAAGAGGTGGAGAAGAAGATCCGTCAGGTGCTGCAGTCCCAGCTCGGCAAGCTGGATCTGGTCAGTCGCGAAGAGTTTGACGTGCAGACCAAGGTGCTGCTGCGCACCCGCGAGAAGCTGACCACCCTCGAGGCCAAGCTGGCCCAGCTCGAGCAGCAGCTCGGCGCCAAGGGCGAATAACACCGCCCCCATAAAGCAAACCCCAGCCAGGCTGGGGTTTGTTGTTTCTGGCCTGCCGCAAAGCAAACGGCGGCAGGCAGAACTAGCGAGGCACTCCCGGCCAATCCATGGGGCCCGGCCTCATGCCGAACTCAGATAAACTCGTAGGCGTCGCCGAAGATGCGCTCCGGCTCGGCACCCAGGATCTTGAACTCTTCCCGCGCCGCACCCGCCATCTCGAAGCGGCCGGCCACATAGATGTCGTAGTCGTGCAGGCTGACGAAGTCATCCATGATGGCCTTGTGCACCAGTCCGGTCTTGCCGGTCCAGTCGCTCTCCGGCTCCTGCACCACGGGGATGTAGGTGAGCGGGGCGTAGTCGCGCTCCCACTGCTGCATCTGCTCCTGCTCGTAGAGCCAGTGCGCCTGGCGCACGCCCCAGTAGAAGAACACCGGGCGCTTGCTGCCGCTGTCGATCAGGTATTCCAGAATGGCGCGGGCGTAGGAGAAACCGGTGCCGCCTGCCATCAGGATCAGCGGTCGGGGTGACTCTTCCCGCAGGAAGGCCTTGCCCGCCGCCAGTTCAATCTCGATCTCCCCCTGCTCGCGCATGCGGGCCAGCACCTGGCCGGCATAGGCGTTCTCCGGGGTGGCGCCGATCTGCAGCTCCAGCACGCCAGGGCGGGTCGGCGAGTTGGCGATGGAGAAGGGACGCTTGTCCGAATCGCTCATCACCACCAGCAGATACTGGCCCGGCTTGAAGCTGACCTCTTGCAGCGGCGTCAGGGCCACGTGCCAGATGGTGTCGACATATTCGCGCAGTTCCTCTACGCGGCACTTGATACGTTGCATTCTTATCCTTGTGACGGGCTCGTTCGGCCCGCTTTCGCTCTTGATTCACTGTGGACTGGCGACCAGCAGAGTGGTCAGGTCAGTCGAGCATACCCAATTCAGCTCAAATGGCATCAATCTTTTGCATCCCGGCCAGGCGGCACGGCCCGCCGGGCCGGCCGCCGCTCATCAACCGAGAATGTTCAGCTCGTCCCAGAGGGCATCGATCTTCTGCTTCACCGCCTCGTCCTGGACGATGGGCTGGCCCCACTCGCGGTTGGTCTCTCCTGGCCACTTGTTGGTGGCGTCCAGCCCCATCTTGGAGCCAAGGCCGGAGACCGGCGAGGCGAAGTCCAGGTAGTCGATCGGGGTGTGCTCGATCAGGGTGGTGTCGCGGGCCGGGTCCATCCGGGTGGTGATGGCCCAGATCACGTCCTTCCAGTCGCGGGCATTGATGTCGTCGTCGCAGACGATCACGAACTTGGTGTACATGAACTGGCGCAGGAAGGACCAGACCCCCAGCATCACCCGCTTGGCGTGGCCCGGATAGCGCTTCTTGATGGTCACCACCGCCATCCGGTAGGAGCACCCCTCCGGCGGCAGGTAGAAGTCCACGATCTCGGGGAACTGCTTCTGCAACAGCGGCACGAATACCTCGTTGAGCGCCACCCCCAGCACCGCCGGCTCATCGGGCGGACGGCCGGTGTAGGTGCTGTGGTAGATGGCATCCTTGCGCATCGTCATGTGGGTGATGGTGAAGACCGGGAACTCGTCCACCTCGTTGTAGTAGCCGGTGTGATCGCCATAGGGCCCCTCGGGAGCCAGCTCGCCCGGCTCCAGATAGCCTTCCAGCACGATCTCGGCGCTGGCAGGCACCTCCAGATCGCAGCTGATGGCCTTCACCACCTCGGTACGGCTGCCGCGCAGCAAACCAGCGAAGGCGTATTCGGAGAGGGTATCCGGCACCGGTGTCACCGCGCCGAGGATGGTCGCCGGATCGGCGCCCAGCGCCACCGCCACCGGGAAGCGCTCACCCGGATGGGCCTCCTGCCACTCGCGAAAATCGATGGCACCGCCGCGGTGATCCAGCCAGCGCATGATCAGCTTGTTCTTGCCGATCTTCTGCTGACGATAGATGCCGAGGTTCTGCCGTTTCTTGTAGGGGCCGCGGGTGATGGTGAGCCCCCAGGTGACCAGCGGCGCCACGTCGCCAGGCCAGCAGTGCTGGATCGGGATCTGGTCCAGATCGACCGCCTCTCCCTCCAGCACCCGCTGCTGGCAGGGGGCGGACGAGAGACGCTTGGTCGGCATGTTGAGTACCTGCTTGAAGATCGGCAGCTTCTCCATCAGCTCCTTGAAGCCACGGGGCGGCTCAGGCTCCTTCAGGTAGGAGAGCCAGGTCCCCACCTGGCGCAGGGCGGCCACGTTGGGCTGGCCCATGCCCATAGCGACCCGGTCCGGCGTGCCGAACAGGTTGGTCAGCACCGGCATGGCGTAACCCTTGGGATTTTCGAACAGCAGGGCCGGCCCACCCGCACGCAGGGTGCGGTCGCTGATCTCGGTCATCTCCAGATAGGGGTCTATCTCGCGCGTGATGCGCTTGAGTTGTCCGCTTTGTTCCAGCTGCGCGATGAAATCACGCAAATCCTTGTATTTCATGCAGGTACCCTGTGTGCAGGCGATGCCGCATTATAACTCCGGGGAGCCGGCGGGTGTACCCGGTTCGGGTTGCACCATCGGACTTGCATGACGCTTTTCCTGCCGGGTCAGCCGATCGGCAAGCTGGGCCAGCAGCCTCGGCTCGTCCACCTGCAACAGCAGGCTGGCCACCTGACCGCTGTACTGGCGGTTGCCCAGCTCCGCCAGCAGGAACTGCTGGGCCGTGTCGGGCAGCGGCGAAAGCTGACTGAGCTGGTGCAGGGCGGTCTGTTTGAGGGAGGCGTTGCGGCTGGCGGCGATCAGCAGATCGCTCGCCGTCTGACCCTGATGAAAGCGCCCCACGCTGGCCAGGGCCGCCACGCTGTCGTGATCCGCCGGTTGACGCCACAACTTCTGATAGAGGGCACTGTCGCCGGTACGCTCAGCCAGCAGCCGCAGCAAGCGGTTGTCGGGCAGGAAGATGTTCAGGTCGGCCAGCTTATGCGCCTCGCGCTGCAGCACAGTGACAGGCTGCCCGGCGAGCACGTTCAGCAGCGCCTGCTGTTGCTGGGCCAGATCCGGGTTGCGGCTGTTGTAAACCTGCTTGAACTCGAAGCGGTTCGCCTCCAGCAGCTGGCGGTAGTTGTCCTGCCAGGCCTGCTGCTGCCAGCGGCTCAGCACCTGCCGCGCCGCGGCGGCAAAGTCGTAGGCGGGTTGCTGCACCAGAAAGCCGTCCACCTCTTTTTCCACCAGCCAGCTGGGGGCCTTGAACGACTGGGCGCGCACCCAGGCCAGCAGTTGCGGGCTGGCAGCCCTGGGCTGACCATCGAGGGTGGCAAGCAGCTGGCACAGCAGATACTCCCGCTGCCCCACGGCCAGGGAGTCCAGCAGGGAATCGATGGCGGCAAACTGTCCCTGCTGCAAGCGGCCGGTCAGGTAGTCGAAGTGGCCCTGCAGCCCCTCGTCGGCCACCAGCGCTATGCGGGGCGCCGTCCCGCCGGGCGGGGTCTGGCCCGCCAAAGCCGGCGGCACCAGCAGCCAGCTCAGCATTATCAAGAGTACATGCTTCATGACGTCCCTATCCTTGTGACATCGAGGTTTCATACTACTCAGGCGACCGCAAAATAGATAAACAAAAACCGCGACCTGGGCCGCGGTTTCATCATTTTTCGAGTCGGTTACTTCTGCTGGCGCCGCATGGCGTCGAAGAACTCGTCGTTGGTCTTGGTCATCGCCAGCTTGTCGATGAGGAACTCGATGCCGTCGATCTCGCCCATCGGGTGGACAATCTTGCGCAGGATCCACATCTTCTGCAGCTCGTCGCCGGTGGTCAGCAGCTCTTCCTTGCGGGTACCGGAACGGGTGATGTCGATGGCCGGGTAGACGCGCTTCTCGGCGATCTTGCGCGAGAGGTGCAGTTCCATGTTGCCGGTGCCCTTGAACTCTTCGTAGATGACTTCATCCATCTTGGAGCCGGTATCGATCAGCGCGGTGGCGATGATGGTCAGGCTGCCGCCCTCTTCAACATTGCGCGCGGCACCGAAGAAGCGCTTCGGACGGTGCAGAGCGTTGGCGTCCACACCACCGGTCAGTACCTTGCCGGATGACGGGATGACGGTGTTGTAGGCACGGGCCAGACGGGTGATGGAGTCCAGCAGGATCACCACGTCCTTCTTGTGCTCGACCAGACGCTTGGCCTTCTCGATCACCATTTCGGCGACCTGGACGTGACGGGAAGCCGGCTCGTCGAAGGTGGAGGCGATCACTTCGCCCTTCACCATCCGCTGCATCTCGGTCACTTCTTCCGGACGCTCGTCGATCAGCAGGACGATCAGTTCGCAGTCGGGGTGGTTGTAGGCGATGCTCTGGGCGATGTTCTGCAGCAGCATGGTCTTACCGGCCTTGGGCGGTGCGACGATGAGGCCGCGCTGGCCTTTACCGATCGGGGATGCCAGATCCAGTACGCGGGCGGTGATGTCTTCGGTGGAACCGTTGCCACGCTCCATGCGCAGACGCTCGTTGGCGTGCAGCGGAGTGAGGTTTTCAAACAGGATCTTGTTGCGGGAGTTTTCCGGACGGTCGTAGTTGACCTCGTTGACCTTGAGCAGCGCGAAGTAGCGTTCGCCCTCTTTCGGCGGCCGGATCTTGCCGGAGATGGTATCGCCGGTGCGCAGGTTGAAGCGGCGGATCTGGCTCGGGGAGACGTAGATGTCGTCCGGGCCGGCCAGGTAGGAGCCGTCTGCACTACGCAGGAAGCCGAAACCATCGGTCAGGATTTCCAGCACACCGTCGCCGAAGATATCCTCGCCACCCTTGGCGTGCGCCTTGAGGATCGCGAAAATAATGTCTTTCTTGTGCGCCCGAGCCAGATTTTCCAACCCCATGGATTCGCCAAGCTGTACCAGCTCGGACACAGGAGTGTTCTTTAATTCAGTCAGATTCATAGTGGTGAAAGTCTGTAAGCAAGGATTGAAATGAGGAGACAGTCTGCTGGATTGATGCTGATCGGATTTGATTTGCCGGGCTGATGTGTGAGCAAAGAGTCAGGCAAAAAGGTTAGCAAACGAGCGATAAATTAGCACCAATCGGGGTGAGCGTCTAGGTGATAAAACAGAAGGAGCGCATTATTGCAATGCGCTCCTCGATGATTATTACAGGTTGCCGTCCAGGAACTCTTTCAGCTGAGTCTTGGACAGGGCACCGACCTTGGTCGCTGCCACTTCGCCATTCTTGAACAGCAAGAGGGTCGGAATACCACGAATGCCATATTTGGGCGGAGTGTCGGCGTTATGGTCGATGTTCAATTTCGCTACGGTCACACGACCGGCATACTCTTGGGCGACTTCGTTCAGGATCGGGGCAATCATCTTGCACGGACCACACCATTCGGCCCAGAAGTCGACCAGAACGGCGCCATCGGCTTTGATTACATCTGCCTCGAAGCTGGCATCGCTCAGCTGAACAATCTTGTCACTCATCTCCAACTCCAGTCAGTAATTAAGGCTTTATTGACGTATCAACAAAGGCAATAGTTGCCCTATTTGAAATGATCCTGTTTATTATTGCAAGCCTAACCTGATAACCTACCGCCATGAGCAAAACACACTTAACGACCGACAAATTCGCCCAAATGGGCCTCGAACCCGAAGTTCTGGCTGGTCTGGAATCAAAGGGATTTCACTATTGCACCCCCATCCAGGCACTCTCTCTGCCGCTGCTGGTAGAAGGCCATGACCTCGCCGGCCAAGCCCAGACGGGTACCGGCAAAACCATCGCCTTCCTGGCTGCCACCTTCAACTATCTGCTGACCCACCCGCTGACCAAGCCGCGCCTCATCAATCAGCCGCGCGCCATCATCATGGCCCCGACCCGGGAGCTGGCAGTACAGATTTACAACGATGCCGACAGCATGGCCGCCTCGACCGGCCTCAAGCTCGGCCTCGCCTACGGCGGTGAAGGGTACGACAAGCAGCTGGCCGTGCTGGAGCAGGGTGTCGACATCCTGATCGGCACCACAGGCCGCATCATCGACTACTTCAAGTCCAAGGTCATCGATCTGAGCAACATCCAGGTCGTGGTGCTGGACGAAGCGGATCGCATGTTCGATCTCGGCTTCATCAAGGACATCCGTTTCCTGTTCCGCCGCATGCCGCCCGCTACCGAGCGTCTGAGCATGCTGTTCTCCGCCACCCTCTCCCTTCGGGTGCAGGAGCTGGCCTACGAACACATGAACCACCCGGAACATGTGCAGGTCGAGCCGGAGCAGATGACCGGCGTACGAATCAAAGAAGAGCTCTTCTACCCTTCCAACGAAGACAAGATGTTGCTGCTGCTCTCCCTGATGGAAGAGGAGTGGCCGGAGAAAGCCATCGTCTTCGCCAACACCAAGCACGTCTGTGAAGACGTTCACGCCTGGCTGGAGAATGACGGCCACCGGGTCGGTCTGCTGACCGGCGACGTGCCACAGAAGAAGCGGATGAAGATCCTGGAGGACTTCACCAAGGGTGCGGTAGACATTCTGGTTGCCACCGACGTGGCCGCCCGTGGTCTGCACATCCCCGACGTGACCCACGTCTTCAACTACGACCTGCCCGACGACGCCGAGGACTACGTACACCGCATCGGTCGTACCGGTCGTGCCGGCAAGAGCGGTCACTCCATCAGCCTGGCCTGTGAAGACTATGCCTTCAACCTGCCGGCCATCGAGGAGTACATCCACCACCCGATCCCGGTCAGCAAGTATGACCGCGAGGCGCTGCTGGATGACGTGACCGCGCCGAAACGGGTGTTCCGCAACCGTCAGCCGGTGAACCGCAACATGCGCGATCGCCAGGGCGGTGGCAACAGCAACAACCGTCGTCGTCCTCCCCGCAAAAGCTGAAGGATAGGCCCAGTTGCACAACTCGCCTCTCTATGCCGCCATCGACCTCGGCTCCAACAGCTTTCACATGCTGGTGGTGCGCGAGGTCGCCGGTGCCCTGCGCACCGTCACCAAGGTCAAGCGCAAGGTGCGCCTCGCCGCCGGTCTGGATGCCGATTTTCGTCTCAGCCGTGCCGCCATGGAGCGGGGCTGGGACTGTCTGCGCCTCTTCTCCGAGCAGCTGCAGGACATTCCGGCCGACAACATCCGGGTCGTCGGCACCGCAACCCTGCGGCTGGCCACCAACGTCGACGAGTTTCTGCGTGAAGCGGAACGGGTGCTCAACCACAACATCGAGATCATCTCGGGTGAGGAAGAGGCCAAGACCATCTATGAAGGGGTCTCCTGGACCTCGGCGGGGGAAGGCAACCGGCTGGTGATCGACATCGGCGGCGCCAGCACAGAACTGGTGATCGGCGAACAGAGCGAGGCCAAGCTGCTCAACAGCCTGCACATGGGCTGCGTCACCTGGCTCAACAACCACTTCGGTGACGGCGAGCTGAGCGAAGCGCGCTTCAACCAGGCCATTGCCGCCGCCAAAATGGTGCTGGATAAGGTGTCGGACGATTACCGCGTGCTCGGCTGGCGCACCTGTGTCGGCGCCTCCGGCACGGTGCAGGCGCTGCAGGAGATCATGCTGGCGCAGGGCAAGAGCGAGCGGGTCACCCTACCGAAGCTGCAGGAGCTGATGGGTCAGGCCATCGCCTGTGGCAAGCTCGACCAGCTGCAACTGGAAGGGCTGGCGGCCGAGCGGCTGACCGTGTTCCCCTCCGGCCTCGCCATCCTGATCGCCATCTTCGAAACCCTCGGCATCGAGAGCATGACGCTGGCCGGCGGCGCCCTGCGCGAAGGCTTAATCTACGGCCTGCTCGGCAACAATCACGACTGTGATGCCCGCGATCGTACCGCCGACAGCCTGATCAGCCGCTACCAGCTGGACAAGGAGCACGCCGAGCGGGTGCGCGATACCGCCATCGAGGCGTTCACCCAGCTGCAGCCGGCCTGGCGTCTCTCCAAGCGCTACGGTCGCCCGATCCTGCGCTACGCGGCCCTGCTGCACGAGATCGGTCTGTGCATCGAGTACAAGAAGGCGCCGCAACACGCCGCCTACATCATCGACAACATCGACATGCCGGGTTTCACCCCCGCGCAGAAGAAGCTGCTGTCGGCCCTGCTGTTCAACCAGCGGGACGAATTCAAGCTGGAACCGCTGGAGAAGCAGGGTGCCGTCACGGCTCGCCAGGCGATCCGGCTGGCCCGCATCCTGCGCATCGCGCTGATCCTCTGCATGCGCCGCACCCAGGGCACTGTGCCGATCTTTACCCTGCAGGCGGATGACGAGGCCTTGACGCTGACCCTGCCCAAGGGGTGGCTGGACGAGCACTACCTGCGCGCCAGCGAGCTGCGCCTCGAAGTGGAGCGCCAGCAGAAGATGGGCTGGCCTACCCGGCTGCTGGAAGCCTGATTGGGCCCAGCCCAATCAGTGCCCCAAGGTTCCGACAATCTCTTTCGCAGCCAGCACTGGCGCCACTCAGGCCTGCCCCTTGATTTTATTGGGCTGACGGGCTGATCCCGCCCTTGCGTCTGGGCTCTGCCTCCCCCTCATGGCCTACGTTCGACTAGAGTAGGGTTGTCTTCACAACCAACCGGAATGGACGCCATGAAACCTTTGACCCTGATCGGACTGACCGCCCTGCTCACCGCCTGCGGCGGCGGGGGCGGCGACAACAGCAGCCAGCCACCACAGGCCCAGCTCTCGCTGGCCTTCTCCGACGCCCCGGTAGATGGCGTCAGCAAGGTCTGCATCGCCGTCTCCAACATCAGCATCCACCCCGTCGCCGGCACCGAGCAGAGCTGGACCACCGCCAGTTTCCTCACCTCGGCCCAGGACGATGGTTGCACCCCGAGCGGCGAGACCATTCCGCTCGACAGCGCAGGGAGGCCGCTGTTTACCTACATCGATCTGCTGAGCTATCAGGGTTCCGCCAGTCGCCCCCTGCTGGCCAGCCAGAGCGTGGTGCCCGGCAACTACAGCCAGATGCGGCTGCGGGTGCTGGACGGGCGGGAGGTCGCCAACCAGTTTCTGGACGGCACCCCCTACTCCTACGTCAAGCAGGATGATGGGGTGATCAAGCCGCTCGAGGTGCCCAGCAGCGAGCTCAAGCTGGACGCCTTCACCATCGCCGCCAACGGCCTCAGTGCCTTCACCACCGAATTCGATCTGCGCCAGTCCATGGTGCTGCCAGGCCACGAGCAGTACTACAAGCTCAAGCCGAGAGGCGTACGGCTGGTGAACAACACTCAGGTCGCCACCGTCAAGGGCTCGGTCGCGGCCGGGCTGTGCGGTGGTCAGCTGACCGACAAGGCCTTCGTCTACTTCTACCAGCCCAGAAGCGACGACAACTACCCCGACATGGCGGACAGCGACAACGGCTTCTACGCCAGCGCCCCCGTGCTGCCGCAGACCGGAGGCGGCTTTGGCTACGAGCTGGGATTTGTTAATCTCGGCAGCTACGATCTGGTGCTGGTCTGCAACGGCGACGAGGATGATCCGGCAGTGGCCGACGATCCGCTGCAGCAGGTGCAGATACAGAAAGCCCAGACGGTGGTGGCGCCCACCACCAGCATCAACTTCCAGTAACGGGCGACAAGGGGGACGACGACCGCATGAGCAGATACCAACCCATCAGTTGCGATCTCTACGACTGGCTGGAGATCGCCGCCAGCTGGCAGCTGCCGGTCACCCTCACCTGTAAGGATGGCCGCCAGTGGGCGGACAAGATCCGCACCATAGAGGCCAGAGAAGGGGTCGAGTACCTGCTGCTGCACGGCGGCGAACGGCTCAGCCTGGCGGAGCTGGCGACCATGACGCTCAACTGGCAGGGGGAGGAGAAGCTGATCCGCTTCGCCCTGTCAGCACCAGCCGACAGCCAATAGATGGCAAGAGGGCCAACCCCATCGGGTTGGCCCTCTTCTTTATATCCCTCGCGTGCGGCGTTATCCCGCCAGCGCCGCCATCACGTAGACATCGAAGCGGTTGCTTTTGGTCTCGATGGCCATGCTCGGCTTCTGCTCGTTGAGCCAGCCGGCGTAGTCCGGCCGCTTCACCACCACCCGCCGGTCCGCCATGGTGAGCGCCGCCGGCAGCAGGGCATCGGCGTCGAGATCCGCCCCCACCAGCGACTGGAACACCCGCATCTCTTTTTTCACCAGCGCCGACTTCTGCTTGTGGGGGAACATGGGATCGAGGTAGATGACATCCGGCCGCTCGGCCAACCCCAACAGGGTCTCCACCGCAGGGCCGTGCAGCAACTGCATTCGCTCGCGCACCCAGGGGCCTATCTCGGGATCCTGTGCGGCGCGCGCCAGCCCGTCCTGCAACAGGGCCGCCACCACGGGGCTGCGCTCGATCATGGTCACCTTGCAGCCGAGGGAGGCGAGCACGAACGCATCGCGCCCCAGCCCGGCGGTGGCATCCACCACGGTCGGCATGGCGCCCGCCTTGAGCCCCACCGCCTTGGCGATGGACTGGCCACGGCCGCCGCCGAACTTGCGGCGATGAGCCACCGCCCCTTCGACGAAATCCACGTAGACAGCGCCCAGCTTGGGTTCGTCCAGCTTGCGCAGCTCCAGCCGCTCCGGGGTGAACACCAGGGCAAACTGGGGCAGGTCGATCTGGTCAAGCTGGCTGTTCAGGGCTTCTGCCTGGGCCGCCTTGGCGGGGTCTTCGAGGAGGATTTGCATGGGCTCTGGATGCATTCTAAGTTCAGTGAACCGAGTGTATCACAGCCCCTTTACGTGGCTGTAGGGAGGAAACCCCATGCACCTGCTTATCGCCCTGCTGCTTGCCGCCCAGAGCGGCGGCCAGCTCAAGGTCTGCGGCGTTGACTGGCCCCCCTTCTCCTACGCCGAACAGGGCAAGCTGATGGAGGGCATATCGGTCGAGATCCATCAAGAGGTGGCACACCGCCTCGGCATGCAGCTCACCCTGCTCGAACTGCCGTGGGGACGCTGCGAACAGTACGTCAACACCGAGCTGGCGGACGGCATTCTCGACAACGCGCCCCTCCCCGGCTGCTACCACTCCGATCTTGCCACCGCCTTCTACCCGCTGGCCGCCTATGTGCGCAGCGACAGCCCGCTGCAAACCTTCTCGTGGGAGATGGCCAAGGGGCTGAAAGTGGGGATGGTCAGGGGCTATGACTACACCGACAGGATCAAGCACTTCACCGGCTGGGTGCCCATCAAGGCCCACTCCGACAAGCAGCTGCTGCTGATGTTGGAGAAGAGCCGGGTCGACCTGATAGTGCTGGATTACTTCTCGGCCCCCATTCTCTCCAGAGAGCAGGACGTCAAGATCCGCGCACTCACCCCCTTTCTCGACTCGACTCCGCTCTACCTCTGCTTCGGCAAGCAGAAGGCTGACCTGCTGCCCGCCTACAACAAAGCGCTGCAACAGATGCTGGACGAAGGGGTACTGGATCGCATCTATCTGCGCTATCTCGGGGAGGATTACCGGACACTGAAGGAGAAACAGGAGAGGATGAAAGCGGCGCAGTAAGGGTTAGCTGGTCTGCAGGAACATGCTCTTGTCGTTGAGCTGCAAATACTCGGTGAGGTCGTCGTAGGCGAGCGGCCGGCTCAGCAGATAACCCTGGGTGAAGGCACACCCCTTCTGGCAGAGGAAGTTGAGCTGCTCGCGGGTCTCCACCCCCTCGATCACCACCTGCATGCCGAGGTTGTGCACTATGTTGATGATGCCGTCCAGCAGCAGCCGGTCCTGCTCGTTGAACGGAATGTGGCGCACGAAGGCCCGGTCGATCTTCACCAGGTCCACCGGGAAGTTGCGCAGATAATTGAGCGCCGAGTAGCCGGTACCGAAGTCGTCGATGGCCAGCTTGCAGCCTGCCTCGCGCAGGGCATCGATCCGCACCCTGTGCTGATCGCTGGTCTCCATCAGCAGGGATTCGGTGATCTCGATGACGATGTCCGCCGGATCCAGCCCGAAGTGGTGGATCACCTTGAGCCACTCGCTCGCCTCCGGATCTATGGTCTGGAACTCCAGGGTGGAGCGGTTGATCGACATCTGCAGATCCGGGAAGCCGGATTGCTGCAGCCGCGCCAGATCCCGGCACGACTGCCACAGCACCAGCGCCCCCAGCCCCTGGATGAGCCCGGCCTCCTCCGCCAGCGGAATGAAGTCCGCCGGCGACACCTGACCCCAGTGCGGGTGATACCAGCGTACCAGCGCCTCCAGCTTGGCGACCCGGCCGCTGCGGTTGTCCCAGATCGGCTGGTAGGCCATGGTCAGCTGCTCGAGCTTGATCGCCTCCGCCAGATCCTGCTGCATCTGGTGACGCTGGCGCACCTCTTCGCGCATGGAGGCACAGTAGCTACCGAGCAGCCGCCCCTGCCGCTTGGCGGCAAACAGCGCCTGCTCGGCGTTGCGCAGCAGCTCGTCGCTCTCCAGCCCGTCGCCCGGGCAGAGGGTGATGCCGATGGTGGCCGTCACGTAGAGGTGCTGGTTGGCCAGCATGAAGGGGCGGGCGAAGCCGCCGACCACCTGCTTGGCAAACACCTCGGCCTGACGGCGGTTGACGATGCCGGGCACCAGGAAGGCGAACTCGTCGCCGCCGATGCGGGCCACCAGATCTTCGGTGCGCACCCGGCTCACCAGCCGATCCGACACCTCCCGCAGCAGGGCGTCACCGGCATGGTGATCCATGCTGTTGTTGACCGCCTTGAAGTTGTTGAGATCGAGCACCATCAGTGCGAAGCGCTCGCCCCGCTCGCAGAAGCGGCTGAGGCAGCGGCCGAACAGCCAGCGGTTGGGCAGCCCGGTGAGATTGTCGTAGTTGGCCTGGGCGGCGATCTTCTGCTCCGCCAGCTTGGTCTGGGAGAGATCGCTGAAGATGGCGATGTACTGGCTGATCCGCCCCCCTTCCCGCAGGGTGCTGATCATCAGCTGCTGGGGGTAGAGCTTGCCGTTCTTGCGCTTGTTCCATACCTCGCCGCGCCACACCCCCACCCGCTCCAGCGCGTGGTACATGTCGGCGTAGAAGGCCTGATCGTGCAGGCCGGACTTGAGCAGGCTGGGGCGCTGGCCACACACCTCCTCCTCGCTGTAGCCGGTGATCTGTTCGAACGCCGGGTTGACCGAGATGATGCGACTGTCGGCGTCGCACACCAGGATCGCCTCGGATAGGTTGTCATAGACCCGGTGGGAGAGCTTGAGCTGCTCGGCGTGACGCTTGAGGGGGTCTATGTTCTCCAGCACCACCATCAGGTAGTCGGGCTGCAATTGATCGTCCCGCACCAGGGTGACGGTAACCCGCCCCCACAGCAGCTGGCCGTCACGGTGCAGATAACGCTTCTCCTGGGTGAAGGCGGTACGCTCGCCGCGCCTGAGCTCTTCATAGCAGGCGACGCTGCGCAGCCAGTCTTCCGGATGATTGAGCTCGGCTGCGTTGCGATGAACCAGCTCCTCCTGGCTGTAGCCCAGCATCTTTTCGATGGCCGGATTGGTCCAGAGGATCTTGCCGTCCAGATCGAGCTTGCCGATCCCTACCGGGGCGTGGGACATCATGGTGTGCAGAAAATCGTGGTACTCGGGCTGGGGCGGCGCCGGCTGCTGCAGCATCAGCGCCAGTTCGCGCCCTGCCAGCGGAGCCAGCAGGCGCAGCAGGCCCATCACCTTGTCCATGTTGGTGAGCGGCCGCTTGAACAGCAGGCTGCAGATGCCCACCGTCTCCCCCTGCGCACTCTTGAGGGCGATGCCGGCATAGGCCTGGACCTGCCAGGCCTGCAACACGGCGGCGTGGGGGAACAGCTGCTGTACCCGATCGCTGAACCAGGCCTCGCCCTCCTGCAGGGTGATCTCCCCCAGGGTGGCGCTGACCGGAAAACTGAAGCGGGTCGTATCGAGAGAGGCAGGATAGGTTGCATGCACCTTGCAGGAGAGCCCCGCTTGATCCCTACCCGAAATAAGGACGAAGTCGGCCCCCACCGCTGCTGCGATTTCACTCACAAAGGTATCGAAATATCCCTGACCACTCGAATGAGACAGACTTGAGATGATTTGATAGACAGACTCGAGTGCTCGCCTCATGGCAAGGTTCTTTCTCTCCTTGGAAGGTAGACCCCGACTCTACTGAAGAGGCGGGAACAGTGCAAACATGCTATCCGCAAGATATTAAAATGCCTTGAGAAAAGGGACCAAAAGGTCCCTTTTTATCTCAAAAATCACGCGGTGATCGCACTCTGTGGCAGAGGTGTACCTGCTTGAAGCTCACGCCTGGCGGGGCCTGCAGCCTCATGCGGCAATCCCGCTGTGGCGCAGCAAGGCATCCACCTGAGGCTCACGACCACGGAAGGCGCGGAACAGCTCCATCGGCTCCTTGGAACCACCCTTCTCCAGGATGTTCTTCAGGAAGGAGTGGCCGGTCACCGGGTTGAAGATCCCCTCCTCCTCGAAGCGGGAGAAGGCGTCGGCGGAGAGCACTTCCGCCCACTTGTAGCTGTAGTAGCCCGCCGCATAACCGCCGGCGAAGATGTGGGAGAAGCTGTGCTGGAAGCGGTTGAAGGCCGGCGGCGTCATCACCGCCACCTCTCGACGCACCTCGTCCAGCAGCGCCGGGATCTGATCCGCATTGGCCGGGTCAAACTCCTGGTGCAGACGGAAGTCGAACAGGGCGAACTCCAGCTGGCGCAGCATCTGCATGGCCGCCTGGAAGTTGCGGGCGGTCAGCATCTTCTCCAGCAGATCGGCAGGCAGCGGCTCGCCGGTCTCGTGATGGCCGGAGATGAAGGCCAGTGCCTCGGACTCCCAGCACCAGTTCTCGAGGAACTGGCTCGGCAGCTCCACCGCATCCCAGGCCACGCCGTTGATGCCGGCCACGCCGGCCACGTCGATCCGGGTCAGCATGTGGTGAATGCCGTGGCCGAATTCGTGGAACAGGGTGACCACTTCGTTGTGGGTGAACAGGGCGGGTTTGCCATCCACCGGGCCGTTGAAGTTGCAGGTCAGGTAGGCCACGGGCTTTTGCAGCGAGCCGTCCTGACGGTAGCGACGACCCAGGCAGACATCCATCCAGGCGCCACCCTGCTTGTGCTCGCGGGCATAGAGGTCGAGATAGAAGCTGCCGCGCAGCTCGTCCTCGGCGTCGAAGATGTCGTAGAAGCGCACGTCCGGGTGCCAGGTGTCGATGCCGAGGCGCTCGCGCACCTTCATGCCGAACACCCGCTTGACCACCTCGAACAACCCTTTCACCACCTTGCTGGCGGGGAAGTAGGGGCGCAGTTGCTCGTCGGAGATGGAGAATTTGTGCTGCTTGAGCTTCTCGGCGTAATAGGGGATATCCCAGGCCGCCAGCTCGCTCTGGCCGTGCTGTTCGCTGGCGAAGGCGCGGATCTCTTCGAGCTCGGCCTTGCCCTGCGACAGGGAGCGGCGCGCCAGATCGGTGAGGAAGTTCACCACCTGCTCCGGCTTGTCCGCCATCTTGGTGGCCAGGGAGAGCTCGGCGTAGTTGGCAAAGCCCAGCAGTTGGGCCAGCTCGCGGCGCAGGGTGAGCAGCTCGGTCATGATGGCGGAGTTGTCCCACTTGCCGGCATTGGGGCCCTGGTCGGAGGCGCGGGTGGTGAAGGCCTCGTACAGCTCGGCGCGCAGGCCGCGGTTGTCGGCATACATCATCACCGGCAGGTAGGAGGGGATGTCCAGAGTGAACAGCCAGCCTTCCTTGCCCTTCAGCTCGGCCAGCTGGCGAGCGGCGGCCTGTGCACTCGCAGGCAGCCCGGCCAGCTCGGCCTCGTCGGTCACCAGCTTGCTCCAACCCTGGGTCGCGTCCAGCACGTTGTTGCTGAAACGGGAGGCCAGCTCGGAGAGACGGGCCTGGATCTCGCCGTAGCGCTGCTGTGCCTCGGCAGGCAGGCCGATGCCGGACAGGCGAAAATCGCGCAGGGTATTCTGGATCTCCTTGCGCTGGGCGGCGCTCAGCAGGGGGAAATCGTCGCTCTCGGAGAGGGCCAGGTAGGCTTGATAGAGCCCTTCGTGCTGACCGACATAGGTCTGGAATTCGGACAGCAGCGGCAGGCAGGCGTCGTGGGCCTCGCGCAGCGCCTCGCTGTTGAGCACGGAGTTGAGGTGGCTGACCGGCGACCAGATCCGGGACAGACGGTCATTTACCTCTTCCAGCGGGGCGATCAGGCTGTCCCAGGTGTGGGGCTCGCGCTGGGCCAGCACATCGCTGATCTTCTGTTTGCAATCGGCAATGGCCTGCGTCACGGCAGGCTGTACCTGGTCGGGCTGGATCTGGCTGAACGGGGGCAGCGAGTCCATTGTCAGCAAAGGGTTAGTCATCCGGCAATACCTCTAAATTCTCTACAGCCCCTGCCGTCCAGAAGCTTGCTTGGACTACCTAAGATGTAGGCAGAAACCCCATTAATCAAGCCTTTGCCATCGAGAGCGAGGGCCGCTGCCCACATTTGGTCAAAAGGTGCGCACAAAACGACCAGATAGCCCCCCAGAAACGACAATGCCGGCCCCGGGGCCGGCATTGTCTGCATTGCACTGAAGGCGTCCTGCCATCAGGTCCGGGCATCTTCCTTCAGCCACTGCGCCACGCGCTTGGCGAAGTAGGTGAGGATGCCGTCGGCCCCGGCCCGCTTGAAGCAGAGCAGGGACTCCATGATGCTCTCCTTCTCCTTCAGCCAGCCGTTCTGGATCGCCGCCATGTGCATGGCGTACTCGCCGCTCACCTGGTAGGCAAAGGTCGGCACGCCGAACTGATCCTTCACCTGGCGGATCACGTCCAGATAGGGCATGCCCGGCTTGACCATCACGCTGTCGGCCCCTTCCTGGATATCCAGCGCCACCTCGTGCAGGGCTTCGTTGCTGTTGGCCGGATCCATCTGATAGGTGGCCTTGTTGCTCTTGCCGAGGTTGCCGGCCGAGCCGACCGCGTCGCGGAACGGGCCGTAGTAGCAGGAAGCGTACTTGGCGGAGTAGGCCATGATCTGGGTGTTGATGAAGCCGTTCTCTTCCAGCGCCGCGCGAATGGCACCGATACGGCCATCCATCATGTCGGACGGCGCCACGATATCGACCCCGGCGGCAGCATGGGAGAGCGCCTGTTTCACCAGGATCTCGGTGGTGATGTCGTTCAGCACATAGCCTTCATCATCGATGATGCCGTCCTGACCGTGGGTGGTAAACGGGTCGAGCGCCACGTCGGTGATGACCCCCAGCTCCGGGAAGCGGGCCTTCAAGGCACGCACGGTGCGCTGGGCCAGCCCGTCCGGGTTGTAGGCTTCTTCCGCCAGCAGGCTCTTCTGCTCGAGTGGAGTGACCGGGAACAGGGCGATGGCCGGCACGCCGAGCGCCACCAGTTCGGCAGCCTCCTCCAGCAACAGATCGATGGAGAGACGCTCCACCCCAGGCATGGAGGGGACGGCTTCACGGCGGTTCTCCCCCTCCAGCACGAACACGGGGTAGATGAGATCATTGGCGGTCAGTACGTTCTCGCGTACCAGACGACGGCTGAAATCATGTTTGCGCACCCGGCGCAGGCGGCGGCCCGGAAAGGCGCCTGGAAGAGTTGTAGCCATGAGTCACTCCAAAAGAGGAAGTTGGAAAAACGCGGCGGAGGTGGCCCGGGTATGGGCCAGCAAGGCCTCGGGCGCTTCACCACGGCAGGCCGCCACCACCTGGGCGATGTGCGGCAAAAAAGCGGGTTCGTTGCGTTTGGGTCTGGGTTTCAGATCCCGCGGCACCAGGTAGGGGGCGTCCGTCTCTATCATCAGCCGGCCGGCCGGAATGCGGGCCACCTGCTCGCGCAGCAACTGACCACGGCGTTCGTCACAGAGCCAACCGGTCACCCCGATATGCAGCCCCAACGCCAGACACTCGTCCAGCTCCTCATCGGAGCCGGTGAAGCAGTGCAGCACGGCCCCCGGCAGCTTGGGCAGCCAGGGGCGCAGGATCTCTATGAAACGGGTGTGGGCATCGCGGCAATGGAGAAACACCGGCATCCCGAGCTCGGCGGCCAGCGCCAGCTGGGCGTCGAACACCGCGTCCTGCACCGGACGGGGCGAGAAGTCGCGATTGTAGTCGAGACCGCACTCGCCGATGGCCACCACCTGGGGCAGTGCCGCCAGCGTGCGCAGGGCCGGCCAGGTGTGGTCATCCACGCTCTTGGCGTCGTGGGGGTGTATCCCGGCGGTGGAGAAGCAGTAGCCAGGCCAGCGGGCGGCCAGGGTGGCGCTCTCGCGGCTGCCGACCAGATCGGTGCCGGTCAGGATCAGCGCCTCCACCCCGGCGGCGCGGGCGCGGGCCACCAGATCGGCCTGTTCATCGGCGAACTGGCTGCTGGTCAGGTTTACACCTATGTCGATCATGGGGTCAGCGGGTCCGAACAAAAGGAAGACATTTCAGGTATTTGAAAACCATCTACTCGATGGGGCCTTACCATACGCCTCGAACGGGAGCATGAAAAGAGGAAGGGAGCCTCAGCTCCCCTCTTCCGTTGATTCCTGTTGCTCCTCGTCCTCTTTCTTCACGTAGAAGCGGGCGAAGAACAGACCTATCTCCCACAAAGCCCACATGGGGATCGCGAGCAGGGTCTGGGAAAAGACATCGGGCGGCGTCAACAGCATGCCGACCACGAACACCCCGACGACGACGTAGGGACGCTTCTCCTTCAGGCTCTTGGGGGTGGTCACCCCGGTCCAGCACAGCAGTATGGTGGCCACCGGAATTTCGAACGCCACCCCGAACGCGAAGAACAGGGTCAGCACGAAGTCCAGATAGCTGGCAATGTCGGTCGCCACCGTTACTCCGGCGGGCGCGGTGCTGGTGAAGAAACCAAACACCAGCGGGAACACCACGTAGTAGGCAAACGCCATGCCGGCGTAGAACAACACGGCACTGGAGGCGACCAGCGGCATGATGAGACGCCGTTCATGCTGGTACAGACCGGGGGCGATGAAGGCCCAGGCCTGGTAGAGCAGATAGGGGATCGCCACGAAGAAGGAGACCACCAGGGTCAGCTTGATGGGCGTCAGGAAGGGCGTCGCCACGTCCGTCGCTATCATGCTGGTCCCTTCCGGCAGCTGGCTGAGCAGCGGCTGGGCTACGAAGTCGTAGATGTTGTTGGAGAAGTAGATCAGCGCGATGAACACCAGCAGGATGGCGGTGATGGAACGCAGCAGGCGCGTTCTCAGCTCCACCAGGTGGCTGATCAGGGGTTGTTCGGCCTGACTCATGGCTGCTTCACCTCCCCTTGTTCGGTACGTGGCTGGGCACCGGGGCGCTCATCCACGATCGCAGTCTGTTCCGGCGCGGCCACCGCGGCGGCTGGTGGCACAGATTCCTCCTTCACCTCGGCCGATGCCGGTGCAGGATGGATGGTGTTTTGCTGTTCGTATGGACGGGTCACCGATTGTGCGGCCGCTTTCAGCTGCTCGATAGACTCCTGCAGCTCGGGGCTCAGGTTGTTCATCTGCAGCTGTTCGGCCTTCTTCAGGTCGTTGTGCAGATCCTGCAACTTGAGCTCCTGCTCCAGCTCGGCCTTGACCGAGTTGGCAGTGCTGCGGATCAGTCTGATCCAGTGGCTGGCGGTACGGATCGCCACGGGCAGCCGCTCGGGGCCGAGCACCACCAGGGCGACGACACCAATGACAACCAGCTCCCAGAAACCGATATCGAACATGGCTTAGGCCTGATCTTTATCTTTCTGCTTGGCGGCATCGCTAGGCTGGCCGGCCGCTTCGTTCAGCTGCTTCGGCGGAAACTCGGCATCCTTCTGCTCGGACTTGGCATCGCTCGGCTCGTCAGAGAGCGCCTTCTTGAAACCCTTGACCGCGGCGCCCAGATCACCACCGATGCCACGCAGCTTCTTGGTACCAAACAGCAGCACGACGATGACTGCGATGATCAACAATTGCCAAATACTGATACCACCCATGATTTTTATCTCCAGGACAGGCGCCCGCTGGCGCGGTTTATTTAATGAGAACGGGTCCGCAACCAACCCAGCAGCCAGCATAACCCGGCGCCGGCGAGGCTGATTTGTCCCCACTCAATGTGTTGTTTTTGGGTCAGCAAGAATACACCGGCCAATAGCAGGCTGGCTCCAACCCCTAAGAGGTAGCGAGCCTGACCCTGCCGACGACTGTGACGGCGGAACTCGGCGAACATCTGGTCGAAATGGTGCTGTTGATGGCGAGTCTGGCGCAGGGTCTCGTAGACCAGCTCCGGCAGTTCCGGCAGCTTCTCCGCCCAGAATGGCGCCTTCTCCTTGATGGCGGTCCACACCGCCTTGGGCCCCACCTGCTGGTACATCCAGTTTTCCAGATAGGGTTTGGCAGTCTGCCACAGGTCCAGCTGGGGATAGAGTTGACGACCCAGCCCTTCCACATAGAGCAGGGTTTTCTGCAGCAACACCAACTGCGGCTGCACCTGCATGTTGAAGCGACGGGCGGTGTTGAACAGGTTGAGCAGCACGTGGCCGAACGAGATCTCGGACAGCGGCTTCTCGAAGATGGGTTCAAGCACGGTGCGGATGGCGAACTCGAACTCGTCCACCTTGGTATCGGGCGGCACCCAGCCGGACTCCACGTGCAGCTCGGCCACCCGGCGGTAGTCGCGGTTGAAGAAGGCGAGGAAGTTCTCCGCCAGGTAGCGCTTGTCTTCCCGGTTGAGGGTGCCGACGATGCCGCAGTCGATGCCGATCCAGAGCGGATTCTCGGGGTGCTCATAGGAGACGAAGATGTTGCCCGGGTGCATGTCGGCATGGAAGAAGCTGTCACGGAACACCTGGGTGAAGAACACCTCCACCCCGCGCTCGGCCAGCAGCTTCATGTTGGTGCCGTTGGCCTCCAGCGCCGCGATGTCGGAGACCGGAATGCCGTAGATCCGCTCCATCACCAGCACCTGCTCGCGGCAGTGCTCGGTGAACACCTCGGGCACGTAGAGCGCCTCTGAGCCGGTGAAGTTACGGCGCAGCTGGATGGCGTTGGCCGCCTCCCGCATCAGGTTGAGCTCGTCGAGGATGGTCTTGCGATACTCCTCCACCACCTCGATGGGGCGCAGTCGTCCGCTCTGGGGCACGAAACGGGCCACCAGACGGGCCAGCGCCTGCATCAGCCGCAGGTCGGCCTCGATGACCGGTTCGATATCGGGACGGATCACCTTGATGACGATCTCGCGGCCGTTCTCCTTCAGCCTGGCGGTATGCACCTGGGCGATGGAGGCGGACGCCAGCGGCGTCTCGTCGAAGTCGTCGAACAGGGTCTCAATGGTGCAGCCCAGGCTCGCCTCGATCTGGCGACGGGCGGCCTGACCGCAGAAGGGGGGCACCCTGTCCTGCAGCAAAGCCAGCTCCTCGGCGATGTCAGGCGGCAGCAGATCGCGCCGGGTCGAGAGCATCTGGCCGAACTTGATGAAAATGGGGCCGAGTGCCTCGAAGGCGAGCCGGATGCGGGCACCGCGGCTCAGCTCCTGGCGTTTGTTCTTGAGCCAGAACAGGCTGCGGCGGGCCAACCGGCCGGGCCAGGGCTGATAACGGGCGGGTACCAGCTCGTCGATGCCCTGCTCCAGCAGGATGCTGATGATGCGATAGAGGCGCTTGAACTCCTTAGGTGTCATCAGGCTACTCGCTGTTCGAAGCGGGCCAGCCGCAGCTCGACCGCTTTCATCTGTTGCGCCAGCAGCTCGACATCGTCATTGAAGCTGGCCACTTCCAGCGGACCCGGCGCAAGCCGGATCTCTTCGGTCAGATACTCGGCCAACTGACGCTGGCTGCGGCACAGTTCACGGCCCAGCAAGCGATGCGCCTGACGAGCACCACGCAGCAGAGTGTGGGCCAGCACGTCGCCGGTATAACGGGACAGCTCCTCTTCCCAGTCAATGTCGAGCTCACCCAGCAGCACGCTGAACGCCTGCACCAGCTGGGGGTCGCCGCTCAGATCCAGCTTCTCCTCGCGGATGTAACGCGTCAGAGAGGAGGGATCCTTGAGCAGGCCGAGGGCAGTCAGGGAGAGGCTCAGCACCGCATCGGCCTCCCCTTCAAACTTGGCCAGCACATCCAGCCGGCGCCCGGAGAAGACAAACCAGAGCGGCTTGAGCTCGCGCAGCTCCAGTTTGAGTACCTTGCCCGCCAGCTTGCGCAGCCGCTCGGGGCTCTGCTTGTCCAGTTCCAGCAGCCGGTTGAGGCTGGTTTCGATCACCGCGGTGACCATGGCATCCATCGGCATAGGCGACCTTAAAACTTGTAACCGCGGTGCAGGGCGACCACGCCCTGGGTCAGGTTGTAGAACTCCACCTGCTCGAAACCGACATTTTCCATCATGCCGGCCAGGGTCTGCTGATCCGGGTGCATGCGGATGGATTCCGCCAGGTATTTGTAGCTTTCGCTGTCGTTCGCGACGATTTCGCCCATTTTCGGCAGCAGTTTGAAGGAGTAAAGGTCATAGAGCTTGGCGATCACTTCGCTCACCGGCTTGGAGAACTCCAGCACCAGCAGACGGCCGCCCGGCTTCAGTACCCGGAACATGGAGGCGAGCGCCTTGTCCTTGTCGGTAACGTTGCGCAGGCCGAAGCCGATGGTGATGACGTCGAAATGGTTGTCCGGGAAGGGGAGCGCCTCGGCGTTGGCCTGAACGTAGGAGACGTTGTTGGCCACCCCCAGGTTGCGCAGCTTATCGCGACCCACCTTGAGCATGGAATCGTTGATGTCGGCCAGCACCACCTGACCGGTTTCACCGACGATGCGGGAGAACTTGGCGGTCAGATCGCCGGTACCACCGGCCAGATCCAGCACCTTCTGGCCCTTGCGCACACCGGAGCAGTCGATGGTGAAGCGCTTCCACAGGCGGTGGATGCCGAACGACATCAGATCGTTCATCAGATCATACTTGGCTGCCACCGAATGGAAGACGCCGGCGACCAGGGTTTCCTTCTCGGTCGCGGCCACGGTTTTAAAGCCAAAATGCGTTGTCGTAGTCTGTTCTGACATCCCTTAAACACCCATAGAGCAAAGAATGGCCGCCAGTTTACCAGAGCCAATGGCGTGCGGACACCTTAAACCCGGCTGGCGACCAACTGCATCCCCAGCACCACCATGGCCAGACAGAGAAACAGGTTGAGGCCGATGTTGAGCAGCGCCTTGAGATAAGCGCCGTGCTGGGCCAGCGCTACCGTGTCCAGCGCAAAAGAGGAGAAGGTGGTGAGGGCACCGAGGATCCCCACCATCAACAGCGGCTTCATCGGGTGTTCGGCTATGTGGCCGTGCAGGATGAGGGCGTAGGCTACCCCCATGATGAAGGAGCCGATCAGATTGACCATCAGGGTGCCGTAGGGGAAGTGGCGCCCCAGCAGCAGCGCCATCAGCTCGGCGATGCCAAAACGCAGGCAGGCACCGATGGCCCCACCGGCAGCAACAAATAACCAGGTTTGCATGGAAGCAGACTCCACAGTATCAGGCCGACATTATGCAAAATGTCGACCCGGGGGGACAGCAGGGCAATTAATCGACGCCCTCGGCTCAACGGCGAAAATCGACCGGTTCGCTCTGCTCCAGGTGCAGCGTGGTCTGGGCAGGCCTGGTGTCGGCAATCAATTTGCCATGGCGAATGGAGTAGCGCACCGGCACCTGGCGGCGCACCGCATCAAAGCCGTTTTCGGCAGGCAGGATCAGCAGGTTGGCCGGCTTGCCCAGCTCGATGCCATAACGATCCTGCACGTTCAGAGTGCGGGCACTGTGACTGCCGATCAGCTTGAGGCTGTCGTTGATCTCTTCGTACCCCATGATCTGACAGACATGCAGCCCCATGTGCAACACCTGCAGCATGTTGGCCGTCCCCATGGGATACCAGGGATCGAACACGTCGTCGTGACCGAAGCAGACGTTGATGTTCGCCGCCAGCATCTCCTTCACCCGGGTGATGCCGCGGCGCTTGGGATAGCTGTCGAACCGCCCCTGCAGGTGGATATTCACCAGCGGGTTGGCGACGAAGTTGAGGTCGGCCAGCTTCAACAGCCGGAACAGGCGCGACGCATAGGCCCCGTTGTAGGAGTGCATGGCGGTGGTGTGGCTGGCGGTCACCTGCTGGCCCATGCCGCGCTCGTAGGCCAGGGTCGCCAGCGTCTCGATAAAGCGGGACTGCTCATCATCGATCTCGTCACAGTGCACATCGACCAGAACTTGATACTTCTCGGCAAGATCGAACACATAGTGCAGGCTTTCGACCCCATATTCCCGAGTGAACTCGAAATGGGGGATGGCGCCGATCACGTCGGCACCCAGCTTGAGGGCCTCTTCCAGCAACGCCTTGCCGTTCGGGTAGGAGAGGATCCCCTCCTGCGGGAAGGCGACGATCTGCAGCTCCACCCACTCCTGCATCTCTTCCCTCACCTCCAGCATCGCCTTGAGAGCGACCAGATTGGGATCGGAGACATCGACGTGGGTACGGACGAACTGGATACCGTTGGCGATCTGCCACTTCAGCGTCTGGATGGCGCGCCGTTTCACATCCTCGTGGGTCAGCATTGCCTTGCGCTCGGCCCAGCGTTCTATCCCCTCGAACAGGGTGCCGGAGAGGTTCCAGCTCGGCTCGCCCGCCGTCTGGGTGGTATCGAGATGGATGTGCGGTTCGATAAAGGGGGCAATGGCGAGCCCCTCCTCCCCATCCAGCTCATGGGTGGAGAGCAGATGAGTGCTCATGGGCTCGATGGCACGGATCAGGCCATCCTGGCAGAGGATCTGCCAGGTCCCCTCCCTGCCGGCCAGGCGCAGGTTCTTTATCAGCATGTTTTTCTTCCTTTTTTCAGCCGCCAATTGCTTTTTCAAGCCACAACTTAGCTTGGATCAATTTGATAGAAAAGCGTTCATATTGAATACATATGAGACTGTTACTATTGATAGACAGCAACAATAAAAGGGAGTTGATTGGGATGAAAGCAGGATTGACCGAGATCGGCAGCGCAGGCTTGTTTCACGAGTATCTGCAGACGCTGGGCATCAGCAAGCCACCATTGACCTCGATAGAGAAGCAGTGGGAATACAAACGCGATGAACGACTGGTGGCTGCCATCCAGATAGAAGCGTCGGGACAGCCCCGTTTCTATCTCGATGCCAGACAGATATCGATGAATTGAAAAAGCAGAAACAAAAAAGCCTCCCGATTGGGAGGCTTTAATATTTAATGGTGCTGATACCCAGAATCGAACTGGGGACCTCATCCTTACCAAGGATGCGCTCTACCGACTGAGCCATATCAGCACACTAACCGGTAAAGACCACGCTCAGTGCGCAATCTTGAAATTGGTGCCTGGCAGTGTCCTACTCTCGCATGGCGAATGCCACACTACCATCGGCGCTACAGCGTTTCACTTCTGAGTTCGGCATGGGGTCAGGTGGTTCCACTGCGCTATTGC
>NZ_JBGLQY010000015.1:0-111760 GCF_041402265.1 Aeromonas sp. S15(2024) | reverse complement strand
AACTGCTGCAACTTAAAAGTTGCTTTGGTCACTTCATCAGACATTGAAAATCAAAAATTGTTTTTGATGCTCGATGCTGTGAGTGCCCACACAGATTGCTTGATTCAAATTATTAAAGAGCAGGGTCTGAAACTATAACCCTCACCAGCTTGCTTTGCAAGACCGACCAGACGCGCACTGTGCCGTGCTGATGGAGGCGCATTATAGGGATATGATTCTCGCTGACAAGCGAAAACTCCGTGTTTTTTTGAAAAAGACGTTCAAGTGTTTAACTAACCACCAATCAGGATAAAAAGCAATCCAGCAATAACCCAAAAGAGGCCCACTCCGGCTATTTAGCGTTACCGCCTGGTATGGCCATCCCACTACAGACATGCTAAGACGGCACTGATGCAGAAACGAAAAGGGCCCCTAGGGGCCCTTCGATATCACGGGGTATCTCTATATCTCAGATAGAGAAGCTGGAACCACAGCCACAGGTGGTAGTGGCATTGGGGTTGGTCACGGTGAAGCGGGAACCTTCCAGACCTTCGGTGTAATCCACACTGCCGCCAACCAGATACTGCAGGCTCATGGGATCGATCACCATGGTGACCCCGCTCTTCTCGACCACGGTATCCCCTTCGTTGATCTTCTCATCGAAGGTGAAACCATACTGGAAACCGGAGCAGCCACCGCCCGTGATGTACACCCGCAGCTTGAGCTCGGGATTTTCTTCTTCGGTGATCAGGGTCTTCACCTTGTTGGCTGCCGCATCCGTCATCTGGATGGGCAACGGGGCTTCTGCTACTGCACTCATTACTGACCTCACAACCGTTAAATCCACAAACATGGAAACCGCGAAATTATCCAATACCCGACCATTCAGTTCAAGTATTCACCAAGCTTCTTACTGTGCGGCCGGCACAGGTGCCGGTGGAGCGACCACCAGCGGCTTGATCACCTCGCCCCATTCGGCCAGCAGCTCCTGGGCCGGTTGCCGACCATCCTTGCTGATGGTGATCCGTACCCGGTCCGGTACAAAGCCTTCCGGCAACTGCCAGTTGCCTTCCAGCAGCTGGAAGTAACGCAGTGCATAGCGCCCCTCTCCTACTTTCATTCCCAGCTCACGGCTGCCGAGGGTTCTGGGCTTGTCACCCTGGCTTCCTTCCACCTTTATCTGGACCTGACCGCGGAACAGCTCGCGCTTCTTGGCGGGCTGGGTCAGTGCCAGCCGATAGTGATAACGGCCAGGGATACTGGTCTCCTGCAGGGTGAGGTTGTCGATCACCACCCCCACCTGCTCGCCAGTGGGACGCATGATCCGCTCGAAGAAAGCCAGCTGGCGCTTCTGCTCCTGCACCTGGGCTTCCTGATCCTTGAGCGCCTGTTGCAACTGCTCGAATGCTGCCTTCTGGGTAGCCAGCAGGGTCTCCTTGATACCGAGCTCGCCCTTGAGCTGGCCAATGGCCTTGGCCTGGCGCTCCAGCGTCTCCTGCTGAACCGTCAACAGACTGCTCTGAGCCAGCTCCTGGCGATTACCGACGAAATAACCGATGAGCACCCCCATCATCAGCACTGCCAACCACTTCATTATCTGGGACATAAGGCCTCTTTTGTTACTGCGCATACTGCGGCCACGCTCCCTTCACTATACGCGACACAGCAGATTCAGGCCGGCAGACAAAGAGTTAACCGGCACTGGCGCCGCCTTCTCCCCGCTTTTGACGCGCCGCGAGCCGTAAAGTTCGCTCCAGGATCTGGGAATAGATGGGGCGGCCTCCCAACCACTGGGCCACCAGGGTCGCACCCACCGTGGTGATCATCATGGGCAGGATCAGTTGATAGTTGTCGGTCATCTCGGTCACCAGCACTATGCCGGTGATGGGCGCACGCACGGTGGCGGCAAACAGCGCTCCCATACCGGCGATGGCAAAAGCGCCTGGCTCAATGCCAAGTTCGGGAAAGGCCGAGTGGAACAGGTGACCAAACACCACCCCGAACAGGGTGCCCAGGGCCAGGGTCGGCGCAAACACCCCGCCCGGCGCACCGGAGCAGAAACAGACCAGAGTGGCCACCAACCGGATGGAGAAGATGAGGAACAGGGTGGCCATTGCATACTCCCCGCCCATCAGGTGAGGGATAAGCTCGGTGCCGCCACCGGTCACCGCCGGGGCGAACAGCGACAGCACGCCGAAGGTGCCTGCCACCAGCATGCCGATGGCCACGAAGCGATGGCGCTTGTTTTGATGCAGTGCCAGATAACCATCCTGGCAGGCCAGCACCAGCTTGTTGAAGACGAACCCCAGCACGCCGAAAGCGGCCCCCATGAAGAGGAACAACCAGAGCGCCTTGAGGGCAGGCGCATCGTAGTGAGGCAAGCTGATCACCGCCCCCTGCCCCTTCATGTTCTGCAGCATCAGGGTCGCCATGATGGCAGAGATGCCCACCGCCTTGATGGCCAGAAAAGAGTAGCGAAACTGCGGTCGCATCTCCTCCATCACGAACAGGATCCCCGCCAGCGGCGCATTGAAGGCGGCGGCCAGACCACCGGCCGCACCGGCCGCCAGCAGGGCGTGGCCATGCTCCTTGGGCAGCCGGAAGATATCCGCCACCATCTTGCCGAGGTTGCCGCCGATCTGCACCGAGGGCCCCTCCCGCCCCAGCACCATGCCGGAGCTCAGGGTACAGATGCCACCGAAGAACTTGACCGGCAACACCCGCCACCAGCGCACCGGCCGCAACTCGTCCATGGCGCCCTCGATCTCGGGAATGCCGGAGCCCCCCGCCTCCGGCGCAAAGGTGTGGGTCAGGAAATAGCCGATCATCCCCAGCAGGGCGCTGAAACCGAAGCCGAGCAGACCGAGCTGCCACCAGGGGCGATCGGCCAGCAGATCAATGCGCTGCTGCGCCAGCCAGTGGACGCCGGACTCGAACAGTCCACAGACCAGCCCGGCCAGGGTTCCGACCAGTGCCGCCAACAGCAGCACCAGTAGAGGCATCTTGTCTTGATGAATGATCCGCCGCAGGACGGGGCCACGGGGAGGCGAGAGCGGTTCGGCAGAGGAGAAAGCTTGTTGCGACATGAAAAAACCACATTCGTTTGCTGACGGAGGTGACGACATCCAGCCTGCTGCCCGGCTGCCCAGCACCGGGCCTTTCTGCTATAGTCGGCCCGTTTCATTTAACACGGGGCAGTCCTTGGCCAGGGAGTCAAGAGCGCAAGCATACTCCAGCTCCCCCCGACTGCCGAGCCGCAATCGGCCACCTGCACCTGTGTGACGACCAAAATCCCATTAAGGATGATCCATGTCAAAATCAGATCAGCTGTTTGAACAGGCCCGCCAGACCATTCCGGGCGGCGTCAACTCACCGGTCCGCGCCTTCAATGGGGTCGGCGGCACACCCCGCTTCATCGATCACGCCGATGGCGCCTACCTCTATGACGTGGACGGCCAGGCCTACGTGGATTACATCGGTTCCTGGGGCCCCATGCTGCTGGGTCACAACCACCCGGCCATCAAGGCCGCCGTCATCAAGGCCGTCGAGAAAGGGCTGAGCTACGGCGCCCCCACCGAGATCGAAGTACTGATGGCCGAAAAGGTACGCCAGATCGTCCCCTCCATGGAGCAGGTGCGGATGGTCAACTCCGGCACCGAGGCGACCATGAGCGCCATTCGCCTGGCCCGCGGCTACACCGGCCGCGACAAGATCGTCAAATTCGAAGGCTGCTACCACGGCCACGCCGACTCCCTGCTGGTCAAGGCCGGCTCCGGCGCCCTGACCCTGGGTCAACCCAACAGCCCGGGCGTGCCGGCCGACTTTGCCAAGCACACCCTCACCTGCGTGTTCAACGATCTGGACTCGGTGCGCGAGGCCTTCAGCCAGTACGGCAGCGAGATCGCCTGCATCATCGTCGAGCCGGTGGCCGGCAACATGAACTGCATCCCGCCTGTGCCCGGTTTCCTGGAAGGGCTGCGCGCCATCTGTGACGAATTCGGCGCCCTGCTGATCCTGGATGAGGTGATGACGGGTTTTCGCGTCTCCCTGCGTGGCGCCCAGGGCCACTACAACATCGACCCGGATCTCACTACCCTCGGCAAGATCATCGGTGCCGGCATGCCGGTCGGCGCCTTCGGCGGCAAGAAGAAGGTGATGCAGCATATCGCCCCGACCGGCCCGGTCTATCAGGCCGGCACTCTCTCCGGCAACCCGGTGGCCATGGCCGCCGGCCTCACCATGCTGGATCTGCTGCTGGAGCCGGGCCTCTATGAACAGCTGAGCGCCAAGACCGCCCGGGTCGCCGAAGGGCTGAAAGCCGCCGCCGCCAAACACGGCATCCCGCTCGCCATCAACTACGTGGGCGGCATGTTCGGCTTCTTCTTCACCGAAGAGCCAGAGATCACCCGTTACGAGCAGGTGACCCGCTGCGACATGGAGCGCTTCAAGCGCTTCTACCATCTGATGCTGGAAGAGGGCGTCTATCTGGCGCCGAGCGCCTACGAGGCGGGTTTCCTGTCGCTGGCCCACGGCGACAAGGAGATCGAACACACCTTGGCCGCCGCCGAGCGCAGCTTCGCCAAGCTGGCCGGCTAAGCCGTCGCCATCTGTCGCACAAGGGCCCTTCACGGGCCCTTTTTCATCCTCCCCTCGCCATGCCCGCTGCCGGTGCAATCTGCCCGTCGGCAACCGTGATTTGTCACCAAACGGTGCAACCCCCACCACAGTCGTTGTCATAAAGCAGGCCCACAATTTGCAGCCGTCAGCAAGACCCACCCTTTGTGAGCGAGGTAGGTATGGCGGAAATGAGCCCCATCGATGTGCTGCGACGCTATCAGGAGTACGAAGCCGAACTGGCCCCCCTGCTGCTGGGGCTGCTCACGGCGCCACCCGATTCACTCAAGGATTACCCCTTTATCCTGCATCAGGCCCTCAGCCGGGAACCGCTCGGGATCCTACCGCCAGTGCCTGCGCCGCAAGCCCGTTTGCATCTGATAGTGAGAGGTCATGGCCGTGAACTGACCCTCTGCCTGAACCAGCTTATCGCCTGGCTGATGGGGGACAGGGAGCGGCGCCGGGCCATGCCCTGGTTCAAGGGGGTTTATGTGGTGCTGAGTCTGGCGCTGTTTCTGATCGTCGCGACGCTCATCTGGCACGGGCTGGAGCAGCTCTATCTGCTGCTGTGCGGAGCGCAGCAGAACCGGCTGGGGGCCTTCAGCGCCATCATCTTTCTGACCCTGGCGCTGGCGGTATTCGATCTGGGCAAGACCATTCTGGAAGAGGAGGTGCTGCTGCATAAAGACATCTTTCGCCACAGCGCCATTCGCCGCACCATTACCCGTTTCATCGCCGCCATTCTGATCGCGGTCTCCATCGAGGGGCTGTTGCTGCTGTTCAAGGGCTCTCTCGGCCAGGTCGAGCTGCTCTGGCCGGCGGTGGGGGTGATGGGGTGCGCCGTGGGACTGCTGCTGGCGCTCGGGCTCTATGTGTTTCTGGGGGCAAGGGCCGAGGCGGCGCTGGTGCAGGCCAGCCTGCGACCTCCGCCAGCCGGGGTTGTGGCGCCCGTCGCGCCGCCCGCCAAGAAGCGGGCATGGTCCAGGAGGTATAGATAACGCTAAAGGCCTGCAATCACATCAATACTCCACGGCCAGCACCGGCACGCGCCGTACTGGCTAACCAGTGACGCCTGCCAGCCGGGGTTGTGGCGCCCGCCGCGCCGCCCGCCAGGAAGCGTACATGGTCCAGGAGGTATAGATGACGATGAAGGCCACCAGCCATTTGAGCATCGCCATGTCCATGGATTTGACCAGCATGGCCGCCAGCACCACGCCGACCGGACCGAAGATGGCCACCGCCAGCACAGCCTTGGCGTCGAAGGCCCCCTTGCGGATGAAGGTGCCCGCCGAGAAGACGCTGAGCACGGCAGTGGAGCCCATCATGATGGGGAAGGCCGCCAGCGGGTTCATGCCGAGCAGATAGACCAGGGTCATGCAGGGGGCGAACAGGCCTATGCCCACGTTCATCAGCACACCGAAGAGGAAGTTGCCGGCGAGCGCGATCCCGAGCTTGTAACCGGTCAGCCCCATGGCATCGCCACCAAGGGGGAAGAGCCCCAGCAGGCCGGCGAAGATGAGGCCAGCCACCACCAGCAGGGAGACCGCCATCACCAGCCGGATGGTCTGGCGATCGAACGAGGCGACGTGGCGCGCCCCCCAGGCCGCGCCGGCAGCGGCGGCCACCATCATGCCGATGAGGGTGAGCGGATCTACCTGCACGGCGCCGATGAAGATCAGCGACTGGGTGACCGTCGGCAACACGCACTGGCCGTTGAGGGTGCCCGGCAGCAGCCGATCGTCGATCAGCTTGAACTGCTTGTAGCAGGCGGTCTTCACCGCGAAGCTGCCGACCCCCAGGGTATCGAGAAAATTGGCGACAAAACCGATGGCCGCCACCGGCCAGAAGGGGGTCGACTCCAGCGCACCCTGCTGCCGCTTGTGCCACCAGGCCCGTACCAGCATGAAGATGAACGCCAGCGCACAGATGATGAATATCAGGCGCAAAAGATTAATTAACATACAGAGTTCTCCAGCAACGGGCGGCGATTCTAAGGCAGCAAAAATAAAAAATCTTGGCCCTGATCAAGCATTCATCCCTTGCAAACGATTCCTTGGAGAAACTCTTGTTAGGCACGCCCGAACGAATCTGCTAATACTTCTCTATGAGGGCCAGCAGGCCTGGGGCCGCCGGTGGTAGTCATGGTCATTTCGCGACGACCACAGTCACCGGCGGGAAGTAGACAAAAAGAAGGCCGGTATGCACCGACCTTCTTTTTTATTGCTGACTCGCCGATGTTTTGCCCGCCAGCCACTGCCAGCCCGGCAGGCGTGGCAGCCGCTGGGCGATCCAGCCGATCAGCGCATCCGACAGACCGGTCGACAGCAACAGCGGCAGACAGAGCAGGGTCAAGGAGAGGGCGCCGACATAGACATCCGTCAGCCAGTGGGCACCGGAGAGGATGCGGGGCGCCGAGAACAGCGGCACCATCAGCAGCGCCGTCACCCCGGCCCAGCGTGGCAGATAGCGCAGGGCAAAACCGGCGAAGATCATCAGGAACAGGGCGTGATCGCCGGGGAAGCTGTCGCTGGACGAATCCTTGGTCGGGATCCCGCTGAGCTGGGTGACCCGCAGTACATCCGCCACCATCAGGGTCGGACTGGGCCGGCTGACCGGCAGCAGATGACCAAACTGGTTGATCACCAGGGCCCCCAGCAACATGACACACCCCATGGCCACCAACCGGCGACGCCCCTGCTCGTCCGCACGCCAGAAGCAGCGGGAGAGGATAAGCCCCATGCAGGAGAGCACCGCCAGATCGAACAACCGGTTGTTGGTCACCGCCACCAGATCGGCCCACCATTGGGCCTGACCCAGCCAGCCATTGACCAGATGGAAGACGACGAGATCCCACTGATCCCAAGGACCGTGCGCGGGCAGAGCGGCCCAGCTGACGGCGATGAGACCACCCAACAGATAACAGGGTATAAATTTGCGCATACGGACTCTCCTCCCCGAAAAATGGGGCCGTATTTTAGAACATAAGAAGCGTGACGTGAATCACACAAATGAGGGAGGAAGCAAAGTTCATGGGGAAAACAGAGCGGCAACACAGGTTCCGTTTAAGCCCTTCATGGAATGCTCCGATCCTGATGGCGGACTTGGCCGTCCCTGACCTTGCGGCTAGTATGGAGCTCTTCCCTTTCGCGAGATGAACAGCAATATGCGCAGCTACCTCAGGATGATGCTGTTTGCCTTTGGCCTGCTGGCCGGCGTGCAGATCCCGGGTCTGATCGACCTCTACTACCAGCGGCTGGATGCCCGGCTGCAACAGGCCAGCCTCAGCCTTGCCCCCTTTCAGGAGACGGCAGACCAGCACTTCGACGGCGATCTGACGGCCCTGGTCAACCACTACCGCACCAACCCGGATCCGGTCTTCGCCAAGGATGCGGCCAGCCTGCAACTGCTGGTCAGCCAGCGTCAGACCCTGCAGCAGGAGAGCGTCTACAAGGACGCCCCCTGGTACCGGCAGCTCGCCCACCTGCTGCTGCGTGCCGAGCCCCAGCTCTGGCAGGATACCCTGCAAAACTACAGCTACGTGGTACCGCTCAAGCAGGCCGCCATCGTCTGCGGCATGGCGGCGGGCTTGCTCGCGGCCCTTGTCGGCGATCTGCTGCTCGGCCTTCTGCTGCTGCCGTTTCGCCAGCGCCAGCCCAGGGTACGCTACGGCCAGCGCTGATCCCTCAGCCAGTCCCCGCCAACAACAAGGGGGCCCGTGGCCCCCTTGTTGTCTCTTGCTCACCCCTACAGCTCGTAGGGCAAGCGCGATTCGCTGACCAGCCGGTTGAGCGCCTTCACCACCTCGGGATCGAACTGACTGCCTGAGCGCGACATGATGTACTCCATGGTCTGGGCCAGCGACCAGGGCTCCTTGTAGGGGCGTTTGCTGAGCAGGGCGTCGAACACGTCGACCACCGCCACGATGCGGGCCGACAGCGGGATCTGCTCGCCGGCCAGCTGCTCCGGGTAACCCTTGCCATCGAAGTGCTCATGGTGGCCACGGGCGATCTCGGCCCCCAGCGACAGATAACTGGTCCCCTCCACCATCTCCCCCGCCTTGTGCAATATACTGGCGCCGATGTCCGCATGCTGCTCCATGATGGCCCGCTCGTCCGGCTCGAACCGCCCCGGCTTGTGCAGGATGTGGTCCGGCGTGCCCACCTTGCCCACGTCATGCAGTATGCTGGCCATGCCGATCATGTCGACGAAGCCGGGGGTCAGCTCGTCGGGATAGGCTCCCGCCTGTTGCAGCTCGGCCACGATGGCATCGGAGAGCTTCTGCACCCGCAGCACGTGATCGCCGGTATCCGAATCGCGAAACTCCGCCAGCGCCGCCAGCGCCACCACGGTGGCCTCCTGGGCGCGCAGCAGCTGGTTGTAGAGATAGAGGTTGTCATACGCCGCCGAGATCCGCTGACAGAACACGTCCAGCAGATCGCACTCGAGCGGGTCGAGCGGCTGGGTGGGGGTGAAGTTGAGCACGAACTCGCGCCCGTTCTGGGCCGCGATGTAGAGCGCATCCTGGGGATGCTCGAAGCGGTTGCAGCGATTGGCCAGCGCACTCATCACAGAGTCATGCAGGGCCGGGAAGGCAGTGAGCGGCACGTCGCTCAGCAGGGATTCATAGTCGCCGGTAGCGGCCAGGATCTCCAGCTCCTGCGAGCCGGGTCGGCGCTCTGCGCAGATGGCACCTTCGGTGCCCACGTCGAGAATGGCGCTGATCTGCTTGAGCACCCCAGAGGCAAACTCCCTGAGCGAATGCAGGTGATAAAGATCCCCCGCCCCCTCCAGTATCTTGCCGAGCCCCTGCCGGCTCTTGTCGATGGCGCAGAGGGTCTCGTAGGAGCGCAGGGAGGCGATGACGGTAGTGTAGAGCTTCTGCACCGTCAGCTCGGTCTTGGTCTTGTAGTCGTTGATGTCGTAATCGAGGATCACCCGCTGCTCGGGGGCTTGCCCGGGCTGGCCGGTGCGCAGCACGATGCGGACCAAGCCGTTCTTCATCTCGTTGCGGATCTGGTGCACCAGCCGCAGGCCGGCGTCCTCGGTCTCCATTACCACGTCGAGCAGGATCAGGGCGATGCGCGGGTTGGCTTGCAGCATGCGGGCAGCCTCGGCACCGCTGTAGGCGTTGAGCAGGGCTAGCGGGCGGGATTTGTACTGAATGTTGGAGAGTGCCAGCCGGGTGGCATGATGAATGTCCGGTTCGTCATCGACGATCAGCACCTGCCAGGGGTTGGCCATCCTGGTCACCACGGCTTCATCGTCATCCAGCTCGATGATGTCGTCATCCAGCCAGATCTCGTCCTTGTCTTGGGCACTGCTCATATCGTTCACGCCTCCAGGCGCTGCATGAGGGTACAGACAGTATGTACCATCAGGCCACGATGGATCACAAGCCCCGCGCGATCCGCCTGCCACCATCCATGAACAGATGACTCACTCGAAGGGTTCGAGATAGGCCTGGATCGCCTTGCGCAGCCAGGCCAGCACCCTGCCGTGATAGGCATTTTCCGACAGATAGACGCCGTAGTCCCGCCACTGCAGGCTGAACTTGTGCTTGAGGGTGAGCAGGGAGCCTTGGCGCAGCTGACTCTGGATCAGCGGCGACGGCAGTACGGCCCAGCCGAGGCCGTCGATCACCGCATCGCGCATCAGCTCGAAACTCGACAGCCCGATGTGGTGGCCGCCGATGGGCAGTAGGCTCTTGACCGAGAATTCATCCACGTAGGAGAGGGTGACCTGGGTATGGCCGGTCAGATCCTGCTGCAATACCCGCTTCAGGCTGGCCAGCGGGTGGCTCGGCGCCACCACCATCAGGGTGCGGATCGGGTTGAGCACCTCGATATTGAGGCCGCTGCGCTCCTGCTCCTCGGTGATGAGGCCAAAAGCGGCGTCGACAAACCCCTCCTCCACCAGCGCGGGCAGCTCGGGCGGCGAGGCCAGCACCAGCGAGATGCTGGTGCCGGGAAACCGGTGGCGCAGCTGGCCCAGCATCTCCCGCCACACCGCCTCTGGAATGGCATCGTCCCGCGCCACCCGCAGCGCCACCTCGGCGCCGGAGGCGTAGTGCTCGCACTTGAGCTTGAGACTGTTGGCCGCCTGCAGCAGCCGCTTGCAGTCGTCCAGCACCTGCTCGCCAATCTCGGTCAACCGACTCTGGTTGGCCCCTCGTTCAAAAAGTTCGACGCCAAGCTCCACCTCCAGTGCCGCTATCGCCGTACTGACAGCGCTGCGACTCTTGCCAAGCCGGCGCGCCGTGTTGGCGATGGAGCCGCTACTGGCTGATTCCACAAAGAGTTGTATCTGGTAGAGCTTCATGATCCGGGTCGAGAGCTGGGTATCCGATATTCACCTTACCTCGCCCGCTTCTGCCAAGGCAAACCGTCAGCGTCTGAATTATCGACGCTCAGCGATTCCAGCCTCCCGCCGGGCTGCGACTATCATGGCCCCGTCGCAGCAACAAAAGGACATTTTATGTTATTCAATCGCATGCTCCTGGCCCGCATCTTCCTGACGGGCGCCATCCTGACCGAGGTCGCCGGCACCTCCAGCATGGCCATGATCCCGGAGAACGAAGCCGGCTGGCTCAACTACCT
Organism: Aeromonas sp. S15(2024); assembly: GCF_041402265.1. NCBI lineage: Bacteria > Pseudomonadati > Pseudomonadota > Gammaproteobacteria > Aeromonadales > Aeromonadaceae > Aeromonas > Aeromonas sp. S15(2024). The sequence continues at coordinate 100,571 of NZ_JBGLQY010000015.1, read as the reverse complement.
GCCCATGTGGCTGCTCATCTCCTTCTCCTACATGTTGTTGGCCAAAGCCGCCAAAACAATCTCCATTGGCATTGCCTTCGCGCTCTGGGAGGGGCTGGGGATCGCGCTGATCACCGTCGTCTCCGTGCTGTTCCTCGACTACCAGCTGAATGCTCAGGAGTTGATCGGACTGGCGCTGGCCATAGTGGGGATTGTTCTGGTGACGATGGGCGAGCGCCACGATGAACCTGCCGCTCGCACACCCCGTGCCAACGAGGAGGTCGTATGCACCCGCTGATGATAGTGCTGGGCGCGGCCTTGCTGGATATCGGCGCCAACATGGCGATCAACCGTTCAGTCGGTTTTCGTCACAAAGGGTGGGGATTCCTCGGCATCCTGCTGGTGCTGTGTGCCTTCACCCTGCTGTCGGAAGCGGTCAGCACCGGCCAGATCGATCTGGCCGTGGCCTACGCCACCTGGGGTGCCATCGGCATCCTGGGCACCGCCCTCGGCGGCCTGCTGCTGTTTGGCGAGCGGCTCAAGCCCATCGGCTGGGTCGGCATGCTGGTGATGGCCGTCGCGGTCACCCTGCTCACCACCGCCTGATCCCGAGATTGCATCCATGAAAAGCAGCCGCCCGGCACACCGGGCGGCTGCTTGTTTTTGGGCATGGCTTCATGACGGCGAGCGCCCCGGCACTAGGCTTCGTAAAGCTCCAGCGGCAAGCCGTCGGGGTCGGCGAAGAAGGTAAAGCGGCGGCCGGTCAGCTCGTCCACCCGCACCGGCTCCACCTCGACGCCATGGCCCTGTAGATGGGCGATGACCCGCTCGAGATCCGAGATCCGAAAGGCCAGGTGACGCAAGCCGCACGCCTCCGGCCGGGAAGGGCGCGGGGGCGGCGCCGGGAAGCTGAACAGCTCCAGCTGGCTGCCGTCCGGCAGCGCCAGATCCAGCTTCCACGACTGGCGCTCCTCGCGCAGCGTCTCGGCGATGATGGGCAACCCCAGCACCTGGTGGTAGAAGTGGCGCGAGCGCACATAGTCGCTGGCGATGATGGCCACGTGGTGGATGGCATCGAACAGGGGAAGGCTCATGAGCACTCCTGGCAGACGGGCAGCCAGGGCTGCCCGCCTCCGTCAGTTGAAGAAACCGTTGAACCAGTTGTCCAGCGCATTGACCGGGCTGGACACCGGAGTGGCACAGCTCGTGGGTTCGGCCAGCCCGGCCAGCTTGGCCGGCACCTGCAGACTGCCGGGGCAGTCGCTGGCAACCCGGGCGCCGCTGGTGCGAGAGAAACTGGCCCAACTCACCCCCTGCGGCATGTTCATGGCCAGGCTGTTGACCCCGCGCTGGCTCATGTAGCCACTGAACAGCTGCAGGGCACCGCTGGCACCGGTCAGGCCGGCCGGGGTGTTGTCGTCGCGACCGACCCAGATGCTGACCAGCTCGTTATTGTCGAGCCCGGTAAACCAGGAGTCGCGCAGCTCGTTGGTGGTGCCCGTCTTGGCCGCCATGGTGGCACCGGGGAACTTGGCACCGAGCGCCCGCGCCGTGCCCTGGCTCACCGTCTTGGTCATGGCGAACAGGGTCAGCCAGCTGGCCTGCTCGTCGGTCACCCGCTTGGCCGCTTCATCATGCTGATAGAGCTTGCTGCCGTCGCTGTTGACCACGGCCCGGATCGCCGACAGCGGCTGGGTCAGCCCCTGGTTGGCGATGGGCAGGTACATCTGGTTCACCTCCATCGGCGAGAGGGCCACCGCCCCCAGCACCAGGGACGGATAGGGCTGGATCTCCTGCTCCACCCCCAGCTTGTGCAGGGTGTCCACCACCTTGTCCAGCCCCACCTGCAGCCCCAAGTTGACGGTCGGCACGTTGAGGGAGCTGGCCAGTGCATCCATCAGCGGCACGCTCTGGCGGAACTTGCGGTCGTAGTTTTGCGGGGTCCAGATCTGGCCATCCTTGCCGCGAATGCGGATCGGCTGATCCTTGAGCGGCGTGCCCAGGGTCAGGCCGTTGGAGAGGCCGGTCAGGTAGACCGCCGGCTTGACCAGGGAACCTATCTGGCGGCGGGCATCCAGCGCCCGGTTGAAGCCGGCGTAGCGTGGATCCCGCCCCCCCACCATGGCCACTACCTCGCCCTTGTGCCAGTCGGAGACCACCATGGCCGCCTCCAGCTTCTTCTTGCCACGTTGCTTCTCGATGGTGGCCAGACCCGACTCCACCGCCTGCTCGGCGGCGTGCTGGGCGATGGGATCCAGACTGGTGAAGATCTTGAGGCCGGACTGTTTGAGCAGATCCGGGCCGAAGCGGCTCTGGATCTCCCGCTTGAGCAGCCCCATGAAGGCCGGGGTGCGGCCATAACTCATCTGGCCGCGGGTAATGATGCCGAGCGGCTGCTTGCTGGCCAGTTCATACTCGGCCGGCTGCAAACTGCCGTGATCCATCAGCAGCTTGAGCACCAGATCACGGCGCGCCTTGGCCCGCTCCGGGAAGCGCCAGGGATCGTAATAGGAGGGGCCCTTCACCATACCCACCAGCAGGGCCACCTGATCGATGTCCAGCTCGTTGACCGGAATGCCGAAGTAGAAGTAGGAGGCGAGCCCGAAGCCATAGACCCCCTGGGAGAAGTTCTGCCCCAGATAGACCTCGTTGAGGTAGGCCTCCAGGATCTCGTCCTTGCTGTAGCGATAGTCGATGAGCACCGCCATGTAGGCTTCCTGGGCCTTGCGCCACAGGCTGCGTTCCCGGGTCAGGAAGAAGTTCTTGGCCAGCTGCTGGGTCAGGGTACTGCCGCCCTGCACGGTGCGCCCCGCCAGCAGGTTGGCCGCCATGGCGCGCATGATGGCCACCGGCGAGACGCCGCCGTGCTGGTAGAAGTCCCGATCCTCGGTGGTGAGCAAGGTCACCAGCAGGCTGTCCGGCACCTCGGCGAGGCGCACCAGCAGGCGATCCTCCCGATCCTCGGTGTTGAGGCGATCGAGCAGCACAGGGTCCATCTGGGCGTAACCGAGCTGACGCTGGTTCTCCAGCGACTGGATCCCCTCCAGCCGCGCGCCGTTGAAGGTGAGGCGCAGGCCGCGGGCGCCATCGGCCCCGTCATGGAAGGCAAACGGCCGGCGAACAAGCTCGATGCGATTGCCGCTCACCGCATACTCGCCCGGGGAGTGGGGCTGGCGCACCTGCTTGTAGCTCAGCATGTTGAGCTCGCGCAGCATCTGGGTCTGGGAGAGGCGCTGGCTGGGATAGAGCTCCAGCGGCCGGCTGTAGACCATCACTGGCAACTGCCACTTCTCGCCGTCGAAGCGTTCACGCACCTTGGTATCCAGGTAGATGCCAAACACCACCATGAAGGCCGCTCCCACCAGGGAGAGCTTGAAGCCCAGCCAGAACAGCGTGCGCCAGATGGTGCGTTTGGGCGCCGCCTTCTTGGGAGTGCGCTTGCGTCGTTGCGTTGCCATAAATCCTCTTTGCTTCTCTTTCTACTTATGTTGTCGCATTCGCGAACGTCCGATCGGGCCTGACCAATCGAACCGGGATCCTGAGTTTCATTTCGCCAGACATTCGCCAGACCAATGGCTGAACCCGCATTCCCAACCCTTCTCCCATCTCGTTGAAAAAGGCAGAGGAAAAGGGCGCAAACACCCAGCTCGATCGGTTCCCTCTCTCTGGGAGAGCGTCAGGGTGAGGGGCGTCTGCTGGCGCTGGGCTTCGCCATGCCCGGCAGCAATCTACAACCCCATCTTATTCTTGGTGACTCTGGTCGGCATCGCTTCCAGCGGGTTGTCCGGCCAGTAGTGGCGGGGGTAGCGTCCCTTCATCTCTTTTTTCACCAGCTCATAGGAGCCGGCCCAGAAAGCGGCCAGATCGGCGGTGATCTGCAGCGGCCGCTGAGCCGGAGAGAGCAGCTCCACCACCAGCGCCACCCGGCCATCGGCCACGCACGGGGTCGTGGCCTGGCCGAACATCTCCTGGATGCGTACCGGGATCACCGGTGCCTGACCCGGCTGATAGCGGATCCGCACCCTGCTGCCGGTCGGCGCGGTGAAGTGGCCTGGCAACGCCTCGTCCAGCCGCTTGGGCAATGGCCAGGGCAGAGACTGGCGCAGGATGTCGCTCATATCGAGTTTTTTCAACTGCTCCAGCCGGGTCATGCCGCTCACCGCCGGCAGCAGCCACTGCTCGAGGTCGGCCAGCAGGCTCGCCTCGCCCATGGCTGGCCACCCTTCGTCGGGCAGCCAGTCACGGGCGCAGCGCAAGCGGGCCAGCAGCCCCTCGCTGGTGTCATCCCAAGGCAGCACATGCAGCCCCTTGCGGCGGATCCCCTGCAGCAGGCAGCGCCCCTTCTGTTCATCGGAGAGATCTGTCAGCGGCCGTTGGCTCAGCACCAGCTCGCCGATCACCTGCTGGCGTTCGGCCCGCACCCGCTCCTCGCGCTCGTCCCAGTCGAACCACTGGCGCTCGCCGACCAGCTCGGGCAGCTGGCGCACCAGCTCATCCAGCTCCACCGGCTCGGCGATGAAGATGCGGCTGCCGCGCTCGTTCTGGCCCATCTCGATGGCAATGAGTGCCCCCTGCCCCTGACAGGGGTGACCTTCTACCAGATCGCAGCTCACCCCGCCACTGAGCTGATAGCGGCTGCCGCTGCGCAGCTTGCCGATGCGATCGGGCCAAGCGAGGGCACACAACAGCCCCAGCCATTGCCCCTGGGCACTGGCGGGGCGAGTGCCGAGCCGCTCGAACCAGCGGGCCGCACTCTGGCGCAGGGCCCCCTGACGGCGGTGGAACAGCACAGAGAGGCGCTCCGATCCTCGCAGATCTTCTTCCAGCAGCGCCACCAGGAAAGCCGCATCGGCGACAATCCCTGTCAGACCCTCGGCCTCCAGCGCGCGGGCACGCAGCAGCATGCGGGCAAGCCGGGGGTGGGTACCGAAGGCTGCCATGGCGCGGCCGGCCGGGGTAAGTTGTTGCTCACCCTCCGGCTTCATGGCGCCGAGGCACACCAGCAGTCGCTGGGCGCTGGCGACGGCGGCGGCCGGCGGCATGTCCAGCAGCGGCAGATCTTCGACCTTGGCGCCCCACTGGGCAGCGTCCAGCAGCAGGCCGGTCAGCTCCTGGGTGAGGATGTCGGGCGGGCTCTGCTCGGCGAGGCGCTCCTGCACCTCGCTGCTCCAGAGCCGGTAGCAGACGCCGGGGCCGAGACGACCGGCACGACCCGCCCGCTGGGTGGCGGAGGCTTTGGCGATGGGGCGGGTCTCCAGCCGGGTGACGCCACTCTTGAGGTCGAAGGAGGCGCGCCGCTCCAGCCCGCTGTCGACCACCACCGAGATCCCCTCGATGGTGAGGGAGGTCTCCGCCACATTGGTGGTGAGCACCAGCTTACGGCGCCCAGCAGGCGCCGGCTCGATGGCCGCCTGCTGGGCCGCCATGTCGAGGCGGCCGTAGAGGGGGGCGAGGGTCACCTCGTCCGGCAGCCGCCCTTCCAGCCACTGTGCCAGCCGCTCGATCTCCCCCTGGCCCGGCAGAAACACCAGCAGGCTGCCGGCATGGGCGGCCAGCGCCTCCAGCACCACGGCGCCAACCTGAGGCTCCAGCCACTGCTGGCGATTGGCGGGGCGATAGTGGTAGTCGATGGGAAAGCCGCGCCCCTCGGAGCGCACCACCGGGGCCTCCGGCAGCAGCGCCTCGAGCGCCATGCCATCCAGGGTGGCGGACATCACCAAGAGCTTGAGATCATCGCGCAACCCTTGCTGGCTCTCGATGGCGAAGGCCAGCGCGGTATCGGCGTGCAGGCTGCGCTCGTGGAACTCATCGAAGATGACCAGGGACACGCCGGTGAGTTCAGGATCCTGCTGCAGCATCCGGGTCAGCACCCCCTCGGTGACGATCTCGAGCCGGGTCTGGCTGCTGGTGCGGCTCTCGCCGCGTACCCGCAGGCCAATGCGCTCACCCACCCTCTCCCCGAGCTGGCGCGCCAGAAAGCCCGCTATGTTGCGCGCCGCCAGGCGTCTGGGTTCCAGCATGATGATGCGACCGGGCAGCCGGTTCTGGCGCACCAGCTCCAGCGGCAGCAGGGTCGATTTGCCCGCGCCGGGGGGGGCCTGCAGGATCACGCTGGCGTGGTTGTCGATGGCGGCAAAGAGTGCGGGCAGCACCGACACTATGGGGAGAGAAGACAAAGGGATCAGCACCTTCTTGTTGCAAGCCGTAAAACGGCGCCTATTCTGCCACAGCCTGCCCGGCCACCGTGAGTGGATGTCGGCCGGCGAGACAGGAGCGGACGGCTGCCATAGAATGGGCCACCCGTCCGCATCAAAGAGGCACCCTCACCCGAATGGCCAAACTCTTCTTTGCCCTGCCCGCCGAGGCGCTGGCCGCCGATATCGTCGCCTGGCGCGATCAACTGCCCTGGCCGGGCCAGCCGGTCCCCGCCGCCAACCTCCACCTGACACTGGCCTTCCTCGGCGAAGCGGATCAGATCACCACCACGCAGCTGATGGCCGCCGTCGAGCGCCAGCACTGTCCGCCGCTCACCATAACGCTCAATGAAACCGGCTGGTTCGGCCGCGCCAAGGCCGCCTGGATTGGCCCTAAAGAGTGGCCCAACGAGCTGACCGTGCTGGCCAGGGCGCTGCGCCGCCACGGCGAAAAACTGGGGCTTGGCAACGGCGAGCAGGGCTATCGCCCCCACGTCACCCTGTCGCGCAAGGCGAGCGAGCCGCCGGCGCTGCTGCCCGCCCCCGACTTTGTGCTGCGGGCCGACCGCTTCTGCCTCTATCAATCCCTCTCGACCCCGGACGGGGTGCGCTACCAGCCCCTCGCCTGCTGGCCGCTGCGGGCCAGAGAGAAGATGGCATCCTGACCGGCTGCCATGCCCAGACTCATCGATTAAGAGAGCCATTCCATGATCTTCGATCCCCCCCTGCAATCCGGGCAGCTGGTCGCCCGTTACAAGCGCTTCCTGACCGACGTGCGGCTCGACAACGGCGAGGTGATCACCATCCACTGCGCCAATACCGGCGCCATGACCGGCTGCGCCGAGCCGGGTACCCGGGTCTGGTACTCCACATCAAGCAACCCCAAGCGCAAGCTGCCCCACAGCTGGGAGATCGCCGAGAGCCCGGCCGGTCACTTCATCTGCGTCAACACGGCCCGCGCCAACCAGCTGGCCCGGGAGCTGATCGAGCAGGATGCCCTCGCCCCGCTGCGCGGCTATGCCCGGCTGCGCACCGAGGTGAAATACGGCGAAGAGAACAGTCGCATCGATCTGCTGCTGGAAGATGACCACCTGCCTGCCTGTTATATCGAGGTGAAATCGGTGACCCTGCTCGACGAGCGGGAGCAAGCCGGCATGGGCTACTTCCCCGATGCGGTAACCACCCGTGGCGCCAAGCACTTGCGTGAATTAATGGCCATGAAGGCGGCAGGGCACAGAGCCGTGCTGTTATTTATGGTTTTGCACTCAGGAATCGTGAGAATGCGCCCGGCAGCGCATATAGATCCGCACTATAGTCTGCTTATTGAGCAAGCAATTGCGGCAGGGGTTGAAATTTTATGCTATCGACCCCATGTTGGGGTGCAGAGCATGGTGGCACAAGATTTTATCCCGTTTGAATCTTGTCACCTGCTACCCGAGGGCAGCGAATAAATGTTGGAGTGGGTAACATTATTGGTACGGCTTGTTTGCCTCCAAGTTACCCTTCTGCTATAGATGTCGCCCTCAATTTATGGATGGCACGGGTAGCGTGCTGAATTAGGAGACAGGGCATGCCAACAGGCGAAAACAGGAAATCTCTGGGCCCCCTGGCCATTGCGGGTGTGGCGCCTTACCAGGAAAAACCGGGTGAGGAGTACATGAATGACCAACAAAAGGCACATTTTCGCAAGATCCTGGGAGCCTGGCGCAACCAACTGATGCAGGAAGTTGACCGCACCGTTGACCACATGAAGGATGAGGCTGCCAACTTTCCGGATCCAGTGGATCGCGCCGCGCAGGAAGAAGAGTTCGCGCTGGAACTGCGTACCCGCGACCGCGAGCGCAAGCTGATCAAGAAGATCGAGAAGACCTTGCTGCTGCTCGAAGACGACGACTTCGGTTACTGCGAACACTGCGGCATCGAGATCGGCATCCGCCGTCTGGAAGCCCGTCCGACCGCCGACCTCTGCGTTGACTGCAAGACACTGGCCGAGATCAAGGAAAAACAGATGGCCGGTTGATACCGACCTCTGGCATGACACAAAAAAGGGAGCTCGTGGGCTCCCTTTTTTATTGAGCTTTTGGCCGGGTCGTCCCAGAATGCTGCCTCAATGCCTTTTTTATCCGAATGACCATGTCCGTGAATGCCACCCCGTCATCCCCGCCCCTCCCTTATATAGGCCGCTTTGCCCCCTCCCCTTCGGGTCCGCTCCACTTCGGCTCCCTGATTGCGGCGCTCGGCAGCTTTTTGCAGGCCAGGGCACAACAGGGGCACTGGCTGGTGCGCATCGAAGATATCGATCCGCCGCGGGAGATGGCTGGAGCCGCCGACCTTATCCTCAAGACCCTTGAGGCCCATGGCCTCGGGTGGGATGGCGAGGTGATGTATCAGAGCCGGCGTCACACCCGCTATGACGAGGTCATCGAGCAGCTCTATCGGGCCGGCGATCTCTACTGGTGTCGCTGTACCCGGCGCGAAATCATGGCGAGCGGCGGCTTTTACAACGGCCACTGCCGCACCCTCGGCCTGAGCGCAGAGGGCTGCGCCGCCCGCCTGCGCCAGCATCACCCGGTCTACGACTTCGAGGATGGCCTGCAGGGTCATATCGCGGTACCGGCGGCGCTGGCCGAGGAGGATTTCATCGTGCGCCGGCGCGATGGCCTCTATGCCTACAACCTGGCGGTGGTGGTGGACGATATGGACTGCGGCATCACCGAGATAGTGCGCGGCGCCGACCTACTGGAGCCGACGGTGCGCCAGATTGCCCTCTACCAGACCCTGGGCGCCCCCGTGCCCGCCTGGGTGCATCTGCCGCTGGCGGTGCAGGCCGACGGCAACAAGCTCTCCAAGCAGAATCACGCACCCGCGCTGGCACAGGACGAGGTGCGCCCGGCCCTGTGGCGAGCACTGCACTTCCTAGGTCAATGTCCGCCCCCCGAGCTGATGGCGAGCCGGGTGGACGAGATCATCGACTGGGGCATAAGCCACTGGCAACTGGCCAAGGTGCCCGCCAGCGAGAAGATTGCGCTGACAGCAGGCGTAAACGAATAGACAGTTGGGGGGATTTGGGTGTGAATCAACGCGGTTTGCGGTGATTTAGCCGGAATAATCCGAGTCAAACGGGATCAATTGCCGTCACGGTTTTTCATTTGGTTAGACGTGAGTTATTGAATAGACCGCTATTTTTGGCGGCAATCCTGATTCAAACGGGATCAATTGCCAGCACGGTTTTTCATTTGGTTAGGCGTGAGCTATGATAGGCCGCTATTTTTTTGGCCTCCCGTCAATTTGAAGTCATAACGAGGTGTACCATTTTTTCCCAGATCGCAAACTTTTGCCGCAAGGTGCTCGGCAAGGAAGACGGCGAGCAGTCGGTGGAGTCCCCCATTCCGGCCCGTGTCGCCGGGCAACGTCGTACCTTAAGCCGTGACCAGCACCCGATTTCGCGCAAAGAGATCAGCGAGAATGCACTCAAGGTGCTCTATCGCCTGAACAAGGGCGGCTACGAAGCCTACCTGGTCGGCGGCGGGGTACGGGATCTGCTGCTCGGGAAGACGCCCAAGGATTTCGACATCGCCACCGATGCGACGCCGGAGCAGATCAAGTCACTGTTCAGCAACTGCCGCCTGATCGGCCGCCGTTTCCGGCTGGCCCACATCGTCTTTGGTCGTGACGTGATCGAAGTGGCCACCTTCCGCGGTCACCACCATCAGGTCAATACCAGCAAACATGTGTCGGCCCAGTCCGATGAAGGGATGCTGCTGCGCGACAACGTCTACGGCACCATCGAAGAGGATGCCGAGCGCCGCGACTTTACCGTCAACGCCCTCTACTACAGCGCCAAGGATTTCACCCTGCACGATTTCGAGGGCGGGCTGGAAGACCTGGCCGAGCGCAAGCTGGAACTCATCGGCGACCCCGAGACCCGCTACCGCGAAGATCCGGTGCGGATGCTGCGCGCCGTGCGCTTCGCCGCCAAGCTGGACATGACCATCAGCCCGCGCACCGCCGCCCCCATCAAGGAGCTGGCACCGCTGCTGCAGGATATTCCGGCGGCCCGCCTGTTTGAGGAGACCCTCAAGCTGTTCCTGGCCGGCGATGCCCTGACCACTTACAAGCTGCTGCGCGAGTACGGTCTGTTCCAGCAGCTGTTCCCGCAGGTAGCCGCGCTGTTCACTCCGCACGGCAACTCGCCCTACGAGCAGTTCATCGAGCAGGCGCTGATCGATACCGACACTCGCGTTCGTGAAGAGAAGCGCGTCACCCCCGCCTTCCTCTACGCCACCCTGTTGTGGGGCTGCGTCGAGGCCCGCGGCCGGGTGCTGGAGAACGAGAGCGGCCTGCCCTGGTATGACGCCTTCATGCTGGCGATCAACGAGGTGCTGGACAACCAGGTGCGGATCATCGCCATCCCGCGCCGTTTCACCACAGATGTGCGCGACATCTGGGCCCTGCAGCAGCGGCTGACCCGCCGTCAGGGCCGCCACCCCGAGCGCGCCATGGAGCATCCCAAGTTCCGTGCGGCGTTCGACTTCCTGCTACTGCGCAACCGGGTCGAACGCGGCCTGGGCGAGCTGGCCAGCTGGTGGGAACGCTACGTGGAGTCCAACCCGGACGTGCGCCCGCAGCTGCAACGGGAAGCGACTCGCCGCCCGGCCAGCGGTGAGCGCGGTCAGAGCGGTGCGGCCCGCAGCAACGATGGCGAGAAACGCAGCAGCAACAGCCGCAACCGTCGTCGCCCCCGTCGTCGCAAACCGAAAGCGGCAGAGTGACAACAGACGTGATGACCGAGGTCTTCGTCGCCATCGGCTCCAACCTGGCCGACCCCGTCGGCCAGGCTCGCCGCGCCATCGTCGCGCTGGCGACCCTGCCGGATTCCGTGCTGGTGCAGGCCTCGTCGCTTTACAGCAGCCGCCCCATGGGCCCTGCTGATCAACCGGACTACGTCAATGCCGTGGCCCGGCTCAACACCCGGCTGGCGCCGCTGGCGCTGCTGGATCAACTGCAAAAAATCGAGCTGGAACAAGGACGTGTGCGCAAGGATGAGCGGTGGGGGCCGAGAACCCTAGATCTCGATCTGCTGCTCTATGGCGATCAGGTGATCAACACTGAGCGCCTCATCGTTCCCCATTACGGCATGCAGGAGCGGGAGTTCGTGCTGCTGCCCCTAGCCGAAATCGCGCCCGCTCTGGTGCTGCCCTGCGGCACGCCGCTCGCACAACTGGTTGCCCGCTGCCCGCGCAATGGTCTTGCCATCATTGCCGCAAGTGCAGACGAACAGGAGCCTCTATGAGCAAGATCACCACCACCAACCTGCTGAAGATGAAGCAGGAAGGCCAACGAATCACCGCCATCACCGCCTATGATGCCACCTTTGCCAAGCTGTTCGACGACGAGGGCGCCCACGTGCTGCTCATCGGCGATTCGCTGGGCATGGTGCTGCAGGGTGGCCAGGACACCCTGGCGGTCAACATGGACGAGATGGTCTATCACACCCGTTGCGTGGTGCGCGGCACGACCAATGCCCTGGTGGTGAGCGACATGCCGTTCATGAGCTATGCCACCCCCGAGCAGACCTATCAGAATGCCGCCCGCCTGATGGCAGCTGGCGCCCGCATGGTGAAGATGGAAGGGGGTGACTGGCTGTGCGACTCCATCCGCCATCTGACCCGCAACGGCGTGCCGGTGTGCGGCCACCTCGGCCTCACCCCGCAGTCCGTGCACGTGTTTGGCGGCTTCAAGGTGCAGGGGCGCGACGAGTTCCAGGCCCAGGAGATCTACCGTCAGGCCCTCGAGCTACAGGCTGCCGGCATCCAGCTACTGGTGCTCGAGTGCGTACCCACTTCGCTGGCAGAGCGCATCAGCAAGGCGCTGCGCATTCCGGTGATCGGCATAGGTGCCGGCCCGGCCACCGACGGCCAGATCCTGGTGATGCACGACGCCTTCGGCATCACCTCCGGCTATGTGCCCAAGTTCACCAAGAACTTCCTAGCCGAGACCGGCGACATGCGTGCCGCCATTCGGCTCTATGTGAAGCAGGTGAGCGAAGGGACCTTCCCGGGCCCGGAGCACTGCTTCAACTGATGTGATGCCGTGACGAGAGCGGGGGTCTGCGCCCCCGTTTCGCCCTCCGGGGCAGAGTGAGCCCCCTCTTTTGATGATTCATCCCAAGGTAACCGCCGATGATGATGCCGCGCGTTGACACTTCGCGCTTATCCGCACGGGCTCCTGCCCGCCTCTCTTTGATCTTTTCGAAGGTGAACAGTTGATGTTGGTCGTTAACAATCCCGCCGCTCTGCGTGAACAGATCGGCCAATGGCGCCGTGAAGGGCGCGCCATCGCATTCGTGCCCACCATGGGCAACCTGCATCAGGGCCACCTTACCCTGGTGAAGGAGGCGCACAGCCACGCCGAGAAGGTGGTGGTCAGCATCTTCGTCAACCCGATGCAGTTCGACAAAGCCGAAGATCTCGCCAACTACCCGCGCACCCAGGAGCAGGATTGCGCCGTGCTGGAGGCGGCCGGGGTGGACATGGTGTTCACGCCGACCCCGGAGATCATGTATCCGCAGGGGCTGGCCAGCCAGACCTTCGTCGAGGTACCGGGCCTCTCCGGTCTGCTGGAAGGAGCGCTGCGTCCGGGTCACTTCCGCGGCGTCAGCACCGTCGTCACCAAGCTGTTCAATCTGGTGCAGCCTGACGTGGCCTGCTTCGGCCAGAAGGATTACCAGCAGCTGGCGCTCATTCGCAAGATGGTGGCCGACATGGCGATGCCCATCGAGATCGTCGGCGTGCCCACTGTACGGGCCGAAGACGGGCTGGCACTCTCCTCGCGCAACGGCTACCTGACCGCCGCCGAGAGATCTATTGCCCCTGAGCTCGCGCGCACCATGAACTGGATCGCCGAGCAGATTGAAGCAGGTGACCACCACCTGCCCTCCCTGGTGGCCCAGGCCAGCCTGCGCCTCGACAAGGCCGGTTTTCGGACCGACGCCATCGACATCGTCGATGCCGCCACCCTGGAAGCGGCCACCGACGAGAGCGAGCAGCTGGTGATCCTGATGGCGGCGTATCTCGGCAAGGCCCGCCTCATCGACAACCGGGTGGTGGCGCTGGCCCGCCCCTGAGTCACTGCGCCACTGACAACAAAGCCCGCATGTGCGGGCTTTGTTGTATCTGAGCACTTCCTGCCTACTCGGCGCTGATCGGGTAACCCGCCCCTTTCCAGGCGAAGATGCCGCCCGGCACCCGATAGACCTGCTGATACCCCTGAGTGACCGCCCAGGCTGCCCCGTTGTGGCTGCGGCCACACTTGACGAAGCCGCAGTAGAACACCACGGGCCGGGTCTTGTCGTCTCCCAGCAGGGCCAGCAGCTGCTCGGGCGTGCCGCTCCCCTCGACGATCTGGCTCCAGTCATCACCTGATTTGGCCTCCTTCACGAAGGCAAAATTCCTGGCCCCCGGAATGTGCTCCTTCTTGTAGGAGTCCTCGAACGGCATGGTGTCGATGATCACCAGCGCCTCGCCTTTATCCATCCGGGTTTTCAGCTCGGCCACGGTCAGCAGCTGATAGCCACCCTGTTGGGTCTCCTGGGAGAGCTGTACCGCCGCCTGCTCCAGCTTGGTCTCCTGCTCGAACTGGTTGTCGCCACAGCCACCGAGGGCAAAGCTGGCCGCAATCAGCGAGGCCATCAGGGTGCGGGATTGCAATCTCATCATGTCACTGCTCCTTTGAAACGGTAAAAACGGGGCGGGAGTGACGCAGCAAGGCGCCCGCAAGCGTCAACAGCAGCAGATCCCGCAAGAGGGCCTGTGGCAGCGAGCCGAGATCAGCCCTGCCAAGACAGCCGCAAGAGATGTCGAGCCCGATGGCGATGCCATAGCCCAACACCGGAATGAACAGGGCGAGCAGCCCGATCACCAGCCACAGTCCCCAGCGCCGGTTGGCGATGACCGCCACGCCTGCGCAGAGCTCCAGCCCGATAAGCCCCCAGACGGCAAGGGGAATGAACGGCGACCAGAGCAGACCGAAGGCGCCGATCTGCTCGGCGAACAGGTCCGGCGCAGCCAGCTTGAACCCGGCGGAGGCGACGAAAAATCCCCCCAGCGCCAACCTGGCCAGCCCCCACAGACAAACGGCCACAGACCACCTCTTTATGGATAGGCGCATATTCTATCAACCACAGATGGGGTCGCAATGACCTGGCTCAGGAACTACGACAAATCCGATTGTTGCTGACTTCGAACCGGTAAGGCAGTGGTTACACCCGTATGCTGCCAGCTTGCCTGGCTGCTGGTTCATCCTCCTGAGACTGCCCCCGATCGTACTGGTGGGCCAGCAGCTCGGCAGCAAGCTCAACGGCACGCTCCAGCAATATCAGCAGGCGCTCCAAAGTCAGGTGATCGAGCCACTCGCGGGTCCATATAAGGGTTTCACCCTGTTTGGTCTGGTCCAGTAGAAAGGCCGGTTCGTCACCAAGATGATTGAGCAGGGGAGCATTGGGCATGGCGTGGCCCGGCAACAACAGATAGATCACCAAGTGTCCCTCATCCTCTGCCAGCGTCAATACCAACTCTTCGTTGATGGCGAGGGTGGTGACGGACTGGCCGCTGGCAGGCAAGGGCAAACCCAGTTCGGTAAAGAGGGCGGAGATGAGAGCGTGATACATGAATGAATCTCAGATTAGGGGAGAGAAGGACACCCTATGTGGTCGGCCAGTTGCTGCTTATCACCTAAGGCCAGCTTTTTTTAGGTTAGTGTCGGCTGAGGGGCAAGATATGCCGGAATTGTGAGCTGGCAGGCATCTTTAAAGGGGCTGTCCGAATCCTAAAAAAGGGGGGCCGAGAGTGACAGGGGAGAATGTCGGGCAGGCGTAGGCTGAAGATATCCCCCCTTTCCAAGTCAGGATCACTGCCATGCCCGAAATGAGAATTGCACCACAGGATTTGAATGCTGCTCGCACTCAGCCCAACGGGGACGAACCAGCCCAGCCGGCAACGGCACACCTTGGCAACGTCCGATTGCGACTGCTGGATGCCGGCAACCGTGAGTTCGAACGTGGTATCCGTCGCGGGATCGGCCACATGCAGAGCCATGAACTCAAAGCGGTCAAACAAGCTGTACGCCAGTACCAGAATGGAAAGACACCTTCATTGGCCGGGCTGACCAAGATCGAGCAGGCGCTACAGTTCTGGATCGATTCAGGCAAAAACCGCTCCCGCCAGCAGGATCCCGTGCTGAAACAACTGGTGGCCGACATTGCCGCCCGTCGTCAGGCGTTGGGACAAACAGGAAGCGCCCCTTCGTTCCAGCTGTCCTGGCTCTGTAACGCACAGGGATTGGTCAATCAACCCATTGAGAGCAACCAGAAGATCCGCCAGTGGTGCAGTGAACTCGCCGGCCTGCAGAAGGAGGGAGCACACGATCTGTTCCACCACGAGCTGCAAAGGGGACTCGACCTGATGTACGGAGTGAGCGAGACCATGACGGCACGGCGGCTGGAGCGGGCTCCCACTCGGGAGGAAGTCGTCGACAGCCATGAGTGGAAGTGCTTCTGCGGCCTCTTGCGGGATCGCTTCCCTGCCGAGCTGACGCTCAAGCCGCAGGCCACCGCCGAGGAAAATGGTCGCGATATCCTGCTGACTCACAGCCAGTTGCTGGAGCTGACCCACCTCAAGGAGGTGTTGGCCCTCAGTATGGAGCAGAAAGTAAGTCAACAGGGAGAGATAGGCCTGCTTCGAACCGAGCTGCTGACGGCACTGGTCGATGGCCTGGATGAGCCCTGGCTTGAACGCGAGGCTCAGGATAAAGCACTCTGGCAGAGAGAGGGTAAGTCAGAAAAGCACTACCAGACCGGTGGGCGGGCCGAGATCAAGAGCCCGCTAGAGACTGCCGGCAAGGAGCTTAAACCGGGCGAGCCAATGAGCCAGAAAGCCTTCAGCGGGCTTGGTCTGGTAAGCGCCAGTGCGCTGGTAGAAGCCTTCGCCAAAATCGAGATCGGCAAGTGGGAAGGTAGCCGTGATACTCCTGTGGGCGAGTTTAGCGGCAAGGTAGCACTGACACAGGAGAACAAGGCGAGTGCCAAGGCCGAGCTGGTGGTGGGCAAGGCGGAAGGTTCACTGGCATTCAACCCAGCTACCCGCATCCTGAGTGAAACCGACGGTGATCGCTACAAGCCAGGCCCTCATGATGTGAGCCTGCTACGCATCGGCGCCAGTGCCGAACTGGTAAGCAAGCTGGGTCTCTCGGCCGAAGCCAGCTGGACGGTGGGCAATCTGCTCAACCTCAAGTTGGCAGGTACTGCCGAGGCTGGGATCAATGCCAAGCTGGAGGCGGGAACGGCGGCAATTATGACGCCGGCGGGCCCGATCCTGAGCGCCACAGCCAATGCTTCGGCTTTTGCCGGCCTCAAGGCAGAAGGCACTGCCCAGCTCAATCTGCTCAAGAGCCAGTATGCCGATGCCTATAGTCTCTCGGCCAAGGTGCGAGCATCAGCCAATGTTGGCGTCGGGGCATCGGCCGGAGCTACCGCGGCAATCGGACCTCAGGGGGCTAAACTCCATACCTCCCTCGGCGTGACGCTGGGGATAGGGTCTGATGTGGGCTGGGAAGGCAGCGTCAACGCCATGGCGACCAAAGCCTATGCACTGGAGCTGGCGGCCCGCGCGGTGAATGCCTTTGATCAGCGCAAAGGGGAGATGCTTGAGGGGCTGGCGATGGCTTCCGGCAACGACCACCGCCTCTTCGAGCTGGCTCAGCGAGTCGAAAGCCGGATCGACACACTCACGTCACAGCTTGACGAGTTGCAACTGGCAACCAGTGCAAACCGGATCAGGATGCAGGAAAGCCTTATCGATCCCGATATCGCCGCAGGCCGCAGCGCCATGGCCCAGGCCATCGATGACACCTTCGGGCTTGAGCGGGTCGATGAGCATGGGATAGTCACCGTGCCGGAGCGGGCAATTGAGCGCAATGAGAAACTTGAACTCACCGCCCGGTTGCTCAAGGAGCATGCCATCAAGGTATAACGGTCCGCTAATGACAATGAACAAGAGGAGCTACCGCACGGGAGCCCCTCTGCTCTTCAGGTGATGGGATAACGGGCCAGTTCGCAATACTCACCGTCTTCGTCACAGCGAAAGACGGCGGCGGTTTCGCCGCGCTGGCACCACTGCTGCCACTCCTCGGGCGGGCAGTGCAGGCGGATGGCGAGGCCGCAGCCGGCGCTGAGCCGGCGCGGTACGTCGCAGACCCGAAACGGGTGGGGCTGCTGCTCCAGCCGCTTGCGCAGCCTGACCGTGCCGAGGGTGGAGTGGAACAGGTAGAGGAACTCTGTGTTCATGATTTGCCTCCCGTGCGGGCACGGGCACCGAACAGGGCCGCCCCCAGCGCGCCGGCAAACTGGGCGTCCGGGTGGGTGGCCACGTCGCAGCCCAATCCTTGCGCCAGATAGTGGCGGAAGGTGGCGCAGTGGCTGACGCCGCCGGTAAAGAGCACTGTGGGTCTGGCGCCGAGGCGGCCGATGAAGTTGGCACTGCGCCTGGCCATGGATCGGACGATGCCGGCCAGGATCGACTCGGCGGGAATGCCCGCCGAGCGCAGGCTGATCGCCTCCGACTCGGCAAACACGGTGCACATGCTGCTGATGTCGTGGGGTTCGGCTCCTTGCAGCAGCTCGTCGAGTTGTTCGACCCGCGCCCCCAGGGTACGGGTGATCACCTCGAGAAAGCGGCCGGTGCCGGCGGCGCACTTGTCGTTCATCAGAAAGTCGGTGAGGTTGCCCTCGCCATCGAGCTGGATCACCTTGCTGTCCTGACCGCCGATGTCGATGACGGTGTGCACCGACGGACAGAGCAGGCGCGCCCCCAGCCCATGGCAGGAGATCTCGGTGACCCGCCGATCGGCGAATGACGCCAGATCGCGGCCATAACCGGTCAGGGTCAGATGGGGGCGCTCTGGCAAATCGGCCGAGAGCGTCTCCCAGCCTTGCTCGATGGCGGCCAGCGGGCGAAAGGGGGTCGGCACCAGAAAGCGGCGGACGATACGCCCGCCCTCCCTGTGGTCGAACAGGATCCCCTTGGTTGCACTGGAGCCGGAGTCAATCCCGATGGTGAGTGACACGGCGCCTCCTCACAACATCTCGATAAAGGCCGCCAGCCGGGTGGCCAGCTGTCCCTTGTCGGCGCTGGAGTAGTCGGTCTCCACCGCCATGTAGGGGATGCCGTGGCGTTCGCGCACGTGGCGCTTGATGGCCAGCGACTCCACCGCATAGGTGTGACAGGCCTGCAGGATCACGTCGATCACCCCGTCCGCCTGATACTCCTCCACCATCTGGCTCAGCAGATTCATGCGCTGGTGGTTGGGGGAGATGCAGGAGCAGCCGATGGCCAGATACTTGTCGGTCAGCGCATCGAACGGATCGCCCTCCTCGCTGACGCACTGCTCGGTCGCCTTGGCGCCAGTGCAGTTCTCGTAACCCACCACCCAGCCACCGTGCTCCTCGATGAGGCGCACCACCTTGTCGGCCGCGCCGCCAATGGGGCAGCCGGTGATGAGGATGCGCGGGCGGGCATCGAGCCGCTTGCCCTCGGCATAGTCGGCCTTGATGCGGCGAGTCATCTCCTGCAGCTCGCTGATGAGCTGCTCCTTGTCGAAGCGGAAGGTGGCGCCATAGACCACCTTGAGGATGTCGGTGCCGCTCAGCGCCGGCGGGTTGAGCTGACCCAGCCGATAGAAGTCGGCCAGCGCACGGCGCTCGCGGTTCTTCAGCACGATGGCGTCGCGCAGCGCCTGCTCGCTGATGGGATTGCCAAACTGCTGCTCCAGCAACTCCTTGAAGCGGACGATTTCGCTGCGCCACAGGGTGCGGGAGGCCTCGTCATCGGCGCTGTTGGGCAGCTGCATCACGTGCACCGGTTTGAACTCGGCCATGTACTCGTACATCTTCTTCTTGCCGTCGCAGGTGGTTTCCCCCACCACCAGATCGGAGAAATAGAAGTAGGGGCACTTGTCGGTCTTGCCAAACCCGTAGCTGCTCTTGATCAGCGGGCAGAGGTTGCGGGGCAAGTCTTTCTCGGCCTCCTCTATGGTCTCGTCGCTGGTGGAGCAGAGCGATACCACCACGGCACCGGCGGCCATCGCCACCTCTTGCGGCATGAAGGTGCAGTAGGTGCCGACCAGGGGGATCTGTCGCTCCTTGAGTGCCATCACGGCCAGAAAGCCCTGCCGGCGGGCATCTGAAAAACTGTCAAAAATGGCTGGCAACTCGGTGATCAGTGACATAGGCGATCCTGCCCTGGTGAGAAAAAGAAGAGACGGAGGGCCCCTATTGTGCAGACCTTCCAACCGCGGGAATTATACCTTTGGGGGTAAGTTGAAAAGTGCGGTGGATCACAAGGTGCCGGATAAAACCTTGATAAGCAGGAGGTTATTAACCCTGTTCGAGAGGGGGTCGGAGTAGAAGAGAAAACAGAGGCAACAAAAAACGGGCACCGAAAGGTGCCCGTTACATTGCATCAGTGGCGCAGCCCGGTGCCGCGGGAGATGAGCCACCAGGCCAGACCGTAGAGGGCCACGATGAAGCCGATGATGATGAGATAGGCGGTGCCGAGCGGCACGTCGGAGATCCCGAGGAAGCCGTAACGGAACGCGTTCACCATGTAGATGATCGGGTTCACCTGGGAGACCCCCTGCCAGAAGGGCGGCAGCAGGCTGATGGAGTAGAAGACCCCGCCCAGGTAGGTGAGCGGCGTCAGCACGAAGGTGGGGATGATGCTGATGTCGTCGAAGGTCTTGGCAAACACCGCGTTGATGAGGCCGCCCAGCGAGAAGAGGATGGCGGTCAGCAGCACGGTGAAGCAGACGCTGAACAGGTGGTGGATCTGCAGCGGCACGAAGAACAGCGACACCAGGGTGACGATGAGGCCGACACAGAGGCCGCGCGCCACACCGCCGCCGACATAACCGGCGATGATGACGTAGTTGGGCACAGGCGCCACCAGCAGCTCCTCCACGTTGCGCTGGAACTTGGCGCTGAAGAAGGAGGAGGCGACGTTGGAGTAGGAGTTGGTGATAACCGACATCATGATGAGGCCGGGCACGATGAACTCCATATAGCTGAAGCCCCCCATGTCACCGATGCGGCCGCCGATGAGGTTGCCGAAGATGACGAAGTAGAGGCTCATGGTGATGGCAGGCGGCACCAGGGTCTGGATCCAGATCCGGGTGAAGCGGCTGATCTCCTTGGCCAGAATGCTCTTGAAGGCGATGTAGTAAGTGGTCAGGTTCATGCTTTTCTCCCCTCCTCGACCAGGCTGACGAACAGCTCTTCCAGCCGGTTGGCCTTGTTGCGCATGCTCAGTACCTGCACCTGCTGGCTCGACAGCTGATCGAACAGGCTGTTGAGGGACTGGCTCTTGTCCAGATCCACCTCCAGGGTACGTTCGTCCTGCATGCGGCCGTTGAACTCCGGCAGGTTCGGCACGGCGGAGCCCGGCGCCAGATCCAGCATGAAGGTCTCGCGGCCCAGCTTGCCCAGCAGCTTCTTCATGCTGGTGTTCTCGATGAGGCGCCCTTTGTCGATGATGCCGATGTTGCGACACAGCATCTCCGCCTCTTCCAGATAGTGGGTGGTGAGTATGATGGTGACGCCCTGCTCGTTGAGATCCTTGAGGAAATTCCACATGGAGCGACGGATCTCGATGTCCACCCCGGCGGTCGGCTCGTCGAGGATCAGCAGCTTGGGCTCATGCATCAGGGCGCGGGCAATCATCAGCCGGCGCTTCATGCCGCCGGAGAGGGTGCGGGCCGGCATGTCGCGCTTGTCCCACAGGTCGAGCTGGCGCAGGTACTTCTCGGCACGGATCTTGGCCTCGGCTCGCGGCACGCCATAGAAGCCGGCCTGATGGGTGACGATCTGGATCACCTTCTCGAACTGGCTGAAGTTGAACTCCTGTGGCACCAGCCCGAGCTGGGCCTTGGCCTCTTCCAGGTGAGTGTCGATGTCGTAGCCGAACACCTTCACCTTGCCGGCACTCTTGTTCACCAGCGAGCTGATGATGCCGATGGTGGTGGACTTGCCCGCCCCGTTGGGGCCGAGCAGGGCGAAGAAATCCCCCTGTTTGACAGAGAGATCAATGCCTTTAAGGGCTTCGACGCCCCCCTGATAGGTCTTCTTCAGGCCGCTGATTTCCAGTGCGTTCATTGCAACCCCTGTGATGGCTCATCCCATCTCGAGACAGAAAAGGCGGCCAAGGCCGCCTGCAGACAGAAAATGGCGCTCTGCCACCTTGCCCGTCATATTCCTGAACCTTGCTTACTCTTGCGGTATTACCTTGCCGATGAACGGCAGATTGCGGTACTTCTGGGCATAATCGATGCCGCAGCCCACCACGAATTCATCCGGAATGGAGAAACCGATCCAGTCCACCGGCACCTGCACTTCACGGCGGGACGGCTTGTCCAGCAGGGTGCAGATGGCCAGGGATTTCGGCTCGCGCAGAGAGAGGATCTCGCGCACCTTGTTGAGGGTGTAGCCGGTGTCGATGATGTCTTCGACGATCACCACGTCCTTCCCTTTGATGTCGTCATCCAGGTCTTTGAGGATGCGCACGTCACGGGTGCTGTGCATGCCGGAGCCATAGCTGGAGGCGGTCATAAAATCCAGGGTGATGGGCAGCTGGGTCTGGCGGCACAGGTCGGCCAGGAAGACGCAGGAGCCGCGCAGCAGGCCGATCATGACCACTTCATCAGAGCCCTGGTAACGGGCGGTGATCTCTTCACCCAATTTGGCGATCCGGGCGGCGACTTCAGCCTCGGAGATCATCACCTCGACAGTGTGTTTCATCACTTACTCCATAATGGCCAAAGCAAATTTGGCCGTTCATTAACGTCAAAACCGATGATTCTACCATTCAAGCCGAAGGGCGTCAGGCATACGTGATGCTTTTATCGGCTTATTTTAATTGATAGAGTTAGCAGGCCCTCGGGCATTATCGGTGACAATACTATAAACACCATAATCAATAACTATTAGATGAAAAAACTATGGAACCACGCGCAGAAATTAGACGTCGAACCCGGCTTTCGCCGGAGGCCCGACGCAATCAATTGATGGAATGTGCCATCGAGGTGTTCTCCCGTCGCGGCATCGGCCGTGCGGGTCACGCCGAAATCGCAGAACAGGCCAAGGTCTCGGTTGCTACCGTGTTCAACTATTTCAACACCCGTGAAGAGCTGGTGGATGAAGTGTTGGCCGAGATCGAACGTTTCGTGCATCAGATGCTGGAACAGGCCTACTCCGGCCAGGGCCCGGTCAGCGACAGCATTCGCCGCCACGTGAAGCTGTTTGTTGACGCCGCCTACGATCAGCCTGACCACGCCAGCATCTGGCTGGAGTGGAGCTCATCGGTGCGGGAAGAGGTCTGGCCCCGTTACGCCAAGCTGCTGGACAAGGCTCTGGAGCGCATTGCACCTCACCTGCAACGCGCCATGGATGCCGGCGAGATCCAGAGCGTGCTGTCGGCGCAGGATCTGGCCCGCTCCCTGACCGGCTTCGGCTACGTCATGATGCAGATGATCAATCAGCCACAACGCCCGAGCCGGGAAGAGGTGACCGATTTTCTGTTCAAGTACGTAACCGCCCCCATCCAGGCAGCCTAATCCGCTCCAGCAAAAAAGCGGCGCCGAACTGTTCAGGTCGGCGCCGCTTTTGTTTGTCCGCTATCCGCTCATCTCACCCTTTGTCGTAGCCCCAGCGGCGGGTCAGTGCGTGCTCGATCCCCAGATGATCGAGGATCCGCGCCACCATGAAGTCCACCAGATCCGCGATGCTTTTTGGCTCATGATAAAAGCCCGGCGCCGCCGGCATGATGGTCACGCCAAGGCGGGCCAGTTTCAGCATGTTCTCCAGGTGGATCGCCGAGAAGGGGCTCTCGCGGGGCACCAGAATGAGCTGGCCACGCTCCTTGATCACCACGTCCGCCGCCCGCTCCAGCAGGTTGTCGGAGGTGCCGTTGGCAATGGCCGAGACGGTGCCCATGGAGCAGGGGCAGACCACCATCTGCTTGGGCGCTGCCGAGCCCGAAGCCACCGGCGAGAACCACTCCTCCTTGCCACAGGCGACGATCTGCCCCTCCTTGGCGCCATATTGGCGACAGAGGTAGGCAGAGAGCTCTTTTGGCGAGCCCGGCCACTCCTGCTGCTGCTCGGTCTTGAGCACCACACGAGCCGCCGAGGAGGCGAGCAGATAAACCCGATAGTCCGCCTGCACCAGGCATTCCAGCAGGCGCAGGGCATAGGGGGCGCCGGAGGCACCGGTCAGCGCCAGGGTGATCGCTTTGTTCATAGCTGGCCGTGATAGTCCTTGAGGCGGGCGATCAGCTTGTCATGAATGCCGCCGAAGCCGCCGTTGCTCATGATCAGAATATGATCGCCATCGCGGCACTCGGCCACCAGCCGGTTGATCAGGGTCTCCAGATCGTTGAACACCTTGGCCGGTCGGGTCATGTGGGCGGTCACCTCGCCGAGATCCCAGCCGATGTTGGGCGGCTGGAAGAAGAACACCTCGTCGGCGCCGTCGAAGCAGCCAGCCAGCTCTTCCTTGTGCACTCCCAGCTTCATGGTGTTGGAGCGGGGCTCCAGCACCGCCAGGATGCGGGCCTTGCCCACCTTGGCACGCAGGCCGCCGAGGGTGGTTTCAATGGCGGTGGGGTGGTGGGCGAAGTCGTCATAGATGCTGATGCCGGCCACTTCCCCCTTGAGCTCCATCCGCCGCTTGGGAGACTTGAACTGGCAGAGGGCCGCAATGCCGTGCTCCACCATGACACCGGCATGGCGGGCGGCGGCGATGGCCATCAGGCCGTTGTTGACGTTGTGCTCGCCGATGCACTCCCAGTGCACCTCGCCCTGCTTCACCCCATCCAGCCACACCTCGAAGGCAGAGCCGTCGTCGGCCAGCTTGACCGCCTTCCACTTGGCATCGTCCTGACCCACCAGCTCCACTTCGCTCCAGCAGCCCATCTTGCGCACGGCGGCCAGGTTCTCGTCCCCCTTGGGGAAGAGCACTCGACCGTTGCTCGGCACGGTGCGCATCAGGTGGTGGAACTGACGCTGGATGGCGGCGAGATCTGGGAAGATATCCGCGTGGTCGAACTCCAGGTTGTTCATCACCAGGGTACGCGGGTGGTAGTGAACGAACTTGGAGCGCTTGTCGAAGAAGGCGCAGTCATACTCGTCCGCCTCGATGACAAAGAAGGGAGCCGAGCCGAGACGGGCGGAGACCGGGAAGTTGCCGGGCACGCCGCCGATGAGGAAACCGGGCTCCAGCTTGGCGTATTCCAGTACCCAGGCCAGCATGCTGGCGGTGGTGGTCTTGCCGTGGGTGCCGGCGACGGCCAGCACCCAGCGATCCTGCAGCACGTGTTCCAGCAGCCACTGGGGGCCGGAGATGTAGGGCAGATTGCGATCCAGCACATACTCCACACAGGGGTTGCCGCGGCTCATGGCGTTGCCGACCACCACCAGATCCGGCGCCGGATCGAGCTGGGAAGGATCGTAGCCTTCGGTCAGTTCGATGCCCTGTTGCTCGAGCTGGGTACTCATGGGGGGATAGACGTTGGCGTCAGAGCCGGTGACCCGATAACCAAGCTGTTTTGCCAACACCGCCAGACCACCCATGAAGGTGCCGCAGATCCCGAGAATGTGAATATGCATACCGCTTCCTTTCGCAGTAAAGGGAAGTGCGCATTCTAACAAGGTGACGGCAATTTGGCAGACCCAAGCTGCACGGTATCCACCAACTCTGTCGCAGTGGCCCTGAAATATGGTCATTTGACGCGACATCGCTATAATATCGGCCTGCAAACTTGACTCCAACACTCAAAGGAAACGTCATGAGCCTGAATCTGGTACCGGCTGGCAAGAGCCTGCCCGACGACATCTACGTCATCATCGAAATCCCGCAGAACGCCGACCCGATCAAATACGAAGTCGACAAGGACAGCGGTGCCATCTTCGTTGATCGCTTCATGTCTACCCCGATGTTCTATCCGTGCAACTACGGCTACGTGAACGCCACCCTGTCTCTGGATGGTGATCCGGTTGACGTGCTGGTTCCGACTCCCTACCCGCTGCTGGCCGGCTCCGTCATTCGCTGCCGCCCGGTTGGCGTGCTGAAGATGACCGACGAATCTGGCGAAGACGCCAAGATCGTGGCCGTTCCGCACTCCAAGCTGACCAAGCAGTACGACCACATCCAGGATGTGAACGATCTGCCCGAGCTGCTGCGCGCCCAGATCCAGCACTTCTTCGAGCGCTACAAAGAGCTGGAAGCTGGCAAGTGGGTCAAGGTTGAAGGCTGGGGCGACAAGGCCGCTGCCGAAGCAGAGATCAAGAGCTCTGCCGAGCGTTACGCTGCCAAGTAAGCGTAACCTTCGTGAAAAAGGCGCCTCAGGGCGCCTTTTTCACGGGCTGTTGCTGGGGCTGACCCGGCGTCACACCGCTGGGATCCCCCTGTATATAGATGTCACGTCCATCCTGCTGATAAGGCCGATAGTAATTCCCCCCGCAGCGATAACTACCGCCAGCATCGCTCATCAGCTCGCAGTTCACCGGCAGCACCTCCAGCCACTTGATGGCCTGCTGAAAGCGCAGCCACTCCTGCCACTCATGTTTCTTCGCCAGCTTGTCGCGCAGGGCAAAGGTATCCGCGCTGGACATTCCCTGGTTGACGATGACAGGCCCCGCCGCGGCCGGCAGCGTGGCCAACAGCAGCAACAAGGGTGTGATTCGCTTCATGACGGTTTCCTGCATGACTTATTTCCAGAATTAAATTAAAAGCCCGATCAATCTGTTATCAAAATCACAAATGCCGGACTCATCCAAAATCGGCCAGCTCACCTAGTTGTTTATTATCACCCCGAGCAGGATGCACATCATGAAACTGGCACAAGGTCTGTTGTTGAGTCTAGTGTTCGCGTCCATGGCCGGGGCCAACGAGGTCACCCTGAGCTGGCAGTGGCAATCGAGCGACGGTCAGCAGAAGCATCTGCAACTGAACGCAGACGAGCGGGTCATCGCCGCCAGCCGCCACGAGATGACCCTGCTCGATGCCTCCCTCAACTATCCGCTGGAGACCCTCTACTCCTACATCAGCCCGCGGCTCTACAACAGCATCAACCTTATCAATCAGACCAGCCCGGAGACTGCCACCAAGTTTCGCAATCTGGAGCAGGCCTTCACCCTGCACGACGACAGCATGGAGTCGACCCTGTTTTGGCAGGCCTATCAGCAATATCAGGACGACGCCTTCTATCAGATGCGGGTGGTGCCCTGCGTTCACCCCGCCAACCGCAAGCTGCCCTGCGTGCGCCCCAACTATTCCCAGCTGTTCTACCAGTTCAAAGGTGACCTGAGGCCCCTGGCGAAACAGTTCCTGGCCAAGGATCTCGCCACCAGCGTCGGCCTGCTGCAGGAGTGGCTGAGCGGCATTCCCACTCCGCCCGAGCAGATGGACCACTTCGCGCCGCCGCTGCAAGCCTTGCAGAGCAACAAGGCGGACAGTGACGAGAAGGCACTGTTGATGGCAAGCCTCTTGGCCGAGCTGGCCCCCCAATACATGCTCAGCATCATCTACCCGAACATCAGCATTGGCAGCGTCTCGCCAGCCTGGCTGGCCATCACCGCCGACAGCGGCCTGAAAGGGGATACAGTGGTGATCGGCAATCAGCGCCACATTCTGCTGACCGGCTCTCCCCTGCTGGCCCAGCAGATGACCATGGCCAAGATCCCGCTGGTGAGCGAACCGCTCTACTGAGGCCTATCCCCTTCCTCAAGTCTGGCTGCAGAGCGCGGCCAGACTCCTCAAACCAGTTTATAAGCAATTGATTTTTATTGACTGCGTGCCATCCTGGCCGCCTTTGTCCGCCAGCCCCCGTGCTGGCGGGCAGTCGAACACCTCAATGCCGGCTTTTATTTAACACTTTTTAAACAGATCCGATCAGTTTAGGATGAGTTCGGCCCCATTCCCTCAATGCAAAAATCGTTATAACATAACAAAAGGAGTGTCATCAGGATGAAACATCTCGTACTTACTCTGGCGCTGCTGCCAACGCTGGCCCTGGCTCACAACATCAAGGAGTCGGCCCAGGTGCCGCTGGTCAACATCGGCGACAAGGGTGAGCTGGTACTGAAAGAGAAAGAGATCGGCTATCAGCCCTGGCAAAGCAAGGTACTGACCGGCAAGGTCTTTCTGATCCAGCACATCGCCGGTCGCTCCAGCGCCAAGGAGCTCAACGCCCCCATGATCGAAGCGATCAAGGCGGCCAAGCTGCCCCACGACAAGTATCAGACCGTCACCATCATCAACAGCAATGACGCCATCTGGGGCACCTCCGGCTTCGTGAAGAGCAGTGCCGAAGACAGCAAGAAGGAATTCCCCTGGTCCGCCATGGTGCTGGATGCCAAGGGCATGGCCCGCAACGCCTGGGATCTGGCGCCGGAAAGCTCGGCCATCATCCTGCTGGACAAAGAGGGCAAGGTGCTGTTCGTCAAGGACGGTCAGCTCGATGCCAACAATATCGCTACCGTGATGGGGCTCATCCAGTCCCATCTCTAAGCCAGAGAAAAGGGGCGCTGATGGCGCCCCTTTGATAGGGGTCTATGGGTCGTACCAAGCTGAAAATCTGGTTGCTGCTGCTGGGCTGGTTGTGGTTGCAACCGGTGCTGGCACAGCATCCGCTGGAAGCCGACCTGCCCGGCCACAACCACGCCTGCGTCCTCTGCGCCCTGCATCTGGATGGCAAGCTGGCACTCACCCCAACCCCGGTCATCCCCTCTTCACAGGTCGTCATCGGCAAGCTACTTGACGCAGCCTTGCCCAATCCTCATGCCACCCCCTCAGGCCAGTGCCGCATCCGCGCGCCGCCACTGCTTCATCGCTTATCCGGCTAAATCCATTTTTCAATAAATTTTTCAAAGGATTAACGATGAAAGCAGTCACCCTGTTACTGGCGGCCGCCGCATTTGGCGTGCAGGCAAACCACGATGAACACGACAGTCACGGCCACGGTGCCCACGAACACGGCCACGGCCACCTCAACCTGGTGCTCGACGGCAACCAGCTGATGATCGAGCTGCAGGCCCCCGCCGCCGATCTGGTGGGCTTCGAGCACGCCGCCAAGAGCGATGAAGAGAAGGCGCAATACGCCAAGGCCGTGGCCCAGCTCAAGCAACCCGATGCCCTGCTGCGCTTCGACCCGGCCGCCGGCTGCACGCTGACCCAGCAGGCGTTGCAGGCCGCCAAGGAAGATCACGACCATGACCATGACCATGACCATGACCATGACCATGACCATGACCATGACCATGACCATGACCATGACCACCAGAAGTCTGACGGCAAGCACAACGAACACCAGCACGACGATGCCGGTCACGCCGACATGGGTGCCATGTACACCTACACCTGCGCGGAGCCAGCCAAACTGACCGGGCTGGAAGCCACCCTGTTCAGCGTCTATCCGAGCCTGGAGAAGCTGAGCGTGCAGGGCATCCTGCCCAGCGGCCAGACCGCGGCCGAGCTGACCCCCTCCGCCAACAAACTGAGCTGGTAACGCCATGAAAAATGCCGTGGTTGAGATCCGCGATCTGGCCTTTGCCTGGCCGGGTCACGAGGTTGTACTCGATCTTCCCGCCCTCACCATCGGCGAGGGGGAACGGGTGTTCATCAAGGGACCGTCCGGTTCGGGCAAGTCGACCCTGCTCGGCCTGCTGGCCGGGATCCAGACCGCCAACCACGGCACCCTGGAGGTGCTGGGCCAACCGCTGGCCCGGCTCTCTGGCCGGGCCCGTGACCACTTCCGGGCGGCCAATCTGGGTTACATCTTCCAGCAGTTCAACCTGCTGCCGTTTTTATCCGTGCAGGACAACGTCACCAGCGCCCTCACCTTCTCCCCCGAGAAGCGGGCCCGGCTGCAGGGCAGCCCGGCCGACGAGGCGCGCCGCCTGCTGCGGGAATTGCAACTGCCCGAGGAGGCGCTGCACAGGCCAGTCCATGCCCTCAGCATCGGCCAGCAGCAGCGGGTGGCCGCCGCCCGCGCGCTGATCGGCTCGCCGCCGCTGGTGATCGCCGACGAGCCCACCTCGGCGCTCGATACCGACAACCGGGCCGCCTTCATCAAGCTGCTGTTCGAGGAGTGCGACAAGCAGGGCTCGACCCTGGTCTTCGTCAGCCACGACCCCTATCTCGAGCCGCTCTTCCCGCGGGTGGAAAACCTGCAACAACTGAACAGGAGGGCAACATGCTGAAACTCGCCCTGCAAAGCCTCTGGGCCCGCCGCCTCACCGCCGGGCTCACCCTGCTGGCGGTCGCCATCAGTGTCACCCTGCTGCTCGGGGTGGAGCGAGTGCGCAATCAGGCGCGCGAGAGCTTCGCCAACACGGTGTCGGGCACGGACCTCATCGTCGGCGCCCGCTCCGGCCAGGTGAACCTGCTGCTCTACTCGGTGTTTCGCATCGGCAATCCCACCAACAACGTGGGCTGGGATGCCTATCAGGCCATCAAGAACCAACGCGGCATCGCCTGGACCATCCCGCTTTCCCTTGGTGACTCCCACAAGGGGTTTCGAGTGCTTGGCACCAATGGCGACTACTTCACCCACCTCAAATATGGCCAGCAGCAGGCACTGGTCATGCGCGAAGGGCGAGCATTCGAGACGCCGTTCGAGGCGGTACTCGGCGCCCAGGTGGCAGAGAAGCTCGGCTATCACCTGGGACAGTCCATTGTCATCGCACACGGCGCCGGCAATACCTCGTTCAGCCAGCACGACAACCTGCCGTTCAAGGTGGTGGGGATCCTGGCACCGACCGGTACCCCCATCGATCGCACCATCCACGTGCCGCTGGCCGGCATCGAGGCGATCCACCTGGGCTGGGACACCGGCCGTCACAGCAAGAACGTGACTGCCGAACAGGCGCTGGCACAGGATCTCACCCCCAAGACCATCACCGCCTTCATGGTGGGGCTCAGCAACCGGATCCTGGCGTTCCAGCTGCAGCGCAGCGTCAACACCTACCGGGGAGAGCCGCTGATGGCGATCCTGCCGGGGGCCGCCCTGCAGGAGCTGTGGAGCCTGATGAGCGTGGCGGAGACGGCGCTGTCGGTGATCGCCGGCTTCGTGGTGGTGGCAGGCCTCATCGGCATGCTGACCACCCTGCTGGCCGGCCTCAACGAGCGGCGCCGTGAGCTTGCCATCTTGCGCTCCCTCGGCGCCGGCCCCTCCCACCTGTTCCTGCTGCTGGCGCTGGAGGCGATGGCCCTCACCACTGCCGGCATCGCGCTCGGGGTGGCCGCGCTCTACCTGGGCCAAGCCCTTGCCACCCCCTGGCTGCTCGGTCACTATGGCCTGCAATTGAGCCTGGGGCTGCCAAGCGCCCACGAGTGGCAACTGCTGGGGCTGGTCTGGCTGGCCGGCATGGTGATAGGCCTGTTGCCCGCCGCCCGCGCCTATCGCTACAGCCTGAGCGATGGCATGAGCATTCGCGTCTAGCCAGGCGCCCATAAGAAACGAGAAGGACAGATGATGAAGTGGAAAATCGTGGCGCTGCTGGCCGCCCTGCTGACGCTGCCGGCCATGGCCGCCGACTACAAGACCATCGACTGGGACGTGCTCATTCCGGAAGGTGAAAAACTGCTGCCCCCACCCCAGGTGAGCCACGATGGCAATCTTGCCTCAGTGCCCCAGCCGGTGGGCGGGGTCAACAAGAAGCTGGACAACCAAGAGGTGCGTATCCCGGGTTTCGTGGTACCGCTGGAGGGGGACGCCAAGAAGATCACCGCCTTCCTGCTGGTGCCCTACTTCGGCGCCTGCATCCATGTGCCGCCCCCGCCCACCAACCAGGTGGTCTATGTGAGCTACCCCAAGGGGGCGCCGGTGGACGACCTGTGGGACGCCATCTGGGTGAAGGGCAAGATGCGCACGGTCAGCTCCAGTCACGAGATGGCCACCGCCTCCTATTCGCTGGAGGCGGTCGAGGTCAGCGTCTACGAAGAGCAGTAACCAGGCACGCACGGCCTCCCACGGGAGGCCGTTTTGTTATCCGCGACGGCAAGAACCCGGCCAGCCCCTGCCTGAGGGATTGCCCGCCATCCCGGTTGGAGTAACATTCAAGGCTAGACCTTGCGATCACGGAGCCAGCATGGCTGACCTGCCCCCGCCCAAGAAAGAGAGTTCCATCCTGAGCAGCCAGGAGCAGACCCTGCGCCTGGCCCGCAGCCGCGGCATCGACGGCATGCTCACCCGCAACAGCGACAGCACCTTCGAGCAGCGCGCCGCCTTTCGCCAGCTGGCGGATCAGGCCGCCCGCCAGCGCAACCTGGAGTCCATCATGGTGATGGCCTCCCGCCACTGCGAAGAGACCGCCGCCGGCGGCGAGATGGACAGCGACTGGCTGACCCACTTCCTGCAACTGGCGGAAGACATCAGCATGGTGCCCATGCAGCAGTTGTGGGGCCGCATCTTCGCCATCGAGATCGCCACCCCGGGCCGCTTCTCCATCCGAGCGCTCACCACCCTCAAGGAGATGACCCAGCGCGAGGCCCAGCTGTTCCAGCGCATCTGCTCCCTCTCCTGCCACTACGTGGGCAGCGACGAGCAGCGCCTGCTGCTGGGGCTGCACAAGGGGGCCAGCCTGCTCAGCCGCGCCCGGGTGACCCGGCTCGGCCTTGGCAAGTACCGCATCCCCTACAACGCCCTGCTGCAGCTGTTCGAGCTCGGCCTGCTGCACCGCGGCGAGCTGGAGTCCGGCCCGCTGCCCGCCGACGGGGTGGAGCTGGAGTTCGGCGATCAGCGCTGGCGCCTGCAGCGCAAGCAGACCAACATCACCCTGCTCTACTACCGGTTGACCCCGGTCGGCAACGAGCTCGCCCAGCTGCTGCAGGAGCCGCCGCTGGAAGAGTATCTGCAGGATCTGAAAACCGTGCTGGTGCAGGGGCTGCAGATCGAGACCATGATGCTGACCCCGCCCGCCGGGCCTGAACCGGCCCCGGCCGAACCGACCCCCTGATCCTCCGGAGCCCGTCAGGGCTCCGCTGTTTTGCGCCTCCCGCCGCCGCTCGCGAAATGGCGCCGCCGTTGCCAAAACGGTTCCTGAAATGCAAATCCGCCGCCTCTGACTCGTCAGCCCCGCGCCCGCAGATCCGCTCGCCACCGGTCATCGCCCCCCGCCGTGCCGCATGAGTGCCGCATGATCGACGATTTTCACCCCCGCTGGTGCAGCCCTTGCATTGGTGATGACTCCTTCCCCACAACCCGGTTTCGGAGCACACCATGAGAGTCAATCAGCCTGTCACCCAGCATGAGCGTCGCTATCCCGAACACCAGCACCTCATCTCCACCACGGATCTGGAGAGCCGCATCACCTACGCCAACGAGGAGTTCTGCCAGATTGCCGGCTTCACGCTGGAGGAGCTGCAGGGGGAGCATCACAATCTGGTGCGCCATCCAGACATGCCCAAGCAGGCCTTCGCCGACCTCTGGCACCATATCCGGGCCGGCAAGAGCTGGATGGGCCCTGTGAAGAATCGCTGCAAGAACGGCGATCACTACTGGGTCAGCGCCTTCGTCACGCCGATCAAGGATGCCAGCGGCAAGGTGGTGGAGTATCAATCGGTGCGTACCGCCCCCAGTGAGGAGATCAAGCAGCGGGCCGAGCGCATCTATGCCGGGCTGCGCGCCGACAAGGCGCCGCTGGCTCTCAGGCTGCCGGCCTTCTCCCACACGCTGGCAATCACCCTCTGCCTGCTGCCGAGCCTGGTGGCCATGATGGCGCTGGGGTATGAGCAGGCCTCCGGCTGGCTGCTGACCCTGGCCGTGCTGCCTTTGCTGCTGGCGGCCATGATCACCCAGGCCCTGAGCCGTCGCCTCGGCAAGCTCGACAAGCTGGCCCGCAGCCGCTTCGACAACCCGCTGATGCAGCTGCTCTACACCAACAAGGTCGACAACATCGCCGCCATCGAGCTCGCCATGCTGATGAATCAGGCCGAGTTCAACGCCGTGCTGGCGCGCACCCAGCAGACCTGCAGCCGGATCCTGCACTCGGCCGAAGGCGATCTGCGCAATGCCGAATCCATCACCAGCAACCTGCAGCAACAACAGGCCGAGACCAATCAGGTCGCCACCGCCATCACCCAGATGGCCGAGTCGATCCGCGAGGTGTCCCACAGCTCCACCGCCGCCTCCGACCTGCTGGATGAAACCGCCGACCTGTTCCGGGAGGGCAACCGCAGCGTGCAGGAGACCATAGGGGCGGTCGAGGGGATGCACGGCGAGATCGCCACCTCCAAGACGGTGATCCACACCCTGGCGACCCAATGCCGGGATATCGACGGCATCCTCGATGTCATCAACAGCATCGCCAACCAGACCAACCTGCTGGCCCTCAATGCGGCCATCGAGGCGGCCCGTGCCGGTGAGGCGGGCCGCGGTTTCTCGGTGGTGGCGGACGAGATCAGATCCCTGGCCATCAAGACCCAGTCCTCCACCGGCGAGATCCAGAAGATGATCAACCTGCTGCAAACCAGCGCGGCCAACGCCGAGCAGGCGATGGAAAAGGGGGGGGATCTCTCTGCCAGCTGCCAGCAGAAGGCCTCCGCCACCGGTACCATACTGCAGCAGATCAACAGCATGTTGCAGCAGGTCGCCTCCGGCAGCAGCCAGATAGCCCAGGCCGTGCAGGAGCAGTCCCAGGTTACCGCCGACATCGACCGCAACGTGCTCAGCATCAAGACCCTAGCCGATGACTCCAGCGTCGGCAGCCAGCATGCCGTCCACGGCATCAACCAGCTGGTACGACAGCTGAGTGACCTGGATCGGCTGGTACGCCAGTTCCAGCAGCAACCCGCCTCTCCACAAGTCGTCAATCCCAGCCCCGCCGGCCAAGTGGTGCTGGCCCGCTGATCCCGAGACCGTGCGCTAACCACAAAAAAGGGCCCCTGTCGTCACCGGCAGCGGGCCCATTTATCTCTGGTGGGAAACGCAGATCTGACCGGGCCGGGATGCCCATACCATCACTGACCCGGCCTTGATGTCATTACCTTGGCATCTGCTCTGCAACTCATTCAACAGAGTGGCATCCCGCAGTTCATTCCCCCCGCCCAAATACGCAGCGAGCATTGAGAAAGTACGGACGCTGAGATACCCCTATCGCCCGCCCCCCCAAGGCAGCTCAATTTATTGATCTTGCCCGAGAAATCACTCACTCCCCCTTCCCTAACCAGCTCCGTTCGGTAACATGGCATCAGATCCCCTCTTGTCGGAGTCAGCCATGTACCAGACCGGAGCCACACCACAGGGAAGGAGCAGCAGACTGGAGGCTGGAATTCAGGGGCGGTAGCCTTGCCGATGATTTCCACAGCCAACTCCCTTACTGTTTCTTTCTTCGGTGGTAATAGAAGCGCTAAAAGAGGACGTCAAGCGAACACGTTCAACTGCAGAACCTAGCTGGTAACGCATTTATTTAAAATTTACTTTTTTAATTCGATTATCCGGGCGGAACGGACTTATACGGAGGGCGGCACTAACGTGTTAGTACCGCCTTCCATATAATCACGGTTAAATTTTCAGAGACAATTTATGAAGAAAAAACTTCAAGTGTTCGTATCTTCAACCTATGAAGATCTAAAAATTGATCGGCAAGCTGCAGTCAGCGCGATATTGAAGGCAGGTCATATCCCAGCTGGGATGGAGCTTTTTACCTCTGGTGACAAATCCCAAATGGAAACAATACGCAGGTGGATTGATGAATCTGATGTGTACATGCTTATTTTGGGTGGACGTTACGGAAGTGTTGAGCCAACAACTGGGGTGAGCTATACGGAACTAGAGTATGACTATGCTTTAGAGTTAGAAAAGCCACTTTTTGCTGTCGTTCTTAAAGATGATGCACTTGAGGAAAGAGTAAAGCAATCTGGAACACACTTGATGGAAAAGGAAAACCCTAAGCAACTATCCATGTTTAGGGATAAAGTTCTTTCCAATATATCTTCATTTTTTTCTGATGAGAAAGATATTCGGCTTTGTGTCTATGAAAGTCTATCTGACTTTGCATCCAGCCGTGACTTGAAGGGGTGGGTATCATCAGATGAAATTGTTAACTCTCAGTCCCTTCTCGATGAAATCTCGAGACTAAACAAAGAGAATGACGAACTAAAACAAAAGCTAGAAAGCGCTGAGAAAAAATTAGCAAGCCATCAAAGTCAAAAGGTGATGACGCAGATTTTGAAGAGTTAATAAAAATTCTAGAGGTAACTGAAGTTAAAATACCTTCTAGTCTTACGGACGGCGAAGAAGATACTATTAAGTCTCTATTAAGTATATTCCTTGGTCAAAAAGAATCCTTTGTTACTGGTGTCACTAATAAGGCTCAAACTACAGAGGTAATGTCATTTTTGTATTTCAATGTGGCACCAAAGCTACAAATCCACGGTCTCGTGCTAAACGAAAAAGTTGCTAGTGTTATGTGGAGACGATTTTCGATAACACAAAAAGGCACAGCACTGCTAGCGTATATAGAGAAAAAGCGGTTGCTAAAATAATACATTTAACAAGGCGCTGCTATGGGACAGATTTTCCGTAGAGAGCTGCGTTACAGCCAGGAGATACGATGCAAAGTAGAACGATAACAAACTGGAGTGAATTTGACAAAATCGTCGGTACAAAACATTTTCGCAAATGGATTTTTAGAGGCCAGTCTTGCTCTGAATGGGCTCTTGAGAGTTCATTGCACCGCGCATTTAAAGAAGCCCAGTTAATACATAAACTGAAAAGTGGAAATGAGAAGAAGCTTAATCGAATTGAGCATGAAAAAGTGATGATAGAACGTTTCAAGTGTAATGCTCATTTGTATCTAGACCACTTCCCACAACCTGAAGACATTCTTAGTTGGCTTTCGTTGATGCAACATCATGGGGCTCCTACAAGGCTCTTAGATTTTTCATTTTCTCCCTATGTAGCATTGTTTTTTGCTTTGGAATTCGGCGAGGAAAATGCTGCCGTTTATTGTATTAATCATAATGCCATTCGAAATTATGACGATGAATATTTCGGGAGCAATCTACTCGAAGTATACTCAAGAATACTTGACCCTATAAATGGAAAAGATAATCCATGTCTCTTCGCATTTGAGCCTATGTTTTCCAATCATCGTTTACTGTCACAGCAAGGCTTATTTGTTGCAACGAACACGCTTGATGTAAGCCATGGGAAAATTTTGAATGACTACGACATAAAAGACTCTGATGCAATCAAGATTATAATACCAGCCAAACAAAGGTTAGCGGGGCTTCAAAAGCTGAATAAAATGAACATAAACTCCTCAAACATATATCCAGGATTGGATGGTTTTTGCAAGAGTATGCGTCGACAACCAGTTTTTGGTCTGGAATGGCAGAGAAGACTTGGCAACAAATAACTGCAATTGACAATCCAATCAATACAGCATTACACCTCATTAAACACTATTCAAGCAACAGATGAAATACTTTCATGTTAATCATATTTCACAATATTCACCTCAAAAAAACCTGGAAGTTGGGGATGTCATTGAACTGTCATCAAAAGAATTTAACCCATACTATAAAAGCATATTAAACAGGCAGAAGCATATCACAGTTGGCGAAAAGGAAATACCACTACTGAAGTTTTTCGACGGAGTTCAAAGAGGCCAATACAAAGAACACCCAGAAATTAGTGACCCTAAGACGATAGCTAAATTTGCTCACTCGCTACTTGATGACTTTATACAGTTTCATCGTGAGACACACTTTGAGAATATTAGAAGTTCTGAGTTTCCACATCTACCATCAAGATTAAATTGTATATGGCTAGCATCTTCCTATGAAGAGGCGGTTTCTTGGAGCCAACGACTAACAGATAGAAAAAAACCTAGAATAGTTCAAGTTGAGCTTGAGAGTGAACCTTTTCAAGCTAATGAATGTCATCTTTTCCAAGACACTGAGCTTACCGAAATAACTTTAGAACGAGCGAGAAATTATTGGAATGGATATGGTGGAAACGGAAGAACAGAGCTTCTGTATGTTGGCAAACTAACTGTTCTTGAAGTATTTCAAATACCAGGCTCATAAAAGGTGCATCAGTCATAGGCCTGAAGCCCGACTGAGTGACTTTCACGCTTGACTGTGCAATGAGTTGTTCTTATTGCACCCCAGGATCTAACAAACGCTCAACGGATAAATGGCCGCAACACGTAAATCGTTGCGGAAAATAGGTAAATAAAAAGGGGGCAAACGCCCCCTTGTTTATCAATAATCCGTCTAGGCAATCAACCTCAATCGATTCCCCCCCGCAGTCTTAGAGCAGTCAGCAACTCATCCACCAGCACCTCCACTGGCTTGCCGGCGTTGAGCAGATGGATTTCCGGCTGCTCGGGGGCCTCATAGGCGGAATCGATGCCGGTAAAATTCGTGATCTCCCCCGCCCGCGCCTTTTTATATAGCCCCTTGGGATCGCGCTCTTCGCACACGGCGAGCGGAGCATCGACAAACACCTCGACAAACTCCCCTTCACCCACGAGATTGCGCACCAGCTCCCGCTCGGCACGGAACGGCGAGATAAAGGCGGTGAGCACGATAAGTCCCGCATCCACCATCAGTTTCGCAACCTCGCCGACCCGGCGGATATTCTCCTGACGGGCGGCATCATCGAAGCCCAGATCGCCACAGAGGCCGTGGCGCACATTGTCCCCATCCAGCAGATAGGTGTGCTTGCCTTGCGCGGCCAGCGCCTGCTCCAAGGCTCCCGCCAGAGTAGATTTACCCGCCCCGGAGAGCCCGGTAAACCAGATCACCAGGGGCTTCTGCCCCTTCTGCTCGGCCCTACGCTCTTTGCCCACGGCATGCTGATGCCACACGATATTGCTCATCCAAAACTCCTTGCTTGGCGCGCGCGCCTCAATGCTGAAACGGTCTGGCTCTCAGGAGCCCAGCCTCTGGCCACTCGCCACTGACGGAGGCCACGGTCGTCGTGTATTCCTATTCCCTGCGAAGCCCAGTTGCGCCGCCTTAAAACGGAAACAGCAGGGGCACCATGACGATCACCCCGATGCTGTAGGCCAGGGAGACCGGCAGGGCTAATTTAAGGTAATCCGGCATCTTGTAGTTGCCCGCCGCATAGACCATCAGGTTGGTCTGGTAGCCGTAGGGCAGGATAAAGCTGGAGCTGGCCCCGAACAGCACCGCCAGAATGAACGGCATGGTGGAGACATCCATGCTGAGCGCCAGCTGGTAACCCATGGGGAAGGCCAGCGCGGCCGCGGCGTTGTTGCTCATCAGCTCGGTCAGCACCAGGGTAAACAGGTAGATGCCGATAAAGGCGATGATGGGGCTGGCACCGTTGAACTCCCCCATCAGCCAGTCGGCGATGAGCTTGGCCAGGCCGCTCTTTTCCAGCTGATCGGCGATGGCCAGCGCCCCGCCCACCACCAGCCAGATATCCAGCGGAAAGCGGCGGCGGATCTCGTCCAACGTCAGGATGCGGGAGAACAGCAGCACCACCAGCATCACCAGCAAGCCCTTGAACAGCGGCACCAGATCGAGCACCGACAGGGTCAGCACCCCAAGGAACCCCGCCACCACGGCGGCGCTGCGCGTGGCATCGAGCCGGGTGGAGGCCTCCAGCCCGCTCACCACCACGAACTCGCGGGAGAGGGACTTGTTGCCCGCAAACTTGGGGCCGGGGGCCAGCAGCAAGGTGTCCCCTGCGTGCAATTCAATCTGGCCGAGGCCGCCGGTGAGCTGGGTCTCGCCCCGGCGCACCGCCAGCACCACCGCATCGAAGTGGGTGCGAAACTCCGCATCCTTGATGGTCTGACCCACCAGCCGCGAGCTGTGGCTGACGATCACCTCCACCAGGTGCTGGCCGTTGAGCCGGTGCTGGCCGTAGAGATCCAGCCCCTTGAGCTCCTGCAGCACGCCGACGCTCTCCACGTCGCCGCAAAACAGCAGCATGTCCCCCTCATGCAGCTCGTGTTCCGGCTGCACCGGGCAGATCACCTGATTGCCCCGGATGATCTCGGCAAGATAGAGGCTTTTCAGGCTGCGCAGGCCGTTCTCCTTGACGCTGCGCCCGGCCATGGGGGAGCCGGGGCCCACCTTGGCCTCGAGAAAATAGCCGGATTCCCGGCTCATCTCGGTATCCTGCTCCGGCAGGTGGCGGGCAAACAGCAACACGGCGATGAGGCCGGTCAGCAGGGTCCCCGCCCCCACCATGAAGAAGTCGAACATGCCGAGCGGCTTGGCCCCCATCTTGATGAGGAAGCTGTTGACGATGAGGTTGGTGGAGGTGCCGATCAGGGTCAGCACGCCGCCAAAGGTCGCCGCGAAGCACATGGGCAACAGCAGCCGGGAGGGCGCATGGTTGGGGTTGCGTTTGACCGCCCCCAGCATGGACGCCACCACGGCGGTGTTGTTGACGAACGCCGACAGGAAGGCGGTGGAAAACCACACCTTCACCAGCACCTTGTTGAAGGAGCCGGTGCCCACCAGGTTGGCAAACCAGCTCATGACCCGGGTCTTCTCCACCGCGAGCGACACCAGCAGCAGCAGCACCAGGGTCAGCAGGGCGCTGTTGGTGTAGCCCGCCACCACGGCGTTGATGTCCGCCAGGCCGCTCAGGTAGGTGATGAGCACGGCGCCTGAGAAGAGCAGCGCCGGCCGGAGTTTGCCCTGGATCAGCAGGGCGACGAGGGCAGCCAGCAGACCCAGCACCAGGGATTGTTGCCAGGTCATGGGCTTACTCCTTGCCGGAATCGTTGCTGATGGTCAGCGCCTGCCAGTGGGGGAAGTGCTTGCGCACCAGGGCGTTGAGTTCCACTTCGAACTCGCTGTATTGCCCTGCCATAACCTTGGTCGCCAGCCCTTCCACTATCATGCCGGCACCGACGGTGACGTTGGTCAGCCGGTCGATCAGGATAAAGCTGCCGGTATCGCGGATCTCCTGGTACGGGTCGAACGCCACCGGGTCGGTCAGGCTGAATTCGCACAGGCCGATCTCGTTGAGCTTGAGCTCGGAGGCCGGCAGCTCGTCGAGCTTGTTGATCTCGATGCGGTGGCGGATGGCCTCCACCTGACCGCGGCTCTTCTTGGTGGCCAGCTTGACGTCATAGACCCGGCCCGGTTGCAGGGACTCCTCCCCCATCCAGACGATGTGAGCCAGCACGTTCTGGGTCACCTGGGGCTTTTTCGCCGCGTCCACCAGCAAGTCGCCGCGGCTGATGTCAATTTCGTCCGCGAAGGTGACCGTGATGGCCTGACCCGGCAGGGCGTACTCCAGATCCCCGTCGAAGGTGACGATGCGAGTCACAGTGCTCTCCTTGCCGGACGGCAGCACCGCCAGCTTGTCGCCCACCCGCAGGATGCCGGAGGCCAGCGTGCCTGCGAAGCCGCGAAAATCGAGGTTGGGGCGGTTCACGTACTGCACCGGCAGGCGCACCGGGTGACGCTCCAGCTCGCGCTCCACTTCCGCAGACTCCAGCAAGGAGAGCAGGGTCTCGCCCTGATACCAGGCCAGCTTGTCGCTTGGGTTCACCACGTTGTCACCGTCCAGCGCCGAGACCGGCACGATATGGATGGTGTCGACGCTGAGCTTCTTGGCAAATTCGCGATACTCCAAGCTGATGCGCTCGAACACCTCCTGGCTGAACTCCACCAGATCCATCTTGTTGACCGCCACCACGAACTGCTTGATGCCGAGCAGGCTCGCGATAAAGCTGTGGCGACGGGTCTGATCCAGCACCCCCTTGCGGGCGTCGATCAATATGATGGCCAGATCGCAGGTGGAGGCGCCGGTGGCCATGTTGCGGGTGTACTGCTCGTGGCCCGGGGTGTCCGAGATGATAAATTTGCGCTTGGCGGTGGAGAAATAGCGGTAGGCCACGTCGATGGTGATGCCCTGCTCGCGCTCCGCCTGCAGACCGTCCACCAGCAGCGCCAGGTCCAGCTTCTCTCCGGTGGTGCCAAGCTTCTGGCTGTCGGATTCCAGCGCTTTGAGCTGATCTTCATAGATCTGCTGGGAATCGTGCAGCAGGCGGCCGATGAGGGTGCTCTTGCCGTCGTCCACGCTGCCGCAGGTGAGAAAACGCAGCAGGCTCTTGTGCTGCTGGGCGTGCAGGTAGGCTTCAATGCCCTGTTCGCTGATGGCGGTCTGAATGTGGTTGTTCATGTTGCGATTCCTTAGAACATTTTTTTAGAAATAGCCCTGACGCTTCTTCTGCTCCATGGAGCCGGCCTGATCGTGGTCGATGAGCCGCCCTTGCCGCTCGCTCGAGGTGGTGATCAGCATCTCTTCGATGATCTCCGGCAAGGTGGTGGCATTGGATTCGATGGCCCCGGTCAGCGGGTAGCAACCGAGGGTGCGAAAGCGCACCAGCTCCTGCTTCACTTCATCTTCCGGGCCGATGGGCATGCGCTCGTCATCCACCATGATCTTGATGCCATTGCGCTCCACCACAGGGCGATGAGCGGCGAAGTAGAGCGGCACTATGTCGATGTTCTCGAGATAGATGTATTGCCAGATGTCCAGCTCGGTCCAGTTGGAGAGCGGGAAGACCCGGATGCTCTCACCCTTGTTGACCTGGCTGTTGTAGACGCGCCACAGCTCGGGACGCTGGTTCTTCGGATCCCAGCGGTGGGACTTGTCGCGGAAGGAGTAGACCCGCTCCTTGGCACGGGACTTCTCCTCGTCGCGGCGGGCACCACCGAAGGCGGCATCGAAGCCGTATTTGTTGAGCGCCTGCTTGAGCCCCTCGGTCTTCATGATGTCGGTGTGCTTGCCGCTGCCGTGCACGAAGGGGTTGATGCCCATGGCGAGCCCTTCCGGGTTCTTGTGGACGATGAGATCCAGCCCGTATTTCCTGGCGGTCTCGTCGCGGAACTTGATCATCTCCTTGAACTTCCAGTCTGTGTCGACGTGCAGCAAGGGGAACGGGATCTTGCCCGGATAGAAGGCCTTGCGGGCCAGGTGCAGCATGACGGAGGAGTCCTTGCCGATGGAGTACATCATCACCGGGTTTTCAAATTCGGCAGCCACCTCGCGGATGATGTGGATGCTCTCGGCTTCCAGCTGCTGCAAGTGGGTCAGTCTTTCACGGTCCATGTCTGGGTCCTCGGTTCATTGCTGACGCGCCTGGTCAGGGCGCGGTGTTGGTTCAGGTCGGTGCCGCCGTGGCAGCACCGTCAAATCGATTGCTGTCTCGGCCTCAGGCCAGGCTCACCAGCTTGAGCTCGTGGCCGCTGTCGGCCCCCTGCCCCTGCGCCGTCTCGCCAAACCAGGCCAGCTGTTTGCGCAGGGCAACCACCTCGCCGATGACGATAAGGGACGGGCTCACCGCCTGGGCGGCCAGCTCGGCCAGCTCCGCCAAGGTGCCGGTCAGTACCCGCTGCCGCGCCGTGGTGCCGCGCTCGATGATGGCGATGGGGGTGGCGCTGCTGCGGCCATGGTTCACCAGCTGCTGCTGGATATGCTCGGAGCGCATCAGCCCCATGTAGATGACCAGGGTCTGGCTGGTGGCGGCGAGCTGCTGCCAGTCGGGCTCCTTGCCCTCCTTCTGGCAGTGGCCCGTGATAAAGACGGCGCTCTGGGCATGGTCGCGGTGAGTGAGCGGAATGCCCGCATAGGCGGTGGCACCGGCGGCGGCCGTGATGCCGGGCACCACGGAGAAGGGGATGCCCTCCTCTGCCAGCACTTCCAGCTCCTCGCCGCCACGGCCGAACATGAAGGGATCGCCCCCCTTGAGCCGCACCACCCGGTTGCCCGCCCTGGCGTATTCCACCAGCAGGCGATTGGTCTCTTCCTGGGGCACGCTGTGGGCGCCGGCCTTCTTGCCGACCGACACCAGGGTGGCGTCGCGGCGCACCAGCTCGAGGATCTCGGCGGAGACCAGCTGGTCATAGAGCACCACCTCGGCCTGTTGGATCTGTTGCAGCGCCTTGAGGGTCAGCAGGCCCGGATCGCCGGGTCCCGCTCCTACCAGCACCACCTCGCCCACCTCGGTCTGGGCTTGGTCAAGCCCCTCGTTTAGCCACTGCTCGGCACCCTGCCAATCGGCTTTCTCAATCAAACCGGCCAGGGTGTTGGAGGCAAAGGCGCGCTCCCAGAAGCGACGACGGTCGGAAATGGAAGAGAGCACCCGCTTGGCCCGGTCGCGTACCCGACCGGAGAGCTCGGCCAGACCACCGAGGTGGCGCGGCAGCAGACTCTCCAGCCGCTCGCGCAGCAGGCGCACCAGCACAGGCGCCTTGCCGCCGCTGGAGACGGCCACCATGATGGGGCTGCGATCGATGATGGAGGGGAAGATAAAGCTGGAGCGCTTGGGGTCGTCCACCACGTTGACGAACAGACCGAGCTGGTTGGCGCTCTGATAGACCAGGGCGTTCACCTCGAGGTCGTCGGTGGCGGCCACCACCAGGATCTGGCCGGCCAGATGGGCCGGGGTGAAGCGCTCCGCCAGATGGGTGAAGCGACCGGCAAATTCATGGAAGTCGGGTTCCAGCTCGGGGGAGACCAGGGTCAGCCTGGCACCGGCTGCCAGCAGCAGGCGCGCCTTGCGCAGGGCCACTTCGCCCCCACCCACCAGCAGCACCGGGCGACCGTCCAATTTGGCAAACATCGGCAAATAATCCATTTCGGCCCATCCCTCGGAACACGACTAATATGGGGCGACTATAGGCAGGGCTGCTTATCCCTCAAAATAATAAAAAATGCTTTTTAATGCGTTTTAGTAATTAACAAAGCCGTATGATGACAAAGGCGCTTGTGGTGCCGTACACAAGGCCATAGGCTAGTGAAAGTGTTTCATAAGGAGCTAAATGATGAATGAGTCATTGATTGTGCTGGGGATCTTCGTGTTTCTGGTACTTCTCACCCTGAGTGCCGGCATCAAGATAGTGCCGCAGGGTTACAACTGGACCGTGGAGCGCTTCGGCCGCTACACCCGCACCCTCTCCCCCGGCCTCAACCTGCTGATCCCCTACATAGATCGCATCGGCCACAAGATCATCATGATGGAGCAGGTGCTGGACATC
Source organism: Aeromonas sp. S15(2024) (assembly GCF_041402265.1). Classification (NCBI taxonomy): domain Bacteria; kingdom Pseudomonadati; phylum Pseudomonadota; class Gammaproteobacteria; order Aeromonadales; family Aeromonadaceae; genus Aeromonas; species Aeromonas sp. S15(2024). The sequence goes on along the minus strand of NZ_JBGLQY010000015.1, from coordinate 56,306 downwards.
CCGGCGCAAGAGGTGATCTCCCGCGACAACGCCAACGTGACCATAGACGCCATCAGCTTCGTGCAGGTGGTGGACGCCCGCAAGGCGGGCTACGAGGTCAACGATCTCACCAGCGCCATCCGCAACCTGACCATGACCAACATGCGGACCGTGCTGGGCGCCATGGAGCTGGACGAGATGCTCTCCCAGCGCGACACCATCAACGAGAAACTGCTGCGCACCATGGATGCGGCCACCGCCCCCTGGGGCATCAAGGTGACCCGGATCGAGATCAAGGATGTACGTCCGCCGCTGGCGCTGGTCGAGGCCATGAACGCCCAGATGAAGGCCGAGCGCCAGAAACGGGCCGAGGTGCTGGAGGCCGAAGGGGTGCGCCAGTCCAAGATCCTGAAAGCGGAAGGGGAGAAGCAGTCCCAGATCCTCAAAGCCGAGGGTGAGCGTCAAGCCGCCTTCCTCGCCGCCGAGGCGCGGGAGCGGGCCGCCGAAGCGGAAGCCAAGGCGACCCACATGGTGTCAAAAGCCATCGCCGAAGGGGATCTGCAGGCCATCAACTACTTCGTGGCCCAGAAATACACAGAGGCGCTGGCCCGCATCGGTGAAGGCCCCAACAGCAAGGTGGTGATGATGCCGCTGGAGGCGGGCAGCCTGATCGGCGCCGTGGCCGGCATGGCCGAGCTGTTCAAGGATGGCAAGGGCGGCAAGTCATGACAGCCCTGTTCGAGGGGCTGACCCACTGGCACTGGCTGGGGCTCGGCTTCGTGCTGCTGGCCATCGAGGTGCTGGGCTCGGTGGGTTTTCTGCTCTGGACCGGCATCGCCGCGCTGGAGGTGGGCCTGCTGCTGCTGGTCTGGCCCTTCGGCTGGCAGGCCCAGCTGCTGCTGTTCGCCCTCCAATCCCTGCTCACCACCTGGGCCTGGTGGCGCTGGCAGCACCGCCGGGATCGATCGGAGCAGGATGCCGCCGCCCCCATCAACGAGCGGATGCAGGGGTATCTGGGGCGCGAGCTGGTGCTGCTGGATGACGTGACTCAGGGGATGAGCCGGGTACACCTGGACGACACTGCCTGGACGGTGCGCTGCAGCCAGCCCCTGCTCGCCGGCAGCAAGGTGCGGGTGACGGGGCATGACTCCCATATCCTGCTGGTAGAGCCGCTGCCCTGACACGGGGCTGGCGCCTGTGACCAACAACAAAGGGCTCCGCGGAGCCCTTTTTCATTCTCTTGCAATCCGTGCCGGCGGGTTAGAAGGCGTCGCTGTCGAGAGCGGCGCGCAGCAGATCCTTCCAGCTGATGATGCCGACCAGGGCGCCATTTTCGAGCACCGGCAGGCAGGAGACGTTCTTCTCCAGCATCAGCTTGACCCCTTCCCGCACCGTGAGCTGGGGGGCGATGGTGATGGGGTGGCGGCTCATGATCTGGTGAGCGCGCCGGTTGAGGGTCTCGGTGTCGCGGCTCATCTCGGCCTCGGAGTCGAGATAGGGGCTGATGGCGCGAAACAGGTCGCGATCGGAGATGACTCCTACCAGTTCCTCCTCTTCCAGCACCAGCAGGTGGCGAAAGTGGGCCTGCTCGAAGATCTCCTTGATGACGCTCAACCTGTCGTCCATGGATACGGTGGCGACCCGGGTCGTCATGATGTCCCTGATATGCAGCATGCTAGCCTCCACCGTCATACTGTTTGATAGTTCTGTTATGACATGTTTTTGTGGTGCCAGCCAGTAGCAGGCCCGTACCTAAAGTGCAAACCGGCGCCATTTCACGTAAGATCCGCGCCAGTTTTTCTCCTTCATTTGAGCCAAGCAGACCAATCCATGATAGTTGCCAGTCAAATCGAACTGATCCGCGGCGGCCGCAAGCTGCTGGACAACGCATCCGCCACCATTCACCCCGGCCACAAAGTGGGTCTGGTGGGCAAGAACGGCTGTGGCAAGTCCACCTTTTTTGCACTGGTACGGGGCGAGCTGGCCATCGACAGCGGCAGCTTCAGCCTGCCCGCCGGCTGGCAGATTGCCGGGGTGGCACAGGAGACCCCGGCGCTGGACTGCTCCGCCCTCGACTACGTGATCGACGGCGACAAGGAGTTCCGCGCGCTGGAGGCCGAGCTCGCCCAGGCCGAGCGGGATGACAACGGTCTGCTGGTGGCCGAGCTGCACGGCAAGCTCGACACCATAGGCGCCTACAGCATTCGCGCCCGCGCAGCCGAGCTGTTGCACGGCCTCGGCTTTGGCGACGAGCAGCTTGGCTCGCCGGTGCGCAGCTTCTCCGGTGGCTGGCGCATGCGCCTGAACCTCGCCCAGGCGCTGCTCTGCCGCTCCGATCTGCTGCTGCTCGATGAACCGACCAACCACCTGGATCTCGACGCCGTCATCTGGCTGGAGAAGTGGCTCAAGGGCTATCAGGGCACACTCGTCTTGATTTCTCACGACCGTGACTTCCTCGACTCTGTGGTGACTCGCATCATCCATATCGAGAACGGCAAGCTCAACGAATACAGCGGCGGCTACTCCGACTTCGAACTGCAGCGCGCCGAACACCTGGCCCAGCAGCAGTCCATGTACGAGAAGCAGCAGCGGGAGATGGCCCACATGCAATCCTATGTGGACCGCTTCCGCTACAAGGCCTCCAAGGCACGCCAAGCCCAGAGCCGATTGAAGGCCATGGAGCGGATGGAGAAGATCCTGCCCGCCCACGCCGACTCCGAGTTCAGCTTCGAGTTTCGCGAGCCGTCGGCCCTGCCGACCCCGCTGATTGCCATGGAGAACCTCAGCGCCGGTTACGGCGACAAGGTGATCCTGGAGAAGATCAAACTCAACCTGGTGCCCGGTTCACGCATCGGCCTGCTCGGTCGCAACGGCGCCGGCAAATCCACCTTCATCAAGATGCTGGCGGGTTCCAACCCGCCGCTCTCCGGCAAGCTGGAAGTGAGCGCCGGGGTGAGCATCGGCTACTTCGCCCAGCATCAGCTGGAGACCCTGCGCCTGGATGACTCCCCCCTCGATCATCTGGTACGCCTCGCGCCGGACAAAACCGAGCAGGAGCTGCGCAACTACCTGGGCAGCTTTGGCTTTCACGGTGACAAGGCGCTGGACAAGGTGGCCCCCTTCTCCGGCGGCGAGAAGGCGCGACTGGTGCTGGCTCTCATCACCTGGCAAAAACCCAACCTGCTGCTGCTGGATGAACCGACCAACCACCTGGATCTGGAGATGCGCCACGCCCTGACCATGGCGCTGCAAGGGTTCGAGGGGGCCATGGTGGTGGTCTCCCACGACCGTCACCTGCTGCGTACCACCACAGATGACTTCTATCTGGTGCACGGTGGCCGGGTCGAGGCCTTCGACGGCGATCTGGACGACTACCACAAGTGGCTCGGCGAGCAGGAGAAAGAGGCCAACGCCAAACAGGACGACGGCGTCGTCTCCGCCAACTCGGCGGTGGCGCGCAAGGATCAGAAGCGGCGCGAGGCGGAGTTCCGGCAAGCGACCCGACCACTGCGCCAGAAGCTGGAGAAGCTCGAAACCAGCATGGAGAAGCTGCAGGCCAAGCTGGCCGCGGTGGAAGAGCAGCTGGCCGATCCCGCCATCTATGAAGAGAGCGCCAAGCAGAAGCTCTCCGAACTGCTCAAGTCCCAGGGCCCCATCAAGGAGGAGCTGGAAGGGGTGGAGCTGGAGTGGATGAGCCTCAGTGAGGAGCTCGAAACCATGGAGCAGGCCTTCCTTGCGTGACGAACAGCTGATGACGAGCGAGCGGATCGACGCCCACGAACTGCCGGGCCCGCTCGACTTCTGGCACTGGAGCGGCGAAATCTACGGTGCGCGCAGTCAGGACTGGCTCAGCGTGCAGGCACTGGGGGGCAACGTCAACCTGGCCCTGTTGCTGCACCGGCTTGATCAGAGCAGCATCCCGGTGGATCTCACCGACCTGCAACCGGCGCTGGTGCAGACCGAGGCGGTGCTCGGCCCCTGGCGCACCCTGCGAGCGAGCGCCAAGGCGCGGCTCGGCGAGCAGGAGTATCAGGCCATGCTGGCCCACGAGCTGGAGCTGGAGCGACTGCAACAAGGGGTGCTGCTGCAGACCCTGCGCAGCCTCACCCTGGTGCGCGGCGACAGCCGCAACCTGTTGAACTATCTATCGTTACTGGGGGCCCAGCAGGGCCCCCTCAGAGACCTAATATGCTGAGTTATCGCCACGCCTTTCACGCCGGCAACCACGCCGACGTGCTGAAACACGCCGTCCAGGCCCTGATCATCGAGTCCCTCAAGAAGAAGGAGAAACCCTTCATCGTGCTGGACACCCATGCCGGTGGCGGTCTCTACGACCTGCGCGGCGACTGGTCGCAGAAGAAGGCGGAATATGCCGACGGCATCGGCCGGCTGTGGGACGAGCGGGCCCAGTGGTCTGCCATGGCCCCCTATCTCGGCGTCATCGAGGAGATGAACAGCGATGGTCAGTTGCGCTACTACCCCGGCTCGCCGGAGCTGTCGCGCCGCCTCGCCCGCGAGCAGGACAAGCTGGCACTGATGGAGCTGCACAACAACGAGGTGGAGGACCTGCTCGCCAACATGGGTTACGACCCCCGCGTCGCCGTGCACCATCGCGATGGCTTTGAGGGGCTGGTGGCCCTGCTGCCGCCCACCCCGCGCCGCGGCCTGGTGCTGATCGACCCCCCCTATGAGCTGAAGGAAGATTACTTCGCAGTGGTCGATACCCTGAAAAAGGCGCAAAAGCGCTGGGCCACCGGCATCTACGCCCTCTGGTATCCCATTCTGGGGGAAGAGGTGGACAAGTCCCGCGACATGCTGCGCGCCATCAAGCGGGAAAACTTCGGCAACGTCCTGGTGGCCGAGCTGGAAGTGGCCGGCCAGACCAAGGACTGGGGCATGAACGGCTCTGGCATGCTGATAGTGAGCCCTCCCTGGCTGCTGGACGAGCAGATTGAAGCCTTCTTGAAACCTCTGTGCGCCAAGCTGGCGCAGGGCGCCGGCGCCCAGTACAAGGTGGAGTGGCTCAACAAGGTTGAAGCGTAACGCCTTGCATCACTCGCACACAGCCAAGGGCCTGCCACTGCAGGCCCTTTTTATTGGCAGGATCGGCGGGCAGCTCGAGTGCCCTGGCTGGCAATCAGGGGCCGGAGGATCTGTCCAGGTGCAAGACCAGCAACAGCAGGGCCAACAGACCCAAGGGTGGAAACAGGGAGAGCAAAGCGCAAAGGGTGGCGATCAGGGCGGGGCGCTCGCTTCTGCGACGAGCCAGCCAATAGGCCAGTACCCCTACGATGATCATCAGCAACAGGATGAACTGCCCCATCAGGGTGGCGTTGATATTCATATGCATGAAAGCTCCTTTTTCATGGCAAAGGCTCACTCTAGCGCCGCTGTGGCCCCAGGCAACTCCCAATCCGGTGAGGGTGCTCTCACTTGATAGGTCGTCCCTATCCAACCATTAGATGAGAATGGTTTTCATTTAATGGGATTTCGGGGGATACTCTGTTCATCACCAGAGGGAGCCTTTGCCATGAAAAAGACCATCAGCTTTGCCGTTTTGCACTTCACCGTGGCCTTCACCGTGGCTTACCTGCTGACCGGTGAACTGCTCACCGCCAGCCTGATCGCCCTGATCGAACCCGCCGTCAACACGGTCGCCTTCTACTTCCATGATCTTAGCTGGCACAAGCTCAAGCCCCACCACAGTCTGCAGGCCAAGACCAGCAGCTTCGCCCTGGTGCACTTCTCGGTGGCCTTTGGCGTCGCCTATCTGCTGAGCGGCGAGCTGCTCACTGGCGGCGTGATGGCGATGATCGAGCCTGCCATCAACACCGTCGTGTTCTTCTTCCACGAGCGGCTGTGGCGCGCCCGCCAGTCCCTGGCGCTCGCCTGATCTCCCTCCCCTTGTCTGGGGCCGCCCGGCGCAAAAAATGCTCGGCGGCCCAGCGCCATTGTGCTTTAGTAGCCGGGTCCCCCTTGCTGGAGCCCCCTCGATGAACAAGACCTTGCTTGCCACTCTGCTGTTTGCCCCTTTATTGGCCACCGCAGCCACCCCCTCCTTCGATTGCGCCAAGGCAAAAGGCGCCGCCGAAACCCTTATCTGCAAGGATGCCGCGCTGGCGGCGCTGGATAACGAGCTGGCGGCCCTCTACCCCAAGGCAATTGCCGCGTTCTCACCCGAGCAGCAGAAAACCGAGCGCGCCATCCAGCGCGGCTGGATCAAGGGGCGCAACGACTGCTGGAAGGCGAGCGATCTGCGCCAGTGCGTGGAAGATAGCTACCAGCTGCGGATCACCGAACTGCAGATCAAGGGCGGCCAGCTGATGGTGCCAAGCCCGGTGGACTACCAGTGTGGCAATAATGTCACCCTCTCCACCTACTTCTACAACGAGGCCAAGCGGCCCGCCGCGGTGATCAACCTGGACGAGGGTGAGGGTACTGACCCGCTGCAGGTGCTCGCCTATGAAACCCCCAGCGCCAGCGGTGCCCGTTATGAAGGGCAAAACCTCACCCTCTTTACCAAGGGGGGCGAAGCCAGGCTGGAGCGTGTCGGCCAGCCAACTCTCTCCTGCACGCAGCGCTAATCCAGAAGCCAATCACTTGGGGACGGCGGCATCCACGCCGCCTTCTCCTGCCCACCCCCTCCGCTCTCGCCATATCTATCAATTTATTGATCTTGCTCAGAAATAACTCGCTGCCCCCTTTTCCCCCATCCAAGGGGCGTTACTATAGCCAAATGGCAACACACACCTCGCCGGAGTCTCCCCATGAGCCATGCCAACCCTCTCACAGGTAACAAGCAGCACACTGGAAGCTGAAATTCAGGGGCGGTAGCCATGCCATCGGCTGGCCAACCCCTGTTGCTCACAGCAAGGGGCCGGCCAGCGGCTCATCCACAACATGCAAAGCAAGGTGGTGTATGGAAATACAAACACTGCATCGCGGTCGGCTGATCGACCATCTCCAGCTGGTGGTGAAAGATCTGGCCGCCAGCCAGCGTTTTTACACGGCCGCACTGGCCGCCCTCGACATCCCCATAGGTGGCGCCGGTGAGGGTTACTTCTGGGCAGACGAGCTGTTTGTCACCGCCATCGACAGCCCGGCGGCGCTGGGAGCATTGACCGGCCGCCATCACCTCGCCTTTCAGGCGCAAGACCGCGCCACAGTGGATCGCTTCTATCAGGCGGCGCTGGCCAATGGGGGCCAGGACAACGGCGCCCCCGGCGAGCGGGTCTATCACCCCGGTTATTACGCCGCCTTTGTCCTCGATCCGGATGGCAACAATATCGAAGCGGTTTATCACGGTGAGACAACACGCAGTGCGGAGTCGGTGGAAATTAGGTTTTAGAAAGAGAGCGTAACACCGATGATTTGGAGTCCCGCTATCAAGCAGCAAGGCGACAATACCTTGCTTAATAGTGTGGTGTCCTGATTCTCTTATTACTGTATTTTTATGCAGTCGTAATGAAATAGCCAAAAGAGGAAGTCAAGCGAATACGGACTGGTATAACACCAAGCCGATGACGCTATGATTTAAAATAAATTTTTCCTTAACTGAGATAAAGCCGACACTGAATTATATGGAAGGCTCGATTATCGGATTAGTACCGCCCTCCATCTAATCATTGTTAGTGTTCTCATGCCCCCTCAATAAATCAAGGATTAGATAATGGGAAAAATTAAAAACCCAGCCACTATTTCTAGCGAATTCGGCATAGATGTGGCTGTATTGGATAAGCTTGGGGTTGTAAACGTACTACTGAATACAGATACCTTGGTTTTTATAGACCCACTGTTATTGGAGGATAGTGCTCACAAGGAAATTAGTGAAGGAGCCTATCAATCCTATAGAGATCGTTTTGAACAAATTATCAAGCTTTTGTCCGTATCTAAAGCCGTAGATGATGTTCCATGGCGTAATGCAAAAAGACTTTTCCACTTCTCAGAAATTAGCTGGACTTGTTTGGGCTATGGTACAACCGTAAAGGGATCAGGCTTTGGAAAGGATCTAATCTCTAGCACACTTGATACCGCTTCTCAGATTGTCGCGCTCGGTGTGAATGATATAGCGCTTTTTATGGCATTAGCTTTATTCGAGGAAGGTATCGGGCCTGATCGAATCAGCGATATGACAACCAACATTATTCTTTCCGACTTAATTTCGTTTTCAGATAGAGTCAATAAAACTCTAAAAATACCGACAAAACCATTTAAAGTCGGAATCAACAACTACAACCTTGTAGTTAATCCGTATTCAGAACAACCTCTAATTTTTGTGCCAAATGATATTGTGCGCGATTTACCAATTGCGTCAGATTGGAGTGATATATCGCGCGTTGTAAGAGAAAATGAAGAACTTAGAGAGCGGGTCAATAATCACGTTGGTGAGATCTGGGCAACAATGACCAAAAAGCAGAAGCAGAGACTCAAACAAGCCGCCCTGAAAAGCAAAGAGGCTTTCCAACAAGTAATGGATATGATTCGTGAAGTAGAGCCTAAGCCATATGACTTTAAAAGTGACAGAAATGGTGAGTCATTTTGGACCGAATTACTAAAACAAATCCCCAGAGACTACCCCTACGATCTTTCTAGGTATGCTAATAGGAAACTAAGCGCTAATGAAGTTGTAGAAGTTGTTAATAAAATACTAAGCCAGTTTCAGGATTTAATAGAGAACAAGGGGCTATGGAAAGAGCTTTGGGACGAGAATGAAAAACCTAGAAAGGAAAAAGCATCTCAACGGCTTTTCTTTGCTGTCGCTTATAGTTATTGCAAGGCTAACAATATTGATTTAACTCCTGAAGCAGATTCCGGCAACGGGCCTGTAGACTTTAAGCTTTCTAAGGGTTTTGACTCTAAACTTGTGGTCGAAATAAAATTATCCACCAATGGCAGTTTGATTCATGGATATGAAAAGCAACTAGAGACATATAAGAAAGCTGATGACACAGATTTAGGTATTTTTCTGATTATCGACGTTGGCGGAATTGGTAGAAAATATAGTGAAGTACAAAAAATTAGAAATGATTTCATAAAGGAATATGGTAAAGCATCCGACATTTGGTACGTCGATGGGAATCAAAAAGCGTCTGCAAGCAAAAGAACCTAACAATTCGCTGCACTCGGAATAATTACTCGCTACGTTCTTAATTTCCCAGTGAACAAGGCGTTAACCGCCATTCATAGTAAATGGTGTACGAAAATCTGGAACACTCATTATATCGATAGCTGATTAGCCTGACAAGGTGGGCACCCCAAAATTTATTCCAAACGTTTTTATGATAAAGTTGGTACAGAGTTGTACGGAAGGCTCGACTATCGGATTAGTACAGTCTTCCATCTAATCACTGTGAGGCACATTAGGGATAGTTCTATGAGTATGGTTTCGTACTGGAAAGAACCTAAAGCAATCCATGTTGATGATGGCTTAGTTCTTATCATTGGTCGCTACGACCACAAGAATCAGAATAATGGTGGCGAAAAAGCACTTGGGGTTCATTGGGGGGATTACCCGCAATCCAGAGGAATTCTGAGCCCTTGCGTTATACCTTCCGCAACTAGAAGTGCAATCCTCTCCGGCCTTTTGCATCAAGCAGTCACAAAAGGAGATATGGCTCAAATAGCTTCTATTACAATGGCCATCGAGTTCTTTAATTAAAAAATTAAAACACCCACCATCTCGATAGCAAACTAGCTTGGCAAGGTGGGTGTCCCAATACTTAGTCAATACTTCGATATTCCGTCCCTATATTCCCACGTGGTTGTAGGTGCGGCTGGATATTAGGGCGCTAAAATGGGAGCCCTCACATATATGAAGACTAAAATCATAGGCGTACTGAGTCATTTACTTGGGAGAAAGCAGGATAAAACTGCTCCAGATATAAAAGATGTTTTCAAGGACTCCAGTTTTATCCACTTATCTGAAAATGCATACTGCGGTTACCCAACTCCAATGCTTTCAGACCATTCAATCGGAGCTTATTTCGTTCGCTTCCTCGTTTCAGAAAATAGTCTGGGAATGCTTTTCCGAGTCCTATCCCAAACTGGATATGTAGTGGACCCTGAGTTGAACATGCAGGTGCTAAATCGCTCAGGGGATCCTGCGAGCAAGAAGTTCATGCTTATTCAGCACTCTTCTTTTGCTGGAACGGTAGTCTCATTTGCCAGTGATGACCTTGATGTGATTGACGCTCTCCAGCAGACAAGGTTAGATCCGCCTCTTCCAGCAGACTCCTTCCCATCCATTGACCCCGAAAGCTTGGGCTCGCTTCAGGGTGACATGGAATACTGGTGGACGTATTTGTGGCTGCCGTTCTGGGAGGCATTGAACCAAGAGGAGCGCTTAGCACTGAACCTTGAACCGGAATGGCGTGAGTTTTTTGCAATTCATTATTCATCAGCCTCTTCTTCATTCACTGGTAAAAATCTGGGATCTCCACCATCTCGATAGCAGACTTGCCTGACAGGGTGGGTGTCCTCTGTCAGCCGTCCCCCGTCAATTCCTACCAATCCAACTCACCCCTCCCCGGTGTGGATGCATTCCCCCCTGCCGCTGGCCTATAGTGGGCTCCTTTCACACCACCTTTACGGGCAGCACCATGTATATCGGCGAATTTGCCCGGCTGGCGGGCACCACACCCAAGGCGGTCCGTCTCTACGAGCAGCTCGGGCTGCTGCCCGAGCCCAAGCGGCACGGCAAGTATCGCGCCTACCGGGTAGAGGTTCTGGAATGGGCCAGCTTTATCCGAGAGGCCCAGCGACTTTGTTGCAAGCTGGGTGAACTGGTCCCCTTGCTCATAAAAAAGCCCCGCGATGCGGGGCTTTTTGTTATCGGCAGTAGCCAACTCAGTTGACGGTTGCAGGCTGACCCAGCGCATCCGGCGGGGTCTGGAACTCGCGCTCGGCGTCGTCGAAGCGCTCCAGCATGGCCTTGGAGGGGGCCTTGTCCAGCAGGCTGAACACCACAATGGCGAGCCCGGAGAAGAGGAAGCCCGGGATGATTTCATAGAGTCCCAGCCAGCCGAACTGCTTCCAGACGATGACGGTCAGGGCGCCCACCAGCATGCCCGCCAGGGCGCCGTTGCGGGTCATCCGCGACCAGAGCACGGAGAGCAGCACCACGGGGCCGAAGGCGGCACCAAAGCCGGCCCAGGCGTAGCTCACCAGCCCCAGTACCCGGTTCTCCGGATTCATGGCAACGCTGATGGCGATGAGCGCGATCACCAGCACCATGGCACGACCGACCCACACCAGCTCCTGCTGGGAGGCGTTCTTGCGCAGGAACGGCTTGTAGAGATCCTCGGTGATGGCGCTGGAGCAGACCAGCAGCTGGCAACTGAGGGTACTCATCACCGCCGCCAGGATGGCGGAGAGCAGCACGCCGGCGATCCAGGGGTTGAACAGGATCTTGGAGAGCTCGATAAAGACCCGCTCAGGGTTGGCAGTCACGCCGCCAGCCTGCTCGGTGAAGGTGGAGAAGTAGGAGAGGCCGAAGAAGCCGATGGCCACGGCGCCGCCCAGGCACAGCACCATCCAGGTCATGCTGATGCGACGGGCATTGGTCATGGAGTGGTGGGAGTCCGCCGCCATGAAGCGCGCCAGGATGTGGGGCTGGCCGAAGTAGCCCAGGCCCCATGCCATCAGCGAGATGATGGCGATGAAGTCCAGGTTCTTGAACATGTCGAGGTTGCCGGCGTTCTGCGCCGCCACCTGCACCATGGCGGTGTCGATGCCGCCCACCGCGATGATGACGAACACCGGGGTGAGGATCAGGGCGAAGATCATCAGGGTAGCCTGCACGGTATCGGTCCAGCTCACCGCGAGGAAGCCACCGAAGAAGGTGTAGGTGATGGTGGCCGCGGCACCGACCCAGAGGGCGGTGTCATAACTCATGCCGAAGGTGCTCTCGAACAGGCGGGCACCGGCCACCACGCCGGAGGCGCAGTAGATGGTGAAGAACAGCAGGATCACCAGGGCGGAGAGGATGCGCAGCACCCGGCTCTTGTCTTCGAAGCGGTAGGTGAAGTAGTCCGGCAGGGTCAGGGCGTTGCGGTTCTTCTCGGTATGCACCCGCAGCCGGCCGGCGACCCAGCGCCAGTTGAGGTAGGCGCCCAGGGTGAGGCCGATGGCGATCCAGCTCTCGGAGATGCCGCCGATGAAGACGGCGCCCGGCAAGCCCATCAGGAGCCAGCCGCTCATGTCGGAGGCACCGGCGGAGAGAGCGGTCACCCAGCTCCCCATTCGGCGGCCGCCGAGGATGTAGTCGTCAAAGTTGCGGGTGGCGCGATAGGCGATAAAGCCGATCAGAACCATCCCGAGGATATACACCAGAAAGGTGATGAGCATGGGTGTGCTGGCTGTCATTCAAAACTCCGTTATGTGACGTGTGTGCCCGTTCTGACGACGGACTCTTCCTTAAAAAAACCGCCCTAGCTTAATCAGCAGATCCCATGACCTCAACCTTTTTTAACAAACAGAAAACACAATATAAACGTTTCATCTTTAACCAACAGACCAGCTTTGCCCCGTTCCGCCAGATTTTATCCTGACGCAGCAACTGCTTATCCACCTGGCATGTTCAGGGGACCGATCCCGCCACGGCGGCAAAAAAAAGCCCCGACCAGAAGTCGGGGCCATCTCGGCAGGCGCCAATCAGCGATTGATCGCGATCGGCATGCCGCTGCGCTGCTCCAGCGCCTGCTTGACCAGCTGGGAGTCGCTGTCGGCGTGGGCGATGAAGCGGGTCACCGCCGGGGTCATCGGCAGCGGCGCAGGCAGGCTGGAGTTGAACTCCTCCTGATTGCGGGAGAGCGGCTGATGCACTTCCAGGTAGCGGCGGCCATCCGGCTCGACACTGGCCTTGATGGGCTGGTTGACGAACTGGACGCGGGTACCGACCGGCACCTTCTTGAACAGGTACTCGATGTCGTCGTTGCGCAGGCGCACGCAGCCGTGGCTCACCCGCAGGCCGATGCCGAACTGGGCGTTGGTGCCGTGGATGGCGTACATCTTGCCGATGTAGAGCGCGAACAGCCCCATGGGATTGTCCGGGCCGGCCGGCCACACGGCCGGCAGGGTCTCGCCACGGGCGGCATATTCGGCATGCATCTTGGCGGTCGGGGTCCAGGTCGGGCCCGCCTTCTTGCGCTGCACGCTGGTCACCCAGTTTTCCGGGGTGTCGGTACCGAGCTGGCCGATGCCGATGGGCAGCACTTCCACCACCTTCTTGCCTTTCGGGTAGTAGTAGAGGCGCATCTCGGCCACGTTCAGCACGATCCCTTCACGGGGCGCATCCGGCAGGATCAGCTGGTGCGGCACGATCAGCTTCTCGCCGGTCTGCAGCAGCAGGGGATCCGCCTTGGGGTTGGCCTCCAGCATGTTGGTCAGCCCCAGCTGGAATTTGGCGGCGGCAGCCTCCAGCGGCTGGCCATTTTCTTCGGCCGGGACCACGTATTCCAGATTTTCACCCACCAGGCGGCTGTTGGCCGCAGGCAGGGCGTATTCAACAGCGAGCGCAGGCGCGGCGCCCAAGAGGAGGCTGCAGCACAGCGCGGCCGCAGTAGTGTGGAGGAGCTTCATAACTTTCCTGTAATGGATGACGTGGTTCAAGACTCTGGGCTGACCCGGGAGCGGCAGGCGATCCGGGGGGCGAAGAGAAGGCCGCCATTTTTCTCCTCTGCCGGGCAAATTTCAACTGACAAGTGGCGGCGGGTCAGCGATTAATATCGCTTTTTTTATCCGCCACCAGCCCTTGTCTGATGGCCGTTCACCCCTTTTGCCAGGCGCGCATATCGTAACCTGTGGGAGATTGGTGCAACCGCAGATGAAATTGCTCGATGATGGCAAAAATGTGGTCGAAAATGTCGGCCTGGATCCCTTCGTAATCGGTCCAGGCGGTGGTCGCCGTGAAGCAGTAGATCTCCAGCGGCAGGCCGTCCGTGGTCGGCGCCAGCTGGCGCACCATCAGGGTCATGTCCTTGCGAATGCCGGGGTGGGCGCGCAGGTAGGCGTCCAGATAGGCGCGCAGGGTGCCTAGGTTGGTGAGGTGGCGGCCGTTGATGGGGCAACTGATGGCATCGCTCAGCTGCTGGTTGTAGGCGCTCAGCTCCTGCTCCTTGCGGCTCAGATAGGGCGCCAGCAGCTGGGCCTGCTTGAGCTGCAACTGTTCGTCCGCCGTCAGGAAGCGCACGCTGGTCATGTCGATGTTGACGCTGCGCTTGATGCGCCGCCCGCCCGACTCCGTCATCCCCTGCCAGTTCTTGAAGGAGTCGGAGATGAGGGCATAGGTGGGGATGGTGGTGATGGTCTTGTCCCAGTTCGACACCTTGACCGTGGTGAGGCCGATGTCGGTCACCTCGCCATCCGCGCCGTACTTGTCCATCTGCAGCCAGTCGCCGACGCTCAGCATGCGGTTGGCGGAGAGCTGAATGCCGGCCACCAGGCCGAGAATGGGGTCCTTGAACACCAGCATCAATACCGCGGTCATGGCACCCAGACCGCTGAACAGGAACAGCGGTGACTTGCCGAGCAGCAGGGCGATCATCAGGATGCCCACCAGGATGCTGCCCACCAGCTTCACCCCCTGGAAGATACCGCGCAGGGGCAGATCCCGCCCGAGCCGGGTGTAGCGGCTCACCGACAGCAGGCAGTCGAGGAGGGCGAACAGCGCCAGCAGCAGGAACAGCAGGATCCAGAGCTGGGCCACCGTCTCTATGAGCTGCAGGCTTTCGGAGTCGCGCGGCAGCCAGATCTCGGCCTGCCCCAGCAGCACAGCCCCCTGCAACACGAAGGCGAGCCGGTAGAACAGCCGCTGCTGCAGTTGGGGCGGCAGCCACACCTGCATGGTCTTGCCGAGCACGCCCACCAGCCGCACCAGCAGCACCCGGTGCAGCAGCATGTGCAGCACCAGCGAGGTGAGCACGATGAAGCCGAGGGCGATCACCAGCCCCGTCATGCCGGTCACCTCCAGCCCGAGCCCGGCCAGCCAGCGAAAAATCGTCTCCTTCATCCCATCCTCCTGTGCGTGAAACTGCGGTCAGGGTACGTATCTGCCACCCCATGTCAAATGGGCACCGGCCCACAAACGACAACGCCCGGCAGGGGCCGGGCGTTGTCTGGGAGCGAGGGGCGTTAGCCGACCAGGCTCAGGGCATCGCGGGCGATGACCAGCTCTTCGTTGGTGGGCATCACCAGCGCCAGGCGGCTGCCTTCGGCGGTGATGGGGCCCTCGCCGCCCAGCACGGCGGCGTTGTTGGCTTCCTTGTCGACCTTGAAGCCGAACAGGGCCAGACGATCCAGCACCATCTCGCGCACCATGGCGGCGTTCTCACCGATACCGCCGGTGAACACCAGGGCGTCCAGGCGACCATCCATGGCGGCAGCGTAGGCGCCGACATACTTGGCCACCCGGTAGGTGAACACGTCCAGCGCACGCTTGGCACCGGCGTCGGTGGCGTAATTGGAAGTGACGTAGCGGCAGTCACTGCTCGCCTCTGTCATGCCCAGCAGGCCGGACTCGCGGGTCAGGGTGTGGTTGATCTGCTCCACGCTGTAACCGAGCTGGTCGTGCATGAAGAAGACCACGGCGGGATCGATGTCGCCGGAGCGGGTACCCATCGCCAGCCCTTCCAGCGGGGTCAGCCCCATGGAGGTGTCGACGGATTCGCCGCCACGGATGGCGCAGACGGAAGCGCCGTTACCCAGGTGGCAGTTGATGATGTTGAGCTCTTCGAGCGGCTTGCCCAGCGCCTTGGCGGTCTCTTCTGCGATGAAGCGGTGGGAGGTGCCGTGGGCGCCGTAACGACGGATGCCGTTCTCTTTGTAGAGCTTGTAGGGCAGCGCGTAGAGGTAGGCTTCCTCTGGCAGGGTCTGGTGGAAGGCGGTGTCGAACACGGCCACGTTCTTCTCTGCCAGCGCCGGGAAGACCTTGAGGGCGGCACGGATGCCGATGAGGTGCGCCGGGTTGTGCAGGGGAGCGAACGGAATGGCGGCTTCGATGCCGGCGATCACGCTGTCATCGATGCGAACGGAACGGGAGAACTGCTCGCCGCCGTGCACGATGCGATGGCCGATGGCCACCAGCTGCTCGGCCAGGGTCGGATCCTGCGGCAGGATGTGACCCACGATGTGGTCGAGGGCTTCCTGGTGCGCGGCACCCGCGCCCAGCATGGCCTCGCCCTTGACGCCGTGGAGTTTCCATTTGATACGTGCATCATCCAGATTGAAGCATTCGGCCAGGCCGGACAGCATGTCCTCACCTGTTTCGGCGTCCATTACGGCAAATTTCAGGGAAGAGCTACCGCAGTTAAGGATCAATACCAACTTGCTCATGTTCTACATCTTCCTGTGCTTCGGCTTTATGCCGACAGTGTCGTGTCATCCAACATGGATGGGATTCCCCTGCCGGGGGCTTATGGTCGCAGGAAAGTGCGCCCAATTTTTCAATATGTTAAGTGCAAATCCGGATGATTCCGGTCACTCGTCTCAGTCAGGCTGCGCCAGCGGTTACAGGCCGGCCAGCAGATCCCGGCGCACCTTGACCACCAGCTTCTTCACCTTGGCCGGCGGGTTGGGGGTGCAGAGGGGGCGATGCAGTTCTCCCGGCCAGAAGATGGCGAAGTCGCCGGGCTGCAACGCCAGATAACTGGTCTGTTCGTCGTCGACGAACCAGAGATCGGGATGGGGGTGATCCGCCCCTTCGCTCGCGTAGGTGTGCGGGCCGACCCCGATCCACTCCTCGCCGGCGAGCAGCAGCTGGATGTCCAGGTACTGCTGATGGAACTCGCCACGGCGATCCGCCGCCGGCTCGGTCAGCTCTTCGCTCACCAGGCAGAACAGCTTGAGGCCGTCGACCTCCTGCTTGCCGAGCGGAGCATGCCGCCACCGGTCGACGCTTTGCACCACCTCGACCAGGATGCGGTCGAGCGGGGCGGGCAGCGGCGTACGCTGCAAGGTATTCAGACTGCCGGTGATCATGGCGCTTCCTTAGGTGTATTCAGGCGACATCTTAGCCGCAAAATGAAAAAGGACCCGTTGAAGGTCCTTGTGTCACACCGTCTGCTATCCGTGCAGACCGGGATGGAGCCATGGCTCTCTCCGGCGTGGTGAGTGCACTGTTACACACTCATCCTCGGCTTGCCAAGCGGGGCAAGCGTGTTCGCCAGGTGATCGTACCAGCTGAAACAATATTATTCACTACTCCATTGCCGGCGACTTTGACCAGACGCAAAAACGGGAGCATCTGCTCCCGTTTTTTTCACATCACCTGGTCAAAACCGGTGTCATTCAAGCCTTGGCGGCGTTCTCCACCGGTTTGGCGTACATGGCACGCCAGATGGCCTTGTGCTCTTCCGGTACCTCGGACTGACGGCTCAGGAAGGCGGCCTGTTCGATGGTATTGGCGTGGCCTGCCACATCCGCAGCCAGGTAGTTGCCCGGGAAGAGGCGGTAGTTGCCCCAGATCGCCTTGTCGATCAGCGCCGCCAGTTCGTCCGGATCGCTGAAGCCTTCGGTGATGGGGGCGCCGAAGGAGACGTGTACCCGCCCCTTCTGGCCGACGATGCCGGCGACTATGCTCTCGATGTCCTCGAACTCGCCCTTCTCGTAGCTGCCGTTGATGGACTTCTCGTACAGCTCGCGCGCCTTGGCCTTGTCGGTGGGATCCAGCTCGTAGCTGATGCTGACCGGCACGATATTGAGGCTGCGCATGTAGTCGACGAACTCGATCTTCTGCTTCTTGCCGTCCACGTAGAACATCTTGAGGATGGCCGGATCCGTCTTGTCATCGCCGTTCTTGGCGCGCCCTTCCTTCTGGGCAATCCAGATGGAGTGGCCTTCGTGCACCGACTGGCCGATGTAGGCAGACAGCTCGCCGAGCGCCTTCATCATCTCCCGCGGCCCCTTGGCGGAGCGCTTGACGATGAAGCTCTTGTTGAGCTTCATCAGCTCGGTGGCGCAGGGTTTACGCAGCAGGTTGTCGCCGATGGCAATGCGCACGGTATCGAAACCATGGGTGTGCAGACCCCAGTTGACGAACGCCGGATCCATGGCGATGTCCCTGTGGTTGGAGACAAACAGGTAGCCCTGCTCTTTTTTAAGATGCTCAAGCCCGGAGAAGGTCACCCCCTGGGTGGAGGTGGCGATCATCCGGCTCATGTAGCGGGTCACCCCCATCTGCACCTGATGGATGGTGGTCACCTTGGACCACTTGTAGCGCAGGAACTGGCGGATCAGCGGGCGAATGGCCCAGCCCAGCCAGCTCATCAGGGAGCCGAAGCGATACTTGGCGATGGCGCCGATGAATTCATCATCCCGGATCAGCCGCTCGATGGCTGCCGGTACTTCCTCATCGCGGTAGGGGCGAATGTCCGCGAATCTATCTACTTCTGTCACAATGTCAGCCTTGCGTGTAAGGAGTCGCGGCCGGCGTGCGCCGGCCGGAAAATTCAGGGCGCAATTTTACACGCTTTTATGCCGAGGGGTATGCGGCGCAGCCAGATAGTGAGATCTGACCAGTAAAAAACAATGGCCCCGAACGGGCCATTATTTCACTCTTCCACCGTGAACGAGAGCATCATGCCGGTGTCTTCATGCTCCAGCAGATGGCAGTGAGCCATGTAGGCCCGCTCCTTCGGCGCCGTGTGATCGAAGCGCACCAGCACCTCGCTGCGCCCGCCCTCCACCTTGACGATATCCTTCCAGCCGGCGCGGTGAGGGGCCACCGGCTGACCGTTCTCGCTCAGGATCCGGAAACGGGTGCCGTGAATGTGGAAGGGGTGCAACATCATGTCCCCCTCCCCCGAGATGATCCAGCGCTCGGTGCGGCCGCGCTTGACCGCAAACTGCGGGTCGTTCATGGCGAAGGCCTGGCCGTTGATGCGGTTGCCGCCATGCAAGTCCAGCGCGCCGCCCGCTTGCTTCATGTCGGCCATGTCGCCGTGATCCATTCCTGCCATCCCGTCGCCTTGCCCGCCCATCTTCATCCCGGCCATGCTGCCCGTATCGCCGTGATCCATGCTCATGCCCGCCATGGCGCCGTGGCCGTAGCGGCTCATCAGCGCCTGCATCCCCTGCCGGTCCAGCTCGGGATCCATCGACAGGGTCAGGGTGCGGCTCGGCAACTCTTGAGTGGCGGGCAGCGCAGGCAGCCGCGCCAGGCTGTCCGGCAGGCGTCCCTTGCCCTCGATGAGGGAGGGCCGGATCCGCAGCAGCGGCAGGGCCGCATCGAACGGCGCCAGGGTCATCCCCATCTGGCGCACCGGCAGGGTGAGCAGGTCGAACGCCTGGCCGTTGCGGGCATCCACCATGACCTCGAAGCGCTCCCCCGGCAGCAGCGCCAGCTCGCTCAGCGCCACCGGCTCCGCCAGCAGGCCGCCATCGCTGCCGATCACATACAAGGGGCGGCCATCGCTGGTTGCAAGCGTGAGGGAGCGGGCATTACAGCCGTTGAGCAGCCGCAACCGCAGCCAGCCGCGAGGGGCGTCGTGGGCCGGATAGACGGCGCCGTTGGTCAGCATCAGATCGCCGAACCAGCCGACCGCCGCGCTCATCACGTCCAGCTGGTAGTCCACCTGATCCCGCCCATCGAGGCGCTTGTCCTGCAGCACCAGCGGGATGTCGTCCACCCCCCAGCGTTGCGGCAGCGGCAGCCGCAGGCTCTCCTCGTCGTCGAGGATGAAGAGCCCGGCCAGCCCCATGGCCACCTGATGGCCGGTCTGTCCGTGGGTATGGGGGTGATACCAGCAGGTGGCCGCCGGCTGCTCGATGCGAAACGCCGCCTGCCACTCTTTGCCGGAGGGGATGCTGGCCTGCGGGCCACCATCGGCGGTGCCCGGCACCTCCAGCCCGTGCCAATGTATCGTGGTGGTCTCCGCCAGCTGGTTGGCGACCCGGACTCGCACCGCCTGCCCCTGGCGGGCACGCAATGTGGGGCCAAGCAGGTTGCCGTTGTAGCCCCAGCTGCGGGTCGGCTGACGTCGCCACTGCATCTGGCCCGGCTGGGCCCTGAGCTGGAACAGGCCGCTGGCGTCCGCCTCCAGCAGCGCAGGAATAGGCAGGGCTGGGCGCTCGGCGGCAAGCGCCCGCCCCCACCAGGGCAAGGCACCGGCAACACCGACGGCGGTGGAGAGTTTGAGAAAATCGCGACGCTGCATGAGTCACTCCTCGTTGGCCAAAGCGGACCTTCAGCCTATGCAGCAACCCTGCGGCAAGGTCAAGCCCTGCCGAGCCGGCGGCCGGACAGTTTCTGGCTTATCCGCTTGCCAGCAGAGCCATGGTCGTCAAGCCAGCGCCAGACTCACCGCCGCCTCGGCGTGAATCGCGGTGGTGTCGTAGAGCGGCACCGTGGCGCCGGCATATTCCAACCCACTATTTGCCTCATCCGCTTGCCAGCAGACCCCTATCGTCAAGCCAGCGCCAGACTCACCGCCGCCTCGGCGTGAATCGAAGTGGTGTCGTAGAGCGGCACCGCGGCGTCGGCCTCCCCCACCAGCAGGGCTATCTCGGTGCAGCCGAGGATCACAGCCTGGGCGCCCGCATCGGCCAGCGCGCGGATGATGGCCAGGTACTCAGCCCGCGAGGCGTCGCGAATGTCGCCGAGGCACAGCTCGTCATAAATGATGCGGTGCACCCGCTCCCGCTGCGCCGCATCAGGCACCAGCACCTCCAGCCCGAACTTCTCCTGCAAGCGCCCCTTGTAGAAATCCTGCTCCATGGTGAAACGGGTACCGAGCAGACCGACTATCTGGATCCCGTCCGCTTGCAGCTGACGTGCGGTGGCATCGGCGATATGGAGCAGCGGGATGTCGATGGCGGCCTCAATCTCGGGCGCTACCTTGTGCATGGTGTTGGTGCCGATCAGCAGAAAATCGGCGCCACCGGCCTGGATGGCCCGCGCCTCGGCCGCCAGCAGGCGGGCGGTAGCGGGCCAATCCCCGACATGCTGCAGCCGCTCTATCTCGGCAAAGTCGACGCTGCTCAGCAGCACCCGCGCCGAGTGCAGGCCGCCGAGCCGTTCGCGCACGCCCCGGTTGAGCGCCTGATAGTAGCTGACGGTGGACTCCCAGCTCATGCCACCCAGCAGACCGATACATTTCATGGGATCTCCTTCTGTGAACCGATCGTGTAAATCGATCGTGCAAACCGATTGTGTACACCGATAGTGCAAACCGAGCAGAGGGCGGCGCGCGTCATCGCACCGCCCAGGAATAAAAAAGGCCCCGCAGGGCCAACAAGACAGCCGGTAAAGGCCCGGGCACAGCCCGGACTAAATCCAGATCATCAGCACGCAGGCCGCCGTGGCGACCCCCATGCCGAGGTTGAAACGACGCCAGCCTCTGGCGGTGCGAATGAGGCGGCGCACCTGGGCACCGAACAGCACCCAGAAGGCCCCGGTATAGAGGCCGGTAATAAAGAAGATGGCGAGCACCCAGATGGCGGAGGGCCAGTAGGCCTCCCCCGCCAGGGTGAAACCGCTGATGGCGGAGAGCGCCATCATCCACGCCTTGGGGTTGAGCAGCTGCAGCATGGCCCCCTGATGGGCCGGGATCAGCGGCCGGTTGCCCTCGGCCGGGCCGCTGGCGGTCGCCACCTTCCAGGCCAGCCAGAGCAGGTAGGCCGAGCCGATGAGCTTGAGCCCGTCGTGCAGCAGCGGCAGCTGCTCGAACATCACCCCCAGCCCCAGCGCCGTGGCCAGGATCATCAGGTTGATCCCCCCCACTACCCCCACCAGCAGGGGCACGCTGCGGCGAAAGCCCTGGGCCGCACCGGCGCTGGTGAGCAGCATGTTGTTGGGGCCCGGCGTGCCGCAAGTGATGAGGGCAAAGCCCGCCAGGGGAAGCAACCAGTTCAGATCCATCTCAACCTCTTGATGATGCAGGGCGCCGACTCGGCGACAAGCCTTCTAATATGCAGAGCCGGTGCCCGTCAGACAAGGCCGCAAATGCACTTTCTTCGCATCTTTATGCGGCCTCTGGCAGCACTCAGTACCAGAGCATCACCACGCAGAGCGCAGTCAGCGCCCCCAGGCTGCCGTTGAGGCGGCGCCAGCCCCGATCCGTGCTGATCCAGTTGCTGAGCTGATGGCCGAACAGCACCCAGACGAAGCAGACCGGCAGCGCCACCAGCACGAACATGGCCATCACCGCGAACTGGCTCGGCCAGTAGCTGGCACCGGGCAGGCTGAACAGACTGATGGCGGAGATCCCCATCATCCAGGCCTTGGGGTTGAGAAACTGAAAGCCCAGCCCCTCCAGCAGGGTCAGCGGACGGGCGCGCCGGGCCGGATCACCGGGAGCGCCGGCCACCGCGATGCGCCATGCCAGCCACAGCAGATAAAGGCTGCCGAAGATCTGTAAGCCAAGGCGCAGCAGCGGCCAGCGCTCGAACAGGGGGTAGAGCCCCAGCGCCAGCACCATCTGCAGCACCGGCTGACCCACCGCCACCCCGATCAGATGGGGCAGGGTGCGGCGCACCCCGAAGTTGGCGCCGGAGGCGGTCAGCATGAGGTTGTTGGGGCCCGGCGTGCCGCAGGTGAGCACCGCAAAGCCAAACAGGGTGGCATACCATTCGATCGTCATTTTTGTACTCCTGAACTGCGCACATTGTATCGATACAATGTGCTGTTTTTGATTGTTATCGGGTTCAAAATCACGCTATATTGCCGATACATTTCGATCAACGGATTTATTGTCACCATGACAATCTGGACCCCGGACCTCACCCCCTTCGCCGGCCCCCTCTACCTCAAGCTGGTGAAGGCCATCGAGCAAGCCATTCAGGACGGCTCCCTGCCGCCCCAGACCCGGCTCCCCACCCACAGGGCGCTGGCGGACAGGCTGGGGGTCACCGTCGGCACCGTCACCCGCGCCTATGGCGAGGCGGAGCGGCGCGGGCTGCTGGCCGCCCGGGTGGGCCACGGCACCTGGGTCAAGGGGGAGCATGAGGATCCGGCCAACGCCTGGGTGATCCGCAAGGAGGAGGGGCACCGCATCGAGTTGTGGCAGAACCTGCCGGTGCAGCTGGATCGGGCCGCCATCATCCGGCCCATGCTGGCGGAAGTGGCAGACGGGGATCTCAACGCCCTGCTCGGTTATGACAAGGAGGCGGGCCAGCCCGGCCAGCGCCAGCTCTTTATCGACTGGCTGACAGAGCAGGGGGTGGCGGGCAGCGAGGAGCATCTGCTGTTCAGCCACGGCGCCCAGCACGGCATCATGCTCTCCCTGCTGGCCACCGGCTGCGTGGGGGAGATCCTGTTCTGCGAAGGGCTCAGCTACCCCGGCATGCTGGGCAACGCCCGCCAGCTGAAGAATCAGGTGGTGGGGCTGGCGATGGACGAGGAGGGGCTGCTGCCCGACGCGCTGGAGGCGGCCTGCCGCACCCGCCGCGCCAAGCTGCTCTACCTCACCCCCACCCTGCAGAATCCCACCACCGCCACCATGAGCCTGGCGCGGCGCGAGGCCATCATCGCCATCGCCCGCCGTCACGATCTGCTGATCATCGAGGACGACGTCAACGGCCTGCTGCCCCAGCAGCCGGTGACGCCGCTGGTCAATCTGGCGCCGGAGCGGGTCATCTACCTCGGCAGCCTGGCCAAGATCGCCTGCGGTGGCCTGCGGGTCGGCTTCGTGCTGACCCCGCCCCACTTGCGCGGCGCCTTCGCCCAGGCGATGCGACTGTCGAGCTGGATGGTGAGCCCGCTGCTCATCGAGCTGGCCTGCAAGCTGGTGAGCCAGCGCCAGATCATGCCTCTTGTAGAGCAGCAACGGCAGATCCTGGCACGTCGCGGCGAGCTGCTGCGCCACCTGTTACCGGAGGCCTGCTGGCAGGCGGGCTCCATGCACGCCTGGCTGCCGCTGCCCGAGCCCTGGCGCAGCCAGGAGTTTGCCGAGGCCGCCAACGCCCTTGACGTCGGGGTGGCGAGCGGGGAACACTTCGCCGCCGGCCAGTTTGCCGCGCCACAGGGGGTGCGGCTGAGCCTGAGCCAGCCGGCCACCGACGCCCGCGTCGCCGAGGGGCTGGAGCGGCTCGCCGGTCTGCTGCGCGCCGCGCCGCCCACCAATACCCTGCTATAGTCAGCCCGGCCCAGCCCATCCGTGCGCTCAAAGGAGAGCCCATGCACCCAACCCGCGCCCCGCTTTTGCTCCTCACCCTGCTGCTGGGGGGCTGCGCTTCCCCCGCCCATCAACAGCTGGGGGCGGCGCTGAGCGGGCTGGAGGGGGAGTTGCAGCGGCTGGAAGAGGAGCTGGCGGCCATGAACGGCCTTCATTATCAGAAGGCGATCGACGCCCCCTTGAGCCTGCGCCGCCGGCTGGCCGCCCCCGTCCCCACGGCACAAGGGTTGCTGCCCAGCCGCAGCACGCTGACAGACGGCCCCCTGCTGCTCTACGACTACCAACTGCCGGCCGGCATGGCCAGCCTGCCCCTCACCGAGCCCTGCCTGCGCTACGAATTCGAGCTGCGCCACCTGGGTCGCCTCGGCCAGCTCGCCCTGCACTGGCAGGGGGCGGCGGGCTCGGGAGAGCAGTTGATCCAGCAGCGCGACTGCCCCTTTTCCGCCAAGGGGCCCGGTCTGCAGTAGGCCCGCCGCCGGCCGACCTGCCCCTATGGTCAGTTGAAAGGGGCGAAGGCATCTTGTAGCGTGCCAGCATCCCGACTCCTGCTGGAAGCGCCCATGAAACTGACTCCCCTGTGGCTGGCCCTGTGCAGTCTGCCCGCCCTGGCCTGCGGCCCGGATGGCTGCGAGACGCCGCTCACCCTGCAACTGACCGCCGCCCAGTGCCATCTGAACGGGCTGCCGTTCCTCTCCCCCGACAACGACACCCGCACCAACCTGGCACTGCTGCTGGCCGATGAGCAGGCCTTCTCGCTGCCCAAGGCGCCGCTGCCGCTGCCCTTCGCCATCGAGGATCTGCTCAACACGGCCCTGCTCAACCCGACCCAGGCCGAGCCGGCCCCCGCCGGGCCGGATCCCCTGCTGGCGCTGGCCGCCGGTCTTGGCATCGAGCAGAGCATCACCCAGGCCGCCCTGGAGCGGGCCGCCGGCTGGAGCGAGGGGCGCTGCATCAGCAATAACCCGGTCGCGGCCGAAGCCTTCCTGCAGGCGCTGGTCGACACCCCAGCCCTTGGCGCCGACGAGCGCAGCCAGCTGGCCCGCCAGCGGCTGGCCATGCTGGGCCAGTGCGCCCAGCAGGCCGAAACGGCCACGGCGCCGGAGGACAAGACCGCGCCTCTGTCGGCCGCCGGCCAGGGCTTTGCCGACTACCTGGCCGCCAGCCGACTCTTCTATCAGGGGGAGTTCGCGCAGGCCGATGCGCAATTTGCCGCCCTCGCCAGACAGGATCAGCCCTGGCTGAAAGAGACGGCGGATTACATGCGGATCCGGGTCGCCCTCAACCAGTCACAGCAAAGCGCCTTCGATGACTGGGGCTCCCTGGATCGCAACCAGATTGACCAGGCTGCCGTGCAGCGCGCCGAGCAGTTCATCGCCGACTATCACAGCCACTACCCAGAGGGGCGCTATCTCGACTCCGCCAACGGGCTGCTGCGCCGGCTCGCCTGGTTCAAGGGGGACGAGGCGGCGCTGGCCGGCCTGTTCCGGCAGGCGAGCCGCCAGCCGGGCAACCCGGAGCTGCTCAACGAAATAGACCTCAAGCTGCTGATGCAGCCCGGCTTCACCGGCTCAGCCGCCATGCCGCAGCTGACCCTGGTGCAGGATCTGCGCCGGCTGCGGCTGCACGAGAGCTGGGACGAGTGGCAGCCGCTGCAACCCGGCGAGCTGGCCCAGCAGAGCGCCCAGTTTGCCGGCAACCCGGCCTGGCTCGCCTACCTGCAACAGGCCGAGCGCTATTATCTGGCCAAGGATTATGCCGCCGTCATCGCCGCCGCTCCTGCCCTCGGCAAGGGGCCACTCGACAACCTGGCATTCAGCCAGCAGGTGCTCAAGGGCATGGCGCTGGCGGCCAGTCAGGCGCTGCCCGAGGCGGAGCAGCAGTGGCGCGCCCTGCTCGCCAGCCAGCCCACCCCCTTGCAGGATCAGCTGCTGCAACTGGCGCTGGCCATGACCCTGGAGCGGGCCGGCCGACTGGAGCAGGTGTTCGCCAAGGAGAGTCCCATCCAGAGCGATCACTACCGCATTCCGCTGCTGGAGTACGTGGCGCCGGCCCCGCTGCTGCGCCGCATGGTGCAGGATGAGCAGGCTTCCGCCCCCCTGCGCCAGCGCGCCGGCCACACCCTGCGCTACAAGCAGCTGACCCACGGCGACTACCGGGGCTTCCTGCAGGATCTGGCGCTGGCCCCGCTGGCCGCCCCGTTCGACTGGCAAGGGAGCCAGGAGTATCAGTGCCCGGCCCTCACGGCGGTGGTCACCACCCTGGCGGACAACCCCAAATCGCCCAGGGCGCTCAACTGCCTCGGCGAGTTTTTCCTGAGCCAGGGGCTGGACTGGGATCCACTCCTGCAGCGGCCGGGCGCCGACACCCTGGCGGGCAGCCGGGATCTGTTTGCTGGACAGCAGCGCAGCCGACTCGACTGGTATCAACAGGTGATCGCCAACCCCAAGGCCGCCAAGGAGGAGAAGGCCTACGCCCTCTACCGCGCCATCAACTGTTACGCCCCTAGCGGCAACAACAGCTGCGGCAGCCAAGAGATCCCCCTCAGCCAGCGCAAGGGCTGGTTCAACACCCTCAAACGCCAGTACGGAACGAGCCAGTGGGCCAAGCAGCTCAAATATTACTGGTGATACTGGCGCTGCTGGGCGCTGAGGCCAGCGCCGCCGTCGAGGCGAGCCACTACCGCCAGTTCTGGCTGTGGGCCGGGGTCAGGCCCCAGCCGGTGCTGCAGCAGGCCGAGCGGCTCTATCTGCATCAGGGGGAGATAGGCCCCCTCGATGCGCGCCAGCCCGTGCGTTTTCAGGGGCAGGGCATAGCGCCGAGCAAGCTGCCGGTAAAGGAGCTCTGGCTCGCCTATCGGGTGGAGCGGCTCGACTGGGATGAAGCCCTTATCAAGAGCCTGACCAACCAGCTGGCGGCCTGGCAGCGCAAGGGCAATGAGGTGCGCGGCATCCAGATAGACTTCGATGCCCGCACCCACCGGCTGGCGGACTATGGCGACTTCCTGCGCAAACTGCGCAGCCAGCTGCCCGCCGACTGCGCCATCAGCATCACCGGCCTGCTGGACTGGACCCGCACCGGCGACGTCGCCACCCTCAACGCCCTCGCCGGCACGGTCGACGAGCTGGTGGTGCAGACCTACCGTGGCCGCCGCACCGAGCCCGGCTACGTGCGCTACCTGCAAACGCTGACGCGGCTGACACTCCCCTTCAAGGTGGGGCTGGTGCAGGGAGGTGAGTGGGATCAAACGTGGGAAAGCAGGCTGGCCGACTCGGCGGCCTATGGCGGCGTGGTGGTGTTTCTTGTCAATCCGG
Organism: Aeromonas sp. S15(2024); assembly: GCF_041402265.1. Lineage (NCBI taxonomy): Bacteria > Pseudomonadati > Pseudomonadota > Gammaproteobacteria > Aeromonadales > Aeromonadaceae > Aeromonas > Aeromonas sp. S15(2024). The sequence goes on along the minus strand of NZ_JBGLQY010000015.1, from coordinate 28,909 downwards.
CGCCCTCTCGCCCCCCCTCTAGTGAGCCCGGGTGAGGGGTTGACCGGCACGGCACCTCTGTAACAGAGTAATAGCTCTTTTTGACTCCATCACATGCCATACTTGTTCCGATCCTGAACCGGCCAAGGAGTGCCAAGGATGCAGATCCTCCTGATCGAAGACGACACCATGCTCAGCACGGCGCTCTCCCAGGGGCTGAGCCAGCAGGGCATAGCATCAACCCAGCTGACCCACTGCAAGGAGCTGGCGACCCTGCCAACCCTGCTGCGCCAGCAGTCGTTCGACGCCATCATCTGCCACCAGAGCCATCACCAGGACCTGGAGGGAGTACGCATGCTGCAGGAGGCTCACTATCTGGGGCTACTGGAGCCGGGCTGCGTGCTGTTGTTGCTCAATGCAGACCCGGAGCTACTCCACTATCCCCCCTCGGATCTCTACTTTTCCCTGCAGCTGACCATCCCCTTTACCCAGGAGCAACTGACCACCCGCCTGCACGAGCTGGTACAGCTGACCGGGCTGACCCGGGCCCTGCCGGCCCCGATGCGGCTCAGGGAGTGGCAACTGAGCTGTGCCCTGTGCGAGGACCTGCTCTATGAGCAGCAGAAGTATCGGGAGCTGGGACAACAGCTGGACCGGAGTAAGGGCTACATGCTGCTGCAATGGCAGGATCACTTCCATGCCTCCCAGCACTACGCGGTCTGTACCACGGAATATGACGCCTGGTGGCCGCGCAAGGGATTGATCTACGCCCTGTTGGGACTCGGCAGGCTGGAGAGCGCGCGCAAGGATCTGGCCCGCAACCGGGAGCGGCTGCCGCCGGCCCTGCAGCTGGAGCTGGCGCTGGCCTGTCTGCTGCACGAGGGGCAGTGGGAGGCGGCCTGGGACGTGCTCGGCCATCTGCTGCAAAAAAACGCCTGGCAACCGGAGTGGCGCCAGGCGGCCATTCTGCTGGCACTGCTGATCAAGGATGAGGGCAAGGCGCTGGAGCAGGCCAATGCCCTCAGCCTGCGCTTCTTTGCCGATCACAAGCTGCGGGTATCTATCGAGAACTTCATCCTCAATGCCAGCCTGGCGGTTCTCTGGCACTACCCGAGCGCCGCCAGGATCAGCTCACTGCAGCAGGAGTATCGCTACCTCAAGCAGGCCGTCACCCTGCGAGCTCATGAGGATGCCCTGCTCAAGGCGCTGATGCTGAGCTTGGACTACCGCTTCGACGAGGCCCTGCTGCTGCTGGCCAAGCACCCGCCGGAGAGCGCGCGGGACAACCACCTCAACCAGCTGCTCGGCTTCGCCGTCAGCCAGTTCTGCGGCCTGCCCCACCACGCCAAACGCTACCTGACCCAGCTCGGCCAGTATCAGGCCAGGGTCGCCCCGGCCCCGCTGCTGCAACAGTTGTTCAAGCAGGTCGTCATCGACTTGACGAAACAACTGGAGCGGCGCGAGCTGCGGCTGACCTATCTGCGCCAGGAGCGGCAGCGGGCCAGCGCGGCGGGCCAGCACCAGCTGGCCGTGCAGTATGCGCTGACGCTGCAGGAGGAGTTCCCGGCCCTGCCTGGCGATGCCTGGCAGTTGCTGGAGCTGCTGCAACTGTGCTGGCCGGCCGGCATGGCAGCCCCCAGGGTTGCGCTGCTGGTAGACCGGCTGGAGCGGCGCCTCAACCACAGCGCCTCCTTCATGGAGCATCATGCCGAGGAGTACCAGAAGACGCTGCTGCAGATCCGCTCACACCTCAATACCCGCCTGCCCACCACGCCCCCCAACTAGACCCTCAGGCCTAGCCAGCTCCGGGCCGCTCTTACAGCAATCCCCGCACCAGGATCCCGCCGATCAGCAGCGGGGCCACCAGGCGCCAGCACCAGAGCAGGCAGAACCGCAACACTGGCGAGAGATCCGCCGGCACCATGCGATCCCCCAGTCGCCAGCCCAGCAGCAGGGTCAGCACCAGGCCGAACAGCGGCATCATCAGGTTGGAGGTGAGGTAGTCCAGCACATCGAAGATGGTCTTGCCGAACAGAGTGTACTCGGCCCAGGGGCCGAACGACAGGCTCACCGGAATGCCGCAGGCCATGATCAGCAGGGTCAGCACCCGGCAAGCGCCACGGCGCGACCAACCCCACTCCTCGGTGGTGAAGCGCACCAGGTGCTCCAGCATGGAGATGGAGGAGGAGAGCGCCGCCACCAGAAGCAACAAGAAGAAGACCACTGCCAGCCCCTGGCCGAACGGCAGGTGGTTGAACACCGCCGGCATGGTCATGAAGGTGAGGCCGGGGCCGGCGGTCGGATCGATGCCGGTGGAGGCGAGCACCGGGAAGATCATCAGCCCTGCCAGCACAGAGATGAGGCTTGCCAGCGTCACCACCCAGACGCCGGAGCGCAGCACGCCCTCGCTGCTGGGCAGATAGGCGCCATAGGTGGTGTGTACCCCCAGGCCAATGGAGAGGGAGAAGAAGGCGAGCCCCAGGGCATCCAGCACTCCCTGGCCGGTGAGCTGGCTGAAGTCGGGCAGCAGGAACTGGCGCACCCCGGTCATGGCCCCCGGCATGGAGAGGCCGGTTACCACCAGCAGCAGCATCATCACGAACAGGGCCGGCATCATCCAGCGCAGCGCCCGCTCCACCCCCTTCTGCAGGCCCCCCTGCACGAACCACCAGGTGAGCCCGGCAAAGATGAGGTGAGTGATGGCCGGCCAGAGAGGATCGCTCACATAACCGGTGAAGAGGGCGGTGAGGGCGCTCGCCTCACCCAGGTTGAGCTCGCCACCGATGGCCAGGGCCGCGTATCCCACGGTCCAGCCCCCCACCACGCTGTAGAAGCTGTAGATGAAGAAGCCGCACAGGATCCCCATGTAACCCATCCAGCGCCAGTTCGGCCCCACCAGCTTGCGGAAGGCACCGAGCACCCCGCGCTGGCTGTGGCTGCCGAGCAGGGTCTCCCCCACCTGCACCGCTACCCCCAGGGTGAAGCTGAACAGCAGAAACACCAGCAGGAAGGCGCCGCCGCCGTTGGTGGCGGTCACATAGGGGAACTTCCAGATGGCGCCAAGACCGATCGCCGAACCGGCGGCTGCCAGCACATGACCGAGACGGGAAGACCACTGAACCTGGCTCATACAACCTCCGGGCAAGACAACATCACATCGATACTCCATGGATAACCGCACGGTGCGGGCAACAAAAAAGGCCGCCTGGTGGCGACCTTTGCAATGAACATTCAGACAAGCTGTGCGTGCAAGGTCACCTCTCTTGCGAGCCAAAAAATCGACCGAACAGTGCGCAGCGGGGTGACATGAATAAGCGGGCCTGAATGCCAAACGGGATCACAGCCTAAACCATGGAAAGAAAAATTGACACAACGCGATCAACTTTTTTTCATCCCCCCCTTCAAAACGGGATTCTCTGCCGCCGCCGGCAAAGATCATCAGGCAGCCCAATCCCTTGAGCAATAATAGAGTTAGCCTCGGCAGGCCGGTCAGCGACCGCCCGTGGCGACCCCCTTGCGCAACATGGATGCACCGACGTGACGCACCTGACCGGATACTGGATGAACTGGCTGCTGCCCTGGCTACTGCTGCCCGCCCTGGCGCTGGCCACTCCGCAACCCCCACTGACCCTCATCAGCCACGAGCTGCCCCCCTTTACCCACACCAGTAACGGCAAGCTCGGCGGGCTGGCGGTGCAGCTGGTGCAGGAAGTCCAGCAGGAGATGGGGGTTCACTACCCCATCAAGATCTACCCCCTCAAGCGGGCGCTCGCCCTGACCCGGGTCGAACCCGGTTTCGCCCTGTTCGTCATCCTGCGCACGCCCCATCGGGAGTCCCAGTTCAAGTGGGTGGGGCCGCTGTTCCCGAACCGGGTGGTGATCTACCAGACCAGAGGCAGCAAGCCGCTGACCGACCTGGCCCAGCTGCGCAAGCTGCCGCGGGTCGGCGTGCTGCTCGGCAACGCCGATGACGAGCTGCTCACCCGGGAGGGTTACACCAACCTGGTGCGCTGCCAGACCATCGAGGATGCCATCGAGCTCCTGGTGCTCGGCAAGATAGACGCCTTCCCCATGGGGGATCAGATCATGCCGGCCATCCTGGCCAAGATGAAGTTCTCCCCCCGCAGCGTGGTGAACTCCGGGTTGCTGCTGCAGGAGAACTGGCTCTACATCGTCTTCTCGAAGAGCGAGGATGATGCCGTGATCGCCCGCTGGCAGGCCGCCGTCGACAAGGTGCGGGCCCGCCACCCGCAGGCGACGCCGGCCCCCCTTCATCCCTGAGCCGGTTATACCAGCCCGCGTACCAGGATGCCGCCGATGAGCAGCGGTGCCAGCCAGCGCCAGCAGCCCATCAGCAAGGTGTGCCAATGCAGGGCCAGGCCGGCGGGCAGCGCCTGGCGACCGAGCCGCCAGCCCAGCAGCAGGGTGAGCGCCAGCCCGAACATCGGCATCATCAGGTTGGAGGTGACGAAGTCGAGCAGCTCGAAGATGTTCTTGCCAAACAGGGTCACGTCCGCCCAGGGGCCGAACGACAGGCTGACCGGAATGCCGTTGGCCATCACCAGCACAGTGATCAGGCTGCAGGCGGCCCGTCGCGACCAGCCCAGACTCTCGCTGACGAAGCACTGCAGGTGCTCCAGCAGCGAGATGGCGGACGAGAGTGCCGCCACCACCAGCAGGGCGAAGAACACCACCGCCAGCCCCTGGCCGAACGGCAACTGCTGGAACACCGCCGGCATGGTCATGAAGGTGAGACCCGGGCCGGAGGCGGGATCGATGCCGGTGGCCGCCAGCACAGGGAAGATCATCAAGCCCGCCAGCACGGCGATGAGGCTTGCCAGCAATACCACCCAGAGGCTGGAGCGGCCGACCCCCTCGCTGGAGGGCAGGTAGGCGCCATAGGTGGTGTGGATGCCCAGACCAATGGAGAGGGAGAAAAACGCCAGCCCCATGGCATCGAGCACGCCGGACATGCCGAGCTTGCTGAAGTCCGGCATCAGGAAGTGGCGTACCCCGGCCATGGCATTGGGCAGGGTGAGGCCAAAGGCCACCAACATCAGGATCATGATGAAGAGGGCTGGCATCATCCAGCGCAGGGTGCGCTCCACCCCCTTCTGCACGCCCCCCTGCACGAACCACCAGGTGAGCCCGGCAAACAGCAGGTGGGTCAGCACCGGCCAGAGCGGATCCCCCACATAGTCGTTGAAGCGGGCGGTCAGAGCCGCGCCATCGCCATGCTGCAGGCTGCCCGCCAGCGCCATGCCGGTGTAGCCCAGGGTCCAGCCGCCCACCACGCTGTAGAAGCTGTAGATGAGCAGGCTGCTGAGCAGCCCCATGGCGCCGACCCAGCGCCAGCGCTTGCCCATCAGCTCACCGAAGGCCCCCACCACCCCGCGCCGGCTCAGGCTGCCGAGCAGCGTCTCTCCCATCAGCACCGCCACCCCCAGGGTGAAACTGAACAGCAGAAACACCAGCAGGAAGGCGCCGCCGCCGTTGGCGGCCGTCACATAGGGGAACTTCCAGATAGCGCCGAGACCGACTGCGGAACCGGCGGCGGCCAGGATATAACCGAGCCGGGATGACCATTGGGACTGCTTCATAAGAACTCCAAGCGTGGGGCCCGCCACAAGGGGCCCAAAATGACGCTCAGAGTACGGGTGGGGCTGCGCAATCACAACGCTGCTTATCTGGATAAAACGCGCATTATTGGCAGCATTGACTAATTAAATTCATAAATTCGCGCAATCCTGCCAACAAATAAAAACCGGAGCAATTTTGCTCCGGTTTGGCAGGATGGTGAGCCCGGTTCGGGGACTAGATCACCCCCAGCTCCCGCAGCCGCTCCATCAGGTAGCTGTGGGCGGTATGACGCTCGGAGAGCACCACGTCCGGCCGCGGGTGGAGGAACAGCGGCAGGGAGATGCGGGACTTGGCGGCGCTGCCGCCGGTCGGGTTGATGACCCTGTGGGTAGTGGAGGGGTAGTAGCCGTGGGAGGCCTCCTGCAGCATGTCACCGATGTTGATGATGAGGGTGCCAAAATCGCATGGCACGTCCATCCACTCGCCGTCGGAACCCTTCACCTGCAGGCCCGGCTCGTTGGCGGCAGGCAGTATGGTCAGCAGGTTGATGTCTTCATGGGCGGCGGCGCGGATGGCGCCCGGCTCCTCGGTGCCGTCGAACGGCGGGTAGTGCAGCACCCGCAGCAGGGTCTTCTGGCTCTCTTCAATCATGGAGGAGAGCGGGCAACTGTAGTGGGCGGCGATGTCGCTCGGGGTGTACTGCTCGACCCAGCCCAGCAGCTCGGCCGCCAGGTCGTTGGCGAGGCGGTAGTACTCCATCGCCTGCTCTTTCAGCTCGGCAGGCATCTGGCCCCAGGGGTAGATGTGGAAGTACTCCTTGATGTCCTTCTGGCTGTGGCCCTTGGCCACTTCGGACACCGACGGCGGGAAGTAACCGTCCTGAGTCTCGCGATTGAACAGGAAATCCTGCTTCTGCTCGCTCATGAAGAAGCGATACCAGTTGTCATAGATGGACTGCACCAGCTCTTTCGGGATGGGGTGATTGGTCAGCACCCCGAAGCCGGTGGTCCGCAGGGATTCGGTGAAGCGCTGCGCCGCGTCGGGCGAGCGGTAATCGACGGTCAGGACTTTCATTGTTTTTGTTACGCGCCAGTTAAAAGATGGCGCAGTTTACCCCGTGACCGGCGACAAGGAAAGGGCGCGGGCCGCCACGTCGCCAGCCTGTGCAAATAGTGACAAACCGCTCAAAAAACGGTGTCGGCCGGCGCCGCTTTTCATCCCTTGTCCTGCCCCGGCATCCTCTCTAGAATGCCCCCCATCATCTCTCTCGGAGCCCGTCGTCCATGTCCCCCAAGATCCTGTTGCTGACCCTGCCTTTCCTGCTCGCCGGTTGCAGCTCGCTGTCGGAAGAAGAGTGCCGCACCATGAGCTGGTACAACCTGGGTTATCAGGATGGTGAGCAGGGCAAGACCCCGAGCGCCACCCGCGACTACGTCTCGACCTGCGGTGAATACGGTCTCAAGGTCGATGAGGCGGAGTGGAAACGGGGCTATGCCAAGGGGCTGGAGCTCTACTGCATTCCCGAGCTCGCCTACAGCAAGGGCAAGTCCGGCGCCGAGTACCTGGGGGTCTGCCCCAACGATGCCAGCTTCCTGACCCAGTACGATCGCGGCCGCAAGGAGTACCTGGTGGAGAAGCAGCTGAGCGATCTCAAGAGCGAGATGGAGCGGACCGAGCGCGACATCGAGACGCTGGAGCGCCAGATCCGCAACGAGAACGACAGCAAGCAGCGCGACTACTACCGCGCCCAGCGCGAGCGCGCCATCCGTCACTACGAGGGGCTGCGCCGCGACTACAACCGGATCCGCTTCCCGGATCGGGTGATCCAGTTCACCTTCGGGAACTGACAAACCAAAAGGGGCCGACAGGGCCCCTTTCTGTTTCTGTCCCTCTCTGTTTCTGCCCCCTAGGCGGGCAGAACCCAGCGCTGCAGCGCCAGCGCGATACCGTCCTCGTTGTGATCGGCGGTCACCCGATCTGCCAGCGCCTGGATCTGTGACGCCGCGTTGCCCATGGCCACCGCCAGCCCGACCTGTTCGAACATGCTGATGTCGTTGTTGTTGTCGCCAAACGCCACCACGTTCTCCATCGCGATCCCTTCGCTCGCGGCCCACTGGGCCAGCCGGTTACCCTTGCTGCAGCCGGGCTGCACCAGCTCCACCGCATAGGGCGCCGCCCAGTCGCAGGTGAAGGGCAGCTGCGCGACCACCTCTGCCATGAAGTGATGAAGCAGGGCGGGATCCTGGTTGAACAGCTCCAGCTTCCAGACCGGCCGGCTGAGCCAGCTCGCCAGATCCTCCGCCGGCAGCAGGGAGATCTTGAGATGATCCGGCTGGGCCGCCGACCAGTGGCGCATCCGGGTCACATGCTCCTCGCAGCCGAGGTAGCCGATCCCCTCATCGAGGTGGAACAGGGCTCCCATCTGATGCGCCTGCACCTCGGCCAGCAGCCGGCCTAGGGGGGATACCGCCAGCGGATCCCCGCTCAGGATCCTCTCCTGCACCGGATCATAGAGGTAGGCGCCGTTGCTGCAGATGATGGGGGTGTCGAGGGCCAGCTCGTGATGGAAGGGGCGAGCCGTCATGAAGTGGCGCCCGGTCACCAGCAGCACCTTGATGCCGTGGGCACGGGCCTGGGCCAGTGCGGCCCGGGTAGCGGACGAGATCTTGTGATCCCGGGTCAGCAGAGTGCCATCCATATCCAGCGCAATGGCCTGAAAACGACTCATATCACCTCCAAAATGTCGAAACGAATGCGGTGCCATACCTACCCGCTTCCAACGCCAGGGCCTGATAACAACTCATATCACCGCCAAGCGTGTCGAAACGAATGCGGCGCCATACCTACCCGCTTCCAACGCCAGGGCCTGATAACAACTCATATCACCGCCAGGCGTGTCGAAACGAATGCGGCGCCATACCTACCCGCTTCCAACGCCAGGGCCTGATAACGATTCATGCCACCGCCAAGGGCTGAGCATCGCAAGGTACAGATGAAGCAAGGGAGCACCAGGCGATCGGGCAAGCGAAGCAAAGAGCCATACCGTCCCAGAGTCGGCGCCACGATGCAAGCGCCGGCAGCCCCCTCCGTCTCGTTCTGTGATCCCGTCAGCCGGCTTCGACCTGGGCGTCGAACCGCTGCCGCCGATCCGCCGCCCGGCGCAGGCCATAGAAGCCGGCTGCGCAGAGCAGACCACACAGCGCCGCCAGATAGAAGGGCCACTCGGTGCCCGCCAGCAGCACCAGGCTGCCGACCGCCACCGCCAGGATCTCGCTGCCCACCGCCAGTCCGCGATAGAGCCCCATCGCCTGCCCCTGCTGCTCGGCGTGGCTGCGGTTGGAGACGGCCACCGAAGTGGCCAGCTCCCCCAGGCTCATGCCGATGCCGACCGGGATAAAGGTGAGCGCCAGCCCCCACCAGTGGCTGGGCAGGATGAAGAGCAACATGCCAGCCGCCATCACCAGATGACCGACGATCCCGAGGGAGCTGCCGCGCCAATGGCGAGCCAGACGGGAGCCCAGCCAGGATCCCGCGATCATGGGCACGCTCACCAGCACGGCGGCCTGCGCCAGCTGCACCGGATCCCAGGCCAACCGCTCCACCAGCCAGACGTTGAAGTAGGTGAAATAGAGCTGCACCGCCCCGTAGCTGAGCAGGGTCAGCACGAAGTAGGGCAGCAGCACCGGCTGCAGCAACAGTTGACGGGAAGAGAGGGCTGGTGCCGGCAGCTCACTGCGGGCCGCTGCCGGCCGATTGGGCAGCAGCCAGAGCACCAGCAGCAGGTTGACCAGGGTCATGGCCACCGCCAGCCAGGCCGCCAGGCTGTAATCGCCGGACACCACGGCCGCATAGCCGCCGATCATGGGGCCCACCACCCAGCCCAGGTTCATGCCAATGTTGATCCAGGCGAAGCTGCGTGCCTTGGTTTTGGCGGTGCTCATGTCGGCCGCCATGGCCTGCACGATGGCGATGTCGCCGTTAAAGAAGCCCTCCACCACCCGGCTCAACAACAGCAGTGGCAAGGAACGCCAGGCGATCCCCAGCGCCATCAGGGCATAGCCCACCAGCACCCCCACCAGACAGAGGGTCAGCACCGGCTTGCGGCCATGGCGATCGGAGAGCTTGCCGAGCCAGGGGGAACCCACCAGCTGGAACAACGGATAGAGCCCCATGATGACCCCCAACCACACCTTGCGGCTCCAGTCCGACGCTTCCGGCGTCAGCATGCCCTGGGCCGGATCCAGCAACAGCGGCGCCAGCACCGGGGATGGCAGGCTGAAGCCCGCCACCGCCAGCGTCACCGTCATCACCAATACCCACAAGCTGGCCTGTCCCTTGATCCTCTCCATCTTTGCCCCATTAAATAAAGTTATTGGTTTATTTATGTTGGCCAGTGAACGGGATTAAGTAAAGCGAATTGTTGATTAAAGAAATCCCTCTCCCCATAATGGGTACCTGAGCGCCACCCCTCTGGCGTGCCAGCCGATCACGAGAGCCGCCCCATGAATGCCAGCACCGACAAGATACTCCACCTGTTGAAGACCAAAGGCCCCCAGAGTGCCGCCGAGCTTGGAGAGCAGCTGCAGATGACCTCCATGGGCGCCCGCCAGCACCTGATGACGATGGAGGCCGACGGCTGGGTGAGTTTCAACGACGAGGCCCGCGGGCGCGGTCGACCGGTGCGGCTGTGGCACCTCACCGAGCAGGCCTGGCAGCGCTTCCCCGACAGCCACAGCGAGCTGACCCTGCAGCTTATCGACAACATCCAGCAGCTGTTTGGCGCGGTAGGCATGGAGCGGCTGATCGACCAGCGGGAACAGCAGCAGCTGGCCCGCTATCAGGCCGAGCTGAACCAGCCGGCGCTGGCCGACCGGCTGGCCAGGCTCAAGGAGCTGCGCTGCCGGGAAGGCTATATGGCTGACTTGCGTCAGGAGGAGGATGGCAGCTGGCTGCTGTGGGAGAGTCACTGCCCCATCTGCGCGGCGGCGAGCGCCTGCCGGGGCTTTTGTCGCAGCGAGCTGGCGCTGTTTCGCCGGTTACTGGCGCCGGCCGAGGTGGAGCGGGAACAGTATCTGCTGGAGGGGGATCACCGCTGCCTCTATCGCATCAAGCCGCAGCAGGGCTGAACGCCGCGCACAAAAACAACAAAGCAGGCGCCGGGATGCCTGCTTTGTTGCCTTCGGGGAGGGGATGCTCTCGTTCCAGCCCGTCGTTGCCCGATAAGGTGAGACGGCTGATGGGGCTCTTGACCCGGTAAGGTCCTTCACCACAGAGACCGGGTTGGGTTTCTGTCTTGCCACCGGAAGATGTAACCATGGTACCCCTGCCGGCACGGTGAGTGGTTGCGAAGTAGCATGTATTTTCAGTTGTTTTTGCAATAGCTCACCCTTAATCTAGGAAAAGTGAATTAGTAATTGCAACGAGGAACGGAGAATGCTGAAACTTGATCGCATTGACAGGCATATTCTGGAGTTGATGCAGGAGAATGGCCGCATCAGCAACCTGGAGCTGGCCGAGCTGGTCGGGCTCTCCCCCTCCCCCTGCTCCCGCCGGGTCAAGGCGCTGGAAGATGCCGGTCTCATCGACACCCATGTCACCCTGCTCAACGCCCGCCAGCTGGGGCTGACCCTCACCGCCTACATTCATATCTCCATGGACCGGCACACCCCGGAGCGGTTCGAGAATTTCGATCGGGCCATCAGCGAACTACCCGAAGTGCTGGAGTGCGACCTCATCACCGGCAACGACGCCGACTACCAGCTCAAGGTGGTGGTGCGGGACATGGAGCACTATCAGCACTTCCTGCTGGACAAGCTGACCCATATCCCTGGGGTGACCGGGGTGCGATCCAGCTTCGTGCTGCGCCGGATCAAGCACAAGACGGCGTTGCCGCTCAACCACCTGGGTTGAGCGTCGGCCGCCCAGATCAGCGCGAGATCAACGAGATCAAAAAGAGGAGGCCCAAAGGCCTCCTCTTTTTACATGTTCAAACTGCTGGAGCAAGCAGGGTACTCAGACCGCCACCTGGCTCACGTCCTGCACCTGCAGAAGCCAGCCGGCCTGCTCCTGCTGCGGCTCACCGCTGACCCGCAGCCGCTCGCCGGTCGGCACCCACTGCCCCTGGGGCAGGGAGACCAGCAGACTCTCGCTGCCGTTGTCGAACAGCCAGCGATCTTCACCCAGCGACTCAATCAGATAACCTTCCATCTCCACTCTGGACTCGGCTTGCCAGGATGGCGCAACGGAATCACGGCTCTCGATGAAATCCCCCTGAACACCAAAACTGGCCAGCCCCCACAGAATGGAGAGCCCAACCAACGATGATTGCATCTCGTCTCTCCTCTTTTGGAACTGTAGGGCCAGTATGGGAAGAGAAAACTGAGCGCACCATGAACAAGGTGGCAAAGTGCCGACGGGATCGCGAAAAAAACCGGCCAATCGGCCGGTCGTGTCATTTTATGGCGTCTGGATCACACTATTTGGCAGCTTCCTCCGCCATCCGTGCGGCCCTTGGCTTATTCGTCCACATGGCAACGCCGCGATGATCCGCGCAGATCCCCTCCTCCACCACGGCCCGCACCCGGGTGCCATCCTTGCAGATCGCCTGCCAGGCATCGGCATCATCGATGGCCATCGACGGGGAGTGGGAACTGGTGCTGCAGGCACCCAGCAGCAGGGCAAACAGGGGCAACAAGATTCTCATGGAGGGCTCCTCAGACGGATGGTCGGTCGAACTCAACGCCCCAGCTGCGCCGAGATGCGATCGCAGAGCTGCTTGAGCTGGGCCAGTTCAGCATCGGCCAGATCCACCTGATTGCGCAAGCTGTCTGCCAGACAGCAGCCCTGCACCTCCTGCTGCAACTGGCGGCCCGCCTCGGTCAAACGAATGCATTTTTGCCGCTCATCCTCGCGGGAGACGGTGCGAGTCAGCCAGCCCTTGCTCTCCAGCCGCTTGACGATGGGAGTCAGGGTACCCGCATCCAGCCCAGTCTCCTGACCTATCTCCTTGAGGCTGACCTCATCCCGCGCCCACAGCGACAACATCACCAGATACTGGGTGTAGGTGAGATCCAGCTTGTCCAGCAGCGGCCGGTAGGCCCGCATCACGGCATTGGAGGCGCTGTAGAGGGCAAAACAGACCTGCTTTTTCAATTCACTCATAGGGCACCTCGCTGACGACTGGGGCCAGTATACCCCAGGAAAATCGGGGGGCGAATAATTTGCACACAAAACAGTTGTCAGCCCTCCGTTTCAGGATTAACCTGATTTTAGTTTGCACGCAAACAAAATCATCCAGCGCCGCCGACACACAGGGCCCGGCCCGTCGCCGGCGAGGCTTGCACCAGATCCAACGGGAGAACCGCCATGAATGCCACCAGCCATCAAATCCAACTGCTGCGCCGCCCGGTCGGCCTGCCCGCCGCAGCCGACTTCGCCCTGGTCGAGGTGCCGCTTCCCCTCTTGCAGGAGGGCGAGGTGCAGGTCGCCAACCAGTGGCTGTCGGTGGATCCCTACATGCGCGGTCGCATGAGCGAGGCCAAGAGCTATGTGCCCCCCTTCCCCCTCAACGGCCCCCTCGATGGCGGCGCCATCGGCGTGGTGGAGGCCTCGCGCCACCCGGATTTCGCGGTGGGCGACCGGGTGAGCAGCATGCTGGGCTGGCGCGATCGCTTCATCGCCAACGGCGCCCAGCTGACCAGACTGCCCGACACCCGCCTGCCGCCCCAGCGCTTTCTCGGCGCCCTCGGCATGCCGGGCATGACCGCCTGGACCGGGCTCAACCGCATCGCCAAACTGCAGGCCGGTGAAACCGTGCTGGTGTCGGCCGCCTCCGGCGCCGTCGGTTCCATGGTGGTGCAGCTCGCCAAACGGGCGGGGGCCCGCATCATCGGCTCCACCGGGTCGGCCGACAAGGTGGCCTACCTCAAGAGCCTGGGGGCCGACGAGGTGATCAACTACCGCGAGACCCCGGATCTCGATGCCGAGCTGGCCCGGCAGGCACCGGAGGGGATCCACGTCTACTTCGAGAACGTGGGGGGCGCCATGCTGGACGCCGCCCTCAACCACATGGTGGTGCACGGTCGCATCGTGATGTGCGGGCTCATCGAGCAGTACAACGGCCAGAGCGAGGCGAGCGGGCCGCGCAACCTCTCCCAGGTGATCCGCAAGCGCCTCACCATGCAGGGGCTGATCGTGTTCGATCACTGGCAGCACTACGGCGAGTTTCTGGCCGAGGTGACCCCGGCCTTCGACGCCGGCACCCTGCAGGCCGAAGAGACCGTTTATCAGGGGCTCGCCAGCATGCCGCAGGCCTTCATCGGGCTGTTCGAGGGGCGCAACACCGGCAAGATGCTGGTCAAGCTGGGGTGATCCGCAGCACTGGCACCTGACACCGCAGACTGCTTGCATGACGGGCCCATCCGACCTAAGGTGGGCCCGTTTTTTATGGTGCAATCCGCCGTTTGTGCAAGGAGCCGCTCATGGGCTCCCTGCTTGTCCCGCGTCATCCCTGCAAGGAGCCCTTCTTATGTCAACTCCCTATCCCCGCGTCGGTGTCGGCGTGATCCTCACCAACCGCCAGGGCCAGGTGCTGGTTGGCAAGCGCAAGGGGAGCCACGCCCCCTACTGGTCCATCGCCGGCGGCCATCTGGAGCTGGGAGAGACGTTCGAATCGGCTGCGATCCGGGAAGTGGCCGAGGAGACGGGGTTTCAGATCAGCAACCCCAGCGTCATCGCCGTCACCAACAATCTGGAGACCTGGCGCGAGAGCGGCCTGCACTATGTATCGGTCACCCTGCTGGCCGAGGTAGAGGGAGAGCCGCAACTGCTGGAGCCAGAGAAGTGCGAAGGCTGGAGCTGGTGCGACCCGCGCAACCTGCCCGAGCCTCACTTCGATGCCAGCCGCCAGTCTATCGCCTGCTGGCTGGCTGGCCGTTGCTATCTGCCGACCCCGAGCCAGCCGGCCCCATAAGCCATCGTCTGCTGGCTGGCGAATCGTTGCTACCTGCCGACCTCGAGCCAGCCGGCCCCATAAACCATCGCCTGCTGGCTGGCGAATCGTTGCTACCGGCCGACCTCGAGCCAGCCAGCCCCATAAGCCATCGCCTGCTGGCTGACAAGGCGCGGCTACCTGCCAGCAGCCCCCTGATTTGTCATAAAAATGTCACCGCTTTGTCATATCATCTCCACCGTCTGATGAAATGCGCGAGGGGAGCGACGAGGTGGGACAGGTATTCATGCAATTTCTGTGGCTGGGCTGCATCAGCTTTGGTGGGCCGGCCGCTCATATCGGCTACTTCCAGCGCACCTTCGTCGAGCGGCTGGGCTGGCTGACCCAGGCCGAATTCGCCCAGTTGCTGGCCCTCTGCCAGCTGCTGCCGGGCCCCGCCTCCAGCCAGCTCGGCTTTGCCATCGGTCGCCAGCGGGCCGGGCTTGGCGGAGCGCTGGCCGCCTTCGCCGGCTTCACCCTCCCCTCCTTCCTGCTGTTGCTGGCCGCCGCCATCGGCCTGGGCCAGCTCGGCAACAACCTCTGGCTCGATGCCGCCCTGCACGGCCTCAAGCTGCTGGCGCTGGTGGTGGTCGCCGATGCGGTGTTCACCATGAGCCGCCAGTTCTGCAAAACAGCGCAGAGCCAGGGGATCATGGTCGCCACCGCGGCCGCCCTCTGGTGGCAGCCCGGCCTGCTCACCCAGCTCGTCATGCTGGCGGGCGCCGCCCTGCTCTGTTCCCGTCAGGCAGACCACAGCGGCACTCCCTTGTCGTCTGCCGGCGCAGTGAGCCGACCCCACTGGCCCACCCTGCTGCTGTTCGCCTTGCTGTTTATCGGCTTGCCGCTGCTGGAGGGCCCCGTCGGCCAGCTGGTCGCCGACTTCTACCGGGCCGGCAGCCTGGTGTTTGGCGGCGGCCACGTGGTGCTGCCCCTGCTGGCGGAGAGCGCGGGGCACAGTCTCAGCCAGCAGCAGCTCCTGACCGGCTACAGCCTGGCCCAGCTGGTGCCCGGCCCCATGTTCACCCTGGCGACCTATCTCGGCGCCCAGTTGCTGCCGGCCACCCCGTTGGGCGGTGCTCTGCTGGCGACCCTGGCGCTTTTCCTGCCCGGTTTTCTGCTGCTGTGGGCCATGGGCCCCTGCTGGCAGAGCTGGCTGGCCCGCCCTCGTTTCGCCGGCGCCGTGGCCGGCATCAACGCCGCCGTGGTGGGTCTGCTGCTGGCGGCACTCTATCAGCCGGTCTGGCAGAGCGCCGTGCTGGCCCCCACCGATCTGGCGCTGGCCGCCGTCGGCTTCTACCTGCTGCGGGCACTCAGGCTCCCCATCCTGGCGCTGGCGACTCTGTTGATGGGAGCCACCCTGCTGCTGGCCTGAGCGACCCAGGCGGCGACCACAAAGAAACGGCCCCCTGCCAAGGCAGGGGGCCGTTTTTGCATGCATATTGATCGCCAGGCTCAGGGCTCGGGATCGAAATCCAGGCTCAGGCTGTTGACGCAGTAGCGCTGGCCAGTCTCGGTCGGCCCGTCCGGGAAGACGTGACCGAGGTGGGAGCCGCACTGGCTGCAGGTGATCTCTACCCGTTTCATGCCGTGGCTGTTGTCCTCTGTGTAGGTCACGGTCCCGTCGATGGCCCGATCGAACGAGGGCCAGCCGCAGCCCGAATCAAACTTGGCATCCGAGTGAAACAGCACCTGCTTGCAGCAGACGCACAGGTAGTCGCCGCTCTTGCGGTTGTGGAGCAGGGCGCCGCTGTAGGGACGCTCCGTGCCCTTCTCCCAGCAGACGTGAAACTGCTCGGCGCTCAGCTTGTCGCGCCATTGTTCGGGGTTGTTACTGCTCATTCCGACTCCTCACCACTGATAACGGTGCCCAGCATACCCAGTCAGGGCGCCGCACTCTACCCCGCCAGCGGGAACTGTGATCCCGTTGGCAACACGGCGGCAACATCCGCAGTGGCCAGCGCCTCTTCCTCCGCCAGCGCCACCGCACTCAGGGCTACCCGCTCCAGCAGCTTGAGGGAGTGGGCCCGGCCCACCGCCACTTGGCGCTTGATGTCGTCGGGCAGGAACGGCAAGCCGTCATTGGTGGCGGTGTCGATGGTCTGGATCCACTCCATGCCATCCCCCGGCGGCGGCAAGCGGAACTGGATGTCGTAGTCGCTGGCGTTGAACAGCACGAACCAGCGCTCCCCGCCGCAGCCGATCATGCCAATGTCCATCGCGAAGGCCTGCCCCATGGGGGCGTGCCAGTCCTGATCGGTGAGCTGATGGCCGTCCGGGTGATACCAGTTGACCTGGTGGCAGCTGCTGGAGGCACCGTTCCAGCTGTCGTCGCTCAGTTGCAGGTTGGAGAAGACGGTGGACTCCGCCCGCAGCGCCATCATCTGCTGGGTGAAGGCGAGCAGCCGCTCGTCCTCCGGTCGCCACTGCCAGTTGACCCAGCTGATCTGGTTGTCCTGGCAGTAGGCGTTGTTGTTGCCAAGCTGGCTGCGGCCCATCTCGTCGCCGGCGAGGAAGTGCGGTGTGCCTTGCGACAGCAGCAGGGTGGCGATCAGGTTGCGCTTCTGCTGCTGGCGCAGGTTGTTGACCCGCGGATCCAGGGTTGGCCCCTCAACGCCGTGGTTGCAGGAGAGGTTGTTGCCGTGGCCGTCCCGGTTGTCCTCGCCGTTGGCCTGGTTGTGGCGCTGGTTGTAGGAGACCAGATCCTCCAGGGTGAAGCCATCGTGATAGCAGAGGTAGTTGACGCTGGTATGGGGGGAACGCCAGTTCTTCGGGAATAGATCCCTTGAACCCACCAGCCGGGTGGCAAAGTCCCCCATTTTGCCCGCATCGCCGCGCCAGAAGGCGCGCACCGTGTCGCGGTAGCGGTCGTTGATCTCCAGCCACTGGCTCGGAAACTGGCCGAGGCGATAACCGAAGGGGCCGATATCCCAGGGCTCGGCAATGAGCTTGACTCGCGCCAGCACGGGATCCGCCATCATGGCCTTGAAGAAGGCCCCCATGGGGTCGAACTCCCCCGCCTCGCGCGCCAGGGTGACCGCCAGATCGAAGCGAAAGCCGTCCACCTGCATCTCGGTGACCCAGTAGCGCAGGGCGTCGAGCACCAGCCGCAGGCTGTTGGGGTGATCCAGATTGACGCTGTTGCCACAGCCGGTGACGTTGGCGTGACGAGTGTAATCGGGGCCGTGGGCCCCCGCCTCGAAGGCGTAGTAACCTGCGTTGTCAAACCCCTTGAAGGAGAGCACTGGGCCGTCGAAACCCGCCTCCGCGGTGTGGTTGTAGACCACGTCCAGGATCACCTCGAGCCCGGCTCTGTGCAGCTCGCGCACCATGGTCTTGAACTCGGTCACCGCCTCCTGCGCCGCATAGCGCGGCTCGGGGGCGAAGAAGGCGATGGGGTTGTAACCCCAGTAGTTGGTGAGCCCCAGCTGCTCGAGCCTGGGCTCGGACATGAAGGCCGCCACCGGCATCAGCTGCACCGCGCTAACGCCGAGGGACTTGAGATGTTCGATGATGAGCGGGTGACTGATCCCCAGATAGGTGCCGCGCAGCTCGCTCGGCACCCCCTGATGCTGGCGGGTGAGGCCCTTGACGTGGGCCTCGTAGATGACGGTGCGGGCCGGCTCGATGGCGGGCTTGCCCACCCCCTGCCAGTCGAATGCATCATCCACCACCACCGATTTGGCCACCATGGCCGCGCTGTCCCCCTGATAGAGGGCATCGTCCCAATAGGTGGGGCGGCTGAGTGCCCTGGCATAAGGGTCGATCAGCAGCTTGTCCGGGTCGAACAGCATCCCCTCCTGGGAGATGCCGTGCACCCGGTAGCCGTAACGCTGGCCGGCCCGAACCCCGCGCACATAGCCGAAGCGGTACTGGCCGCGCCGGCCGGGCAGCTCGAGACGGGCCAGCTCCCGCTCCTGCTCGTCGAACAGGCAGAGCTCCACCTTGTCCGATTGCGGCGCCCAGACGCAGAAGTGACAACCCGTCTTGTCGAGCAGCACTCCCAGCGGGTAGTCCTGCCCCTTTTCCATTACAAACATCAAGGCTCCTGTTTGATGAACAAGGTCGCGAGCGGCGGCAAGTCCAGCACTATGCTGTGCGCCATCCCCTGCCAGGGGGTCGGCTCGGCGACGAACACCAGACCCACATCATAGTTGCTGCCCCAGTAATGCTCGCTGTCGGTGTTGAGCACCACCCGGTAGTGACCGGCCGCAGGCACCCCGAGGCGGTAGCCGATGCGCGGCACCGGGGTGAAGTTGCAGGCCACCACCAGCGGGTTGGCTCCCAGCTTGTCGGCCCGCAGCCAGGCGAAGATGCTGTTGTCGGCGTCGTTGTGATCCAGCCAGCGGAAGCCGTTCTGCTCATAGTCCGCCTGATACAAGGCAGCTTCATGACGGTAGAGGTGGTTGAGGTCGTGGATCAGCCGCTGCTGGCCGCCATGCTTGGGATACTGCAGCAGGTGCCAGGGCAGCTGGGCATCGTGATTCCACTCGTTGCTCTGGGCGATCTCGGTGCCCATGAAGTTGAGCTTCTTGCCGGGATGAGCATACATGAAGCCCATGTAGGCACGCAGGTTGGCCGCCTGCTGCCACTCGTCCCCCGGCATCTTGTAGAGCAATGAGTGCTTGCCGTGCACCACCTCGTCGTGGGAGAGCGACAGAATGAAGTTCTCGTCATAGTGGTACACCATGGAGAAGGTCATGTCGTTGTGGTGGTAGCGACGGTGAATGGGTTCCTTCTGCATGTAGGTGAGGGTGTCGTGCATCCAGCCCATATTCCACTTGAAGCCAAAACCCAGCCCCCCCAGGAAGGTGGGACGGGAGACCCCGGCAAAGGCGGTGGACTCCTCGGCGATGGTCATGGCGTGGGGGTACTTGCCGTACACCTCCTCGTTGGTCCACTTGAGCAGGCTGATCGCCTCGTAGTTGTGGTTGCCGCCATCGACGTTGGGCACCCACTCCCCCTCGTTGCGGGAATAGTCCAGATAGAGCATGGAGGCCACCGCATCCACCCGCAGGCCGTCGACGTGGAACTTGTCGAGCCAGAACAGGGCGCTGGCCACCAGGAACTGGCGCACCGTATTGCGACCGAAGTCATAGATGTAGGAGTTCCAGTCCGGGTGCCAGCCGCGGCGCGGATCTTCGTACTCGTAGAGCGGGGTGCCGTCGAAGCGAGCCAGACCGTGGGCATCGGACGGGAAGTGGGCGGGCACCCAATCCAGAATCACGCCGATCCCGGCCTGGTGGCACTGATCCACGAAGTATTTGAAATCATCAGCCGTGCCGTAGCGGCTGGTGGGGGAGAACATGCCCACCGGCTGGTAGCCCCAGGAGCCGCTGAACGGATGCTCGGAGACCGGCAGCAACTCGATGTGGGTGTACTCCATCTCTTTGACGTAATCGACCAGCTCCACCGCCAGCTCGCGCCAGCTCAGGCTGTCACCGTTGGGGTGGCGCTTCCAGGAGCCGACGTGCAACTCGTAGATGGAGAGCGGCTGCTCGCGCTTGTCGTTCAGCTGGCTCTCGCGCCAGGCGGCATCCTGCCACTGGTACTGGTCGTGGTCATAGACCACGGAGGCGAACGAGGGGTACTGCTCGCAGTAGAAACCCACCGGGTCGCTCTTGTGCGGCAGCCGGTTGCCCATGGGGTCTTTCAGTTCGAACTTGTAGCGATCCCCGGCCTTGAGGCCCGGCACGAACAGCACCCAGTGACCGCACTGGCTGCGCTGCATCGGGTGACGACGGCCATCCCAGAAGTTGAAATCGCCGATCAGGCTCACCGCGGTGGCGCTCGGCGCATAGACCGCAAAGCGCACCCCTTCCACTCGCTGGTCCAGATGCTCCACGGTGCGCAGTTGGGCACCGAGCGTGTGGTAGAGGTTTTCCGGCTGGTAGGTGAGCTCTGCCAACCCGGCCCAGCCCGCATCCTGGAACTGATAGGGGTCGATGACCTCGACGGTGGTATCTGGGTAGTCGGCAAGCAACTGATAGGGGAAGGGATTTTTACGGCGGGTGAAAACAGTTTCAAAGAGGCCCGAATCATCGGTGGGCGCTAGGGTGGCAACAATCTTGCCCGACTTGAGATCCCTGACCCTTACGGCCTGGGCATCGGGTAACCAGACGGTCAGCTTGAGGCCGGGCCCATCCGGGTTGGCCTGCAGGCCTAAGTGGGAGAAGGGATCGGAACAGCGGGCTGCAACCAAACGTTCAACGAGCATCGAGATTTCCTTTCATAGCTGAGCATCCGCTCCGGCCTGGGCCGAAGCGGATGTAAGTGAGTCACGTTTTGTCGGCAGTGGCTCAACGACTGGCCTCGTCACGGGCCTGGCTCATCTTGCCTGCCAGCGCCTTGAGCGCCTCATTGGCAAAAATATCCTCCAGATCGGTGGAGAGCTTGCGGCGCCAGTTCGGGTACTCGTAACTGGTGCCCGGCACATTGACCGGCTTGTCCATCTCCAGCCAATCCTCCAGCTGGGTGCTGAACAGGGCGCAGCTGCCGCGAGACATGTGCAGTTGCAGACCGTGGTTGAGCTCGGTGTTCATGCCAACCCAGTTCACGTCGTGGCTGATGTTGCCGGAGATCACCCCGTGGCCGTGCAGGCTGTCGAGAATGCGCTGCTTGGCCTGGTGGCGATCAGCATACAGGGTCTTGAGTACGTCTTCATCTGGATACAAGCCCAGCTCGCGCCCCAGCGCCAGATCGTCACAATGCCAGAAGCCCTTGAGGGTCGGCATGTCGTGGGTGGTCAGCGCCGACATCGCCTGCTCGGCATAGTGCGCCGGGGAGATGAAGCCACCATCGGCCTTGGAACGTTCGAAGAAGAACACCTTGTAGGAGTGGACACCGTTCTCTTTGAGGGTCACATCGATCCCCTCCGGCACGGTACCGAGATCCTCGCCGATCAGCAGACACTGGTTGCGGTGGGACTCGAGGGCCAGGATGCCGAGCAGGTCGTTGACCGGGTAATAGATGTAGGCGCCTTTGGCGGCGGACTCTCCGGGCGGCACCCACCACAGGCGCAGCAAGGCCATCACGTGGTCGATGCGCAGCGCGCCGCAAGAACGCATGTTGGCGCGGAACAGATCCACCATGGGCTGGTAAGCCGCTTCGAACAGCTGGTTCGGGTTCATGGGGGGCAGGCCCCAGTTCTGGCCGAGCGGGCCCAGAATATCGGGCGGCGCACCGACCGAGGCTTTCGGGCAGTAGAGATCCCGGTTGGCCCAGATCTCGGTGGAACCTTCGGAGACGCCCACCGCCAGATCGCGGTAGATCCCCATCACCATGCCGGCCGCCTTGGCACGGGCGTCGGCCCGGGCCAGCTGCTCGTCGGCCAGGAATTGCAGATAGAGGTAGAAATTCACATCCTGACTGTGCTCGGCCATCCAGGCCGCCACTTCAGGATTGTGGTAGTCGCGGAACGGCTCCGGCCACACCGGCCAGCCCCAGGCATTCTCGCCCTTGGCATAGAAGTGGGCTTGCAGGGCATCGAAGGCGGCCTGTTGCTGCAAGCTGTCGCCGCCGGCGGCAACGAACGCATCGAAGGCGGCCTGACGCTCGGCGCCGAGGCTCGCCTGATCGAACACCTGACGCAGCATGCCGAGCTTGGTCTCGATGACGCCGGTGTAATCCACGTTGCCCTTGGCACGCAGCTCGCTCAGATGCTGCTGGAAGGCGGGACTTGCCACTTCCGCCTTGAGACCTGCGTTCCCTTGGAATTCGGGCACGGCCTCCACATCGATGTAGGCCACGTTGAGCCAGCGCCGGGACGAGGGGCTGTAAGGGCTGGCGCTCTCCGGGTTGGCCGGATAGAGGGCATGGATCGGGTTGAGGCCGACGAAGTGGGCGCCCCAGGCGGCCATCTTCTCGACCAGCTGGCCCAGATCGCTGAAATCGCCGATGCCCCAGTTGTGACGGCTGCGCAGGCAGTAGAGCTGCACGCTCGGGCCCCACACCTTGCGGCCATTGGCGATGGGAGGCTGCTTGTAGCACGCCTTGGGCGCGACGATGAGGCGCATGCTGGCAAGCGGCTCGTCGTTGCCCTCCTCCAGCAGGATCAGATCGTGATAACCCAGCTCGGGCTGCACATCCAGGGCCACGCGATAGGCCTGGCACTCCATCTCTTCGAATTCGGCCACGCCGACCAGCTCACCGTCGATGGGGGTGAGCTGACCGGACAACAGGCCGCCCTGCTCCAGTTTGAGCTGCCAGGTGAGGGCGTCGTTGACGAATTCGATGGGCAGACGGACTTCGAGGGTAATGGGCTCGCCGCTGCGGACCACCATCACGGGATCCAGCGCACGCAGCCAGTGCTGGCGGTGCTCCTGCTCAAGCTGCTCGGTCAGGGCGGCCTCGTCGTCGACGCGGTAACCCATGGCGCCCAGCATGGCGGCCTTGCTCTCTTCGGATACCTGAGCCGGGTGGCCCCAGGCATCAACATACTCGCTGGCGATACCTTTAGCGGCAGCCAGCTGTTCAATCAGGGTGGTCATAGTTTGAGAATTCCCGCTGTGGATTCTATCTATACTATTTTGATTAATTTTTATGGGTGGTACTTGAACAGTGGCTCTATGGGCCATGCTAAACCGCGCACATTTTTACACATCTGTCTGGCTGGTTGTGTGACCGAGTAGGCACTATTGTTGATAACTGCCTCGCCGGCTCAATCGATAGTTATTTCGCCAAAAGCTGGTAGTCAGTTACATAAACAGAAAATAAATTTCACAGTTTTTCATGATATAGCGCAATTTCAGACAGATTGTTGGTTGACTCGCGGGGGAGTTCTAGTAAATTTACAAGCGGAATTTTCTTTGACTACTGAACAGTTAGGTAACCAATTATGACTATCAAAGTAGGTATTAACGGTTTTGGCCGCATCGGTCGCTTCGTCTTCCGTCTGGCTTGCGAGCGCAACGACATCGAAGTTGTTGGTATCAACGATCTGATCGACGTTGACTACATGGCTTACATGCTGAAGTACGACTCCACTCACGGCCGCTTCAAGGGCACCGTTGAAGTCAAAGACGGCAACCTGGTTGTCAACGGCAAAACCGTACGTGTTACCGCTGAACGTGACCCGGCCAACCTGAAATGGGATGCCATCGGTGTTGACGTTGTTGCCGAAGCTACCGGTCTGTTCCTGACCGACGAGACCGCTCGCAAGCACATCGCTGCCGGCGCCAAGAAAGTTGTACTGACCGGTCCGTCCAAAGACGCTACCCCGATGTTCGTAATGGGCGTTAACCACGCTACCTACGCTGGCCAGGACATCGTTTCCAACGCTTCCTGCACCACCAACTGCCTGGCGCCGATCGCCAAAGTACTGAACGACACCTTCGGTATCGAATCCGGTCTGATGACCACCGTTCACGCCACCACCGCTACCCAGAAGACCGTTGATGGTCCGTCTGCCAAAGACTGGCGCGGTGGCCGCGGCGCGGCTCAGAACATCATCCCGTCCTCTACCGGTGCTGCCAAGGCTGTTGGCGTCGTTATCCCGGAACTGAAAGGCCTGCTGACCGGTATGGCTTTCCGTGTTCCGACTCCGGACGTATCCGTTGTTGACCTGACCGTCAACCTGAAGAAAGCGGCCACCTACGCAGAAATCTGCGAAGCGATGAAAGCTGCTTCCGAAGGCGCCATGAAGGGCGTGCTGGGCTACACCGAAGACGAAGTAGTTTCCACCGACTTCCTGGGTGAGCGTCAGACCTCCGTGTTCGACGCCAAGGCTGGTATCCAGCTGACCGACAAGTTCGTTAAAGTTGTATCTTGGTACGACAACGAAATGGGCTACTCCAGCAAGGTTTTGGACCTGATCGCTCACATCTCCAAGTAATTTGGGATAAGCAATCAAGTAGCTTGAAAAAGGCGGCCATGGGCCGCCTTTTTGTATTCTGGATCGGGATTATTCCACCCTTCTCTTCTGAATGTGCGCGAGCACAGGAGTCCTCATGCAACCGACACGCACTCTGACTGCCCACTGTACCCTCAGCCACCACCCGGCAGGCCAGCCGCTGCTGACCATCGACAACGGCTACGCCAGGGCACAAATCAGCCTGTTTGGAGCCCACGTACTGAGCTATCAGCGCCATGATGAACCCGCATCCATCTGGCTCAGCGACAAGGCTGTGCTGGATGGCAGCAAGCCCATTCGCGGCGGCATTCCTCTCTGCTGGCCCTGGTTTGGCCCGGCGCCAGCCCGCGTCGGCAGCGGCAGGCCCTCCCACGGCTTTGCCCGCACCAGCCTGTGGACGCTGGACGGCGTTTCCGATCACGGCGACGGTACGCTCGTCCATCTGTCTCTGCGTGACAACGAGGCCACTCGTCAGCTCTGGCCCCACGCCTTCGAGCTGGAGCTGGACGTACTGGTGGGCAAGGAGCTGGCCCTGGTACTGACTACCCGCAACACAGGTAAAGAGCCCCTCGTCTACGGCGGTGCCCTGCACACCTACCTGCAGATAAGCGCGCCGGAGGCAGTGAGCGTCAGCGGCCTTGGCGAGCCCTATGCCGACAAGCTGACCGGCCAGAATGGCCAGCAGCAGGGCGCCTTGACCCTGAACGGGCCGCTGGATAGGGTCTACTGGCAGCCAGACGCCCAGGTCTGCATCCAGGATGGCGAGCGTCAGACTCGAGTGGTCAGCGGCAACCACGACAGCGTGGTGGTCTGGACTCCCTGGCTGGAAGGGGCGAGCGCCATGGCCGACATGAGTGATGACGGCTATCGCACCATGCTGTGCGTCGAAGCGGCCATCGCCAGCGAGGCAGGCGTGACCGTTGCACCGGATGAAGAGCACAGCTTCTCTACCGTCATCATCTGACTATTCGGCTGACGGATAAATAAAGAGGGCTCCCGCGGGAGCCCTCTCTACCTCTCATCACCTATCCCACTCAGGCATTGCCCTGGGTCTTGAGCTTGAGCTCGGCGGCGAAGTTAAGCATGCGGTCGAGCGGGATCAGAGCCTTCACCCGCAGTGCCTCATCCACATGGATCTCGTGACGCTCGGCGCCATCGGTCAGGGCTTCCTTGATGGCCACCAGACCGTTCATCGCCATCCAGGGGCAGTGGGCACAGCTGCGGCAGGTGGCACCGTCGCCACCGGTCGGCGCTTCCACCATCTCCTTCTCCGGGCAGGCCTGCTGCATCTTGTAGAAGATGCCGCGATCGGTCGCCACGATGAGCTTCTGCTGGGGCAGCTCCCTGGCCGCCTTGATCAGCTGGCTGGTGGAGCCCACCGCATCGGCCAGTTCGATCACCGAGGCGGGCGATTCCGGGTGCACCAGCACGGCGGCATCCGGATTCTGCTCCTTCAGCTCGCGCAGGGCGCGGGCCTTGAACTCGTCGTGGACGATGCAGTGGCCCTGCCAGCGCAGCATCTCGGCGCCCGTCTTCTTCTCGATATAGGCCCCCAGGTGACGGTCCGGGCCCCAGATGATCTTGTGACCCTGGCTGTCCAGGTGCTCGACGATCTCCAGCGCGATGCTGGAAGTGACCACCCAGTCAGCCCGCGCCTTGACCGCCGCCGAGGTGTTGGCATAAACCACCACGATGTGATCGGGATGGGCGTCACAGAAGGCGGAGAACTGCTCGATGGGGCAGCCCAGATCGAGGGAACACTCGGCCTCCAGGGTCGGCATCAGCACCCGCTTGTGGGGGCTCAGGATCTTGGAGGTCTCCCCCATGAAGCGCACGCCGGCGACGATCAGGGTCTGCGCCTCATGATCGCGACCAAAACGGGCCATCTCGAGGGAGTCACCGACGAAACCGCCGGTCTCCTCCGCCAACGCCTGGATCTCGGGATCCGTGTAGTAGTGGGCGGCCAGCACCGCCTTGCGCTCCTTGAGCAGTGCCTTGATGTCTGCGATCAGGGTCGTCTTCTGCTCGGCGCTCAGGGGAAGGGGCTTGGCCGGAAACGGATAGTCCATCTCGACTACCGGCGGGACATTGTTCAGTGCATTGCTCATTGCGACTGTTCCATCAACGCTTGGAAAGGCAAAAATTATAACCAGAAGCCGTGCACAAACCCATCAACAAATCAGGTGCCGTGCAAGCGTCCGAATATACTCATCTCATTCGTTGTCATTCTTGCCAAAGGAGTAGTCGGATGAAACAACGTTCACTCAAGACCAAGCTGCTGCTGCTCACCATGGGTCTGTTTATCGCCAGCGGCCTCGCCATGACCCTGATGCAATCCTCCTCGCTGAATTCCCTGCGCAACGACATAGTGAGCCAGACCCGCCAGGCGCTGGAGCAGGAGGTATCCCGAACCCTGCAATTTCAAGCCGAGCGCTATGCGGTGCAGATAGCCGCCCTGCTGCAACAGTCCTATCAGGTGCCGCTGGGCATGGCAGCTCAACTGGAGGGCAGCATGACGCAGCCTGACGGGCTGCTGAGCCGCCCCCAGGTCGAGATGCTGCTTCGCAGCCGCTTGCTGCAAGCTGGTGGCATCAGCTCCATCTACGCCCAGTTTGAGCCCGACGGGTATGACGATCAGGATGCCAGCTGGATGGCTGGCGCCTCCCACTCCGTCGCCAGCAAGGGCAGCCTGGAGATTTACTTTACCCGGGATCAGGGGGGCCAGATCACCCAGCAGCCGGTGGATGCCGCCAGCAGTGCCGCCAAATACGACACCTCGGTCAACGAGTTCGGCATTCGCAACAGCGAGTGGTACCTGTGCGGCCGCGACACCCTGCGCCCCTGCCTGATGGAGCCCTATCTCTACGAAATCAGCCCGGGCAACCAGATGCTGATGACCAGCCTGACGGTGCCCATCCTGAAGGCAGGCAAATTTGTCGGCATCACCGGCGTCGACATGAACCTCCCCATCTTCCAGCAACTGGCCGAGAGCCTCGGCAAGAGCCTTTACGACAACCAGGCCGAGGTCACCCTGGTCAGCAAGATGGGGCTCATCGTCGGCAGCAACCGCCACGCCGACAAGCTGGGTCGGCCATTGACGGAAGCCGGCCTCACGGCCCCTACCGGCCAGGCACAGAGCACGGAGAGCGACTTCATCCTGCAGCAACCGGTCAGGATCGATGCCGCCGACAGCCAGTGGTGGCTGATGATCAAGGTGCCCAAGGCGCTGGCCCTCAACCAGGCCAACACCATCAGCAACCAGCTGGGTGACCTGCTGCAGGCCACCCAGCAGCAGCAGTTGATCGCCATCGTCGTCGTCACCCTGCTGGCGCTGGCGTTGCTCATCTGGTTCATCCAGAGCATCACGGCCCCCCTCTCCCTCATCAGCCGCCATGTGTCTCACCTCGCCAGTCACGAGGGAGACCTGACCCAGCAGATGAAGATAGACACCCACCAGGAGCTGATCGAACTGGGCGGTCACCTCAACGCCTTCCTCGGCAAGCTGCGCGGCATGGTGCAGGGCAGCAAGCAGATCGGCCAGCAGGTGCACCAGCAGGCCAGTGGTATGAAGCAGACGGCCGATACCATGCGCAGCAGCCTGGATGAACAGAGCCTGGAGCTGGAGAGCGTGGTCAGCGCCATGCATCAGATGAGCACCACGGCGGTCAGTGTGGCGGGTTATGCGGAGCAGGCAGCTCAGGAGTCTGAGACGGCGACCCACCACATAAGCACGGCCCAGCAGACCCTGAGCCGGGCCCGCAACGAGATCCACACCCTGGTCGAAGACATGCATCAGGCCGACAAGGCGGTCGCCCAGGTTGCCCAGCGCAGCACCAACATCAGCCGCATTCTCGACGTGATCAGGGCCATCGCCGAGCAGACCAACCTGCTGGCGCTCAATGCGGCCATCGAGGCGGCGCGGGCCGGCGACATGGGGCGCGGTTTTGCCGTGGTGGCAGATGAAGTGCGGGCCCTGGCCAACAAGACCCGGGAGTCCACCGACGAGATAGGTCAGCTCATCGGCAGCCTGCAGACCGAAGTCAGCAGCAGCCAGCAGTTGATGAGTACCGGCATCGCCCGTTCGGCCAGCACGGTAGAAGGGACGGAGCAGGCGTTTGAAGCCCTCAACCAGGTGGTCACCCAGATCCAGCAGATCCACGATCACATCAGCCAGGTGGCCACGGCGGCCGAGCAGCAGAGCGCCGTCAGCGACACCATCAACCAGAACCTGATGCGGATCGGCGATGCCGCCACCACCCTGGGACAGGAGGCCAATGCCAGCCACCGCCTGAGCGAGCAGCTGGAACAGGCCGCGACGGCGCTGGCCAACCAGCTCGAGCGGCTGAGAACCTGACGCCTAACAGCCATAAAAAAAGCCCGCATTGCTGCGGGCTTTTTCAATCTGGTGGTCGTTACTGGGATCGAACCAGTGACCCCCTCCTTGTAAGGGAGGTGCTCTCCCAGCTGAGCTAAACGACCTGGGATTCTGAAATGATGGTGGGTCGTGCTGGATT
>NZ_JBGLQY010000014.1:0-114265 GCF_041402265.1 Aeromonas sp. S15(2024) | reverse complement strand
AAAATTGTTTTTGATGCTCGATGCTGTGAGTGCCCACACAGATTGCTTGATTCAAATTGTTAAAGAGCGTGGCGCTTGTCGCGCTGAGGTGGCGTATAATACCTTCCTCACCTCGAAAGTCAAGCGCTTGCTTTCGCTTTTCTTTCGGCGCTGGCTTCACGAGGAAGCGAGCTCATCAGGTTGGCGTGTTCTGCCGTGCTGGTGAGGGCGCATTATAGGGAGGCGCGTCGCGATGACAAGGCTTTTTTTGAAGAAAGTCACGGAAATCTCAAATTATCCAATTAGAAACAGCTTACTCAGTGTATATATACAATGTTATCCACAACCCAATGATTTCAGACCCCTTTTATCATCATTTAAGTGGGTCTTCCTCCCGCAAGGGATGCCATACTGGAACGGATAATGTGTCCCGAATGGTCCATGGTAGCGCCCGGCTGGAAAGCTGGTTACCATGGAGGTGAATAGAGTGTTGCACCTTTTTTGCTTTCATTTACAAAAGGTCTTTAAAGATGAATTTATCCAAGTTTCCCGTTTATGTGCAGGCAGCCATCCTTGCCCTGGTGTTGGCACTGGTTGGTTATCTGGTTGCCCAGGCACTGCAATTTTCTTTGAAAGCCGAAGTGATTTTTGCTGTGGGTCTGGCCATCGGCGGTTTCGTGGTACCGCTGTTCCTCAACAACCGTGCGCCCGCCGGCGCCACTGAACAGGCCTCCAATCAGGAGACCTGCACCTTATATGTAGGCAACCTGCCATACCGTGCCAATGAGATAGCCGTGCGTGAACTGTTTGCCGAACAGGGCCAGGTGATCTCTGTTCGTCTGATGAAGGACAAGGCCACCGGCAAGCGCCGGGGATTTGGTTTCGTAGAGATGCCTGCTGCGGACGCCGCCAAGGCGATCGCTGCGCTCAACGACAAGGAGTATCAGCAGCGCACTCTCAAGGTGCGCGAAGCCAATGACAAGCGGGATAAAGATGAACGAGAAGGCAACGAGGTTGACGCCTGATCGGCAACCGATCGTTTGTTAGAACCTGACCTCTTCGAGAGATGACAGCCCCCAAGCTTGCAAGGGGGCTGTCAGTTTCTGGGTCTGGGCATCCAGCCGGGTGCAATAGGCGCTCCCCCCGACATCTTCCATCCGCGTCGGTGTCGTGACCAAACCAGTCAACAGGTGAGCCACCCGTTTGGCAACTGCACTGCCGGAATCCACCAGTTGGCACGCAGGCATCAGCTGCCGTATCTCTTCATCCAGCAACGGGAAATGGGTACAGCCCAGCACCAGGGTATCCGGGTGTTCTTCCCCTTCCAGCCAGTCCGCCAGTACTTCCCGCAACAAAGCCATATTGACCGGCAGACCCGCCAGCTTGCGTTCGGCCTCGATGACCAGCTCGGTCGCCCCCTTGAGCAGCACCCGCTTGCCCGGCGCAAACTGGGCGATGAGCTCGTGGGTGTATTCACGGCTGACGGTACCCGGTGTCGCCAGCAGACCGATGCAACCGTTGCGGGTGAGCGCGGCCGCGGGCTTGATGGCAGGCACCACCCCTACCACGGGAATAGCCAGAGCCTCGCGCAGGGCAGGCAGCGCTATGGTGCTGGCGGTGTTGCAGGCGATCACCACCAGATCGATATGATGACGAGCCACCATGGTAGTGACCAGTCGGGTGCAGGCAGCAATCAGGGCAGGCTCGCTCAGCTCACCATAGGGGAAGTTGGCGTTGTCGAAGCAATAGAGATAGTTGTGTGCCGGCAATGCGCGGCGGATCTCGCGGTAGATGGTCAGCCCACCCATACCGGAGTCGAACACGAGAATATTGGCCACTTGAGCTCCCCTTTGGTGCAAGTCGGCGATCATACTCCCGCCCACCGCCAATAGAAAAGGCCCCACCAATGGCGGGGCCCCTCATTTATACAATCACGGTCTGGATCAGAGTGAGTAGTCGACCGTCACGTAATAGGCACGCTCGTCGGCCGGGTAACCCACCGCAGTCTGGTACTCCTTGTCCAACAGGTTGTTGATCTTGCCGGAGACCTTCCAGGAAGGCGCGACCTGATAACCTACTGCCAGGTTCCAGACACTGTAGCCCCCCAGCTGGGTCGTGTTGGCCGCATCGCCATAGCGCTCGCCCTGATAGATCCAGCTCAGGGAGCCATCGAACTGCTGCCACTGTGCCTGGGTCACCCACTTGGCCCCCTTGCGGGAGATCAGCTGCAGCTGTTTGTCGGTCACCTTGTCCTTGGGATCCTTGTACTCGGCAGAGACCCGGTGGCTCAGCCAGCCGGTGTCAAATTCCCCTTCCAGCTCGACACCCTCGATCCGCGCCTTGCCAACGTTCTGAGGGCTCCAGAAACTGTTGGGATCACTCGGATTAGTGGGTGCCCACTGGATCATCTGCTCGAAGTCGTTGCGATAACCGGTCACACGCCACTCGACGCCGGCAGTCTGGCCATCGAGCATCAGCTCGCGGCTCTTCGACTCTTCCGGCTTCAAGTCAGGGTTGCCTGAGCTCGGGTAGTAGAGGTCATTAAAAGAGGGGGCGCGGAAGCCGGTGCCGTAACGGGCACTGAGGCGATAATCCTCCGCGAAGCGCCAACCAGCCCCGGTCTGCCAGGTGTTGTGACGCCCAAACTGCTTGTTGTCGTCACTGCGACCGCTCAGCTCGGCCTGCCACGTCTGGTTGTCAAACTGGGCCAGAGCATAGAGCCCGGTGTTGTCGCGCTCGTCGGCATCGCTCGGGAAGGCGGTGCCGGAGGAGCGGGAACTGGCATCCAGCATGTCGCGCTGCCAGTCGGCGCCGCCACCCAGGGTCCAGTTCTCGTCCAGCTTGACGTTGTTGACCCAGTTCAGGGTGTACTGACGGGTATAGAGCCGGTCAGTGGCCTGATCGCGGCCGCTGCTGTCCGGGTAGTCGTAGGCATCCTGTTTGGAGAAGGCACCGCGCAGTTCGCTCAGGTAACGCTCGTCATGATAACGGGCCCCCAGCTGGTAGCTCTGGTTCTCGGTCCAGGTTTCGTTGCGCTGATGGTAGGCCGGGCCCCAGGCAGAAGCGGCGGACGATCGGTCGTACTGGGCAATGTTGCGGAACCAGCGGGTCGTGCCGAACAGATCCCAGTTGCCGGTCAGCGCATGCTGATAGTCCAGCATGGCGTTATAGCCCCGGTGACCGTGCTTGTCGCCATCGTTCACCCCTGCGATGGGGTGGACGTTGTAGCCGGTCTCGTCATCGAAGCCCCCGGCAACCTTGAGCTGGCCAGCTTCACCGATCTGGCTGGCGCTGCTGAAGGCGGCCTGGCGCTGTTTGTGGGAGCCGGCACCGACATTGAATTTGTGCTTGTTGGTCGCGGGATCGGGACGGGTGATGATGTTGATCACCCCGCCGATGGCATCCGAACCATAGATAGTGGCACGCGCGCCGCGGATATATTCGATGCGCTCCACCTGATTGAGCGGCAGGTTGTTGAGCTCCGTCATCCCGGCAGTCAGGGAGGCACTACGCACCCCGTCCACCAGCACCAGGGTCTGGGAAGAGGTGCCGCCACGCACCCGCAGCGAGCTCAGTTGGCCACGGCCGCCATTGCTCACCACTTCCACGCCGGGCAGGGTCTTGACCACATCGGTCACGGTCTGGGCTTGCAGACGGTCGATCTCGTCACGGGCCACCACGTTGACGGGAGCAAGCACGCTGGAGGCAGGTTGGGCGACACGGGTGGCGGTCACCACCATGGTGGGGTTGACGGGGATGGTCAGTGGCTGGGCAAAGGCCGCCGTTGGCAACAGGGCAGCCGCCAATAATTTCTTGGACATGAGAGATCCTTAAGTTCGCGTAAGCATCTACTTCGTGGCCGGTTTCTCTCGGCCCGAAATACGAACTTTGGCAGGTCTTCGGGCTGGGGGGCTGATGGCCTACGGCGACGGCTTCCCACCCGATGGCAGTGCCCTGATGTCGCTTCGTTCCCCCTTACCGCTGCGCGCCAGCTCCGGATTTTCACCGGATTCCCTATTAAGCATGATGCGCCAAAGCGCAGGGATTATAGGCAGAGCAGAGGTGGATGTATAGCCATCCAGATTTCTATTTCTTGCCACCCAATGCCGCCAATCTCTGCTTCGCCCCTGCCATCACCGCCTGCACACCGGGATGGGAGAGATGACGACCAGCCGACACCAGATAGTAGGAGAGCGTCACTTCGGTCAGGGTTACAACCCGTTCGACACCATAAAGCCGCGCTATCTCCTCGGCCATGGCCAGCGGCGCCGGGAAGATCCCCATCCCCGCCTTGCCAAACGACTTCATCAGGGTGGAGTCATCAAACTGGCCGACCAGATGAGGATGAATGCCCTGCTGACGATACCAGGCCAGCAGGCTGTCATGGGTCGCCGACTTCTCTCCGGGGATCAGCAGGGGCAAGCCTTCGAGGGAAGCAGGAAAACCCTGTCGTGCCCGGGCAGCCAGCTCGGGGCTGGCAAACAGCGCCAGCGGGCTGCGCCCCAGTTCGTGGTTGTAGCCGCGCACCCCGCTGTCGGGAGGAAGCGGGCGATCGATCAGCACCATGTCGAGCTTGTGGCTGGCCAGCTCGCTGAACAGCTGTTCCGCCCGCTCTTCATGGCACACCAGGCGCAGCGGGGTGGCCAGCGCCATGGCAGGCGCCAGCAGCTCGAACGCCAGGGTACGGGGCACTGAGTCGGCGATCCCCACCTGCATGGTCAGCTCCTGGCTGGCATGGCGCAGGGTATGCTCGAGATCGGCGCCGAGCGAGAAGATGGCGCCGGCCTGTTCGAGTGCCTGGCGACCGGCGGCGGTCAGGGCAAGCCGCCGCCCCACCCGGTTGAACAGCGCCACCCCGAGGGAGAGCTCAAGCTCGGCCACCTGACCACTGACGGTCTGCGGCGTGAGGTGCAACTGTTCGGCGGCACGCGTCACACTACCGCTGCGCGCCACGTGCCAGAAGTAATAGAGCTGTTTATAGTTGAGCATCGGGTCCCTTATCAGTTTCTACCGAACAATCATCAATCAAAATCTGATTTTATCGAAACATCTTGCACTCTAGCATGCAACCACCCTGTGAATTGCCTCCTGCGAACTCCCATGCTGGATGTTGTTGTACTCTTTTTCCTGTTTGGTCTGCTGGCCGGTCTGGTGCGCTCCGAGCTCAAGCTGCCGCCCGCGCTCTACGATACTCTCTCCCTCTTTCTGTTGCTGGCCATCGGCCTCAAGGGCGGCGTCGGTCTGGCGCAGCAATCCCTGCAACCTTTATTACCCCAGCTGGCGCTGGTGATCCTGCTCGGCATGCTGCAGACCCTGGCCGGGTTCGCCGTGCTGCGCCTCAAGATGAGCCGGGTCGATGCCGCCGCCACCGCCGCCCACTACGGCTCGGTCAGCGTGGCGACCTTTGCGGTCGGGGTGAACTGGCTCACCGAACGCGGCATCAACTTCGAATCCCAGCTCTCCATCTTCCTGGCGGTGATGGAGATCCCCGCCATCCTGGTTGGCATCGTACTGGCCCAGGGAGTGAGCCGGCAGACCCGCTGGCGCCGACTGGCCCATGAAACCTTCCTCGGCAAGGGGGTCACCTTGCTGCTGGGCGGCATGGCCATCGGTTATCTGGCCGGTCCCGACGGGATTGCCCCGCTCAAGCCCCTGTTTGTCGACCTGTTCAAGGGGGCGCTGGCGCTGTTCCTGCTGGAGATGGGCCTCATCGTCGCCCGCCAGTGCCAGGACCTGCGCCGCCATGGCCTGTTCCTGCTCGGCTTCGCCCTGCTGATGCCGCTCGCCTCGGCTGGCCTCGGCCTGGTGATCGGCCAACTGATGGGGCTCTCCCTGGGTGGCCTGACCCTGCTGGCCACCCTGGCAGCCAGCGCCTCCTATATCGCCGTGCCGGCCACCATGCGCATCGCCGTGCCTCAGGCCAATCCGGGCCTGTCGCTCAGCGCCGTATTGGGGGTCACCTTCCCGTTCAACATCATGCTGGGGATCCCGCTCTACCACAGCTGGGCCCGCCACTTCACGGAGTAGCCACATGCAGACCGAGATCCGCACCCTGCTCACCGTCATCACGGAAGCAAACCTGGAACCCACCCTGCTGCGCACCCTCACCCGCGAGGGGCTGCGCGGCTACACCATCACCGATGCCAGAGGCCGCGGTGACCACGGTGAGCGCAACGCCAGCTGGAGCGAGAGCGGCAACATCCGGCTGGAAGCGATCTGCAGCCGCGAACAGGCGGAGCGCCTGCTCGCCCACCTGCAGAGTCGCTACTACCCCGACTATGCCATGGTCGCCTTTTTACAACCGGTCGAGATCGTCCGACCCGAAAAATTCTGAGCCGGCTTGCCGGCTCTTTTTGCCACCCAGAGACAAACGTTTTACTGCAAGGAGTCATAGCCATGAACACCCCTCCCCTGATCGGCCTGGTAATGGGATCCGACTCCGACTGGCCCGTGATGCAGGCTGCCGCCCGCATCCTCAAGGAGCATGGCGTCCCCTATGAGGCGCGCGTGGTCTCGGCCCACCGCACCCCGGATCTGCTGTTTGAATATGCCGCCAGCGCCCGTGAGCGTGGCCTGCGCGCCATCATCGCCGGGGCTGGCGGCGCCGCCCATCTGCCGGGCATGGTGGCCGCCAAGACCACCCTTCCGGTGCTGGGTGTGCCCATCCCGACCCGCCAGCTCAAGGGGATGGACTCCCTGCTCTCCATCGTGCAGATGCCCAAGGGGGTGCCGGTCGCCACCTTCGCCATCGGCGAGGCGGGCGCCGCCAACGCCGGCCTGTTCGCGGTCTCCCTGCTCTCCGTCGCGCAAGACGGCGATGCCCCTCGCTACCAGCAGCAGCTCGACGGTTTTCGCGCCAACGAACGCGACCGGGTGCTGGCCCTCACCCTGGAGGACCCGGCATGATACTGCCACCCGCCACCCTCGGTATGCTGGGGGGCGGCCAGCTCGGCCGCTACTTCGTGATGGCCGCCCACCGCCTCGGTTACAAGGTGGCGGTACTGGACCCCGATCCTGCCAGCATCGCCGGTGCGGCTGCCGATCACCATATTGTCGCCGCCTATGACGACCCGACGGCGCTGCACGATCTGGCCAGCCGCTGCGCCGCCGTCACCTGCGAGTTCGAGAACGTACCGGCCACCGCCCTGGCCCTGCTGGAGCAGTACAAGCCGGTACGACCGGCCGCCGGTGCCGTGCGCATCTGTCAGGATCGCCGCGAAGAGAAGGCCTTCCTGAGCAGAGCCGGCATCCCGGTCGCCCCCAACCAGACCCTGCAGCCGGGCGAGCCGCTGCTGGCCCTGCCCAACGACCTCTTCCCCGCCATCCTCAAGACTGCCCGCGAAGGGTACGACGGCAAAGGCCAGTGGACCATTCAGGCCGCCGACCAGCTGCCGGCTGTGCTGGCCGCCAGCGGCGTGCCCTGCGTGCTGGAGAAGCGCCTGCCGCTGGAGGGTGAGTTTTCCCTGACCCTGGCCCGCAGCCCGAGCGGTGCCATCGGTGCCCTGCCGCTGGTGCAGAACTGGCACAGCGGCGGCATTCTGGATCAGACCCGCTCCCCGGCCAACGTACCAGCGCTGGAGGCCGACGCCAGACGTATCGCCGAACAGCTGATCGCCGCCCTCGACTACGTCGGCGTGCTGACGGTGGAGTTCTTCCTGGTGGCAGGCAAACTGCTGGTCAACGAGCTGGCACCCCGCCCCCACAACTCGGGCCACCCCAGCCTCGACAACGCCGAGTGCAGCCAGTTCGAGCTGCAGGTGCGCGCCCTGTGCGATCTGCCGCTGCCCGCCCGGATCGCCGTGCGCCCCGCCATGTTGCTCAACCTGCTGGGGGATCTCTGGCAAAACGGCACGCCTGACTGGGCCGCCCTGCTGGTACTGCCCGGCGTGCATCTGCACCTCTACGGCAAGGGAGAGCCCCGCCCCGGCCGCAAGATGGGCCATGTCACCATCACCGCCGCCGACTGGCCAACGGTGGAAGAGACCTGCCAGCGGGTGCGCCAGCTGTTGGGGCTGCCGCCACGCTGAGCCCTGAGCCGCGCACAAAAAAAGACCCGGGCCAGGCCCGGGTCTTTTCATTGCTTGCTGCGGTAAGAAGGTGATCAGGCCCGCTCCACCGATACCGGCGCCGGCAGGCGGATGGTGAGGGAGAGCACCAGCGCCACCACCAGCAACACCAGGATCAGGTTGAAGGTCGCCATGAAGCCGCCGAACAGGGAGGCGACGATGGAGCCGATGATGCTGCCCAGACCAAAGCCCAGATAGATGACGCCGTAGTTCTTGGTCAGGTTGTTGAGACCGAAGAAGTCGCTCACTAGGGAGGGGTAGACGGTGATGGTGCCACCGAAGCTGAACGCCACGCAGGCCACCGCCACGAAGAAGAGGTTGGCGTTGAGCGGCACGAACAGCAGCAGCGCCATGCCCGCCAGGGTAATCAGCTGGGCGATGGTGATGACCCGGATGCGGGACATCTTGTCGGAGAGGATGCCCAGCACCAGCCGGCCACCCAGGTTGGCCATGGCGATGATGGCGACGGCGTTGGCGGCGACCACGGCCGGCAGGCCCACCATGTTCTCGCCGATGTCCTTGGCCACGCCGATGACGTAGAGACCGCTCATGCAGGCGGTGAGGAACATCAGCGCCAGCATCCAGTACTGCGGCTTGCGCATCGCCTCGGCCAGGGTGAAGTCGCGGCTCTCGCTCTGCTGCACGGCGGTGGCCTGCTTGGGCGCATCCTTCATCAGCATGCCACCCACCAGCACCATGGACATGGCGATCAGCCCCCACAGCTGGAAGGTGGTCTCCAGGCCGTTGCTGGAGAGCAGCAGCAGGTTGATGTACTTGAAGCCCAGGCTGCCGAGGCCATAGGCACCGATGGAACAGGCGGAGATCAGCCCCTTGCGCTCCGGGAACCACTTCACGCAGTTGGAGAGGGTCATCAGGTAGCCGGTACCGTCGGCAAAACCGACCAGGATGCCGGCACAGAGGTAGAGCATCGCCAGGTTGCTGGCGTGGGCGGTGAGGAAGAAGCCGATGCCGAGCAGCACGCCGGCACCCAGGGTGACGTTGCGCACCCCGAACCGCTCCTGCAGCTTGCCCGCCAGGGAGGAGGCCACCGCCAGGGAGAGGCTGAGCAGGCCGAAGGCGAAGGCGACCTGGCTGACCGGCTCGTCCAGCTTGTCGGAGAGCTGGGCGTTGAACAGGCTCCAGGTGTAAACGGATCCCAGCGCGAACTGGGTGATGATGGTCCCCAACAGGGTGAGATAGCGGGTGCGATTCAGATCGATGGTCATGATGCGTCTCGGTCAATGGCCTTAAGGAAACTGGGGCCACTATAGGCAAGACGCCACTCCCGCCGACCGATTAAGGCATGAAATGCAGATCGGCGGGAATGAATGACAATCAGAGCCGCATCAGCTGACGGAACGCCTTGATGTTGCTGCGGCTGACCGGCACCTCAAACGGCAGGTCATGGAGCCGGATGAGATAGGTGCTGTTGAACCAGGGCACTATCTCGCGGATCTTGTTGATGTTGACGCAGTAGGAGCGGTGGCAACGGAAGAACCCCTCGGCGGGCAGCCGGCTGACGAACTCGCTGAGGGTCATGGTCATCACGTAGCGATCATCGCGGGTGTAGACATGAGTCAGCTTCTCGTCGGCTTCCGCGTAATAGATCTGCTCGCAGGGGGTGACTATGATGCGCTCCCCCTTCACCAGGTTGACGGTGCGATTGTGTGGCGTGCCCGGCTCGCTCCCCTGCCCTGTCTGCGACTTGCCCGCCAGCTCGAGCTTTTGCAGCAGGCTGATGAGGCGCGGCTCGTTGTAGGGTTTGAGGATGTAGTCGAACGCCTCCAGCTCGAACGCCTCCACTGCGAACTCCTTGTAGGCGGTGACGAAGACGATGTGGGGCGGATGGCTCGACTTGTGCAGATTCTTGGCCAGCAGCAGGCCGTCGATGGAGGGGATCTGGATGTCGAGGAAGACCACGTCCACCTCGTGATCCTGCAGGTATTTGAACGCCTCCAGCCCGTCCTCGAAGCTCGCCACTATCTCGATCTGGCTGTGCTGATTTACCAGATAGATGAGCTCCTCGCGGGCGAGGTATTCATCTTCCACTATGATGGCTTTCAGCATGGCATCGACTCCTGATCCGGCAGATAGAAACTCACTTCGGTACCCGGCTCCAGCCGCTTGAGGTGCAGCCCGTCGCCATAGAGCAGCTTTACCCGCTGATGCACGTTCATCAGGCCGATGCTGCGGCTCTCCACCCGCCCGGCGGCGACCCCATCGATCACCTCCTGGCTGATGCCGTAACCGGTATCGCGCACCGCTACCCGAATGCCGCCCGCCAGCTGTTTCACCTCGATGGTGACCCTGCCCGGCGCACTGCGGGGCTGGATGCCGTGCAGGATGGCGTTTTCCACCAGCGGCTGCAACAGCAGGCTCGGCACCTGAATGTGCACGTCATCCACCTCGAACACCACCTCCAGCTTGTCGCCGAAGCGGGCCTGCTCGATGGCCACGTAGTCGCGCACCTGCTGCAGCTCCTCCTGGATGTCGATGAGGGTGTCCCCCTTGTTGAGGTTGTAGCGCAGGTAGTCCGCCAGATTGGCGATGAGCTGGCGCGCCTGCTGGGGCCGGATGCGGATCAACGACGAGATGGCGTTGAGGGCGTTGAACAGGAAGTGCGGGTTGATCTTGCTCTGCAGCGCGGTGAACTCCGCCTTGCGAGTCATCTCTTTCAGTTGCTCGATGCGCGACACCTCCATCTGGGTGGAGATGAGCTGGGAGAGGCCCACCGCCATCTCCTTGAGGGAGCTGGTGATGCTGTGGGTGCGGCGGTAGTAGATCTTGAGGGTGCCACTGACGGCGCCGTTCTCCCGCAGCGGAATAATGATGACCGAGTGGAAATCGGCCAGGTGGTACTGGCGCAGATCGTTGTTGATGATGATCTGATCCAGCAGCACCGCCCGCTGGGTCATGGCGCTGATGGCGTGGTGCTCGTCCAGCTCGTAGTAATCCTTGCCCACCCCAACATAGGCCAGCACGTCGCGGGTGTCGGTGATGGCCACCGCATCGGCGCTGATCTCGCTGCGAATGATGGCGCACACCTGGCTCAGTGAGTGACGATCGATGTTCTGGAAAAACGGCAGCGTCTTGTTGGCGATGTCCAGCGCCAGCTTGGCCTGCTTGGCGGCAATCAGCTCCTTCTCGTCGTCCAGGTCCTGCACCAGCTTGATGATGAGGCCGATACAGAGCGCCCCGGCGATCATCGGATAGGCGATGTGGCTGACGATCTCGACCCCCACTGCATGGGGCTCGGTCAGCTGCCAGATAAGCAGCATGGTCAGCCCCTCGCAGGCCATGCCCGCCAGGATGCCGTAGAGCCAGAGCCGCGACTTGCGGCAGCGCAGGTGCAGCCAGGTGGCGAGCAGGCCGGCGATGATGCTGGCGATGAGACACGGGATAGAGGTGTGGCCATCCATGTCGATGAGGTAGCGGTGCAGGCCGGAGATGACCCCGGCCGGAATGCCGACCCAGGGGCCGAACAGGATGCCGCCCGAGATGATGGCGATGATCCGCACGTTGATGAGCGCCCCCTCTATGGGGATGCCGGTATAGGTGCTGAACACCGCAAACAGGCAGAAGATGGCGGCGACCAGCACCAGTTCGGCCGGGGTGTGGTCCCGCTTCTGGAACAACCGCTGGAACGGCCGGGTACGGGTCAGGAAGAACAGGGTCATCAGCATCAGCGCCGCCCGTTCGAACACCGCCAACAACATCATCTGATTTTCGAGCATGAGACCATCCGACCGATTGCAACCAGGGAACACAACTGAATTATCTCTCGCCATGACACGTGGAAGGCAAGCATGAGGGACTGATCCCCTCATGATAAAGCGCAGTAGTTTACCCCAGCCGACCGGATAGGGAAGGCCGCGACTTCCCCTTGTCGGGGTTCAGGATGACAACGTGGCCAGCCGGGCGGCGAAGCCCATGAAGAAGAGGCCAATGAGGCCGTTGCCGAGTCTGGCGAGGCGTACCTTGCGTGCAAAGAAGCGGGCCATCAGGGTGCCGCCGAAGATCAGCAGGGTCAGATAGACGAAGCTCATGGCCTCCAGCATGCTCGCCAGCACCAGGTAGGAGAGCCAGGTGTGGGCATAGTTGAAGTCGACGAACTGCACGAAGAAGGAGACGTAGAACAGGATCGCCTTGGGGTTGGTGAGGCTTAAGGTAAGCGCCTTGGAGAAGTAGCGCTCGCCGTGCTCGACCACGGACGCCTGCCCTTCCCGCCTGGCGATAAAGTTGGCGTGCAGGATCTTCACCCCGAGATAGAGCAGGTAGATGGCCCCCAGGTAGCGCACCAGGGTAAACAGCAAGGGGGTGGTGCGAATGAGGGAGGCGATGCCCAGATAGGCGCAGAAGATCAGGATGGCGTCGCCGACGAAGACACCGAGGGCCGCCTGGTAGCCCGGGCCGACGCCGCGGCTAGCCCCGGTGCGCAGCACATAAATCGAGTTGGGCCCCGGCGCTATGATGATGAAGAAGAGCCCGACCAGATAAGTCCAGACATTGATGACACCCAGGCTCTCAAACATGGCGCGCCCCTCTGGACCTGGAAAACAGCCAGCTCAGGTAGGTCCAGACGTTGATGACTCCCAGGCTCTCAAACATGATCCCTCCATGGCGGGTAGCGACCCACATAATGCGACGACGAGGTTTCTATACTAATCCTCCGCCCGCCGAGCACAAGCACAAGCACAAGCACCGAGCAATGATCCGTTCATATCTGGACTGCACATCCCCGCACTCACCACTTTGTGGTGTCCAGACGCGTCGGGATCAGGCATGTTAAGCCATACCCAGACTCACAGAACCCGCCCTCATGGAAAAGAGCCTCAGTACCGATCAGCCACTCGCCGCCGCTGCCGCGCACGATGCCTTGAATCGCACCAGCTATCCGGTGATCGCCGCCATCAGCTTCTCGCACCTGTTGAACGACATGATGCAGTCGGTGCTGCTGGCCATCTATCCGCTGCTCAAGCTCGGCCTCAACCTGTCATTCACCCAGATCGGCCTCATCACCCTCACCTACCAGTTCACCGGCTCGCTGTTGCAGCCGCTCATCGGCCTCTACACCGACCGCCGGCCCATGCCCTATTCATTGCCATTCGGCATGGGTTTTACGATGATCGGCTTGCTGTCGTTGTCGCAGGCGGCCAGTTTCGGTGCCGTGCTGCTGTCGGCCATGCTGATCGGCATCGGCTCGTCAGTGTTCCACCCGGAATCGTCCCGAGTCGCCCGCATGGCGGCCGGCAGTCAGCCCGGGCTGGCGCAATCGCTGTTCCAAATCGGCGGCAATCTGGGGTCGGCCATAGGCCCGCTGCTCGCCGCGCTGATCGTAGTGCCGCAAGGCCAGGGCAGCGCGGCCTGGTTCTCGCTGTTCGCGCTGGTCGGCGTCATCGTGCTCAGCCTGGTCGGACGCTGGTCCAGCCACCACGCCGCCAACTTCCACAAACGGATGAAGTCGCACCTCGGTCACGGTCTGAGCCGCCGCCAGATCGGCTGGTCGCTGGCCATCCTCGGCCTACTGATGTTCTCCAAATTCTTCTACATGGCCAGTCTCAGCAGCTATTACACCTTCTACCTGATGGACAAGTTCAGCCTGTCGCTGGAGAGCGCCCAGCTCTATCTGTTCGCCTTCCTGTTTGCGGTCGCGGCAGGTACCGTGCTCGGCGGGCCGATCGGCGATCGCATCGGCCGCAAGCGGGTGATCTGGATCTCCATCCTCGGCGTCGCCCCCTTCACCCTGCTGCTGCCCCATGTCGACCTGTTCTGGACCTCGGTGCTCTCGGTCATCATCGGCCTGATCCTGGCCTCGGCCT
The DNA here is from genome assembly GCF_041402265.1 of Aeromonas sp. S15(2024). Taxonomy (NCBI): domain Bacteria; kingdom Pseudomonadati; phylum Pseudomonadota; class Gammaproteobacteria; order Aeromonadales; family Aeromonadaceae; genus Aeromonas; species Aeromonas sp. S15(2024). Next base: position 100,401 of record NZ_JBGLQY010000014.1, on the reverse strand, counting down.
TCTCCGCCATCCTGGTCTACGCCCAGGAGCTGGTCCCCGGCAAGGTCGGCACCATCTCCGGCCTGTTCTTCGGTATCGCCTTCGGCATGGGGGGCATAGGGGCGGCTCTGCTCGGCCAGCTCGCCGATGCCACCAGCATCGAAACCGTGTACCGGGTCTGCGCCTATCTGCCGCTCATCGGCCTGCTGACCGTGTTCTTGCCGACTCTTAGAAAGGGATAGCGGGCCACCCCGCGAGGAATGCAACCCATAAAAAACGCGGCCTGAGCGGCCGCGTCTGAAGTGGATGAGAACAAGGGGTGGTCAGCAGTACTTCCCGGCGACCCAACCGGAGGACCAGGCCCACTGGAAGTTGTAGCCACCGAGCCAGCCGGTCACGTCCACCACTTCGCCGATGAAGTAGAGGCCGGCCACCTTGCGCGCCTCCATGGTCTTGGAGGAGAGTTCGTTGGTATCCACTCCCCCCAGGGTCACTTCGGCGGTGCGATAACCCTCGGTGCCGTTCGGCAGGATCTGCCAATCCCCCAGCAGGGTGGCTACCGCCTCCAGCTCCCGCTCGTTGTACTGGCGCATCGGCTTGCTGACCAGCTGGCCCAGCTCCACCAGCTTGTCGACGAAGCGCTTGGGCAGCTCGCGCCCCAGCACGGTTTTCAGCTCCTGTGCCGGATGGGCCTGGGCCCACTCCCTGAGGGTAGCGGCGATGTCGAGCTCCGGCAGCAGGTTGATGTGGATCTTCTCCCCCGCCAGCCAGAAGGAGGAGACCTGCAGGATGGCGGGGCCGGAGAGACCGCGATGGGTGAACAGCATGGCCTCCTTGAAGCAGGTGCCATCCTCGGCGGTCACCGCCACCGGCAGGCTGACCCCGGCCAGATCGGCGAAGGCCTCTTTATCTGCCTGATGCAGGGTGAAGGGCACCAGCCCGGCACGGGTCGGCAGCACCTTGAGGCCGAACTGCTCCGCCAGCTTGAAGCCGTAGGGGGTGGCACCGAGCTTCGGCATGGAGAGGCCGCCGGTGGCCACCACCAGCGAGTGGCAGGTTATCTCTCCCTGACTGGTGGTCAGCACGAAGCCCTCTTCGCCCTTGCTGACGGTGAGGATCTCGGTCTGGAACTGCAGGGCCACGCCCGCCCAGTCGCACTCGGTCAGCAGGATGTCGACGATCTCCTTGGCGCTCTCGTCACAAAAGAGCTGGCCCAGGGTCTTCTCGTGATAGTTCAGGCCGTGCCGGTCTACCAGATCGATGAAATCCTGCTGGGTGTAGCGCGCCAGCGCCGACTTGCAGAAGTGGGGGTTGGCCGAGAGAAAGGCGTGGGGGCCGGCCTGATGGTTAGTGAAGTTGCAGCGGCCGCCGCCGCTGATGAGGATCTTGCGGCCCGGCTTCTTGGCATTGTCGAGCACCAGCACGGAGCGGCCCCGATAACCGGCCTGGGCCGCACACATCAAGCCGGCCGCCCCGGCGCCGATCACCACCACATCAAACTGCTTCATCATCACTCACCCATCAAAAGAAAAACGGCCCCTGTTCAAACGAGAGACCGTCATTGTACCCGGCAGACACCAGCCCAGCGGTTGCAGGACATTTGCAACAGAAAACGGCCCCTGTTAAGAGGGGCCGTCATTGTACTGGCTGAACACTAAGTGTCCACGACTATCAGGCGTTGCCATCCATGATGCTGGCCGGGGCGCCCTTGGCCAGCTCGGCCAGCTCCTTGTCGATGAAGTAGAGGCCCTTGCCGTCCTCGCCCACCAGGCTCAGACGATCGACGATGCTCTTGAACAGCTTCTCCTCTTCGTGCTGCTCGGCCACGTACCACTGCAGGAAGTTGAAGGTGGAGTAGTCCTGAGTGGTGAACGCCACGTGAGCCAGGCCGTTGATGCACTTGGTGATGTGGTATTCATGCTCGAGGGTGGTGCGGAAGATGTCGCCCAGCGACTTGAACTCGTGGGGAGGGGCATCGATGGCACCCAGCAGCGGCATGGCACCGGTCTCGCTCACGTAGGTGAACAGGCGCTCCATGTGCTGGCGCTCCTCGACCGCATGCTGGCGCAGGAAGGTGGCGGCCCCCTCGAAGCCCTTGTCCTCGCACCAGGCGCTCATCTGCAGGTAGAGGTTGGAGGAATAGAATTCAAGATTAATCTGCTCGTTCAACTTCTCGATCATGGCTTTGGCCAACATGATGATTCTCCACTGTGATTTGGTCACGATTGTCGCCACAGTTGCAGCCCGACGCAACCAGATAGCGCGGCCGAAGATCCCAGTTGTGACAGCTTTTCGCCTCATCCTATCCCCCATACGGTTATAGAGAAGCAAAGAAACATGGTGTAAGCGGATTCAGCCATTATGATGGCGCCAGTGGTCGGGGAAAGGATTCAATGAGATTCATAATGGCACTGGCGCTGCTCTGGATGACCCAGTTGCAGGCAGCTCCCTCCTTGCTGAAAGAGGCTGAATTGCAGGCGGCGCGCGATCCCGTCGGCTATCTGCAGCGCCTCGACGCCAGTCCCCAGCAGGATATGGAACTGTTCTACGCCAGGTCCCTGGCCCAGGCCGCGCTGGGGCGCTATCCACAGGCCCTGCTCGACAACGCCCGGGCCCGCGGGCTGGCCAGCGCCCAGCAGGAGACCCTGCGCCTGCTCGACTTCCGCTTGCAGCAGATCGCCCTCACCCTGGATACCGAGGCGCCGGATCAGGCGCTCACCCTGCTGGAGCAGCTCAGACCCGCCGTTGCCGGCCATCCGCAACAGACCTCGGAGTGGCACGCCCTGAACGGGCTCGCCCTCTACCGCACCCAGCAACTGAGCCCGGCCATCGCCGAACTCAAGACCGCCTTTCGCCTCAAACAATCGGTACCGGACTCCCCCATCGCCAGCTTGCAGTGTGCCCGCCTGCTGATGACCCTCGGCAACCTCTATGCCGATCTGAACCTAGCGCGGGAAGCCGAAGGCTACTATCTGGAGGCGCTGCAACGCATGGTGCAGCTGGGCGAGCCCAACAACCAGATCATCATCCGCGCCAACATGGCGCGGCTCTACATAGACACGGATCGCCCCGCCCAGGCCAGGCGGCTGCTGGACAATCTGCTCAGCAACCCGGATCTGGCGCCGGATTACCGTGCCATCATCCTCGGCTATCAGGCCATGGCGCTCAACGCCCAGCACGACTGGGTCGGCGCCCTGCGCACCCTGGACGAGGCACAGGCGTTGTATCGGCAGCTGGGCTACCCGGAAGCCGGCATGCGCCTGCAGGAGACCCGGGCCCGGGCGCTGCAGGGCAGCGGCGAGAAACAGCTGGCGCTGCAGGTGCTGACCAGCCAGGGGAGTGCGGGGGCCGCCAGCAAGGCGCTGCAGGCCAGTCTGCTGGCGGACCAGGGGCGCTACCCGGAGGCCTACCAGGCGCTCAGCGAATACGTGAGCGACTACAAGCAGCACTTCAACCAGACCCTGAGCCAGCATGCCGCCGCCTTCCAGGCCGAGATGGATCTGGCCCGCAGCGAGGCCAGCAACCGGGTGCTGCAGCAGGAGAACGAGAACAAGCGCCAGCAGCTGCTGCATCAACAGAGTGCCCGCCACTACCAGCTGATGCTGGTCGGCCTGCTGGCCGGTGCCCTGCTGCTGCTCGGACTCACCACCCATCGGCTGCACCGCAGCTCACGCCACCTCTACAAGCTGGCCACCTTCGATCAGCTGACCGAGCTGCCCAATCGCCGTGCCCTGCTGGAGCGGCTGGCCAGCCGCTGGCAGCAGGAGGGACCGCTCACCCTGATCATCATCGACATCGATCACTTCAAGCAGATCAACGACCGTCATGGCCATCAGGCAGGGGACAGGGCTATTCAGCGGCTGGCGCGGGAGCTGAGATCCTGGGCACCCGACCTGCAGCTGGTCGGGCGCTGGGGTGGCGAGGAGTTTCTGGTAGCGGTGCCGCTGCCGGCGGCGGATTGCTGGTATCTGGCAGAGCAACTGCGCCAGCGCATCGGCCAGATCGAACAGCCGCGCATGACCATCAGCATCGGGGTGGCCGGCCGCTCGGCCGCCGATGACGGGCTGGGCCAGCTCATCCACCGGGCCGACATGGCCATGTATCAGGCCAAGCGCCAGGGCCGCAATCAGACCATACTGGCCGCGGAGCCTGGCAACCCCGAAGAACCGGAGGCACTGGCCAGCAGCGTGGCCTGAGCCACAGCCTCCCCTGACTCAGGGCTGCAACTCGGTGAAGGAGGCGACATCCACCGGCTCGCCATAGTCCACCCCCGCCAGCTCGAAGCCGTTGAGCTGCATGAAGTCCTGCCGCAGCCCGGCAAAATCCCCCAGCGCGTGGAAGTTGTCCGGCGTCACCTTGGACCAGAGCGCCGAGACGGCGGCCTGCACGGCCGGGTCGAGCTCGTGGTCATCCATCCGGATCAGTCGGTTGCCGTCAGCCACCACCCCTTGCGGGCCGTATATCTTGCTGGCGAACAGCCGCTGCATCTGCTCGATGCAGCCTTCGTGCACCCCGCGCTCCTTCATCACCCCCATCAACAAGCCCAGATAGACAGGCAACACCGGAATAAAGGCGCTCGCCTTGGTCACCAGCGCCTTGCAAACCGACACCCAGGCGTGGCCGCCAATCTCCGCCAGCTGCAGGTTGATGGTCTCGGCGGTGGCGTGCAGGTGCTCCTTGGCGTAACCGATGGTGCCGTCCCGATAGAGGGGGTAGGTCGATTCGGGGCCGATATAGGAGTAGGCCACCGTCTGGGCGCCGGGCGCCAGGCAATCTGCCTGCAGCAGTGCCTGCAGCCAGAGCTGCCAATCCTCGCCCCCCATCACGCTGACGGTGTCGCGGATCTCCTCCGGGGTGGCCGGATCCAGCGACTGCTGCACCAGGGTGTCCTGTTCCAGATCCAGCCCCCAGCCGCTGAATGGCTGGCCGGTGGTCTTGAGCACGGAGCGCACCTGAGTACCGTCCGGCAGTACCCGGATGCCGCTCGCCAGCGAGTAGATCACCAGATCCACCTGCCCGAGCTGCTGGCGGATGACGTCGATGGCCTGCTGACGCATCTGGTCTGAGAAAGCGTCGCCGATCAGGTTGATGGCCACGCGGCCAGCCTGTTCCGCCTCCGTGCGAAACCAGATGTTGTTGTACCAGCCGGCGCTGCCCAGCCCCTTGTCGGAGGGGCCGCGTTCGAACGACACGCCAATGGTGTCGGCCCCGGCCCCGAAGGCCAGGGCGATGCGCGACGCCAGCCCGAAGCCGGACGAGGCCCCCAGCACCAGCACCCGTTTCGGCCCGTTGAACGGGCCCGCCGCCCGGATCCGCGCGATCTGCTGCAGCACGGCGGCGCGGCAGCCGATGGGGTGACAGTTGCGGGCGACGCAGCCCTGGATTTGCGGATGAATGATCATCAAGGAGTCTCCGGGAAAGGAACACGACAGCAGGAACGACCGTGGGACGCAGCGGCGCGCCACGGTTTGCCAAGGGAACTGGCTACAGCATAACCAAGCGGGGCGGGATTACCTTGATGTCGGGCGGAATATCGGCGGGAAGAGGGCAGAAAAACAAAAGGGAGCGCGAGGCTCCCCAAAGCGGTATTCAGATGCTTTTTGTTGTTTTGTGTTCATTGCGAAACACGGGCACATCCTATGCCTGTCACCGGCTACGGGCAAGCCGGCGGGTGTGACCTGCTTCAAACTCCTGTTCGATTTATCGCCAGTTTATTGCCCATCATCGACAGCAAGCTCCATAGGACACTCTTTTAAATCCCAAAACTGTGCCGGGGACACCATTTTAGTTTCAGCAGACATTGGTATAGTGGACTCAGGATCAGTGAGGAGAACTCCCATGAATGGAACCTATTACAAACACATACTGGCCGCGATCGACCTCTCGGAAGACAACCGCAAGGTGATCGAGAAGGCGGTCGACCGGGCCCGCTCCAACGGCGCCAAGCTGTCGGTGATCCATGTCGATGTGGACCTCAAGGATCTCTACACCGAGATGATCGATATCGACATCGACAACGTGCAGGACCAGGTGATCGCCGAGGCGAAAGAGAAGCTGGAAGCCTTCCTGGCCTCGGTGGACTACCCCATCGAGAAGAAGCTGGTGATCTGCGGCGATTTGAGCGAGCGGGTCAACCAGGCGGTCAGGGATTATCAGATCGACCTGCTGGTGTGCGGCCACCGCCAGAGCTTCTGGAGCCTGCTCACTTCGAGTGCGCGCCAGCTGATGAATACCGTGCCCTGCGATCTGCTGGTCGTCCCCTTGCAGAAATAACCGAACAGGCGTAGTTTGATTTGCCATGAATATGACCTCGTTCAATCACAACTACTGGTGGTGCTGCTCTTAAACAGGCGGCACTGCTTTTCTATGTAAAATTTCCCAAAGAAAACACCGTGACCGCCGAGAGGCGGTCATTGTTTTCATCCCTTTGTCGCCTCCCGGCTCACCCAACTGGAGAGAGTGACATGCACAACCCCGTTATCCTGACCGGCGACCGCCCCACCGGCAAACTGCACATCGGCCACTACGTCGGCTCGCTGCGCCAGCGCGTGGCCGCCCAGCACAATTACCGTCAGTTCGTGATGATCGCCGATCTGCAGGCGCTGACCGACAACGGCCACAACCCGGCCAAGGTGACCGACCATGTGCTGGAGGTGATGGCCGACTACCTGGCCGCCGGCCTCGACCCGGCCAAGACCACCTTCTGCCTGCAGAGCGCCCTGCCCGCCCTCGCCGAGTTGACGACCTATTACCTCAACCTGGTCAGCGTCGCCCGGCTGGAGCGCAACCCCACCGTCAAGGCGGAGATCCAGCAGAAAGGGTTCGAGCGCAGCCTGCCGGCCGGCTTCCTGATCTATCCGGTCAGCCAGGCCGCCGACATCACCGCCTTTCGCGCCACCCATGTGCCGGTGGGCGAGGATCAGCTGCCCATGTTGGAGCAGACCAACGAGATAGTGCGCCGCTTCAACTCTCTGGTTGGCAAGGAGGTGCTGACCGAGTGCCAGCCCATTCTGAGCGACACCGGCCGCCTGCCCGGCATCGACGGCAAGGCCAAGATGTCCAAGTCCCTCGGCAACACCATAGAGCTCGGCATGTCGAGCGACGAGATCAAGCAGGCGGTGTTCGCCATGTATACAGACCCCAACCACCTCAAGGTGAGCGATCCGGGTCAGGTGGAGGGCAATACGGTGTTCGCCTATCTGGATGCCTTCCACCCCGACAAGGCACTGGTGGCCGAGATGAAGGCCCATTATCAGGGCGGCGGGCTGGGGGACATGCGCTGCAAGCAGGTGCTCAACGACTGCCTGCAGACCCTGCTCGCCCCGATGCGGGAACGGCGCGAGGCGGCCATCGCCGACAAGCGCCAGCTGCTGCGCCTGTTGCAGCAGGGCACCGAGCAGGCGCGCGCCCTGACCGACGAGGTGCTGGCCGAGGTGAAGGGAGCGATGGGGCTCGACTACTTCGCCGGATTGAACTGATCCGCCCCGCGCTGCGCCGGGCTGCCGAGCGCATCCGCGCCGTAGCGCTCGAACGCCAGCCGGTGCAACAGCCCCTTGAACCAGCCGATCGCCTCGTCATGGGCGGTGAGCGGGTGGCCCGCCATCAGATAGACGATGGGGATGGCGGGGTCCAGCTGGTGCAGCCGCAGCGGATAGTAGCGGCAGAAGTGGCGCCCGATCATCTCGGGCACCACCACCAAATAGCGGCCGGTGGCCATCAGCGGCGGCACCGCCATAAAGCTCGGCAGGCGGACACCCAATTCCCGCTCCACCCCGAAGCGGGCCAGCCAGAGATCCACCATGGCCTGGCTGTGACCCCAGCTGGAAGTGTGGATATGGGGCCGGCTGACCAGATCGTCCGGCCCCAGCACGTCCGGCAGCTCGCTGCCAAGGGGCGACAGACAGACCAGCGGGTTGTTGAACCAGGGTTCGCGCCACAGCCGGGGCGAGAGGTGGTTGGCATCGGCGAAACCGATCACCAGATCCAGCTCCCCCTTCTCCAGCTCCCGCTCGTAGTCGCTATTGGCCAGCTCGCACACCTCCAGCCGGCAGTGAGGGGCATGCCGGTGCAACCGCTCCACCAGTGCCGGCACCAGGCCATGCTCCACCGAGCCCGGGGTGGCGATACGAAAGATCCGCCGCGCACTGGCGGGGTCGAACCCCTTGGCCTGCCGCAACCCCTGCTCCAACATGGCCAGCGCCTGGCGCACCGGACCGGCCAGCGCCTTGGCGCGCTCGGTCGGCATCATCTCGCGACGGCTCATCACGAACAGAGGGTCGTCCAGCGCCGTTCGCAGCCGCCCCAGCGCATGACTGACGGTGGATTGGGAGAGGTGCAGCCGCTCGGCGGCACGGGTGACGTTGCGCTCCTGCATCAGCATGTCGAACACGGTGAGCAGGTTGAGGTCTAGGCGGGAAAGGGGCAGTTCCATCGATATTGACCATGGTTGGATGACGACAATTCATTTTTGGCATAGTAGCAGATTGCATAGAATGCGCAGGCGAATTACATCGGAGATTAAAATGCGTAGCTATCTGTTGTTGCTGGCGATTGGCCTGTTGTGGGGCTCCCAGTTCATTTTCATGCATCAGGCCGTGACCGAATTGCCCCCCATCATGGTGGCAGCGGGTCGCGCCTTGTGTGGCAGCCTGACCCTGGGTCTGCTCTGCCTGTTCATGCGTCTCAAGAGCGAGCACACCCCGTGGCGTACCTACATGTTGATCGCCCTGCTCGATGCCACCCTGCCCTTCATCATGGTGGCCTGGGGTCAACAGTATGTGGATAGCGCCATCGCCGCCGTGGTAATGGGTTGTATCCCGTTTGTCACCATCCTGATGGCACCCTTGTTGGTTTCCGGTGAAAAAATCACCAAGGGCGGTCTCGTCTCCGTGATCATCGGCTTCGTCGGCGTACTGGTGCTGTTCTGGCCGAAACTGGCCAGCGGGATGAATGCCGGCCTGCTCGGCGCCATGGCCATCCTGTTCGGTGCCAGCTGCTTCGCCATCGGCCTGCTGATGATCAAGCGCTTCGCCAAGGACCACCCGGTGGTCGTGGCACGCAACATCCTGATCTCCTCGGCCATCCAGCTGCTGCTGGCCGCACCGTTCGTCACCGATCTGAGCGCGCTCACCCTGCCGAGCCAGCAGGCCATCGGCGCCGTCGCGGTGCTCGGGGTGTTCTGTACCGGTCTGGTCTACTTCCTCTACATGGCGCTGATCCAGAAGGCGGGCCCGACCTTCGCCTCCTTCAGCAACTACCTGGTGCCGCTGTTCGGCGTCATGCTGGGTGCCCTGTTCCTCGGCGAGCAGATCCAGTCCACCACCGGCGTGGCACTGGCCCTGATCCTGGGCTCGGTCGCCCTCAACCAGTGGGCCCAGCAGCGCCGCGTCCAGCGGGAGGCTGCCCTATGTCAGGCATCCTGACCACGCTCTGCGGCGGCCTGGTGGTGATCGCCGGCTGGCAGTATCGCCAGCGGCTGGTGGGTCTGCTCGGGCTGTTGATGGTGCTGCTGCCCTGGTTCTTCGACAGCAAGCTGCAAGCCATGCTGAGCTATGCGTTGAGCGCCTGACCTCTGTTTCTGAATGTGTGACGAGAGTGTATCTCTCCTGTTTTTGGGACCGTTTTAAAAAAACCTCCGATTTGTCCCCTCTACCGGCGCTCTGCGCCGGTTTTTTTATGCCCGCCTGGCAACCTTGCCGTCCCATCACGCCAGATAGCGATAACTCAGCCGCTCGTTCTTGCGCGGGCCTGTGATCTGCCAGCCGAGCAGAAAACCGCCCTCGGTCGGCGTCAGCTCGGCGCTGTAGTGATCCTGGCCACACAGATGGGGTTCGGCGGTGAGCCAGCGACCATCCGTCTGAGGCAGCAGCTCGAACAGCACCACCGGCTGTTCATAGCGCAGATGGGAGAGCCGGATCCCCTGCTCGCCGCGCTGCCACCAGAAACGATTGTGCATGGTCAGCACCCGGCCATGGGGCGTGGTATAGCGACCCGTCTCGACAAACAACCAGCCGCCCTGGTGATCGGTCACCACCACCTCCCCCTCGCCGCTGCCACTCCAGTCGGTGGCGGAGCCTGCCCCGTTGCTCGCGCTAAAGGCAAATGCTCCGATCTGTGGCAACTGGCGCCATAAACGCTGGATCAAGGCTTCCTTCTCGGCCATCATAGCCCCCTTCAAAATTGACAACTGACGACAAATCAACCACATGAACTACTTGATAGGGGTTACCCTGCTCTGGTCATTCTCCTTCAGCCTGATCGGGGTCTATCTCGCCGGCCAGGTGGATGCCTACTTTTCGGTGCTGACCCGCATCGTGCTCGCCAGCCTGGTGTTTCTGCCTTTTCTCAGACGACGCTGGTTGCGGCCCGACCTGGTGGCCAAGCTGATGGCCCTCGGCGCCACCCAGCTCGGCATCATGTATCTGTTCTATTACCACTCTTTCCTGCTGCTGACGGTGCCGGAAGTTCTGGTGTTCACCATCTTCACCCCCATCTACGTCACCCTGATCCACGATCTGCTGGAGCGGCGCTTCAAGCCGGTCTATCTGTGGGGAGCACTGCTGGCGGTGCTGGGGGCGGCCGTCATCCGCTTCGACGGGCTGACCGAAAGCTACGTGCTGGGCTTCCTGGTGGTGCAGGGTGCCAACGTCTGCTTCGCCCTGGGTCAGGTGGGCTACAAGGTACTGCTGGCGCGGGAGGAACAGCAACCGCCGCAACTGGCGGTGTTCGGCTGCTTCTATCTGGGCGCCCTGGCTGTGGCCCTGCCCGCCTGGTGGCTGCTCGGCACGCCGCAATACCCCACCAGCGCCCTGCAGTGGGGCATATTGCTGTGGCTGGGGATCGGTGCCTCGGGCCTTGGTTACTTCCTGTGGAACAAGGGGGCGACCCAGGTCAGCAGCGGGGTGCTGGCGATCATGAACAACGCCCTGATCCCGGCGGGTCTTCTGGTCAACCTAGTGCTGTGGGGCAAGGATACCGACCTGCTCAGGCTCAGCCTGGGCGGCCTGCTGATGCTGGCCTCCCTCTGGGTGTGCCAGCGTCATGGGGTAAGTGAACGCTGACTAAAAATCAGCCAACGACTGTGTTGTGCTCCCGTCTGGCCTGACCGTGACAGGTGGCCAGTCGGGCCAGCAGGTGATCGATCTGCTCGCCGGCCTGACTCTGCACCAGCCCGATGCTGACGGTCACCGGCCGTTGCGGCAACAGGCTGGCATCGGCGATCTCCATCCGCAGTCGCTCGGCAATCTCGAGGCCGCTCAGTCGGTCGGTCTGGGAGAGCATCAGGATGAAGCCGTCTTCGTCCCAGCGGGCGAAGGGATCTTCCCGCCGCAGTTCGTGGCGCACGATGCGGGCCAGCTTGGCCAGCATGGCGTCGCAGGCCGCCTCGCCAAACAGCTGCTGGATCTTGGCTCTGTGATCGACGGTGAATTGCAGCAGGCTGAAACTGCCGCTGGCGCTGGCCAGCCGCTCATCGAGCAGCTGTTCGAAGCGGCTGCGGCTCTCCAGCCCGGTGAGGGGATCGGTACCGTGCCGCTCCTCCACCTGCACTGCCTGCGGTTCGAGCAGACGCACCACCCCCAGCACCTGGCCGTGGACATCGCGCCTGGCCCGCTCTTCCAGCCGAACATAGTGGCCATCGTGATGCAGGATCCGGTATTCGAGCCGGATCTGGGCCACCCGCCCGCTCTGGCAGGCCAGTTGCGCCTCCTGCAGGCTCCCCAGATCGTCGGGGTGCACCCGCTCCAGCCAGCCGAGATCATCCAGACCGGCTTCGTTCAATCCCAGTAGCCGCAGACAGGAGAGATCTCGCTGCACGCCCTGCTGCGGACTCCAGCTCCAGAGCCCTGCCTCCAGCAAGGCGATGGCATCCGCCATCAGCGCCAGATCAAACCGGGTAATTGCCTCCCTGAGGGGAGCCTTGAGCATGTCCATCGAGCGCCTCGACACCGAATCTGAAGACCTTCTCAATAAGTAACATTGGCTCTCGCGCCGAGCAACAGGGTCAGCTCGCTTTTCCTTGATAGCCGTTCATCAGGGCCTGCCAGTTCTCCGGTACGAAGTGAAAACTGGTATGCAGCTGGGACTCCTTGTTGAAGGAGCGCAGCAAGCGTTCCAGGTTGGCCTGCTGCCAGTTGCCGGGCGAGCGGATGGCCCCCTTGTCGAAGTCGATCACCCACACCTTGCCCTCCTTGTCGAGCAACAGGTTGTGGCTGTTGAGATCGGCGTGATAGACCCCGGCGTCGTGCAACTGGCGCACCGTCTGGCCCACCTTGTGCCACACCTCGCCGGCGATCGGCCCCTGCTTGAGCAGGGCGACCAGATCCTTGGCGCCGCGGATGCGCTCGATCAGGATGTCGGCCCGGTAGAAGGGGCCCTGTTTGGCCATGCGGGCGGCAAACGGGCGCGGCACCGGCAACCCCTGGGCGCTCAACTTGGCCAGCAGGCTGTATTCGGCCATGGCCCGGCTAGACTCCACTCCCTCGAACCAGAAGCGATCCCGCACCACCTTGCCCACCATGCCGCCGCGATAGTAGTGACGCAGCACCAGGTGGCGGGATTCATCCTTCACGAACCAGGTCACACCGCGGCCGATGGAGGTACCCACCACCTGCCGGTTGTTCTGCCACCAGGCCGGATCAAACAGCTCGGGAGAAGGGTCGCGAAACGCCCCTTCGGCATACCAGCAGATCTGGTTGTGTTCGGTCTGAATTTGCATCTTGGTCATTCCGGTCGGTCATCGCTACGGGTTGGCGCTCAGGGCCAGGGCAACAGGGGCCCGGTGGGGCCGGCTGCCAGTCGTGCGCAATTTTACAATCCACAGGGGAGTTTGCATAATGCCATCCATCCATTTTGCCATCGTTGCGCCACATCATGCCGCTGTTCCAAACGCCGCCCTCCTCCATCTGCATCCTGCGGCTCTCCGCCATCGGCGACTGCTGCCACGCGCTGGCGCTGGTGCGCGTCATCCAGCGGGCCTGGCCCCAGACCCGCATCACCTGGATCACCGGCAAGATTGAGGCGACCCTGTTTGCCGATCTGCCCGGGGTCGAGGTCATCCCCTTCGACAAGAGCAAGGGCTGGCGCGGCTATCGCGAGCTCTGGCAGGCCCTCAAGGGGCGCAGGTTCGATGCCCTGTTGCACCTGCAGGCGGCCATGCGGGCCAGCATCGCCACCCTCGGCATCAAGGCCAAGGTCAAGCTCGGGTTTGATCGGGAACGGGCCAGCGACGGCCAGTGGTTGTTCACCAATCACAAGGTGCCATCCCCCGCCTCGCCTCACGTGCTGGACGGTTTCCTCGCCTTCGCCAAAGAGCTTGGCATCCAGGATCTGACCCCTGACTGGCAACTGCCCATCAGCGCCGAGCACCAGGCCTGGGCGAAGGAGAAGATCGGCGGCAAGCCGACCCTGCTCATCTGTGCCGCCGCCAGCAAGGCCTTCAAGAACTGGACTGCCGCCGGCTATGCCGCACTGGCGGATCACGCCGCCAGCAAGGGGTTTCAGGTCTATCTGTGTGGCGGGCCGGCCAAGCTGGAACAGGATCTGGCCGCCAATATTCAGCGCTTAAGCCACAGCAAGCCGGTGGATCTGGTGGGGCAGACCAACCTCAAGCAACTGCTGGCGCTGATCAAGGAGGCCAGCCTGGTGCTGGCTCCCGATACCGGCCCGGCTCACATGGCCACCCTGGTGGGTACGCCGGTGCTCGGCCTCTATGCCCATCACAACCCGGATCGTACCGGCCCCTATCTGTGCCGCGACTACGCGGTCAGCGTCTATCAGGAGCTGATTGAGCAGGAGACCGGCAAGCCGCTGGCCGAGCTTGGCTGGCGCACCCGCCTCAAGGATCCGGACGCCATGGGCAAAATCACCAGCGAACGGGTCATCGCCGCCTTCGACCGCCTCTGCATCGAGCGTCAACTGCCGCGCTGATGATGCGCGTAACTCGGAAATCCCGAAGCCAGCGGCAGGGATAATCTGCTGGCCCGCCCCCGCAACGGCAGGCAGAATGAGGGCTGATGTGGGTTACGCTCCCGCAGCAAGCTACGAATACTTTGATCGGCTGGAATATGATTCCGGCCGTTTTTTTATCCGCCGCCTTCTGTTAAAATTCGCCGCCTTTACATCCCTCTTCTTCAAGAATTTTCCGCGTTTCGGATTTGGCTGTCTCCCTTTCGGGCACAAGACGGCGGCCTCTGCTACAACCAAAACACGGGTTTAGATTAAAGGTACAGACATGGCGCAACAAGGCACTCTCTATATCATCTCCTCCCCGAGCGGAGCGGGTAAATCCAGCCTGCTCAATGCCTTGCTGACCAAGCACAACAGCGCAGGCAAGATGCAGCTGTCGGTCTCCCACACCACCCGCGCCACCCGTCCCGGTGAAGAGCACGGGGTACACTACCACTTCGTCAAGGTGGAAGAATTCAAGGCGCTGATCGAGCGTGGCGACTTTCTGGAGTGGGCAGAGGTGTTCGGCAACTACTACGGCACCTCCCGCGCCGCCATCGAAGCCTGCCTGGCGCAGGGCATCGACGTCTTCCTCGACATCGACTGGCAGGGTGCCCGCCAGATCCGCGAGCAGATGCCGACCAAGTCCATCTTCATCCTGCCCCCCAGCCGCGAAGAGCTGGAGCGCCGCCTGATCGGCCGCGGCCAGGACAGTGCCGAGGTGATCAAGGGCCGGATGGATAAAGCCATTGCCGAAATGGTGCACTACGACGAGTATGACTATGTCATCATCAACGAAGACTTTGAGCAGGCGCTGTTCCAGCTCAGGGCCATCATCGAGTGCCAACGGCTGGAATTGCGCCAGCAGCAGCAGGCCCAACAAAACTTGCTGCAACAGCTACTGGCAGAATAGGCCAAAAACAAGTAAACTTTTGCGTCATTTTTAAACACCGCTTTTTTAAACCGAGAAAGCCCAAACACTGGAGTCCTGCATGGCACGCGTTACTGTAGAAGATGCTGTAAAACAGGTAGGTAACCGTTTTGACCTGGTGCTGGTCGCCGCACGCCGCGCCCGTCAAATCGCGGTTCAAGGCAAAGATCCCCTGGTTGACGAAGAGAACGACAAGCCGACCGTGATCGCCCTGCGTGAGATCGAACTGGGTCTGGTGAACAACCAGGTGATGGACACCCAGGACCGTTATGAGCAGCAAGAGCAGGAAGCCGCCGAGCTGGCTGCCGTTGCTGCCATCGCCGAAGGCCGCGGTTAAGTCAGCTGTTTCCTATAGTCGGCGCCCGCCCGGGTGCCGACTGTTCTCTCCCATTTACAACCGCTCGAAAACCTCGCAAACTCAGGACTATACCCTCTATATCCACGGATTGCCGTTTCACCGCTGCGGGGACTGTCTTGTATTTATTTGAAAATCTTAAAGAAATAGCCAGTTCCTACCTGCCACCCGAGCAGGTGGAGAAGCTCAGGCAAGCCTATGTGGTGGCCCGTGATGCTCACCAGGGACAGATGCGTTCCAGCGGCGAGCCCTACATCACCCACCCGGTTGCCGTTGCCCGCATTCTCGGTGACATGCGCCTCGATCACGAGACCCTGATGGCCGCCGTGCTGCACGACGTCATCGAAGATACCCCTGTCACCAAGGCCGACCTGGCCGAACTGTTTGGCGATGCCGTCGCCGAGCTGGTATCAGGCGTCTCCAAGCTCGACAAGCTGAAGTTTCGCGATCGCAAGGAGGCCCAGGCCGAGAACTTCCGCAAGATGGTGATGGCCATGACCCAGGATATCCGGGTCATCCTGATCAAGCTGGCCGACCGCACCCACAACATGCGCACCCTGGGCTCCCTGCGACCGGACAAGCGCCGCCGCATCGCCCGGGAAACCCTCGAGATCTTCGCCCCCATCGCCAACCGCCTCGGTATTCACACCATGAAGAACGAGCTGGAAGAGCTGGGCTTCGAGGCGCTCTACCCCATGCGCTCGCGGGTGTTGCGCGAATCGGTACGGCGCGCCCGCGGCAATCGCCGCGAGATCATCGACTCCATCCAGAGCGAGATTGAAGGCCGGCTGCGTGAGGCTGGCATCGAATCCCAGGTCAGCGGCCGCGAGAAGAACCTGTTCTCCATCTACAACAAGATGGAGAAAAAAGAGCTGCAATTTCATGAGGTAATGGATATCTACGCCTTTCGTGTGAGGGTGAAGGACATAGATACCTGTTACCGGGTGCTGGGCCAGATGCACAGCCTCTACAAGCCCCGCCCCGGCCGCTTCAAGGATTACATCGCCATCCCCAAGACCAACGGCTACCAGTCGCTGCACACCTCGCTGGTGGGGCCGCACGGGGTGCCGGTGGAGGTGCAGATCCGCACCGAATTCATGGATCAGATGGCCGACAAGGGCGTCGCCGCCCACTGGGCCTACAAACAGGATGGCGACAGCTCGGGTACTACCGCCCAGATCCGCGCCCAGCGCTGGATGCAGAGCCTGCTCGAGCTGCAGCAGAGCGCCGGCAGCTCCTTTGAATTCATCGAGGGGGTCAAGACCGACCTCTTCCCCGACGAGATCTACGTGTTCACGCCGGAAGGGCGCATCATGGAGCTGCCCGCTGGGGCCACTCCGGTGGATTTCGCCTACACGGTACACACCGACATCGGCCACGCCTGCGTCGGCTCGCGGGTCGACCGCCACCCCTATCCGCTGAGCAGCCCGCTGCACTCCGGCCAGACGGTGGAGATCATCACGGCACCGGGGGCCCGCCCGAACGCGGCCTGGCTCAACTTCGTGGTGACCACCAAGGCCCGCTCCAAGATCCGCCAGTTCCTCAAGAACCTGCGCACCGAGGAGTCGGTGGTGCTGGGTCGCCGCCTGCTCAACCATGCGCTCGGCGCCAAGAACATCGAAGACATCCCCGAGCCGCGCATCAAGCAGGTGCTGGCCGACACCAAGCACGAGAACCTGCAGGGCCTGCTGGCCGACGTGGGTCTTGGCAACGCCATGAGCGTGATGGTGGCGCGCCGCATGCTGGGGGATGAACTGCCGCCGGAAGAGCAGCCCAAGTCCAGCAGCAAGAAGATGCCGATCAAGGGTGCCGACGGCATGCTGGTCACCTTTGCCAACTGCTGCCGCCCCATCCCAGGGGACGCCATCATCGCCCACATCAGCCCGGGCAAGGGGCTGGTGATCCACCAGGAAGCCTGCCGCAACATCAAGGGCTACAGCAAGGAGCCGGACAAGTACCTGCCGGTGCAGTGGGAAGTGGACAAGGAGCAGGAACAGGAGTTCCGTACCGGCATCAGCATCGAGATCGTCAACCACCAGGGCGCCCTGGCGGAGCTGGCCAACGTGATTGCCGCCACCGGCGCCAACATTCACGCCATCAGCACCGAAGAGAAAGATGGCCGGGTCTATCTGGTCACCCTGCTCATCACCACCAAGAGCCGGATCCACCTCGCCAACATCATGCGCAAGATCCGGGTGATGCCGAACGTGCTCAAGGTGAGCCGGCAGAAAAACTGAACACAGGCGGCGCAAGCCGCCTGCTGCTTTTCAAGAGACATGCTGGCCCGGCGCCAGCCCGATTTGACCCTGTGCATGCAAGCGATGCGCGCACCTGCCTCACCCGATAGAAACTGACATGACACCTGAACGCTTCAAACGAATTTCCGACATGCTGGCCCAGCGCCAGCTCGATCTGACCGTCTGCATGGAAGAGGTCCACAAGCCGCACAACCTGGCCGCCATCGTGCGCACCGCCGATGCCATCGGCATCCACCGGGTACACGCGATCTGGCCCAAGAGCTGGATCCACAAGCGCAAGGGTACCGCCCGCGGCAGCCAGAACTGGGTGGACGTGAAGCTGCACCCGGACATCGGCAGCGCGGTGGCCGAGCTCAAGGCCTCCGGCATGCAGATCCTGGCGACCCACCTCTCCGACAGCTCGGTGGATTTTCGCGCCATCGACTACACCAAACCCACCGCCATCCTGGTGGGCCAGGAGAAGCACGGTATCGGCGAAGAGGCGCTGGCCCTGGCCGATCACCATATCGTCATCCCCATGGTGGGCATGGTGCAGTCCCTCAACGTCTCGGTGGCCGCCGCCGCCATCCTCTACGAGGCCCAGCGCCAACGCGAGCTGGCCGGCTGTTATCAACGCGGCTGCCCCTTAAGTCTGGAAGAGCAGAACAGCATTCTGTTCGAGGGGGGCTATCCCATCTATGCCCAGCTCTGCAAGGAGAAGGAGATGCCCTATCCCCAGCTCGGCCCGGCCGGCGAGATCCTGGCTGACGAGCAGTGGTGGCAGCAGATGCAGCTGACCCGCAAAGGCTGGGCAGCACAGCAAGATGAGCAATTACAGGAGCAATAATAATGAATAGTCCCTTTGGCAGCTGGCTGGAGTCCCAGGTAATACGGGAGCATCTCAGCAACCCCAATATCGAGGCGGGCGACTACAGCTACTACTCCGGCTACTACCATGGCAAGACGTTCGAGGATCACTGCGTACGCTATCTGCTGGGTGACGGCTCGACCCGGGAGACCTGGGAGAGCGGCATCTGGGGCGAGGTGGATCGCCTGCTCATCGGCAAGTTCTGCTCCATCGGCTCGGGTGCCACCTTCCTGCTGGCCGGCAATCAGGGCCATCGCATGGAGTGGGTATCCACCTTCCCGTTCGATCCGGCCACCTTTGGCGACGGGGTGCAGAGCGGCTTTCAGCGCAAGGGGGATACCCGGGTCGGCAATGATGTCTGGATCGGCTCGGAAGCCATGATCATGCCCGGCATCACCATAGGCGATGGCGCCGTTATCGCCACCCGCGCCGTGGTCACCCGGGATGTGGAGCCCTACACCATAGTCGGCGGCAACCCGGCCAAGCCGATCCGTCGCCGCTTCGGCGATGAGCAGATTGCCCTGCTGCAAGAGATGCGGTGGTGGGACTGGCCGCTGCCGCGCCTGCAGGCGGCCATGCCGCTGCTCTGCTCGGGCGACATCGAGGGGCTTTACCAGCACTGGCAGCAAGAGTCGGCATCATGAAGCTGATATCGCCCGCCCTGCTGGCCCTGACCCTGTTTTCTGCCGGAGCCCTCGCCGTGAACAATCCCTACCAGCTGACGCCGGAAGCCGACGTCGCCACCCTCCATCAGCAGACGCTGCCCGACTTCTGGCGCCAGCACGCCGTCGAAAGCGCCTTCAAGGGCAAGGATGGCATCACCATCCGCTATGCCGCCCTGCGCCAGGCCAAGGTCGATCGCGCCATCCTCATCGTCAACGGCCGGGTCGAAAGCTACCTCAAGTATCAGGAGCTGGCCTGGGATCTGTGGCGTCAGGGCTACAGCCTCTACCTCATCGACCACCGCGGCCAGGGCTTGTCCGATCGGCTGCTGGCCGACCCGGAGAAGGGATATGTCGACCAGTTCGACGATTATGTGCTCGATCTCAAGCAGTTTCATGACGAGGTGATCGCCCCGGACCAACCCGCCAAGCTGTTCCTGCTGGCCCACTCCATGGGCGGCGCCATCTCGGCCCGCTATCTGGAGCGCTGGCCCGGTGACATCGAGGCGGCCGTGCTCTCCTCCCCCATGATGGGCATCAACTTGGGCGGCCTGCCCAAGTGGCTGGCCAAGGGGCTGGCGGCCACCATAGGCACGGTCGGCTGCTGGCTGGGCGAGCCTCCCTACGGCCCGGGTCAGGGCCCGTACGAGAGCCACGCCTTTGCTGACAACGGTCTGAGCCACAGCGAAGCCCGCTATCAGGCCTTCCGCGAGCTCTATGAGCAGCGCCCGCAGATCAAGCTGGGGGGCGCCACCGCCCACTGGATCTATCAGGGGCTGACGGGGGCGGACGCCGCCGTGGCCGGGGCCGGCGCCATCAAGACGCCGCTGCTGCTGCTGCAGGCTGGTGACGACAGCGTGGTGGACAACGCCGCGCAGGACGCCTTCTGCGCGCACGCTCGCTGCGAAGGGGGCAAGCCGCTGCGCATCGAAGGAGCCTGGCACGAGCTGTTCATGGAGGCCGATCCCCAGCGCCAGGCCGCACTCAACGCCACCTTGGCCTTCTTCGCGCGCTACTAGCGGCTGGTTATTTTTTGTATCCCTAAATAAATGGGGTCGTGGGAGCGGTTGCTGTACACTGCTCCCGCTTTCATTCGTAACCCCGAGGTGATGATGTATAAGGTCGTTGTATCTGATCTCGATGGCACCCTGCTCAACGGGCAGCACCAGATCTCCCCCCGCACCCGCGATACCCTGCACCGTCTGGTGGATCAGGGAGTCAAGTTCGTAGTGGCCACCGGCCGTCACCATGTGGATGTGCGCAGCATCCGCGACACGCTCGGGCTCGACATCTATCTCATCACCTCCAATGGCGCCGTGGTGCACGACAAGCAGGATCAACTGATCTTCAACCAGGCCCTGCCGGACAGCGTGGCGGCCGAGCTGATCGCGCTGGAGCGAGACCCCTCCATCCATATCAACCTCTACTACGGCGACGAGTGGCTGGTAGAAGAGGAGATGCCTTGGCTGCTGCAGTTCCATCATGAATCCGGCTTCAGCTACCGCCTGACCGATCTCGCCAGCCACCCGCTGGACAAGGTCAACAAGGTGTTTTACATCGGCGAGCACGAGAAGCTGCTGCAGATCGAGACAGAGCTGAACCAGCGTTATGGTGATCGGCTCAACGTCACCTTCTCCCTGCCGGACTGCCTCGAGGTGATGCACGCCGGGGTGCACAAGGGCAATGCGGTGCGCGCCGTGCTGGAGCAGCACGGGCTGGAGATGTCCCAGGCAGTGGCCTTCGGCGACGGTATGAACGACTTCGAGATGCTGAGCATGGTCGGCCGCGGCGTGGTGATGGGCAATGCCCACGACCGGCTCAAGCTGGCGCTGGCCAGCCACGAGCAGACCCTGAGCTCCGACGAGGACGGCGTCGCCGTCTATCTGGAGCAGCTGTTCGCCCTGCAAGGCGTCGACGTCGCCTGAGACAAGGCACCATGAGCCACGCTGCGGCTCATGGCGTGCTCCCACCCGGATAATCCTCCGAACGAGCAGGCCGGCAACCCCTCAGGTGGCCGGCTTGAACTGCTCCTTGTCGAGCTGATGCTTCTTCATGCGCAGGTAGAGCTTCTTGCGCGGAATGCCGAGGTACTGGGCGGCGTCGGTCACCCGGCCGGAGAAGAGGAACAGGGTATCCTCGATCACCCGCCGCTCGAACTCCTCCACCAGATCGTCCAGCGGCTCTTTGCCGCTCGCCAGCGGCATGGCCCGCTCCGCACCGGCCAGCTTGACGATCCCCACCGCATAGAGCTCGGCCACGTTGCGCAGTTCACGCAGATTGCCGGGCCACTGATGCCGCTTGAGCGTCTCCAGATAGGCGCGATCCACCGCCGGCACCGGCCGGCCGATGCGCTTGCAGCCCTGTCGCAGAAAGGCCCGGAACAGGGGAATGATGTCGCAGCTGCGCTCCACCAGCCGCGGCAGCCTGAGCCGCACCTGGGAGAGGAAGTAGTAGAGCTCAGGCATCAGCTGCTGGCGCTCCACCAGCGCCTCCGGCGACTCCTCGAACAGCGCTATGGTGCGCAGCGACTTGCCTCCCTTGCGCTCCTGATCCAGCAGGTGGTTGCCGAGCCAGCGCTGGCAGTCGGCGCTCAGGCGGGCCGGGGATTGCAGCACCAGGGTACCCTGCCCCGCCAGTGCCAGGCTGGCCTGCACTTCCGCCAGGCTGGGTGCCGACCCGCAGTCGTGCAGCTGGAAGGCCTGCTCCCGCCGGGCGCTGATCCTGTGCAGCAGCCGGGCCAGGGTGTGGCGGCCAGAGCCGGCCGGCCCCTCCAGCAGCAGATCCTTGTCGGTCTGCGCCAGCTGGTTGAGCTGGCCGCGGATCGCCACTATCTGCGGGCTGGTACCGATCAGTTCGTCATCCACCGTCGCCTGGATCTCGCTGCGGCGCGCCAGCACGGCGGTGCGCTGCTGGCAGGCCCGCTCCAGCAGGCCCAGCAGATCCTGGGGATGAAGCGGTTTCTCCAGAAAGTCGAACGCCCCCTGCTTCACCGCCTTCACCGCCAGCGGAATGTCGCCGTGGCCGGTGATCATGATGACCGGGATCTCGGCATCTATCTCGTGCACCCGGGCCAACAGCTCCATGCCGTTCATGGCGGGCATGTAGATGTCAGAGACCAGCACCCCGGGCCACTGGCCGGCCAGCAGTTCCAGCGCCTCGTGGGGGGAGGTGGTCGCCCTCGGCTGGTAGCCGGAGAGCCGCAACAGGTGGCAATAGGACTCCAGCACGTCCTCGTCATCGTCCACCAGCAGCACGTTGGCGGGACGGTTAGCGGGCAACAGCATAGATGGCACTCTCCTCGTTCTGATGGGCGTTCGACCCGGCAGGGTCGACCGCCGCCAATTCCACTATCACCATGGCGCCGCCAGTCAGCGCCGAGCCCAGCATGATCTCCCCGCCGCAGCGGGCCAGCAGGGAGCGGCAGATGGTCAACCCCAGTCCCAGCCCGACCTCCTTGGAGGTGGTGAAGGGGGTGAACAGCCTGGGCAGGATCGCCTCGCCGAAGCCGGCGCCGCTGTCGACCACCGCCAGCCGCAGCCGGGCGTCGCTCTGCGCCAGCAACTGCAGCCGGATCTCCCGCCGCGCCAGTCCGGCCACCGCGTCCAGCCCGTTTACCAGCAGGTTCACCAGCACCTGCTCCAGCAGCACTGGGTCGGTCTCGAGCCAGAGCCCCTCCGGCAACTCGTTGCAGAGGGTGCAGCCATCGCGTTTCGCCCGCGTCTCCAGCAGCAACACGGCCTGTTCGGCCAGCGCCCCCAGCTCGAGCCGGACCCGCACCTCCTCGGCCGGCGACTTGCGGGCGAAATGGCGCAGCGCATTGATGATGCGGCTCATGCGCCGCCCCAGATTGTCGAGCTTGCCCAGGTCCTGGTCCAGCGCCTGCAGCTGGCCGGCGGCGAGGGCCGCCCGGCTGGTGTAGAGGTAGGTCATCATCGCCGACAGCGGCTGGTTCAGCTCGTGGGCCAGGCTGGTCATCGCCTGCCCCACCACCGCCATCTTGGCCGCCTGGATCAGCTCATCCTGGGTCTGCAGCAGGGTGCGCTCCGCCTGCTGGCGCTGCACCACCTCCTCCGCCAGCAGCCGGTTGTTCTCGGTCAACTCGCGGGTACGCTCCGCCACCCGCAGGCTGAGCTCCCTGGCCGTCAGCTCCTGGCGGGTGACATCCGTGATGGTGATGATGAATCTGTACCCGCGCCCCTGTTCGAAGCGGCGCAGGTTGAGATGCAGGAAACGGGGCGTCTCGTCCTGATCGCAGGCCAGGGTGCACTCGCTGTGGCCGAGCCGGTGCAGCGGCTGGTCCGCCCCGAACTGCTCCGCCAGCATCGCCCTCGCCTCTGCCGGAAAGGCCTGCCACAACGGCCGGCCCGGCTCGACGCCGGTCTGCCGGAACAGGGTGAGCGCGCTCGGGTTGACCGACTCTATGGTGCCATCAGGATGGCAGGTGATGAGACAGGCCTGGGTGTTGTTGATGAGGTTGAGGGCATTGGCCCGCTCCATCTGCTGCAACTGCTGGCTGAAGTGGCGCAGGCTGTCGCCCAGTCGGCCGATCTCGTCCCGGCCGCTGGTGCTGACCGGCACGTCCAGCCGGCCTACCGCGACCCTGTCCAGCTCCTGCCCCAACAAGTCGAGCCGCTTGATCAGCCGGCGGCCTATCAGCACCACCAACACGAAGATGCTGAGCAGCAGGGTGAGCGCCAGCACCACCAGGATCACCAGCTTGCCGGTCGCCACCTGCTGGCTGCTGTCCTCCCCCAGCGCGCTGAGGGAGCGGTTGGCGTCGCTCACCATCAGGCTGACCTTCTGGTGATAGCGCGACACGGCGTCGTCCAGCCGGGGGCGCAGGGCCGTCAGCTGCTGATGGGTCTGCACATCCGCCAGCAGCAGCCGGTGCAGCGGGCCATCCGGCTTTACCAGGATGATGATGTCCTGCAGGATCTGGCGGTAGCTCACGGTCGAGGGGTACTCCGCCAGCCGCGAGGTCAGCTCGTCTATCTCGTCGATCTTGTAGCCGATGAACAGGAAGGCGCTCTCCAGATCCTGCTGATAACGCTGGGCGATCACCTCGCCGACCAGGGACTGCAGCTCGTTCTCCTTGAAGGTGAGATCCTGCAGGGCGGAGAACTCCTTGATGACATTGCCAAACTCGCTCATGTCGTCCGGGCTGGCCACCATGCCGGTCAGGTGCCACTCCACCTCCTGCAGCAGAGGGGCGGCATCGTCCACCAGATCCTGATGCAGCCAGTTGCTGCGCTTTTGCAGTTGCTGCAGGGTTTCGGCGTGCTCGATCTGCTGCTTGAGGTAGCGCCCGTGATCCGCCACCAGCGCGCTCAGCTCCTCGAACGCCTGGCGTTGCAAGGGTGTCTCCTGATCCCCCGGGGTGCCCAGCCGGTAGGCGCGCTGGATGTCCCGCAGGGTTGTCGACACCGCGTGGGAGAGGCGCTGGTACTGCACCGGATCCCGGGTGTCGCGCAGCTGGGCCAGCAGCAGCAACAGGCGGGAACTGGCCCGCTCCAGCTGATAGGCGTTGTCGATGGCGGGCAGGCTCTCCTCCACGATGAGGTGGATCTGCCGGCCCAGCCGATCCCACATCACATAGGCGGCCATGCCCATGGCGCCGGTCAGGGCAGTGATGGCCACGAAGGCGAGGATGAGCCGCCGCCCCAGGCTGCGCGGCATGGCCAGCAGGTGCCCCAGCCGGCTCATGGCCTGGCCGCCTGTTCGACCAGCCGCTGCGCCTCGTTCAGGCGCGCCTCGGTCGCCTGGCGCCACTGGTGCATCACCCGCTCCGCCTGCGGATTGCCCTGCTCCCGGTCATAGAGGCCGTCAAACAGCGCCAGCAGGGCCGGGTCCTGCGCCTCCTGCTCGCTCAGCGGCGGCGTGCTCGCCTTGGCGACGGCCTGCTCCAGCAGTGCAACCCGCCAGGGCTCGCCATGGGTATTCAACCCGTTGATCCCCTGCCAGGTCATCTTCAGCCTGGGCAGCTGCTGGGTGATGGCCTGCTCGAACAGGGCCTTGAGCAGGCCTGCCCGTCGATAGAGCAGCGCCTTGTCGGTGACGTAACGGGTCTGCCTGGCCAGCCTGGGCTGGCTCAGGGTGGCCTTGGCCATGCCGGGAGTGGCGAGGATCCCCTGCCCCTTGTCGGAGAGCAGGTACTGGATAAAGAGGGCGCCACTGTGCGGATTGTCCGAGCGACGGGGTACCCCCAGGTAGGTCGGCAGGATCACCGAGTCCGGCATGATGTTGAAGCCGACATGATCGAAGCGGGCCTGGCTGGTGAGGGCGTAGCTGTCGATCACCGGGCCGGCCCCCGCCAGACCGCGGCTGATGCCGTCGCTCACCCCGAAGCTGCGCGCCGTGATGGCCGACAGATTGCCACCCAGGCGCATCAGCAGGGCCCAGCCCTGCTGCCAGCCATATTGCTGCAGCACGCTCTCCACCATCATGTGGGTGGTGCCGGACTGGGAGGGGGAGCTCATCATCACGTGCCCCATGAAGAGCGGGGACGCCAGTTGCTGCCAACTGGTGGGCTGCGGCAGCTGATATTTGGCCAGATAATGGCGGTTATACATGATGCCACTGCTGGAATAACCGACCACGGCCACTTTATTGCCCAGCCCCAGGGTATGGGGAGCGAGCCATTTGGGCGGCATAGTTTCATTTGGCAAAGCCGCCAACAAACCGGCTTTGTCCAGCGTGTTAAAAAAAGTCGGCGAAGAGGACATGATAATATCGACTTGCGGTGCATCGGCCTCCGTTAATAAGCGCAGGGAGGGAATGGTGCGCCGATAAATAACTTCGACCCGGATCCCGGGATATTGTTCGGCAAAGCCCTCGATCACCGCCTTGACCGGCGCCTCCGAAAACGAGGTGAGCACCGTCAGTGAAGCGGCCTGCAGGGTGCTGAATGGCAACAAAACGCTGCCCATGAACAGGGCCAGCCGGCGGCAAAAGAGGTGCATGACTATCGGTCGACTCGCGCGTTAATTCAGGAATATGTGCAGTACATCTAATATTCGGCACATGCCGTAATTTTTATTTTCACGAGGATGAGCCAGTTCTGACTCATTATGCCTCGGCACGCGGCTATTGTTATTCATCGAATATCAATAGGACAGTTCAAATATGTCATTTTTGACTCATGGTTTTCCCATGATTGAGTCAGAGTTGACCCATATCCGGCTTTTTGCCGGCTGAATTTCTCCCTTCATATGATGGCAGCCGCTATCAGAGCTCCCTCTGAAACCATGCTGCCAAAATAGAAACGGAGAACCCCATGTTCAACTTCTTCAAGACGCGAGCCGACCTGCCGGTCATGGATGCCTCGCCCGATAAAATCCGCTCGATTTACCGCAAGTACCAGTGGCAGGTCTTCCTGGGGCTGGTACTGGGCTATGCCATGTTCTATGTCGTGCGCATGAGCCTCAACGTGGTCAAGAAACCCATGCTGGACTCCGGCGTGGTGACCCTGGAGGAGCTGGGGGTCATCGGCTCCGCCTTCCTGTTCACCTACGCCGTCGGCAAGTTCTCCAACGGCTTCCTCTCCGACTACGCCAACATAGGCCGCTTCATGTCGGTCTCGCTGGGGCTCTCGTCCATCTGCACCATCCTGATGGGTATGAACACCGCCACCTTCTTCCTGGTGCTGATGTGGGGCCTGAACGGCTGGTTCCAGTCCGTCGGCTCCGCCCCCTCCTGCGTCTCCATCTTCCAGTGGTTCTCCCCCAAGCAGCGGGGTTCGGTCTACTCGGTCTGGGGTGGCTCGCGCAACATAGGGGAAGGCATCTCCTGGATCCTGACCGCCACCATCGTCAGCTACTTCGGCTGGAAGGCCGGCTTCATCGGCGCCGGCATCGCCTCCCTGATCGCCGCCCTGTGCATGTATCTGGTACTGAAGGATCGGCCGCAGACCTATGCCCTGCCGGAGCCGGCCGTCGCCTTTGGTGAAGCCCCCGAGATCGCCAAGAAAGTGGATCCGGCCGAAATCCGCCGCGCCCAGCTGTTCGTGCTCAAGCAGCCCGTCGTCTGGCTCATCGCCGCCGCCTGCGCCTGCATGTACATGTCCCGCTACGCCATGAGCTCCTGGGCCGTGCTCTACCTGCAGGAGCAGAAGGGCTACAGCCTGATCGACGCCGGTTTCGCCATGTCGGCCTACCCCATCGCCGGCTTCCTCGGCGCCATCCTGGCCGGGATCATCTCCGACAAGGTATTCAACGCCAACCGTCACATTCCTACCCTGCTGTACGGATTGGCCAACGTGGCCGGCATGTGCCTGATGTTCTGGGGCCCGCAGAGCCGCATGATGGATGCCGTCGCGCTGGCCCTGATCGGCTACGCCATCGGTGGTCTGGTGGTGTTCCTGGCCGGTCTGACCGCCTGCGACCTGATGCCCAAGACGGCGGTCGGGGCCGTGAAAGGCTTCATCGGCCTCTGCTCCTACATCGCCGCCTCCATCCAGGAGCTGGTCTCCGCGGCCCTCATCAAGACCAGCGAGATCGACGGCGTGACCCACTATGACTTCAGCAGTGCCCAGTACTTCTGGCTAGGTGCCTCCGTGGTCTCCATGCTGCTCGCCATGACTGTGTGGAACGCCAAAAAAGTAGTCAACTACTGATCCCCGTTCACCGGGACACGCCAAAAAACAATGCCAGTCAGTTGATGCTGACTGGCATTGGCAATCCGGGGTTATTTTCTTCGAAAGCGCTGGTTGTCGCCCCCATGGCACTGCCAGAGGATCAGGGGAGTACCATTGGCACTGCCATCCTTGGATACGTCCAGACAGAGGTGACTGCTGCGGCTGACCAGCCGATCCCGCTCCCAGCGCCACTGCTGATTGCTGCCGCCATGGCAATCCCAGGCGATCACCCTGGCCCCGGTGTCGCGATCGCCGCCGGCCACGTCCAGGCACTTGCCGCCGACCTTCACCGCCTTGCCATCCAGACGAAAGCGCTGGTTCTCTCCGCCGTTGCAGTCCCAAAGCTGCAACTGGTTGCCATTGCGCACGCCACCGGCAATGTCGAGGCATTTGCCATTGGCTGCCAGCAACTGCCCCCCCGACTCTTCTCGCTTGCGGGCTTCCTTCTTCTCCTGCTTGTGGTCGTAGTAGGCGGCAGCACCTATGGCACCGATCACCACGGCCCCCAGCAGAAAATCCGAAGAGTCCAGACTCTGGCACCCTCCCAGCGAAAGCGAGAGACAGGCGGCAATCAAAGGAGATGGACGCATCACTCAATCCCCCCGACCAGGAAGCTCTGATTGGCACCGCCATAGCACTCTGCCAAACGCAAGGGCGTATTCGGGGTATGACGCCTCCCCGCGACATCCAGACAACGGGAGGCCTTGTTGTTGAACAGCTTGTCCTCCCGCCACACCCACTGGGCATGACCATCGCAGGGAGCCAGGATCAGCTCATTGCCGCTTCTGGCCTGCAGGCATGTCTCCTGCATCTTCAGCTCCCCCAGCGCCCACTCAAACGACCTGGTGTCTTTGCCACCGCACACCTGGGTGACGGCCTGCTGCCCGGCAACACCGACACAGAAGCCGTTGTAGGTCAGCAAGAGGGAGGAGGCAGACTCGCTCTGCGATTGGGAGACCATGGAGTTCATCACCTCATCCATCGGCGGCTTGAGGGTACAACCGCCCAGCAGCAGGGCGGCCATGACTGCGGGTCTGCAGGAGAAAATCGAGATTTTGTTATGCATAAAAAAGCCTGAAAGAGGTCTGTGACATCCGGTCACCAAGGACTCCAGCTGGCAGGATAACTGAAGGGGGGACAAGACTGCCCGGATAGAGTGTAAACAAACGTTACAGCGACGCGGCAAGCCGGGATGATAGGCAAGGCGGAAAGCAAAAAACCCCGCCGAAGCGAGGTTTTTCAGAATGTGGTCGGTGATAAAGGATTCGAACCTTTGACCCTCTGGTCCCAAACCAGATGCGCTACCGGGCTGCGCTAATCACCGAGAATATTTTGATTCTACAAAAAACAAAGACGACCATGCGGTCATCCTCGTTATACAGCAAGTATGGTGCGAAGAGAGGGACTCGAACCCTCACACCCGGGGGGCACTAACACCTGAAGCTAGCGCGTCTACCAATTCCGCCACCTTCGCGTACCTGACAAGCTGTAAAATGGGGTGGCTGATGGGGCTCGAACCCACGACAACCGGAATCACAATCCGGGACTCTACCAACTGAGCTACAGCCACCACAGCTGTTTTCGTTCTTCAACTCGCCCGTTTAACCGGCGCACTTTTGATGGTGCGCCCGACAGGATTCGAACCTGTGACCTCTGCCTCCGGAGGGCAGCGCTCTATCCAGCTGAGCTACGGGCGCTACGCTGTCGAACGGGGCGCAATATTAATGATGAGGGCCCACCTTGTCTACCCTTTTTTTATCAAGCCGAATCAACCGCTTGTTTTTCCATCGTTTCTGGCTTTTTTTAAGCGATTTTGTGTTATTCAGGCCAGTTCCGCCCCCTCCCCGCTACTTTTGCCCCCACCCCATCTTGCTGACAGCGATGGGCAAAACTTGACTTGCCTCAAAGCCTCCCTAGAATGAATGAACGTTCATTCAGCCGTTGTGATCATCCAATCATGAACAAGAAAGAACGCATTTTCGATGCGGCTCATGAAGTACTCGGCGAACAGGGTTTCCACGGCCTCTCCATTGCCGTGGTGGCCAAGAAAGCCAGAGTGGCGGCAGGCACCATCTATCGCTATTTCAGCGACAAGGATGACCTCATCCGTCAACTCTATCGGCACACCATCCTCCAGTGTCATCCCCTGGTCATGGAAGGCGTGCAGACAGAGGAGGTATCGTTCGAACAATT
This sequence comes from Aeromonas sp. S15(2024), assembly GCF_041402265.1. Classification (NCBI taxonomy): domain Bacteria; kingdom Pseudomonadati; phylum Pseudomonadota; class Gammaproteobacteria; order Aeromonadales; family Aeromonadaceae; genus Aeromonas; species Aeromonas sp. S15(2024). Next base: position 70,600 of record NZ_JBGLQY010000014.1, on the reverse strand, counting down.
TCGGCGGCTGTGGCTCAACATCCACGCCATCTTTGTCGACGAACCGAACGCGCTCAAATGCAAATTGCAGTATGAAACATCCCCGCTGGGAGCGGAGCTGGAGCAGGACCCGGTCATCCAGGCCGCCTGGGCCCCGCTGGATCGCTTCTACGAACGGGGGATAGAACAGGGCCTGTTTATCGACCTGCCCGTTCGGGTACTGCAGGTGCTGAGCCTGGACTGTGTGGCGAACCTGGCGTTGCAAAGCCAGGTGCACCAATTCGAACTGACGCAAGAGCAGCTGGAAGCCGTGATCCGGGCCAGCTGGCGAGCCATTTTGACCCCTTAAACATTGCACTCATATCTCAGGAGCGAGAGTTCATGAAAAAGTGGATGAGCATCATGTTGCTCATCGCGCTGGCCCTGTTCGGCAGCGTGATTGGCTTCAACCTGTTCAAGCAAAAGATGATAGCCAACTACATGGCCAACATGCCGGAGCCCGAGTTCCCGGTCACCACCCACAAGGTGGAGACCCGTGACTGGGTACCGACAATCGAGGCGATCGGCTTCATCGAACCCAATCAGGGGGTGACCCTGTCGACCGAGCAGTCCGGTACCATCGACAGCATCTCCTTCGAATCCGGCGCCACCGTCAAGCTGGACCAGCTGCTGCTGAGCCTGGACGCCAGCGTCGAGAAGGCCAACCTGCGCGCCTCCATGGCCAAGCTGCCGGCGGCCAAGGCCAAGTACGAACGCTACCAGAACCTGTTTACCAAGGGTTCCATCTCCCGCGACCAGCTGGATGATGCCGAGGCGACCTATCGTTCCCTCGAGGCCGACATCGAGAGCCTGAAATCGACCATCGCCCGCCGCGAAGTGCGCGCACCGTTTGCCGGCGTGGTTGGCCTGCGCAACGTCTTCCTCGGTCAGTACCTGCAACCGGGCACCGACATAGTGCGGCTGGAAGACACCAGCGTGATGCGCCTGCGCTTCACAGTGCCGCAGACCGACATCTCCCGCATCAGCCTGAATCAGGAGATCCGGATCAACGTGGATGCCTACCCGAACCGCCAGTTCAAGGGTCACATCAGCGCCATCGAGCCGGCCGTCAACTACCAGAGCGGCCTGATCCAGGTGCAGGCGAACATCCCCAACAACGACGGCCTGCTGCGCTCCGGCATGTTTGCCCGCGCCAGCATCCTGCTGCCGGCCCAGAAAGACCAGATAGTGCTGCCGCAGACCGCCATCACCTTCACCCTGTACGGCGAGAACGTCTACCTGGTCAAGGAGCAGGACGGCGTGAAGCGCGTCGAGCAGGTGGTGGTCAAGGTGAGCGAGCGCAAGGGCAACGATGCCCACGTGGTCTCCGGCATCAAGGCGGGTGACGAAGTGGTCATGTCAGGCCAGGTACGCCTGAGCAACGGCGCCAAGGTAAAAATCGTGCAGGACCAGGGTCTGAAGGTTCCTGACCAGGCTCCCATGCTGTAAAACGCGGAGAGACAGATGCGCTTTACCGACATATTCATCAAACGGCCCATCCTGGCCATCTCGATCAGCTTCCTGATCGCGTTGCTGGGTTTGCAGGCCGTGTTCAAGATGCAGGTGCGGGAATACCCCGAGATGACCAACACGGTCGTCACGGTCAGCACCAGCTATTACGGCGCGAGTGCCGACCTGATCCAGGGCTTCATCACCCAGCCGCTGGAACAGGCCATCGCCCAGGCGGACAACATCGACTTCATGACGTCGTCCACCCAGCTCGGCAGCTCCACCATCACCGCTTACATGAAGCTCAACACCGATCCCAACGCCGCCCTGTCCGACATTCTGGCCAAGGTCAACTCGGTGCGATCGCAGCTGCCCAAGGAGTCGGAAGACCCCTCGGTCACCATGTCCACCGGCTCCACCACGGCGGTGCTCTACATCGGCTTCACCAGCCCAGAGCTCAACGCCAGCCAGATCACCGACTACCTGGAGCGGGTCATCAAGCCCCAGCTCTTCACCGTCGGCGGCGTCTCCAAGGTCGACATGTACGGCGGTACCAAGTACGCCCTGCGGGTATGGCTGGATCCGGCCAAGATGGCGGCGTTCAATCTGACCGCCGCGGACGTGATGAACGTGCTCAACAGCAACAACTATCAGTCCGCCACCGGCCAGGCTACCGGCTACTTCACCCTCTACAACGGCAACGCCGAGACCCAGGTCAACACCACCGAGGAGCTCGAGCGCCTGGTGGTCTCCACCCGTGACGGCAAGGTGATCCGCCTGGCCGACATCGCCAAGGTGACCCTGGAGAAGAGCCACGACACCTATCGCGCCACCGCCAACGGCCGCGAGGCCGTGGTACTGGCCATCAACGCGGCGCCGACCGCCAACCCGATCAACATCGCCCACGACGTGCTGGCGATGCTGCCGAGCCTGAAGAGCAACATGCCGAGCACCATGGAGGCCAACGTCCTCTATGACTCCACCGTGGCCATCAACGAATCGATCCACGAGGTGATCAAGACCATCGCCGAGGCAGCCGCCATCGTGCTGGTGGTGATCACCCTGTTCCTCGGCTCGTTCCGCGCGGTCATCATCCCGATTATCACCATCCCGCTCAGTCTGATCGGCGTGGTGATGGTGATGCAGATGTTCGGCTTCTCCATCAACCTGATGACCCTGCTGGCCATGGTGCTGGCCATCGGCCTGGTGGTGGATGACGCCATCGTGGTGCTGGAGAACGTGGATCGTCACGTCAAGGAGGGGGAAGATCCGTTCCGTGCCGCCATCATAGGCACCCGCGAGATCGCCGTGCCGGTCATCGCCATGACGGTCACCCTGGCCGCCGTGTACGCGCCGATCGCCCTGATGGGGGGCATCACCGGCTCCCTGTTCAAGGAGTTCGCGCTGACCCTGGCGGGCGCCGTGTTCGTCTCCGGCATCATAGCCCTGACTCTGTCGCCCATGATGTGCGCCAAGATGCTCAAGGCCAACGAGGAGCCGGGCAAGTTCGAAAGCACGGTACACCACCTGCTCGAGCGCATGACGGTACGCTACGACGCCATGCTGCACGCCGTGATGCAAAAGCGCATCGTGGTGGTGCTGTTCGCCGTTATCGTGTTCGCCAGCCTGCCGATGCTGTTCAAGTTCATCCCGAGCGAGCTCGCGCCGAACGAGGACAAGGGCGTCATGGCCGTGCTGGGGACCGCCCCCTCCAACGTCAACCTGGACTACATCCAGGGGACCATGGAGCAGGTGAACAAGGTGCTGGACTCCCAGCCGGAAGTGGCCTTCTCCCAGGTCTTCTCCGGGGTGTTCAACGCCAACCAGGCGTTCGGCATCGCCTCCATGGTGCCGTGGAGCCAGCGTGAAGCGAGCCAGAAAGAGGTGCTGGACCGGGTGGCCGGGCTGGTGAAAGACGTGCCCGGCATGTCCATCACCACCTTCCAGTTCCCGGAACTGCCAGGCGCCTCGAGCGGCCTGCCAGTGCAGTTCGTCATCACCACGCCGAACAACTTCGAGAGCCTCTATCAGGTGGCCAGCGAGATCCTGACCGCAGCCCAGGGGAGCGGACGCTTCGTCTACTCCGAGCTGGACCTGCAGTACGACTCCGCCACCATGAAGATCAAGATCGACAAGGACAAGGCGGGTGCCTACGGCATCACCATGCAGGACATCGGCATCACCCTGGGCACCATGATGTCGGACGGTTACGTCAACCGCATCGACCTGGATGGCCGCTCCTACGAGGTGATCCCGCAAGTCGAGCGCAAATACCGCCTCAACCCCGAGTCGATCAAGGGCTACTACGTGCGGGCGGCCGATGGCAAATCCATCCCGCTCGGCAGCCTGATCAGCATCGAGGTGATCGGTGAACCGCGCTCCCTGCCCCACTTCAACCAGCTCAACTCCGCCACCATAGGTGCCGTGCTGATGCCTGGCACCACCATGGGTGATGCCATCAACTGGCTCAACACCACGGCGGACGAGAAGCTGCCGCAGGGCTACCGTTACGACTTCATGGGCGAGGCCCGCCAGTTCGTGACCGAGGGCAGCGCCCTGTACGCCACCTTCGGTCTGGCGCTGGCCATCATCTTCCTGGTGCTGGCGATCCAGTTCGAATCGGCCCGTGACCCGCTGGTGATCATGGTCTCCGTGCCGCTGGCCATCAGCGGGGCACTGATCGCCCTGGCCTGGGGTGCCGCCACCATGAACATCTACTCCCAGGTGGGTCTGATCACCCTGGTCGGCCTGATTACCAAGCACGGCATCCTGATCTGTGAAGTGGCGAAGGAGGAGCAGCTGCTGCACGGCCGCAACCGGATAGAAGCCGTCATGACCGCAGCCAAGGTGCGTCTGCGCCCCATCCTGATGACCACGGCCGCCATGATCGCCGGTCTCATCCCGCTGCTCTATGCCACGGGGGCCGGGGCTGCCCAGCGCTTCAGCATCGGCATCGTGATCGTGGCCGGTCTGGCCATAGGTACCGTGTTCACCCTGTTCGTACTGCCGGTGATCTACACCTACCTGGCCTCCGAACACAAACCGCTGCCGGTATTTGATGAATCCATTCCGCCCAAGGCGAAAGGGAGTCATTAAAAACCTTTTTGAATCAACAAGGCCCCATTTCGGGGCCTTGTTTTTATCACGCGAACGAAACACGACATAAGTGCATGAAGCAGTTAAACTAAATGGCAATATATCCAGACCGCAAGGACGCCATGTCAGGACTCTTCTCCAAGACCGCTAGGGCCGTCGGCCGTAACGGACTCTCATACCGCCTGCTCTCCTACATTCTGGTGTGCAGTACCGTATTGGCGATGATCATTACGGTGTTGCAGCTTGCCTGGGATTACCGCAAGGACGTGGCCGTCATCGAGGACAGCATCGGCCAGATCGAGGCCTCCTTCCTGCAGCCCATCGCCGCCAGCCTGTGGAACCTGGATGAAGAGCAGGTGAAGGTGCAGATCGAGGGCATCATGAACCTGCCCAACATGCAGTTCGTGATGGTGAAGGAGATGCTCGGCAACTCGGAAGTGCCGCTGCTGACCCAGGGAGTGGAGCGGGAAAGCTACGACATCTCCCGCGAGTTCAACCTCACCTATCAGGGCGAGGTGGTGGGCAAGCTGTTCGTCGCCGCTTCGCTGGAGCAGATCTACCAGCGCCTCATCGAAAAATCCGTGCTGATCATGGTCAGCCAGACCATCAAGACCCTGGTGGTCTCGTTTTGCATCCTGATCATCATTTATTACCTGGTGGTGCGTCACCTCAACCGCATCGCCCACTACGCCCAGAAGTTGAATCTGGACCGGCTCACCAACGAGCTGACCCTGGAGGGGCGCCAGCTGCCCCGCAAGAAACCTGACGAGCTCGACACCCTGGTCGCCACCCTCAACCAGATGCGCACCCGGCTGCTCGACGAATTTGCGGCGCGCCATCAAGCCGCCGAACAGCTGCAGCAGGAGCGGGACTTCTCCGCCACCCTGATCAACTCCGCCAACATGGTCATCTGCTGCATGGAGCCGGACCTCAACATCGCCAGCATCAACCCGGCGGCCATACTGCTGACCGGCTACCACCAGCAGGAGATACTGCAGCACAACTGGCTGGATCTGTTCGTCAGCAAGGAGCAGCGCGACCAGCTGGCGGCCACCCTGGCCGATCACGGCTCCATCGAAGACAAAGAGGTCATGATGCATGACCAGCAGGGCCACGAGCTGGTGCTGCAGTGGACCTTCGCCCCCTTCTACGAGGGGCCCAACCTCAAGTATCTGATCGGCTTCGGCTACGACATCACCCGCCTCAAGAAAGTGGAGCGGGAAATCATCCAGCTCAACGAACAGCTGGAAGGCAAGGTGGTGGAGCGTACCCGCAGCCTGAGCGATGCCAACGACCAGCTGGGCAAGGCCTACGACGATCTGAAACAGGCCCAGCAGACCCTGGTGGAGTCGGAGAAGATGGCCTCCCTCGGTTCCCTGGTGGCCGGCGTGGCCCACGAGATCAACACCCCCATCGGCATCAGCGTGACCGCCTCCTCCTACCTGCAGGAGCGGGTGGCCGACTTCAAGCAGCACATCGAATCCAAGCAGCTGTCGCGCTCCTATCTCACCGAATTCACCGTCAATCTGGATGAATCCATGCAGCTGCTGCAGGGCAACCTGCGCCGCGCCTCCGAGCTCATAGCCAGCTTCAAGCAGGTGGCGGTGGACCAGTCGTCCGAGGCGCGCTACAACTTCAGCCTCGCCGACAACTTGCATCAGGTAGTGGTCTCCCTCGGCCACAAGCTGAAGAAGGCCCAGTGCGAGGTGGATATCCAGTGCGATCCCAAGCTGTCGATCTTCTCCTTCCCCGGCAGCTTCACCCAGATCTATTCGAACCTGATCCTCAACTCCATCAACCACGGTTTCGACAACTGGGACAAACCCAAGAAGATCACCATCAAGGTAGAGCAACAGGGTGAAGAGCTGCTGATCGACTACAGCGACAACGGCCGCGGCATCCCGCCCGAGATACTGCCGCGCATCTTCGATCCCTTCGTCACCTCCAAGCGGGGCCAAGGCGGCAGCGGGCTCGGCACCCACATCATCTACAACCTGGTAGTGCAGCTGCTGCGCGGTCGCATCAACTGCATCAGCGAACCGGAGCAAGGTGCCCAGTTCCATATTCGCCTGCCGATCCAACATAACTGAGTACTGGCTCTTGTGAGCCAGCCGCTTTATCCCCATCATGCTGTGATTGCATTCTTAATGAGCGGAGAACCTCGCAATGGCACAGCATTTTGACTATATCGCCATCGGCGGCGGCAGCGGCGGCATCGCCTCGGCCAACCGGGCTGCCATGTACGGTAAGAAAGTTGCCCTGATTGAAGCCAAAGAGTTGGGTGGAACCTGCGTCAACGTCGGCTGCGTGCCGAAGAAGGCCATGTGGTATGCCGGCCAGATCGCCGATGCCCTGAAATATGGCGCCGACTACGGCTTCGACACCACTCTCAACCACTTCAGCTGGGCCAAGCTGGTCGAGTCCCGCCAGGCCTATATCGGCCGCATTCATCAGTCCTACCAGAACGTGCTGGGCAAGAACCAGATCACCGTCATCAAGGGCTTCGCCCGCTTCGTCAGCAGCAACACCATCGAGGTGAACGGCGAGCAGTACAGCGCCGATCACATCCTGATCGCCACCGGCGGCCGCCCCGAAGTGCCGGCCATTCCGGGTGCCGAGCTGGGCATCGACTCCGACGGCTTCTTCGAGTTGCAAGAACAACCCAAACGGGTTGCCGTGGTGGGTGCCGGTTATATCGCGGTGGAGATCGCCGGCGTGATGCAGGCGCTCGGCTCCGAGACCCACCTGGTGGTGCGCAAGCACGCGCCGCTGCGCAACTTCGATCCCATGATCCACGAGACCCTGGTGGAGATCATGGCGCAGGAAGGGCCCAAGCTGCACACCCACGCCATTCCGAAAGCCGTGGTCAAGAACGCCGATGAGAGCCTGACTCTGCAGCTGGAAGATGGTCGCCACCTCACCGTCGACTGCCTGATCTGGGCCATCGGCCGAGTCCCGGCCACCGACAACCTCAACCTGGCCGCCACCGGCATCGCGCTTGACGAGAAGGGCTTTATCCCGACCGACAAGTTCCAGAATACCGCCGTCGCCAACCTCTATGCCGTCGGTGACAACACCGGCCGGATCCAGCTCACCCCGGTGGCCGTCGCGGCGGGCCGTCGTCTCTCCGAGCGGCTGTTCAACAACAAGCCGAACGAGCACCTAAACTACGATCTGGTGCCGACCGTGGTATTCAGCCACCCCCCCATCGGCACCATAGGGCTGACCGAGCCGGAAGCCATCGCCGAATACGGTGAAGATCAGGTCAAGGTCTACCGCAGCCAGTTCACCGCCATGTACTCGGCGCTGACCCAGCATCGCCAGCCCACCCGGATGAAACTGGTCTGCGTCGGCCCGGAAGAGAAGGTGGTCGGCCTGCACGGCATCGGCTTTGCCATGGACGAGATCCTGCAGGGTTTCGGCGTCGCCATGAAGATGGGTGCCACCAAGGCGGACTTCGACAACTGCGTCGCCATCCATCCGACCAGTGCGGAAGAGTTTGTCACCATGCGCTGAGGGAGCTAGGGCATAGAGGTCAAACCGGCCACTGCGTTCCCACTCCCCATCCCACCAGCGCGGAAGAGTTTGTGACCATGCGATAAGCATGTTTGAAGCTGGCCTGTCACTATCAGGTCAGCCTCAGCAACTTGCTACCAAACCCGGCTCAGGCCGGGTTTTTCGATCTTTCCCCTCCCCCAAATAGCGCCCACACCTGCTTTTTTACGCCGATTTTACGCCTGCCAAATCCGGCTTTATGGCGCCTTTACGCCGGTTATTCCTACCATTTGGTCGTCAATTACACCAATGGAGTCGATATGAATTGGCTATATCTGCTGCTGGTCCTCGCCCTCGCGGGCTATCTGCTGCGCGCCCTTGCGCGCACCCATGAGTGAGGAACCGGATATGTGGCAAGAGATCATCTATCCCGTCGCGTTCGTACTGCTGGTGCTGCTGCCGGCGCCTCTGCTTGGCAACTACCTCTATCGGGTATTTGAGGGCAAGAGTCGCTGGCTGGCTCCCGTCGAGCGCGCCACCCTGGCCTGCTGTGGCACGGACGGGCGCGAGCAGGACTGGAAGTCCTACGCCTTCAGCCTGCTGGCCTTCAACGGCGCCGGCTTCGGTCTGCTGTTCCTGATCCTGCTGGCGCAGGGGCTGCTACCCTTCAACCCGCAACAGCTGCCCGGGTTGAACTGGCAACTCGCTTTCAACACCGCGGTCAGCTTCATGACCAACACCAACTGGCAGGCCTACTCCGGCGAGGCCAGCCTCTCCTACTTCAGCCAGATGGTGGGGCTGACCACCCAGAACTTCGTCTCGGCCGCCACCGGCGCCGCCGTCGCCATCGCCCTGTTTCGCGGCATCGCCCGCCAGCAGACCACCCACCTCGGCAACTTCTGGCAGGATCTGGTGCGCTTCTGCCTCTACGTGCTGCTGCCGATGGCATTGATCCTGGCGCTGCTGCTGGTCTGGCAGGGGGTACCCCAGAGCCTGTCGGCCTACCTGCCGTTCCACGCGCTGGAAGGCCAGGAGCAACTGTTGCCGCTCGGCCCGGCTGCCTCGCAGATCGCCATCAAGCAGCTCGGTTCCAACGGCGGCGGCTTCTTCGGCGTCAACTCGGCCCATCCGTTCGAGAACCCGACCGCCCTCTCCAACTGGCTGGAGATGGTCGCCCTGCTGACGCTGGCCGCCGCCATGGTCTGCACCCTGGGTCGCTACGTGAAGGACCTGGCCCACAGCCGTGCCATCCTCGTCGCCATGACCCTGATGATGGTGATCGGGCTCTTCGTCTCCATCACCCAGGAGCTGAAACCAGACCCTGCCCTCGCCCAGCTCACCACTGACGCCAGCAACATGGCCGGCAACTGGGAAGGCAAGGAGAGCCGCTTCGGCCCCCTGCTCTCCAGCATCTGGGAAGTGGCGACCACCAGCGCCTCCAACGGCTCGGTCAACGCCATGCACGACAGCTTCACACCTCTCGGCGGCATGGTCGGCATGATCAACATGCTGCTCGGCGAGGTCATCTTCGGCGGGGTCGGCTCCGGCATCTACGGCATGATGCTGTTCGTGCTGCTGACCGTATTCCTGTGCGGCCTGATGGTGGGGCGTACCCCGACCTATCTGGGCAAACGGCTCGGCATCACCGAGATGAAATGGGTGGTCGCCAGCATGCTGGTAATGCCGGTCGGGGTATTGGTTATCGGCGGCATTACCCTGCTGATGCCGGACTCCGCCACCGTCATCGGTCACGACGGCCCCCACGGCCTGTCCCGGCTGATCTATGCCTACGCCTCGGCCGCCGGCAACAACGGCTCCGCCTTCGCCGGCCTGGCCGCCGCCGACAGCTGGCAGTGCATCGCCATCGGGCTGGCCATGCTGCTCGGCCGCTTCGGCTACATCATTCCGGTGCTGGCCATCGCCGGCCAGCTGGCCCGCACCCCGCGCCAGGAGCGAAGCGAGGGGGACTTCCCCGTCAGCGGCCCGCTCTTCATCACCCTGCTGATCGTCACCGTGCTGCTGATGGGGGGTCTCTCCTTCCTGCCGGTGCTGGCGCTGGGTCCGGTGGCGGAACACCTGAGCCTGCTGGGAGGTGCCTTCTGATGCTGCACACCTCACTGATCGCCGTGGTCAACTATTCGATGCTGGGAGCTTTCCAATGAGCAAGTCCGCTTCAATGAGCACCGACACCCTCAAGGTGAAGGGCAAGAAACAGAAATCACAGATCATGCAGGCCATGGTGGAAGCCCTCTATCGCTTCAACCCCAGGGCGCTGCTCGGCAGCCCCATCCTGTTCACCCTCTGGCTGGCGGCCGTGATGGCCAGCGTGGAGTCGCTGCTGGGGCAGCCTGTCTCCGGCGTCGCTCCTTCGCTGGCCTGGCAGCTGACCGCCTGGCTCTGGCTCACCCTCTGGTTTGCCAACTTCGCCGAGACCCTGGCCGAGGGGCGCGGCAAGGCGCGGGCCGACAGCCTGAAGGCGGGCATGAGCCAGCTCAGGGCGCGCCGGGTCACCCATCCGCAGGATGACAAGGGGGAGTGGGTGCCAGCCACCAGCCTGCGCAAGGGCGATCTGGTGCTGGTGCGCAGCGGCGAGATGATCCCCGCCGACGGCGAAGTGGTCGCCGGCATCGCCTCGGTCAACGAGGCGGCCATCACGGGGGAATCCGCCCCCGTCATCCGCGAGTCGGGCACCGACCGCAGCGGCGTGACCGGCAACACCACCGTCGTCTCCGACGAGATCTGGGTGCGCATCAGCAACAATCCGGGCGAAAGCACCCTGGATCGGATGATTGCGCTGGTGGAAGGGGCCAAGCGCCAGAAGACCCCCAACGAGATGGCGCTGGACGCCCTGCTGGTGGGGCTGACCCTGATCTTCCTGCTGGTGGTGGCCACCCTGCCCTGGTTCCTCGACTACAACGGCACCCAGGTGCCCCGGCTCTACCTGCTGGCGCTGTTCATCACCCTGATCCCGACCACCATCGGTGGTCTGCTCTCCGCCATCGGCATCGCCGGCATGGACCGGCTGGTGAAGCTCAACGTGATAGCCAAGTCCGGCCGGGCGGTGGAGGCCGCCGGCGACGTGCGCACCCTGCTGCTGGACAAGACCGGCACCATCACCTTCGGCAACCGGATGGCGGATGAACTGATCCCGGCCCCCGGTATCGATCCGGCCCTGCTGGCCCAGGCCGCCATGCTGGCCTCGCTCGGTGACAACACGCCGGAGGGCAAATCCATCCTGACCCTGGCTGGCAAGAGCCACACCAGACCGAGCCAGCTGGAGAGCGACATCCTGATCCCCTTCAGCGCCGAGACCCGGCTGAGCGGGCTGGATCGCAACGGTCATCAATATCGCAAGGGGGCGGTGGATGCGGTGCTGCGCTACCTCTCCCTCGATCGCAAGGCGGTGCCCGAGCCCATTCTCAAGTCGGTGGACAGCATAGCTCGCCAGGGCGGCACCCCGCTGCTGGTCTGCACCCACGAGAAGCTGCTGGGGGTGGTGTTCCTCAAGGACATCATCAAGCCGGGCATCAAGGCCCGCTTCCAGATCCTGCGCCACATGGGGATCCGCACCGTGATGATCACCGGCGACAACCCGCTGACCGCCGCCGCCATCGCCGCCGAGGCCGGGGTGGACGACTTCATCGCCGAGGCGACACCGGAGAAGAAGCTGGCCTACATCCGCCAAGAGCAGGCCGACGGCCGGCTGGTGGCCATGTGCGGGGACGGCGCCAACGACGCCCCGGCGCTGGCTCAGGCCGACGTAGGGCTGGCCATGAACGAGGGCACCCAGGCCGCCAAGGAGGCGGGCAACCTGGTGGATCTCGACTCCAACCCCACCAAGCTGCTGGACGTGGTGCTGGTAGGCAAGCAGCTGCTGGTGACCCGTGGCGCCCTGACCACCTTCTCCATCGCCAACGACGTGGCCAAGTACTTCGCCATCCTGCCGGCCCTGTTCATCGCCGCCTATCCACAGCTGGGGGCGCTGAACCTGATGCAGCTGGGCAGCCCCGAGAGTGCCATCCTGTCGGCCATCATCTTCAACGCCCTGATCATCGTCGCGCTGGTGCCGTTGGCCCTGCGCGGGGTCAGCCTGCAGGGCACGGCAGCCAGCCTGCTGCGCCGCAACCTACTGATCTACGGTGTCGGCGGTCTGATTGTGCCCTTTATCGGAATCAAGTTGATCGACCTGGTCATCACCGGCCTGGGGCTGGTGTAACGGCATTACCGGATGCGGGGCAGACCCGTATCCACTCAACGCATTTGGAGTAACCACATCATGATCGCAATCAGAACCCTGCTGACCCTGACCCTGCTGCTGGGAGTGGCTTATCCGCTGGCCGTCACCGGGCTGGCCCAGCTCATTTTCCCCTGGCAGGCCAACGGCAGCCTGCTCACCAATGACAAGCAGCAGGTGGTCGGCAGCGCCCTGCTGGCCCAGAAGTTCGAGCGGGCCGACTACTTCCACTCCCGCCCCTCCGCCAGCGACTTCGCCACCATAGGTGGCGGCGCCAGCAACCTGGGGATGAGCTCGCCGCTGCGAGCCGAGTTTGCCGCAGCGGCGGCAAAGGCGCAGCCGGAAGCCAGGGTCCCCGCCCTGCTGACCCGCTCCGCCTCCGGCCTCGATCCCCATCTGCCCCTCGATGCGGTGCTGGCTCAGGTGGAGCGGGTTGCCGGGCAACGAGGGCTGGATCCCGTTCGGCTGACGGAGCAGGTCAAGTCGGCGGCACAAGCTGGTATCCTTGGCCCGCGGGTGGTCAACATTCTCCAGTTGAACCTGCAACTCGATCATCAAAAGGGCGCCTGAGGGCGCTCCTTGCCGTTCGGGAAGGCTCCCTTTCGACAACGGGGACAAGCATGAGCAATGAGGTCACGGCCGCGGTTCGGCCGATGCAATGGGAGCGCGGGGATGCGTGATGAAGTGAGGGCGGACGCCCTGCTGGCGAGCCTGGAACAGGAGCACAGGGGCAAGCTGAAGGTGTTTCTCGGCGCCGCCCCCGGTGTGGGCAAGACCTACGCCATGCTGCAGGCGGTGCGGGAACAGGCCAGAGAGGGGGTCGACATCCTGATCGGGGTGGTGGAGACCCACGGTCGCCAGGAGACCCTGGCCCTGCTCGACAAGCTCGCCATCCAGCCGCGCAAGCTGCACCTGCACCGCCAGCAACGGCTGGAGGAGATGGATCTGGACGGCCTGCTGACCCGCAAACCCGCCATCGCCGTGGTGGACGAGCTGGCCCACAGCAACGCCCCCGGCAGCCGCCACGAGAAGCGCTGGCAGGATGTGGAGGAGCTGCTCGGCGCCGGCATCGACGTCTACACCACCCTCAACGTGCAGCACCTGGAGAGCCTCAACGATCTGGTGTGGCAGCTGACCGGGGTCAGGGTCAAGGAGACCCTGCCCGACCAGGTACTGCTGGAGGCCGACAGCCTGGTGCTGATCGACCTCCCCCCCAAGGAGCTGCTCGGCCGCCTCAAGGAGGGCAAGGTCTATGTGCCCCACCAGGCCAAGGCCGCCCTGCAGTCCTTCTTCTCCCTCAACAACCTGACCGCCCTGCGGGAGCTGGCGATGCAGACCGCCGCCAGCCACGTGGAGGGGGATCTGCAACTGCAGTGGCAGGCCGCCGGCAAGACCACGCTGCCACTGAGGGGCAAGCTGATGGTCTGCCTCGGCGACGAGCACGGCGCCGCCCTGGTGCGCTACGGCCACCGCTTCGCCCAGCGCCGCCAGTTGCCCTGGCTGGTGGTGCACGTCGACAGCAAGGGGCAGCGTTCCGCCGAGCAGGAGCAGGCGCTGGCGCTCGCCTCCCAGCTGGGTGCCAAGGTGCTGACCCTCTCCAGCCCGGCGGTGGCCGACGCCCTGCTGGAGACGGCCGAGCAGCAGCAGGTGTCGCAACTGCTGCTGGGCAAACCTCACAAGGCGCCGTGGCGCCGCTCGCTGGTGCAGCATCTGCTCAGGCAGGCACAGGGGCTCGAGATCACCCTGGTGGACACAGAGAAGCGCAAACCCGGCCTGAACTGGCAGCCGCTTCACCCCAAGGACATTCGCCAGAGCCTGCTGGCGGTAGCCATCATGGGGACCACCTCAGCCGCCGTCTGGGGGCTGTCCCACTGGCTGCCGCCCGCTTCCCTGCCCATGCTGTTCGTGCTGGGAGTGCTGGCCACCGCGCTCACCACCAGCCTGATGCCCGCCATCCTGGCAGCCGTGCTGGGCTTCGTCGGCCACAACCTGTTGTTCACCGTCCCCTACTTCTCCCTCAGCGTGGCCAGCCACAGCGACCTGCTCACCCTGTTCGTGCTGCTCATCGTCGGCATCACGGCCGGACGGCTCGCCTCCCGTCAGCGCCAGCAGCTGGTCGGCCTGCGCGAGACCCAGCAGCTGGGCAACGCCCTGCTCTCCCTGAGCCAGGGGCTGGCCACCGCCAGCAGTCCGGTCGAGGTGCTCAGGCAAGGGAGCCAGGCCATCTCGCTGGCACTGGGCCAGCCGGTGTTTGCCCTCGATCGGCACTACCAGTACTGGGCCGGCTCGACCGAGCACAAGCCGGGGCAGACCGACAAGGCGGCCATCGACTGGTGTCTGGCCCAGAAGCAGAGCGCCGGTGCCCACACCGCCACCCTCAACGCCGCCGAGGCCCAGTACCATCACCTCAGCGATGACCTGGTGCTGGGCATACTGCTGGCCAATCCGCTCGCCTCCTCGGCCGAGCATCAGCTGCAGGCGCTGCTCACCGATATCCGCGCCGCGCTGGCCCGGATCGACCTCAACGAGCGGCTGGCCGACAGCCAGCTGCAGGCAGAGACCGACCGGATGCGCGCCGCCCTGCTCTCCTCGGTCTCCCACGATTTGAAGACGCCGCTCGCCACCATCATGGGGGCCGGCAGCACCCTGCTGGAATATGGTGACCGGATCAGCAGCGAAGACCGCAGCGAGCTGTTGCACTCGGTGCAGGAGGAGGCGCGCCGCCTGCACAGCTATGTGCAGAACCTGCTGGACATGACCCGCATCGGCTCACCCGACTTCCAGCTGAAACGGGACTGGGTCGATCTGGCGGATCTGGTGGAGAATGCCCGCCGCCGGCTCGACTCTTCCTGGCGCCAGCACAAGCTGCTGGTGCACTTCGATCAGCAGATCCCCCGGCTCTATGTGCACGGCGCCCTGATCGAGCAGGTGCTGGTCAACATCCTCGACAACGCCTCCCGCTACTCGCCGGCCGGCACCCCCATCGAGTTCAAGGTGATGCTGGCGGACCCCGACCTCATCATCGACATCATAGATATCGGGGTCGGTATCGCCGAGTCGGACCGAGACAAGATCTTCAACCTCTTCTACACCCAGCCGGTTGGTGATTGCGGCAGCCGCGGTACCGGGCTTGGCCTCGCCATTTCCCGCGCTATGATAGAGGTCCATGGGGGCCGCATCTGGGCCTTTTCCGGCCCCAACGGCAACGGTACCTGCATGCGCATCTCCCTGCCGCTGGCCCTCAATGCACCGGCGGCCTGATGGTCGCCGCCCTTTTTCATCAGCGAGCTGGAGGTTGAATGGCTCACATACTGGTCATCGACGACGAGGCGGCCATCCGCCGTTTTTTGCGGATCAGCCTGATCGCCGAAGGCCATCAGGTCAGCGAGGCCGTTGGCGTCAACGAGGGTGTGGCGCAGTATCGCCACCTCAACCCCGACCTGGTGATCCTGGATCTAGGCCTGCCGGATGGGGATGGTCTCCAGGTGTTGCAGGCCATTCGCGAGCACCATCAGCATCCGGTACTGGTGCTGTCGGCGCGGGACTCGGAGCAGGAGAAGGTGCGCCTGCTGGATGCTGGAGCCAATGACTACATGAGCAAGCCGTTCGGCGTCGGCGAGATGATGGCCCGTATCCGGGTGCTGCTGCGCCAGCGGGCCGGGGTCAGCAGCGGTGAGTGCCGCCACTTCCCCCAATGCGGGCTGACCCTGGACAGCAGCAGCCACAGGGTCACCCTGGGGGAGGAAGAGGTGGCCCTCTCCCGCAAGGAGTTCGCCCTGCTGCAGGCGCTGGTGTGCCACCCCGGCAAGCTGGTGCTGCAGACCCAGCTGCTCAACGACATCTGGGGGCCGAGCCACAAGGAGGACACCCACTACCTGCGCATCGTCATCGCCAGCCTGCGCAAGAAGCTGGGGGATAACCCTCAAGACCCCGCCCTTATCGAGACCGAATCCGGCATCGGCTACCGCTTTATCGGCAGCTGATGTTTCACGTGGAACGACGCCAGCAACAACACAGGGCCAACAGACCGCATCCACCGAGCAGCAGACCGAGATCCTGCAAGCTGGCTGCAACCGCCAACCCCAGGCTAAGCAGCAGGTAGTAACCGAGCCCGAACAGGGCGCCGGCACTGCCCGCCACCTCCCTATAGGCCAGCAGCGCCTGGCTCAGCACATTGGGGATCGCCAGCCCGAATGCCACTACCACTCCCGTCATGGGCAGCAGAAACCAGAGCGACGCCTGGCTGGCCCACACCAGCCAACCCGAGCCCAGAGCCAACACGGCGGCGAGCCGGATCAGGGAGGCAGGCGACCAGCCAAGCCCCAGCAGACGCTTGTTGAACAGACTGCCCCCCAGGGTCGCCAGTGCCAGCACGATACCGGAGTAACCAAACTCACCCGCGCTCAACCCCAGCCCGGCAAACAGAAAGGGCGCCAGACTGTAGTAGCCGAACAGCATGGTGTTGAACAGCGCCACCAGAGCGGCGCTGCGCCACAAGCCGCTATCACGCACCATCCGGCATGCCAGCGGCCAGAGTGCCACTCGCTGGGTGGTGATCGGTCGGGTTTCCGGCAACTGCCGGCAGGCCATCAGCAACAAGCCGATTGCTAGTGCCAGCAGGGCGCCAAATACCCCGAGATAACCAAAACCATCGGCCAGCAGTCCGCCGCTCATCAGCCCCAGCACTGGGCTGAGGGAAAGCGCTATGCCCATCACCGAAAAGACCCGCGCCAGATCGCTGCCCTGATAGCTGTCGCGCAGCATGGTCTGGGTCACCACTGAGCCCACGGCGGCGCCGAAGGCCGCAATGACCCGGGCCAGCAGCAGGGTTTCAAACTCAGTGGCCAGCAACGCCAGCAGGGTGCCGGCGCCATAGGTCAGCAACCCCGCCAGCATGGCTGGGCGCCGACCGATGAGATCGCACAACCGACCCCAGCACACCACGCCCGCCGCAAACGCCAGAAAATAGACCGACAGGGTCTGGGATGCCTGCCCCTCGCTCACCCGAAACTCAGTGGCGATATGGGTCAGTACCGGGCTGTAGATGGTCTCCACTATCTGGGGAAACATCATCAGCCCAACCACCAGCCAGAGCGGTGGCAACTTGTTGTTCATGACAAACCTCCTTCACTAGAGGCCGTCATTCTAGAGTGACGCCGATTGTCCGATTACAATAAGCGAGACTATAAACATCAATAATCGGACACATGGCCTTTATTCTTCCCGATCACCCTTTTGATCCTGACCAGCACGACGGCAGTGCCATCGGTATCGCCGCCGCCCTCGGCTGGCACGACTCTGGCCGCCACCAGCACAGGCGCCATCAGCTGCTGTTCGCCCAGGCCGGCTGCATGACCATAGAGCTGGACGATCAGGTCTGCCTGCTGCCGCCGACGCGGGCCGCCTGGTTGCCGGCGGGTCTGCCCCATCGGGTGCTGATGCGCGGGGTGGTGGCTTATCGCTCCCTCTATTTCACAACCGAACCCTGCTTGCCGGCCGAGATGGCGGTGCTGGCGGTCAACCCGCTGCTGCGGGAGATCATCGAACGGATGGCGCTCTGGCCGTGGGACAAACCGGAGGCAAAGCAGACCTGCACACTGGCATTATTGAAAGAGGAGCTGGCGCAAGCGCCGCGGGAATCCTGGCAGTTGCCGCTGCCGTCAGACGTGCGTCTGGCGGGCTGGCTGCAGGAGGTGAAACAGGGCGATGCCCTGCCCGATCGGCTCAACCGGCTGGCCGAACGGGTGGGTGCCAGTGACAAGACCATAGGCCGCATCTTCATGCGGGAGACCGGCATGAGCTACCAGGCCTGGCGTCAGCAGTGGCGACTGCTGCGGGCGCTGGAGCTGCTGGCCGAAGACGAGCCCATCAGCCGGGTGGCGGCTGCGCTGGAGTTCGCCAGCGACAGCGCCTTCATCGCCTTCTTCAGGCAACATACGGGGCAGACCCCCTTGCGCTATCTCAACTCTCGGGGTGAGTCGCATCGGCCGAGCTCGCCTCCACCACCAGGGTATCCAGCGCCAGCGGCTTGAGGTTGTGAATGGCTTCCGCCACCACGGCATGGGAGGCCTGCTGCTGCTGGGCCAATATTTCCTGCTCCAGCTTGACGCTGTCCAGTTCGGGTCTGGGGTATTCGTCGGCCATGACGTTCAGGCTCAGGCTGCTGGCAATCAAGGTTGCGATCAGGATTTTCATCTGGTGTGCTCCGGTGTGGTTGAGATGACCAGATAACTATTCCAATTGTCGTGCCACATCTATAACAGCATGATTTTGTTTAAATTAATTGTTTTTAGATAATAAATAGCTCCAGTTGGAAAACACCCTGTGGTCAGGGTTGAACCAACAAGTGGTTATTTTCACCACACTAGATTTTGCCTGCTGTTCCACGTGGAACGTCCCATCTTTTTGATCGACACCCGCTTTTAAACTGAGCTATGGTGCTAGCTCCCCCGTAACTGACTCTGGATCTGTCACCGAATGGAATTTTCCTTGTTCGGCGAGAAGTTCACTCGCCATGCCGGTATTACCCAACTCATGGATGACCTTAATCAGGGGCTGACCAATCCGGACGCCATCATGTTGGGTGGCGGCAACCCAGCCCCCATCCCCGCCATGCTGGAACGCTTTCAGGCCGAGGCCAAGAGCCTGCTCGACAACGGCGAGCTGGTGAAGGCGATGGCCAACTACGATGGCCCCCAGGGCAAGGACAGGTTCACCAAGGCGCTGGCGGCCCTGCTCAGCAAGGAGCTGGGTTGGGAGATCTCCGCCCGCAACATCGCCCTGACCAACGGCAGCCAGAACGCCTTCTTCTATCTATTCAACCTGCTGGCGGGCGAATTTGCCGATGGCCGCAAGAAGAAGGTGCTGTTCCCGCTCGCTCCCGAGTACATCGGTTATGCCGACTCGGCACTGGCGGACGACTACTTCGTGGCCTACAAACCCACCATCGAGAAGCTGGCCGATGGCCAGTTCAAGTACCACGTGGACTTCGAAAGCCTGCAGGTGGGTGACGACATCGGGGTGATCTGCGTCTCCCGGCCGACCAACCCGACCGGCAACGTGTTGACCGATGAAGAGATCGAGCACCTCGATCAGATCGCTCGCGACAAGGGCATTCCGCTGCTGATCGACAATGCCTATGGCGTCCCCTTCCCTGGCATCATCTTCAGCGAGGCCAAGCCGTTCTGGAACGCCAACACCATCCTCTGCATGAGCCTCTCCAAGCTGGGGTTGCCGGGCACCCGCTGCGGCATCGTCATCGCCGACGAGAAGATCATTCAGGCCATCACCAACCTAAGCGGCATCATCAATCTGGCACCGGGCAGTCTGGGCCCCGCCATCACCATTCCGATGATCGAGAGCGGCGAGATCATCGCCCTCAGCGAACAGGTGGTGAAACCCTTCTATCGGCAGAAGGCGGAGCTGGCGGTGCAGCTGCTGCGCGAGGCGATCCCCGATCCGCGCTTCCATATCCACAAGCCGGAAGGTGCCCTCTTCCTCTGGCTCTGGTTCGAAGACCTACCGATCCACTGCCAGGCACTCTACGAGCGACTGAAGGCGAAGAACCTGCTGATCGTGCCGGGCCACTACTTCTTCCCTGGCATCGACGATCCGGAGTGGCGTCACAGCCGGGAGTGCATCCGCCTCAACTACTCCCAGAGCGAGGAGCTGGTGCGCCGCGGCATCGCCATCCTGGCCGACGAGATTAACGCCCTCTACGCCGGCTAATCCGCCCGGCGATACAAAAACAGAGAGGCCTGCGAATGCAGGCCTCTCTTCTATCAGCTGGTCAGCGGTACTGTTTAGCCGGGCAGCGCCAGCTGCTCGGGCTTGCCGATGGGGATGGCGCGGGGCTTGAGCGCCTCCGGCAGCTCGCGGGCCAGCTCTATGGTCAGCAGGCCATGCTCCAGCTTGGCGCCCTGCACCTCTACATGCTGGCTCAGCTTGAAGGCGAGCTCGAAGTCCCGCTCGGCGATCCCCTGATGGAGGAACTGGCGCTCGCCCATGGAGGCAACCTTGCGCCCCTTCACCTTGAGGGTGCCGTTTTCGGTCTCCAGCTCTAGCTCATTGCGATCGAAACCAGCAACGGCAACCGTGATGAGGTAGCTGTCGTGATCGCGTTTTTCGATGTTGTACGGGGGGTAGGCCGAGGTCTTCTGATCGAACAGGCCTTCCAGCTCACGGGCCATCCGCTCAAAGCCGACGGCATTGGAATAGAGATGAGAAAAATCGAGGTTACGCATGATCCTATCCTTCTATAAAGCAACAGGGTTTACTCTCCACGGGCCCGTCAATCGGCACCCGGGAAACATCAACAATGCAACGAGGTCAGGCTATCAGCCGTTGATCTCGATCTTGCGGGGCTTCATCGCCTCGGGCACTTCGCGCACCAGGTCGATGTGCAGCAGGCCGTTCTTCAGATCGGCCCCCTTCACCCGCACATAGTCGGCCAGCTGGAAGCGACGCTCGAAGCCGCGTTCGGCTATGCCTTGATAGAGGTAGTTACGCTCGGTATCGGCCTGCTTGTTGCCCTTCACCGTCAGCAGATTTTCCTGGAAGCTCAGCTCCAGCTCTTCCTGGGTAAAGCCCGCCACCGCCATGCTGATGCGGTAGTCGCTGTCACCCAGCTGCTCGATGTTGTAGGGGGGATAACCGGCATTGCCATTGCTGGCGGCAGATTCGATGAGATTGGCCAGACGATCGAAACCGATGGCAGAACGATAGAGCGGAGAAAAGTCGATAGAACGCATAGTATTATCCTCTTTTGAGCAATAACCGATTGTTTGCCCTCCTGATGGACGGGCGCCTGGTCGAAACCTCTGTCGAGCGTTCCGGCCTTGTTATCTATATAGGGGCCCGCTGTCGGCTTTCAAGGGCTCTGATCGAAAAATCTTCTCTCCGCCCATTTGCTGGCTTTTTCCTTATTGGGCTTCCTCCTCCAGTCACAAACATGGCACCCTGAGCGGAGATCTTGAGGAGTCACATCATGTCCCGTTCCGAACGCCTGTTGGCTTTGCTGCAACTGCTGCGCGGCCACCGCTACGCCATTACCGGCAGCGAGCTGGCCAGCCAGCTTGGCATCAGTCTGCGCACCCTCTATCGGGATATTGCCACCCTGCAGGCACAGGGCGCCCACATCGAGGGGGAAGCGGGTATCGGCTATGTGCTGCGCCCCGGCTTCATGCTGCCGCCGCTGATGTTCAGCGAAGAGGAACTGGATGCGCTGGTACTGGGCTCACGCTGGGTGGCGGCCCATGCCGATCATGCCCTCAGCACCGCCGCCAGCAGCGCGCTGGCCAAGATAGAGGCCGTGCTGCCCACCGACTATCGCCAACAGCTGCATGCCAATGCCCTGCTGATCGGCACTGCTCGCGGTGACAGCCCCGTCGATGAGGCTCCGCTGCGCAGCGCCATCCGCCAGCAGCGCAAGGTGACTCTGCACTACCGTGATCTCAAGGAAGCGAGTTCGGAGCGTACCGTCTGGCCCTTCGCCCTCGGCTACTTCGATCAGGTGCGGGTACTGGTGGCCTGGTGTGAGCTGCGCCAGGGCTTTCGCCACTTTCGGGTGGACAGGATCAGCACGATGCGGCTGGAGGCGGAACCTTATCCTGGCAGTCGGGAGCGGCGGCTCAAGGAGTGGCGCGCCAGCCAGCAGATCCCGCAGCCCAGATTCATTGCTGACAGAAACTGACAGCAGGCGGCGCCATGCTGATGGGGTCGGCGCCGATGCGCCATCTCATCAGCAAGGAGCATCACCATGTTAGTCCCCCAGTTCACCATCCTCTACGTTGCCGACCCGACCCGCAGTGCGCTCTTCTACCGCGAGCTGTTCGGCCGCTCACCGGTGGAAGAGTCCCCCACCTTTGCCATGTTTGTGTTCGAGTCAGGCGCCAGGCTGGCACTCTGGTCCAGCGCCACGGTCGAACCCGCCGTGACCCAAACGGCCGGGGCCATGGAGCTGGCCTTCGCCCTCCCCGATGATGCCGCCGTCGATCACCAGTCTGCGGAGTGGCAGGCACGCGGGCTTACCCTCATCCAGGCACCGACCCGGATGGAGTTTGGCTACACCTGTATGGCCCTCGACCAGGACGGCCATCGTCTGCGCCTCTACTGCCCTGCACCTGAACTGGGGTAATCGGGTTCAATGTTCCACGTGGAACGAGCCACTTCCTCCACCAGAAAAACAAAAAGCCGCTCACAAGGGAGCGGCTTTTTTATATCGTACTGATGCGTCGAATTAGACGTCGAGGTTGGCCACGCGCAGGGCGTTGGTCTCGATAAAGTCGCGACGCGGCTCTACTGCGTCACCCATCAGGGTAGAGAAGAGCTGATCGGCACCGACGGCATCATCGATGGTAACGCGCAGCATGCGACGGGCTTCCGGATCCATGGTGGTTTCCCACAGCTGGTCCGGGTTCATCTCACCCAGCCCTTTATAGCGCTGGATGTAGATGCCGCGCTTGCCTTCGCCCATCAGCCACTCGACCGCTTCGACGAAGCTGGCGACCGGCTTCACCTTCTCGCCACGCTTGATGTAACCGCCTTCCTCGATCAGGTTGGCAATCTCCTTGCCCAGCGAGACCAGTTGACGGTACTCGGAGGATTGCAGGAAGTCGTAGCTGATCGGGTATTCGCGGTCGACACCGTGCTGACGTACCACGGCGTGCGGCACGAACAGACGGCGCTCTTCATCGCGGCGCACCTGCATCTGGTACTGGATGCCGTGGTTGCTCTCGTTGAGCACGGCTTCCATGCTCTGGCACCAGGCCTGCAGATCGCTCTCGCTGGTCAGCAGTGCTTCGTTCAGTTCCGGCTGATAGATCAGCTGGGTCAGCACGGCTTCCGGCGCACGACGGGACATGCGGGTGATGAGGTGGGTCACGGCGCGATGCTGGTTGACCAGACGCTCCAGCGCCTCGCCACCGATGGCCGGGGCAGACTCGTTGACGTGCAGGGTCGCACCGTCCAGCGCCATGGCGGTCTGGTACTGCAGCAGCGCATCTTCGTCTTTCAGATACTGCTCCTGCTTGCCCTTCTTCACCTTGTAGAGCGGCGGCTGGGCGATGTAGACATAACCACGTTCGATGATTTCCGGCATCTGACGATAGAAGAAGGTCAGCAGCAGGGTACGGATGTGCGCACCATCGACGTCCGCATCGGTCATGATGATGATGTTGTGATAGCGCAGCTTGTCCGGGTTGTACTCGTCGCGACCGATACCACAGCCCAGTGCGGTGATCAGGGTGCCCACCTCCTGGGAGGAGATCATCTTGTCGAAACGGGCCTTCTCCACGTTCAGGATCTTGCCCTTGAGTGGCAGGATGGCCTGGTTCTTCCGGTTGCGACCCTGCTTGGCGGAACCGCCAGCAGAGTCCCCTTCCACTATGTAGAGTTCGGAGAGCGCCGGGTCTTTTTCCTGACAGTCGGCCAGCTTGCCGGGCAGACCGGCGATATCCAGCGCGCCCTTGCGGCGGGTCAGTTCGCGGGCCTTGCGGGCTGCTTCACGGGCACGGGCCGCATCGATGATCTTGTTGACCACGATCTTGGCATCGCCCGGGTTTTCCAGCAGGAAGTCGGCCAGCTTCTCGCCCATCGCCTGTTCGACGGCGGTCTTCACTTCGGAAGAGACCAGCTTGTCCTTGGTCTGGGAGGAGAACTTGGGATCCGGCACCTTGACGGAGATAACGGCAATCAGACCTTCACGCACGTCATCGCCGCTGGCGGCAGACTTGGCCTTCTTGCTGTAGTCCTCTTTGTCCATGTAGGAGTTGAGGGTACGGGTCAGCGCGGTACGGAAGCCCACCAGGTGAGTGCCGCCATCACGCTGCGGAATGTTGTTGGTGAAGCAGTAGACCCCTTCCTGATAGGCGTCGTTCCACTGCATCGCCACTTCGACGCCGATGCCGTCCTGCTCGGTGGTGAAGTGGAACACCTTCGGATGGATCGGGGTCTTGTTCTGGTTCAGGTACTCGACGAACGCCTTGATGCCGCCTTCGTAGCAGAAGTGCGCCTCGCGGCCGTCACGCTCGTCCATCAGACGGATGGAAACGCCGGAGTTGAGAAAGGAGAGCTCGCGCAGGCGCTTGGCCAGGATCTCGTAGTGGAACAGGGTGTCGCTGAAGATGGTCGGGCTCGGCCAGAAGCGCACTTCGGTCCCGGTGGTGGTGGCATCGCCGATCTGCTTGAGCGGGGCCTGTGGCTCACCCAGGTGATAGGTCTGCTCGTAGACGTGACCGTTGCGACGGATGGTCAGCAGCAGCTTGTCAGAGAGCGCGTTCACCACGGAGACGCCCACGCCGTGCAGACCGCCAGACACCTTGTAGGAGTTATCATCGAATTTGCCGCCGGCGTGCAGCACGGTCATGATGACCTCTGCGGCGGAGCGACCCTCTTCCGGGTGAATGTCGACAGGAATGCCGCGGCCGTTGTCACGGACGGAGACGGAACCATCGGAGTGGATCTTGACCTGAATATCGGAGCAGTAGCCAGCGAGCGCCTCGTCAATGGAGTTATCGACCACTTCGAACACCATGTGGTGCAGGCCCGAGCCATCATCCGTATCGCCGATATACATCCCCGGGCGCTTGCGGACCGCATCCAGGCCCTTCAGTACCTTGATATTCGAGGAGTCGTAAGTATTTTCACTCATAGCTTACTCTCTGCCTTCTCTAACGTTTCGGAGATCTTGCCTTGTTCCACGTGGAACAACTTGCAGTCATTCGCATCCATCATGTCTGCGAGCTGACCGGTGTCGATGGCGGTGATGAACACCTGGGACGCACACTGCTTCAGCCTTGCGGCCAGCAAGCGGCGCTTGTCGACATCCAGTTCAGAGGCAAAATCGTCAATTAAAAAAATACAGCCACGGCTGCTATGTTGATTCAAATAGAGCCCTTGGGCCAGTCGCATGGCACAGACCAACAACTTCAACTGACCCCTGGACAAAATATCCTGAGCGGGCACGCCGTTCGCCTTGAGGCGCACATCGGCCTTCTGCGGACCAACGCCCGTGTAACCCAGCGTCCGATCCCGCTCAAACCCCGCCTCTAGCAATTCATTGAGCGGGGTATCTTTTTCCCAGCCTCGATAGAATCCAAGGCTGATGTCGAATTCCGGCAAAAAGTCCGCCGTCATCTCCTTGATCAGGGGGGTAATGGCCTGACAATAACTGGCGCGAAACTCGGCCAGCTCTCCCCCCAACCGCACCAACTCCTGATCCCAGAACGCCAGTTGGCGATACTGGGTGCTCTGGCGCAGCAGTGCATTGCGCTGTTTCAGCAGCCGCCGTACCCGTCCCCACAAGGAGAAGAAGGTCGGTTCCTGATGAAAAACACCCCAGTCGAGCCAGGCTCGGCGAGCCTGGGGCCCGCCGGTCAGCAGGTTGAAGCCATCCGGGTGGATCAGCTGCACCGGCAGCAGCTCGGCCAGGTCGGCCAGGCGCTGGGCCTGGGCACCGGCAATCTTGAGCTGGGTCTCGCCACTCTTGTCCTTGGCGAGACCAATGGGCACCTGGCGCCCTTCCAGTTCGCACTGGGCGAACAGGGTAAACGCCCTCTCCCCCTGGCGGATGACCCGCCCGGTCAGGTGAGTGCGAAAGGAGCGACCGAGACCGAGGTAGTGAATGGCTTCCAGCACGCTGGTCTTGCCGCTGCCGTTGCACCCGACCAGGATATTGAGGCCGGGTGACAGCGCGAGACTGGCCTGCTGGATATTGCGAAAGTCGCTGAGCTGGAGTTTGACCAGGGACACGACTAGATCCGCATCGGCATTACCACGTACTGAGCATCCTGACTGTCAAAATCCTCAATAATGGCGCTGCTGATGGAATCGCTCAGGCTGATCCGGATTTGGTCACATTTTAACGTATTCAGCACGTCCAGCACATAAGAGACGTTGAAACCGATCTCCATCTCGCCGGCTTCGTATTGTACGTCAAGCAGCTCTTCGGCTTCTTCCTGTTCCGGGTTGTTGGCGGTGATGCGCAGCAGGTTTTCCTGCAGATTGAGACGCACCCCACGGAATTTCTCGTTGGAGAGGATGGCGGCACGGGCAAAGGCCTGGCGCAGATCCTCACGGCCGGCGATCAGGGCCTTGTCGCTGTTGCGCGGAATGACGCGGCGCCAGTCCGGGAAACGGCCATCCACCAGCTTGGAGGTGAAGATAAAGCCGTCGAGGGCGGCGCGCAGGTTGCTGCGGCCGATCTGCAGCCGTACCGGCTTGTCTTCCGCTTCCAGCAGACGCACCAGTTCCAGCACGCCTTTACGCGGCAGGATGACCTGATGATCGGGCAGCGATTCGCTCACCACCTCGCGGCGGCAGGTCGCCAGCCGGTGACCATCGGTGGCCACGGTACGCAGGCCGTGGCCCTCGCTCTCGAACAGCATGCCGTTCAGGTAGTAGCGCACGTCCTGGCTCGCCATGGAGAACTGGGTCGCGTCGATGAGTTTTTTCAGCTCCAGCTGGCCGATGTCGAACTCGAGCACGGACTCCCAATCCTCGATGTTCGGGTATTCGGTGGCCGGCAGGGTCGACAGGTTGAAGCGGGAGCGGCCGGAGCGGATGATCAGGCGCTCGCCTTCGGTATTGAGACGAATGTCCGCCCCCTCCGGCAGACCGCGACAGATGTCCAGCAGCTTGCGCGCCGGTACTGTGGTGCGGCCATCCTGACTGTCGCTGTTGAGATAGACCTGACCGATCATCTCCACTTCGAGGTCGGTACCGGTCAGTGACAACAGACCGTTGCTGACATCAAGCAGCACGTTGCCGAGGATCGGCAGGGTCGGCCGGCCACCGAGGGCACCGGACACCAGTTGCAGAGGACGTAACAGGGCCTCACGGCTAATTTCGAGCTGCATCTGTGCTCTCCGTTGTGATTAGGAGTAAAGGTTTCGGATCAGGTTGGCATGTTCAAGCTGCATCTGTGCACTCAGTTCCGTCATCAGGAAGAAAGGGTACGGATCAGGTTGGAATAGTCTTCCTTGATGTCGTGACTCTCTTCCTTCAGCTGCTCGATCTTGCGGCAGGCATGAAGCACGGTAGTGTGGTCACGACCACCAAAGGCATCACCTATCTCCGGCAAGCTATGGTTGGTCAGCTCCTTCGCCAGTGCCATCGCCAGCTGGCGTGGACGGGCAACGGAGCGGGAACGGCGCTTGGAGAGCAGATCCGCCAGCTTGATCTTGTAGTACTCCGCCACCGTCTTCTGAATATTGTCGATGGTGACCAGCTTCTCCTGCAACGCCAGCAGATCGCGCAGCGCTTCGCGCACGAAGTCGATGTTGATGGCGCGACCGGTGAAGTTGGCATTGGCGATCACCCGGTTCAGCGCCCCTTCCAGCTCGCGTACGTTGGAGCGCAGCCGCTTGGCGATGAAGAAGGCCACTTCGTCCGGCAGGTGGATCTGGTTCTCGTCCGCCTTGCGCATCAGGATGGCGACACGCGTCTCCAGCTCCGGCGGCTCGATCGCCACGGTCAGGCCCCAGCCGAAGCGGGACTTGAGACGATCTTCCACCCCGTTGATCTCCTTCGGATAGCGATCCGAGGTCAGGATGATCTGCTGGTTGCCTTCGAGCAGGGCGTTGAAGGTGTGGAAGAACTCCTCCTGGGAGCGCTCCTTGTTGGCAAAGAACTGGATGTCATCGATGAGCAGGGCATCGACGCTACGGTAATAACGCTTGAACTCTTCAATGGCGTTATTCTGCAGCGCCTTCACCATGTCCTGCACAAACCGCTCGGAGTGCATGTAGATGACTTTGGCGTCCTGCTTGCGCTCCTTGATGGCGTTGCCGACGGCATGCAGCAGGTGGGTCTTACCCAGACCGGTGCCGCCATAGAGGAACAGCGGGTTGTAGGCCCCGCCCGGATTGTCGGCAACCTGACGGGCAGCCGCACGGGCCAACTGGTTGGACTTACCCTCGACGAAATTCTCGAAGGTATAGTTCACGTTGGTGTTGCTCTTGTGGTTCGGTTCGGGCTTGGCCTCGGCCTTGCTTTCCCAGCTCTTCTGCGAGTTATTCACAGGATCCGCACCCCGTGCCGGCGCCCTGGCCACCGCGACGGGATGGGGACGATTGCCGATGTCAAAACGCAGGGTGGGGCCATCGACCCCGCAGAGCTCATTGATGATGCCGTTCACCCGGATGAGATACTTGTCTCGAACCCAGTCCAGAACGAAACGATTCGGTGCATACAGGGTCAGAGTATTGTCACTCAACTCCGCTTGAAGCGGCCGGATCCACATGCTGAATTCTGCCGAGGGCAACTCATCTTGCAGCCGGTTAAGGCACTGCTGCCATAGCGAAGCAGTCACTCTAAACTCCCGTCGATTGATTAACTAAAGACCGGCTATTCTACGTTTTTAGCGGCTGGATCTCTAGCCGCGACCTCGCGGATCCAGCAAATAAGATCCTTGACTTTCAAGGATCCAGCAGCCGTGGATCTGATTTCATCCCCAAAGTTACCCACAGCCCGATCCCGTCACCGATGCACCAAAGATCCAGACCTGAAGCGGTTATTTTATATAACCAAATATCATTTATTCTTTAGGTTTTATTCCAATAACATCAGCGCAACCCCAGCGTTTACAACTAAAAATACAGAACTACAGAGAGAGAGGAATCACCATGACGTCATCCATCAAGCTGGTCTCCGGCGCAGCCATTCTGCTGGCCGCCCTGTCCGGTCAAGCCATCGCCCAAGAAACCATCAAGGTCGGCATGTCCGGCAAGTACTTCCCGTTCACCTTCGTCAAGCAGGACAAGCTGCAGGGCTTTGAAGTGGACATGTGGAACCAGATCGGCGAGCGCACCGGCTACAAGGTCGAGTTCGTGACCGCCAGCTTCTCCGGCCTGTTCGGCATGCTGGAAACCGGCCGCGTCGATACCATCTCCAACCAGATCACCATCACCGACGAGCGCAAGGCCAAGTACGCCTTCTCCCAGCCCTATGTCTATGACGGCGCCCAGATCGTGGTGCGCAAGGGCAACAGCACCATTCACGGCATCAAGGATCTGGAAGGCAAGAAGGTCGCGGTGAACCTGGGCTCCAACTTCGAAGAGCTGCTGCGCAAGAACGACCCCAACAAGAAGATCGACATCCGCACCTATGACTCCGCCTTCGAGCAGGATGTAGCGCTGGGCCGCATCGACGCCTTCGTGATGGACCGCGTCTCCACCGCCCAGCTGATCAAGGAATCCAAGCTGCCGCTGCAACAGGCTGGCGCACCGTTCGAGACCATCGAGAACGCCCTGCCCTTCCTGAAGACCCCGGAAAAGCAGGCACTGCTGAAGAAGGTCGATGACGCCCTCACCGCCATGCGCAAGGATGGTTCCCTGCGTCAGATCTCTGAAAAATGGTTCGCTTCCGACATCACCGACAAATAAATGATGGAATTTGACCTCGAATACACGCTGGGGCTGTTTCCCATCCTGCTCAAGTATCTGGGCACCACGATGGAAATGGCCCTGTGGGGATTCGCGTTGGCACTCGTACTGTCGCTGGCCCTGGCGATAGTACGGGTCTTTCGCGTTCCCGTGATCCACTGGCTGGCGATGCTCTATATCTCGTTCTTTCGGGGTACACCGCTGCTCGTCCAGCTGTTCCTGCTCTACTACGGGCTGCCGCAGCTGTTCCCCATCTTCGTGGGAATGGATGCCTTCACCGCCGCCATCGTCGGTTTGACCCTGCACTTTGCCGCCTACATGGCCGAGTCGATCCGTGCCTCCATCATTGGCATCCACAAGAGCCAGATGGAAGCTGCCCTCAGCATCGGCATGAGCCGTTACCAGGCAATGCAGCGGATCATACTGCCGCAGGCGGCCCGCATCGCCACGCCGTCGCTGATGAACTACTTCATCGACATGATCAAGAGCACCTCGCTGGCCTTCACCCTGGGGGTGGCCGAGATCATGGGCAAGGCGCAGATGGAAGCCTCCTCCTCCTTCAAGTTCTTCGAGAGCTTCATGGCGGTGGCCCTGGTCTACTGGGTGGTAGTCATCTTCTTTACCCGCCTGCAGCATCTGCTGGAAGTGCGGCTCAACCGTGCCTATTAGGGGTTTGCCATGACAACGCAACCGACCCGCTTGCAATGCACGCCGGAAGTCCGTTTTAACTCTGCGCCTGTTTAAAGGAGGGCCATCATGATCAAGCTAACCGGCCTCTCCAAGGCATATGACGGCAATCAGGTGCTAAACAGCATCGATCTGGAGGTGAAAAAGGGGGAAATCGTCGTCATCATCGGCCCCTCCGGCACCGGCAAGTCCACCTTGCTGCGCTGCCTCAACCTGCTGGAGACTCCCGATACGGGCACCCTAGCCATCGACGATCTGCAGCTCAACCTGGCCAAGGCCAGCGAGCAGCAGGCCATCGAGCTGCGCAAGCGCGCCTCCTTCGTGTTCCAGAACTACGCCCTGTTTGCCAACAAGACGGCGCTGGACAACATTGCCGAGGGGCTGATCACCGTCTGGAAACAGCCGAAGGCGGAGGCCCGTGCCACCGCCCTCGGCATCCTCAAGGACATAGGTCTCGCCGACAAGCAGGACGCCTATCCGGCCTCATTGTCGGGCGGTCAGCAGCAACGGGTCGGCATCGGCCGGGCCATGGCGGCTCACTCCAAGGTGATCCTGTTTGACGAACCCACCTCGGCCCTCGATCCCGAATGGGTTGACGAAGTACTGGGTCTGATGAAGGAGCTGGCTCGCCAGCACCAGACCATGGTAGTGGTGACCCATGAGATTGAATTTGCTAGAGATGTTGCCGATCGGGTGATCTTCATGGAGGGGGGCCGGATCGTGGAACAGGGCCCGCCGGATCAGATATTGGTCGATCCGCAGGATCCCCGCACCCGGGAGTTCCTGCGCAAAGTGCTTAAATAGCTCTCTCTTTGGCGGCATTGCCGCCTTTTTTATTGGAGGATCCTTGTTAAACCCCGGGTTGCCAGTATAATCCGGAGCCCTTGATCCTTCGGATCCTCACGTTCGCCCAAGACCTTTTCAAGGTCTGGGCAGGATGGGAGGGAACGGCGGATTGACTAAAAGCCGAACTCTGTTTAGAATTCGGCCTCTTTTGCTAGTCGTCACACGCTATAGCTGGCGCGTCGGCTAAGTGTGACAATCAAAACTGTACAGAAATACGGAATCGAATCATGAAACGTACTTTTCAACCGTCCAACCTGAAGCGCAAGCGCTCTCACGGTTTCCGCGCCCGCATGGCAACTGCCAACGGTCGTAAAGTTCTGGCCGCTCGTCGTGCCAAGGGTCGTGCCCGCCTGGTAGTCTAATGCCTACCCAGCACGCCTTTTCTCGGGAGTTACGTCTGTTAACTCCCGAACACTTCAAACGCGTTTTCGCCGAGCCTGTCCGGGCCGCTTCTCCGCAGATTACACTTCTCGCCTCTCCCAATTCGCTCGAACACCCTCGCCTTGGTCTCGCCGTGCCCAAAAAAGCACTCAAGCGTGCCGTCTGGCGCAACCGTGTAAAACGGGTGGTTCGGGAAAGTTTCCGCCTCAATCAAGCCAATCTGCCCGCTATCGACATCGTCGTGATCGCCAAGGCCGGTGTGAAGGAGATGGATAACGAGGAACTGTTCAAGTTACTGGAAAAGCTATGGCGCACTCTGTCACGCCGTTGCAATGGGTAGCTGTCAAACTGATACGCCTGTATCAGCTAATCATTAGCCCTCTGCTCGGGCCGCGCTGCCGTTTCACCCCGACTTGTTCCCAATTTGCGATAGAAGCAATCCGACTTCACGGTTTCATAAAAGGCGTTTGGTTAGCCAGCAAACGTCTATTAAAATGCCATCCCTTATCCGAGGGTGGTTATGACCCGGTTCCGCAACCAAAGCGAAGAAACTGAAGACTATGGAATCACAACGCAATCTCATCCTGATCGGTTTGCTGTTCGTGAGCTTTTTGCTCTGGCAACAGTGGGAGTCCGACAAGGCTCCGAAGCCGGCCCCAACTACCGTGGCCCAAACCGAACATTTCGTACCTGAAGCCGGTCAGACCGGTGATATTCCTCAGGTTTCCGAGCAAGCCAACGCGAACACCGCACGCAAGCTGATCACCGTCACCTCCGACGTGCTCAAGCTGACCCTGGATACCCAGGGTGGTGACATCGTCTCTGCCGAACTGCTGGCCCACAAGCTGGAAGAAGGCAAGGATCAACCGTTCGTACTGCTGACCAGTCAGCCTGAGCACCTCTATGTTGCCCAGAGCGGTCTGGTGGGTCGCAATGGCCCGGACAGCCAGCCCCAGGGTCGTCCCACCTATGAAGCCGCCCAGACCAGCTACCAGCTGGCCGACGGTCAGGATCAAGTCGTCGTCCCGATGACCTGGACCGACAGCAAGGGCGTGGTCTTCACCAAGGAGTTCGTCCTCAAGCGTGGTGACTACGCAGTCGGCGTCGACTACAAGATCGACAACAAGTCTGCCGAGCCGGTCCAGGTGCAGTTCTACGGTCAGCTGAAGCAGACTGTGGCCACGCCGAAAGACCAGCAGGGTCACGCCATGGTGGCCAGCGCCTACCGCGGTGGTGCCTTCTCCAGCGAAGATACCCGCTACAAGAAGTACACCTTCGACGAGATGAAGGATGCCGACCTGAACAAGACCACCAAGGGTGGTTGGGTCGCCATGCTGCAACACTACTTCGTCTCCGCCTGGGCACCGAATGCCGACGACACCAACAGCTTCTACAGCCGTGTGATCCCTGGCAAAGACCAGGCCATCATCGGCTACAAGGCACCGCTGGTTGACATCGCTGCCGGCCAGCAGGCCGAAGTGACCAGCAAGCTGTGGGTCGGTCCCAAGCTGCAGGATCAGATGGCCAAGGTGGCAAACCACCTCGACCTGACCGTCGACTACGGCTGGCTCTGGTTCATCGCCCAACCGCTGCACTGGCTGCTGACCGTGTTCCACGGTTTCGTCCAGAACTGGGGTCTGGCCATCATCATGCTGACCCTGCTGGTGCGCGGCGTCATGTTCCCGCTGACCAAGGCCCAGTACACCTCCATGGCCAAGATGCGCATGCTGCAGCCCAAGCTGGCCGCCCTGCGCGAGCGCTTCGGCGACGATCGCCAGAAGATGTCTCAGGGCATGATGGAGCTGTACAAGAAGGAGAAGGTCAACCCGCTGGGTGGCTGTCTGCCGATCCTGGTACAGATGCCGATCTTCATCGCCCTCTACTGGGCACTGATGGAGTCCGTCGAGCTGCGCCACGCGCCGTTCGCCCTGTGGATCACCGACCTGTCGGTGAAGGACCCCTTCTTCGTGCTGCCGATCCTCATGGGTGCCTCCATGTGGTATCTGCAGAAGATGAGCCCGACCACCATTACCGACCCGATGCAGCAGAAAGTGATGCAGTTCATGCCGATCATCTTCACTTTCATGTTCCTCTGGTTCCCGGCAGGTCTGACCCTGTACTGGCTGGTGAGCAACGTCATCTCCATTACCCAGCAGACCATCATCTATCGTCAGCTGGAGAAGAAAGGCCTGCATACCCGCAGCTAATCGCTCCCGATGGCAAGATGGATGACAAAAGAGGCGGCCTTCGGGCCGCCTTTTTTATTACAATGACCCCACTGCTGTGAACCATCAGCGAACAAATGAGCCAAGCAAGATGACTACAGATACCATCGTGGCCCAGGCCACCGCCCCCGGCCGTGGCGGCGTCGGCATAGTCCGCGTCTCCGGCCCCGCCGCCGAACAGGTCGCCGAGATAGTGCTCGGCAAGCTCCCCCGGGTGCGTTACGCCGAATATCTGCCGTTCAGGGATGAGCAAGGCCAGCCGCTGGATCAGGGCATCGCCCTGCTGTTCAAGGCCCCCAACAGCTTCACCGGCGAAGACGTGCTGGAGCTGCAGGGCCACGGCGGCCCGGTGATCATGGACATGCTGGTGCGCCGCATCCTGCAGATAAAGGGGCTGCGCCCAGCCCGCCCCGGCGAGTTCAGCGAGCGCGCCTTCATGAACGACAAGCTGGATCTGGCCCAGGCCGAGGCCATCGCCGACCTCATCGAGGCTTCCAGCGAGCAGGCGGCCCGCAGTGCCATGCACTCCCTGCAGGGGCAGTTCTCCGGCAAGATCCAGCAACTGGTGGAGAGTCTCACCCGGCTGCGTATCTATGTGGAGGCCGCCATCGACTTCCCGGACGAGGAGATCGACTTTCTCTCCGACGGCAAGGTGGCGGGGGATCTCTACGCCATCATGGACGAACTGGATGCGGTGCGCGGCGAGGCCAAGCAGGGCGCCCTGCTGCGGGAAGGGATGAAGGTGGTGATCGCCGGTCGCCCCAACGCCGGAAAATCGAGCCTGCTCAACGCCCTGGCCGGCCGCGAGTCCGCCATCGTCACCGAGATCGCCGGCACCACCCGCGACGTGCTGCGCGAGCACATCCATCTGGATGGCATGCCGCTGCACATCATCGACACCGCCGGCCTGCGCGACACCCAGGACAAGGTGGAGCAGATCGGCATCGAGCGTGCCTGGGCCGAGATTGAACAGGCCGACCGGGTGCTGTTTATGGTGGATGGCACCACCACGGATGCGGTCGACCCGCGGGAGATCTGGCCGGAATTTGTTGATCGGTTGCCAAAAAAGATTGGCCTCACCGTCATTCGCAACAAGGCCGACCTGACCGGCGAAGATCTGGCGCCGAGTCAGGAGCAGGGCCATGCAGTCTACCGCATCTCCGCCAAGACCGAGCTGGGACTGCCCGCCCTGCGCGAGCATCTGAAAGCCTGCATGGGCTTCCAGGGCAACACCGAGGGGGGCTTCATGGCCCGCCGCCGCCACCTGGACGCTCTGGAGCGTGCCGCCGAGCGGCTGCTGGTAGCCAAGGAGCAGCTGGAGGTGTTCGTGGCCGGCGAGCTGGTGGCCGAAGAGCTGCGCCTCGCGCAGGAGTCACTCAGTGAGATCACCGGCGAGTTCAGCTCCGACGATCTGCTGGGCCGCATCTTCTCCAGCTTCTGCATCGGCAAATAACGCCGTACGGCAGGCAATAAAAAGCCCGGGTTCATCCCGGGCTTTTTTTGTGCATTTTTCATCCACCAACCTAGAGGCGGCGCAGACACCACATGAAGTAAGCGCCCCCTAACAAGGTGGAGACCAGCCCCACCGGCAGCTCCTGCGGGAACAGGATCTGCTGGCCGATCCAGTCCGCCGACACCATCAGCAGGGCGCCGGAGACGGCGGCACCGAGTAGATGCCAGCGTGCCCGCACCAGCCCCATCAGCTTGGCCATGTGCGGTGCCAGCAGGCCGACGAAGGAGAGCGGCCCCACCACCAGGGTCGCGCTGGCGGTGAGCACGGCCACCAGCAGCAGGATGGCGAGCTGGGCCCGGTTGAGCCGAATGCCGAGCGCGGCGGCCACCGCCGGCCCCATCGGCAGCAGATCGAGCCAGCGGCTGAGCAGCAGGCAGGCTGCCAGCAGCGTCAGTGCCAGCACGACCAACCCGCCGGCAAGCGGCAGGGTGACGTAATAGGTGGAGCCGGACATCCAGGAGAGCAGTTGCTGCACCCGCAGGTCACCGTTGGCCAGCGCGATGGCCTGTAGCGGCTCGAACAGCGCCGTGATGGCGATGCCGGAGAGCAGCAGCCGCTCCGGCTGGAAGCCGTGGCTGCGATTGACCAGCAGCAACAGCAGCAGACAACCGAAGGCACCTAACAGGCCGCCGGCCAGCATCATGGGCAGCGGCAGGGCGGGTAGCAGCAGCGCCGTGGCAATCACCCCCATGAAGGTGCCACCACTCACCCCCAGCAGCTCGGGACTCGCCATGGGGTTGCTGCTGACCCGTTGCAGCAGGGTGCCCGCCAGCGCCAGCAGCATGCCCGCCGCACCGGCCGCCAGGGTGCGCGGCAGCCGCCACTCCAGCTGGGCCTGCCAGCGCAGCCAGCTAGGCCAGTGCCAGCCGTCAATCCCCTGTCCAAACAGCAGGGAGGCCATCACCGCCAATACCAGCCCCATCAACATCAGGCCGACAAGGCGAGCCGGTGCCGGGTGGCGGGCCACCAGCAGGGCGGCATTCGCCTTTGGTGTGCCCGACTTGATACCCAGGCGCGGGATCAGCCACAACAACAGCGGCGCCCCCAGCAGAGCCGTCATGGCGCCGGTCGGAATGAGTACAGAGCCGCTGCGGCTCAAGGATTGCAGCAACAGATCGGTGGCCGCCAGCAGCAGAGCGCCCAATAGCGGGGCCCACAGCAGTCGCAGGGCCAGTTTTCTCACCCCCAGCAAGCGCACCAGGGCGGGCGCCGCCAACCCGATGAAGCCGATCAGCCCCACCACGCTCACCACGCAGGCAGTGACGAACACCGCTAGCCCCAGTCCGGCGAAACGCAGGTGTTGAAGGGAGACCCCCAGACTGCGGGCACTGGCATCATCCAGCTCCAGCACCGCCAGCGGGCGCACCAGCACCGCGGCCAGCACGCCAGCCAGCAGCAGACGGGGCAGCAGGTAACTCACCCCGCTCCAGCTGTTCTGCACCAGCGAGCCACTGCCCCACACCAGCAAGCCTTTCAGCTCCTCCTGAAAGAACAACAGGAGCCCCATGCTGATGGCCGCCAGATAGAGGTTGATCACCAGCCCGGCAAAGACGATGACCACCGGATCGAGCTGGCGACGCCAGGCCAGAGCAAACACCAGCCCCATGGCGAGACTGCCGCCGGCCATGGCGATCCACTCCCGCCCCAGCAGCAGCCAGGAGGGAGCAAACAGGGTCACCATCATCAGCGCCAGCTGGGCGCCGGAGGCTACCCCCAGGGTGGTGGGCGAGGCCAGCGGGTTGCGCAACACCTGCTGCATCAGGGTGCCGGCCAGCCCGAGGGCGGCGCCGGCCAGCAGGCAGACGGCAAGGCGCGGCAGCCAGCTGAAGTGGACTACCACCTGGCTGGCATCGGTCAGATCTGGCGATAACAGGGTCGCCAGCCAACGCGCCACCGGCAATTGATCGGCCAGCTCCCAACCGGCGAGCGCCAGCGTCAATCCCAGCAACAGGCTGACAGGCAGTCGCAGCGGCGATGGAAAAATCTGGTTCATCACAGCCCCTCCCCGCTTTGCCCATCCCGCTGCAGCGCAGTACTCAGCTGCACGGCAAAGCGACGCGCCGCCAGCACGCCGCCAAAACTCCACACCGCGGGCAGATGCAGCACGGCCGCCGCCCTCACCTGTGGCAGCTGCTGCCACAGACCGGGCTCCTGCAGCCGCTCACTCACCCCGACCGGGATCGGATCGACCACCACCAGCCGCGCCTGCGGCAGCGCCATCAACTGCTCCAGACTGGCCACGGCAAAGCCCCAGGCATTGGTCTCCCCCTGCCAGCCATTGCGCAGGCCGAGCCGCTGCATCACCGCCTCGAACAGGCTGTGGCGGCCAAATACCCGCACATGGCGCTCATCGATGAACTGCACCACTAGCAGGGGCGGCAGCTCTGCAGGCAACGCCGCCCGCATCTGCGCCAGATCCTGGTCCAGCCTGGCCAGCAGTTGCTCGGCCTCGGCGGTTTTGTCCACCAGCGCGGCTATGGTCAGGGTCGCCTCGTGCAGCCGCTGCCACAGATCGGCATCCGGCTCGTAGAGCGCGATGGATTGTACCAGCGCGATGCGGGAGAGGGTCGGCGCCAGCGGGGCCGCCAGCGGCGAGATGAGGATGCGATCGGGTTTGAGCTCGGCCAGCAGCTCCCGGTTGGGCTGGGCGCGCTGGCCGATATCCACCACGGCAGCCGGCAGCAGCGGTTCACCGACCCAGGCGCGGTAGGAACCGACATCCCCCACCGCCAGCGGCGTCACCCCGAGTGCCAGCAGGGTTTCGGCTATGGTCCAGTCGACGGTGGCGATGCGGGGTACCGACTTCACCGCATCGGCTTGAGGGAGGTCTGCAGCGGCAGGCATCGCTGGCTCGGCCTGCAACATAAGCGGAGCCAAGAGGCAGCAGAACCAGCCAACTTTCTTGAATAAGAGCATCGAGATAACAAGCCTTATCTAAACGATGGCGATGGCGTGGTCATGGGCCGGGTGGCGAATGACCTCCATCGGGATGCCATAGATGGCGTGCAGGGTCTCGCCGGTCATGATCTGCTCGGGTTCGCCGTGGGTCAGCAGGCGGCCGGAGTGCAGCGCCACCAGCCGATCGCAGAAGCGGGAGGCCATGTTGATGTCGTGAATGACGATGATGACCCCGAGCTTGAGCTGGCGGCTCAACTGCTTGACGAGCGTGAGCACCTCTACCTGATGAGCTACGTCCAGCGCGGCCAGCGGCTCGTCCAGCAGGATGAAACGGCTCTCCTGGGCCAGCAGCATGGCCAGCCACACCCGCCCCCGCTCGCCGCCGGACAGCGTGTCCACCAGCCGGTCGGCGAAGCGTTCGGTATGGGTCAGCGCGATGGCCCGTTCGACCTGGCGGTGATCCTCCGCCCCCATCCGGCCCAGCAGGCCGCGCCAGGGGTAGCGGCCCATCTCCACCAGCTCCCGCCCGAGCAGGTTTTCGGCGCTCGGCAGATGCTGGGGCAGATAGGCCACCTGACGGGCGAAGTCGCGCGCCCCCCACGCCGGTAGCGGCTTGTCATCGAACCGGATCTCGCCGTCACTGAGCGGCTGCTGGCGTGCCAGCAGCTTGAGCAGGGTGGATTTGCCCGAACCGTTGTGGCCGATGAGGCCATAGACCTTGCCCTGCTCGAAACAGAGATCGGTGGGGTGCAGCAGCGTGCGGTCATTGACCGCGAAGCTGGCGGATTTCATCTCAAACATAAGCGGTTCCTGTTGGCCGGGTTCAAACCGGCACCTCTGCATTCAAGTCACAATCCAGATGGGCGACGGCATCGCGGCTCACCTGCTCGCGCCGCTCGCCGGTCAGCTCGCTGAGCCGGCCCTGGCGCATCTCCAGCAGCCGGTCGGCCTGGGAGAAGTAGAGATCGTCGTGGCTGATGGCGATCACCGTCTTGCCCATCTGCTTCAGGCGCGGCAGCAACAGCTGATAGAAGATGCGGCGGAACTGGGGATCCTGATCCGCAGCCCACTCGTCGAACAGCATCACCTCGCGCTGCTCGGCCAGCGCCAGCAGCAGAGCGACTCGCTTGCGCTGTCCCTGGGAGAGGTCGATATCGGCGATGAAGCCATCTTCGATGGCGAGCTTGCTGCCCATCTGCAGCCGCTCCAGCCACTCGGCCACCAGCCCATCCTTGGGTTCCGGCCCCAGCAGGTGCTGGAACAGGTGATAGTCGGTGAAGATGGCGGAGAACAGCGCCAGATAGGCGTTGCGATCGGTGATCGGCTCCCCATCCAGCAGGATCCGGCCCGCTACCGGCTGATAGAGGCCGGTCAGCAGCATGGCCAGGGTCGACTTGCCGGAGCCGTTGCCACCGATGATGAAGATCTGCTCCCCCTTTTCGATGACCAGATCGATAGGGCCGACGGCAAAGCCGCCCTCCCCCTGATAGTGAAAGCTCACCTGCTCCAGCTCGATGCGCTGCCAGGCGCGGGGCGCGGACGGCAGCGGGAAGTCGGCGTCCGGTGCGGCCAGATTGAGGGCTGCAATCTTGTCGAACGCCACCTGGGCGGAGAGCAGGGTCGGCAGCGCGCCAATGCCCTGCAGCAAGGGGGTACGCAAGAACAGCAGGGTCAGAGCGAAGGTGGCGGCCACCTGGGTGTCGGCCCAGCCCAGCCCGTTGGCCAGGAAGAAGACCAGGCCAATGGCCCCCAGCATCATGATATTCGACCAGTTCACCGCGCTCAGATGATAGGTGTCGGCGCGAATGATCTGCTCCCGATAGTCCTGCGCATTCTGCTGATAAAGCTGGTGGTAGACGAAGTGGGCCCGCTCGCGGTTGAGCGCCAGCTCCTTGCTGCCGGCGATGATGGCCTGATAGTTCTGATAGAGCCGATCCTCGGCCTGACGCATGTGGGAGAGATGGCGATAGACCCGGTTCACCAGCAGCCAACCCACCACCATAGTAAAAGTGACCCAGAGGGTGGTGACGCCGAGCAGGGCCGGCGACAGCCAGCCGAGATAGAGGGCCGACCCCAGGGTGAGCACCAGCCCCTGCACCAGCTCGGGCAGGCGCACGAAGGCGATGGTGATCTGGCCGATGTCGCTGGAAAGGGAGGCCAGCAGCGGCCCCTGGCCAATCTGGCGCAGGCGGGCGACATCGGTATCCAGCAACTGCTTGAGCAGGCGGCCGCGCAGCCGGTAGACGAAATGATGGCCGAGGGTGGTCAGCGCCAGCTGAGAGCCGAGCGTGATCACCAGCAGCAATAAGATGAGGCCGATCAGCTGACCGAGCACCGGCAGCGGATCGCCGACGGATTCGACGAGAGACTGATTGATAAAGGCAATGACACCAATCCCGCTGACGGCACTGAGCAGGCTGAGCAGGGTAATGGCGATGAAGGGCCAACGATATTGGCGATAAACCAGAGAAAAGAGTTCCATAACGGACCGGTATTCCAGAGAGATCAGAGCAACTGCAGGTGAAAAGAAGGGCGGGAACCCGGTTCCCGCCCCACTTCGATTACCAGCGGTAGTTGATGCTGCCCACTACGCTGCGCGGCTCGCCGTAGTAGCAGTAGTAGTCGCAGCTGGCCACGTAGGTATCACCCAGCAGGTTGTTGACGTTGAGCTGAGCCCGCCAGTTCTTGGCAAAGTCATACCCGATCATCGCATCCCACACGGTATGGGCTGGCACCTGGGCCGAACCATAGATGGGGGTGTAATCCGCATTCACGGCACCGATGCCGACGCTGGAGCCGACGTAGCGCACGCCACTCCCCAGCTCGAGACCAGAGACCGGACCCTGCAGCACCTTGTAGTTGCCCCAGAAGGAGGCTTGGTGGCGCGGGATCAGGCTGGCACGGCGATCGCCCTTGCCGGTGTCGTTGGTCTTGGCATCGGTATAGGTGTAGGCCGCGGTCAGACGCAGCACCTCGGTGGCCTGCACGCTCCCTTCCAGCTCGACACCCCGGGAGGTCAGTTCGCCCGCCTGGGTCTGCTGGCCGGAACCGGTGGAGACCAGCGAGTTGGTCTGCTCCAGATCGAACAGGGCCAGGTTGATGTAGCCATCGAGGAAGCTCGGCGCGTACTTGACGCCGGTCTCGTACAGGGTGCCCTTGAGCGGCTTGTAGGATTCGCTGGTGTTGGGGTCAATCCCCGGCAGCACCTCGAACGACTCGGCGTAGGCAACATAAGGAGAGAGACCATTGTCGGCCAGGTACATCAGGCTGCCGGAGAGGGAGAGTTCGTGATCATACTGCTTCTCGTTCTTGCCCTTGGCTTCGCTGATGTTGTGGGTCTCCACGTAGTCGAAGCGACCGCCGCCGGTCAGCAACCAGCGATCGTCCCAGCGGATCTGGTGCTGGGCATAGAGGCCGCTCTGGCCCTTGGTGCTCTTCTGGTGGGTGGCAGTGGACTCATCAAAACCGGGGAAGCCGCTGTAATCTGGGTGCTGGGTATTTATGGTTCCCATCCACTGATCAGCTTCCATCCCCTCGTTGACATGGCGCTGCAGATCCACCCCCAGCAGCAGGGTCTGTTCTGTGCTGTCGGTGTTCCAGTAGCCCACCACCTGGTTGTCCATGGTGGCGCTCTTGGTGTTGCCATCCCGATAGATCATGCCACGGCCACGAACCGGCATATTTTCATCGGGTGTCGCAGGCCAAGCAGCCCAAGGATATATATAGGTCTGGCGCAGCAGCAGATCGTTGTAGTTGAAGCGGACATTCTGCTTGAACTCCCAGGTCTGGTTGAGCTGGTGGGTCAGCTCGTAACCGGTGGAGAGCTGGGTGTTGCGGTTGCTATCGTAATCCGGCTGGCTCAGGTTGATGCTGGGATCGATCTGGCCACCGCTGGTATTGAGGGTGCCGTAAACCGGGAAGAAGCCGTTGGTCGGCACCCCTTCGTCGTGCAGGAAGCTGGCCAGCAGGGTCAGGCTGGTGCGATCCGAGAGATCGAAGGTCACGCTCGGCGCCAGATAGACGCGATCGTTGTAAGTGCCGTCCAGCACGCCGTCACGCTCCTTATAAAGAGCAACCATGCGGTAGCGGCTGTTGTCGGTCAGTGCATCGGAGACATCCACCCCGATCTGGCGGTGATCCCGGCTGCCCAGCTGCAGATCCAGCAATCCCTGCGGGGTGGCGGTCGGCCGCTTGCTGATGGCATTGATCACGCCGCCGGGAGGCG
This sequence comes from Aeromonas sp. S15(2024), assembly GCF_041402265.1. Lineage (NCBI taxonomy): Bacteria > Pseudomonadati > Pseudomonadota > Gammaproteobacteria > Aeromonadales > Aeromonadaceae > Aeromonas > Aeromonas sp. S15(2024). The sequence continues at coordinate 28,152 of NZ_JBGLQY010000014.1, read as the reverse complement.
CCTCGCCGTAGAGGATCGAGGCCGGGCCTTTCAGCACTTCCACGCTCTCCAGGCCGAACGGCTCCGGCGTCCAGACGTAATAACCATTCATCCTGAGCAAACGGCTGCCATCCAGATAGGAGGCGACATCGAAGCCGCGCACCTTGAACCAGTCGGTATTGTTGTCGGAGCCATAGAGACCGGTGAGCACGCCGGAACGGTAGCGCAGGGACTCGTCAAGCTGCTGCACGGCACGCTGATCCAGCTCCTCGCGGTTGACCACGGAGACGGCGCGAGGCGTCTCGGCCATGGGCACTTCCACCTTCATGGCGGTGCCGGTGACCACCATGGTCTCGCTGGCTTTGGGCAGTTCTTTCGGTTGTTCGGCCGCCAGCACGGGCAGGCTGGCCAACAGGCAGGAGAGCGGCAGCAGTTGCTGTGCCCCTCTCTTTCGCATCGCTGCGATGGGGGTGTTTTTTTGCGCAATCATAGTAAGTGTCTCAAATATCAATGAGTTGTTTCTGATTTCTTATTATTGGTAGCCGGTCATGCCGGTAGCCCGGTTCCTCAGGCGAATAAAGCAGCGACATGCTACTACAGGAGCCATGATCGAATCGATTCAATAATTGCTAATCATTTGCATCTGCATTGTTACTTTACGAATCAGGAGCCGAGCGGAGAACACACAAGAGGAGGAAACGGCCCCTTTTCGACACGATCGCAAGACTGGGCTGGATCGGCGGGCGTGGATCCCTTTTTTCCGTACAAAAGCAGCGAGGATCCATTATCCCCAAGCTTTATCCATATTTATCCACACCCTTTGGCGGTAGAATCCGGCTTTCTCTTGCTTCGTCTGAAATCAGGATCCATTCCATGGCCAAACTCAATCTCGTCGTCGGCTCCATGCTGGGCGCCTCTGAATATGTCGCGGACCACGTCGCTGGCCTGCTGGAACAAGCGGGCCACCAAACCGAGATCCACAACCCTGCCAGCCTGGCCAGGGTGCTTGCCGAGCCGGAGGCCATAGTGCTGGTAGTCACCTCCACCCACGGTGCTGGCGATGTGCCCGACAATCTGCAGCCTTTCGCCAAGGATCTTGCCGAGCAGCGTCCGGATCTTGATGGCTGGAAATACGGGGTGATCGCGCTGGGAGACAGCAGTTATGACACCTTCTGCCAGGGTGGCAAGACGCTGGATCGACTGCTGGCCGAGTGCGGCGCCAGCCGGATTGGGGATCGTCTCGACATCGACGTAACCCGGCACGAGATCCCGGAAGATGCGGCCGAAATCTGGATCCGGGACTGGTTGGCCCTGATCGCCTGAACCGGGAGCGGGAGATCCGGCATGAACGGCTCGATCTCCCCGCTTATCCCCAGATCGCTATCCACCAGGTTATTAACAGGTGGATCCGGAGAAGTTGTTCCAAGGGTTCCCCTAGAATGCCCCGAGAAATTGTGAATAACTCCTGTGTGAAACTCTGTAAAACCTATAGTTATCCATGTATTAGATCTAAACCAAAGGGTGTCTGTGCATAAAAACCCTTATTATCCCCCAGTTCACGGGGCCAGGATCCAAGCTTTTCCACAACCAGAGATCGCTCTTAAGACGATGATCTTTATGATCAAAAAGTGCTTATCAACAGAAGCGGCGGATCCTAATAAAAGATCCAATAAAAGATCGATCTAAAGATCCTTAAGATCTATTTAGTGGATCCTCCCTCCATACTGAACGTTAAGTAGACGTTCCCCTCAGGACGCTAAACAGATAGAATGTTCCGCCCTCGAGCACAGGCAAACAAAGATCTTCAGGCGTGCAGATCAAGGTGATCCCCAATGCAATACCATGAACAATTTGATGTGATCGTCGTCGGTGGCGGTCATGCAGGAACCGAAGCGGCAACAGCGGCAGCCCGGATGGGCCTCAATACCCTGTTGCTGACCCACAATATCGATACGCTGGGACACATGTCCTGCAACCCAGCGATCGGCGGGATCGGCAAGGGACACCTGGTCAAGGAAGTTGACGCTCTCGGCGGGATCATGGCGCGTGCCATCGATCTTGGCGGGATCCAGTTCCGTACCCTCAACTCCTCCAAGGGCCCGGCGGTTCGCGCCACTCGCGCCCAGGCGGATCGTCTGCTTTACAAGGCAGTCGTGCGCCAGATGCTGGAGAACTACCCCAACCTGAAGATCTTCCAGCAGGCCTGTGACGATCTCATCATGGACGGGGATCGGGTTGCCGGCGTGGTCACCCAGAGCGGGATCCGCATCAGCGGCAAGACGGTCGTGCTGACCGTGGGTACCTTCCTCAACGGCCTGATCCACATCGGCATGGAAAACTACAAGGGCGGCCGCGCCGGGGATCCTCCCTCGATCGCCCTCGCCCAGCGCCTGCGGGAACTGCCGCTGCGCATCGATCGCCTCAAGACAGGTACGCCGCCCCGCATCGATGCCCGCAGCGTCGATTTCTCGGTGATGCAGGCCCAGCACGGTGACGATCCCCGTCCGGTCTTCTCCTTCATCGGCGATGCCAGCCAGCATCCGCGTCAGGTGCCCTGCTACGTTACCCATACCAACGAGCGCACCCACGAGGTGATCCGCAACAACCTGGATCGCAGCCCCATGTACGCCGGGGTGATAGAGGGGATTGGTCCGCGCTACTGCCCATCGATCGAGGACAAGATCACCCGTTTTGCCGACAAGACGGCGCACCAGATTTTCGTCGAGCCGGAAGGCCTGACCACCCACGAACTCTACCCGAACGGGATCTCAACCAGCCTGCCGTTCGACGTGCAGGTACAGATCGTCCGCTCCGTGCGCGGCTTCGAGAATGCGCATATCACCCGCCCGGGTTATGCCATCGAGTACGATTTCTTCGATCCGCGGGATCTCAAGGCCAACATGGAGAGCAAGTGCATCGGCAACCTGTTCTTCGCCGGCCAGATCAACGGCACCACCGGCTATGAAGAGGCGGCAGCCCAGGGCCTGCTGGCCGGTCTGAACGCCGCCTTGCGTGCGCAGGGCAAGGATCCCTGGCATCCGCGCCGGGATCAGGCCTACATCGGCGTGATGATGGACGATCTCTCCACCCTGGGAACCCGCGAACCCTACCGCATGTTCACCAGCCGTGCCGAATATCGCCTGCTGCTGCGGGAAGACAACGCCGATCTGCGCCTGACCGCCATCGGCCGCGAGCTGGGCCTGGTGGATGACGAGCGCTGGAGCAAGTTCAACGCCAAGATGGAACAGGTGGAGCAGGAGCGGCAGCGCATGCGCTCGACCTGGATCCACCCGCAACATCCGTCGCTGGAGGCGGTCAACGCCCTGGTCAACACCCCGCTGACCCGCGAGCAGAGCCTGGAAGAGCTGCTGCGTCGCCCCGAGGTGACCTACGATGCGCTGATGGCCATCGAGGGGGTCGGGCCTGCGCTGAGCGATTCGGCCGCCGCCGATCAGGTGGAGATCCAGATCAAGTACGCCGGCTACATCGAACGCCAGCACGACGAGGTGGAGAAGCAGCTGCGCAACGAGAACACCCTGCTGCCGCTGGACATGAACTACCGCGACGTCAACGGCCTCTCCAACGAGGTGATCGCCAAGCTCAACGATGCCAAGCCGCAGACCATAGGTCAGGCGTCCCGCATCTCCGGCATCACCCCGGCGGCCATCTCCATCCTGCTGGTTCATCTGAAAAAACACGGCCTGCTGCGTAAAACCGCCTGAGGATCCTACCGTTGCAAAACATGCTGGAAAGATTGAACGGCCTGCTCATGCAGGCCGGAATTGTTATCACCGAGACCCAAAAGAACCAGTTGGTTCGGCTTGTCGAGTTGCTGCACAAGTGGAACAAGGCTTACAATCTCACCTCGGTACGAGATCCGGACGCCATGCTGGTCAAGCACATCCTCGACAGCCTGGTGGTGAGCCGGCACCTGCACGGTGAGCGCTTCATCGATGTGGGCACTGGCCCGGGTCTGCCCGGACTGCCGCTGGCGATCATCAATCCGGACAAGCAGTTCGTGCTGCTGGACAGTCTGGGCAAGCGGATCAACTTCATCCGCCAGGTGATCCTGGAGCTGGGCTTGACCAACGTGACTCCCGTCAAATCCCGGGTCGAGGAGTATCAGCCCGAGGTGGGATTTGACGGCGTGCTGAGCCGGGCCTTCGCCTCACTGGAGGACATGCTGGGCTGGTGTCACCATCTGCCGTCGGCCCAGGGCAGTTTCCTCGCGCTCAAGGGACAGTATCCCGAGCAGGAGCTGGCCCAGTTGCCCGCCAACATCCGTCTGGTCGCCTCCCATCAACTGGTGGTGCCGGAGCTGGAAGGCGAACGTCATCTGCTGGAATTCAAACATATCCAGCCCGAATAGGGTCGCAGTTTCATTTAGGGGACAGTGTGGGAAAAGTCATCGCCATAGCCAACCAGAAGGGTGGAGTGGGTAAAACCACCACCTGTGTGAATCTGGCCGCCTCCATGGCCGCTACCCGCCGCAAGGTGCTGGTGATCGATCTGGATCCGCAGGGCAATGCCACCATGGGCAGCGGTGTCGACAAGTACGAAGTCGAGCGCACTGCCTATGAGCTGCTGATCGAGGACGCCCCCATCGGCGAGGTGATCATCCCCGAAACCTCCGGGGGCTATCACCTGATCGCCGCCAACGCCGACGTGACCGCGGCCGAAATTCGTCTGATGGAGTTCTTCGCCCGCGAGATCCGCCTGCGCAACGCGCTGGCCGCGGTGCGGGACAAGTACGACTACGTCTTCATCGACTGCCCGCCTTCTCTCAACATGCTGACCGTCAACGCCATGGCCGCCGCCGACTCCGTGCTGGTGCCCATGCAGTGCGAATACTATGCGCTGGAAGGGTTGACCGCCCTGGTCGACACCATCAGCAAGCTGGCAGCCGTGGTCAATCCGGATCTGAAGATCGAAGGGGTGCTGCGCACCATGTTCGATCACCGCAACCGGCTGGCCAATGATGTGTCCGATCAGCTTAAACAGCACTTCGGGGACAAGGTCTATCGCACCATCATTCCCCGCAACGTAAGACTGGCGGAGGCACCGAGTTTCGGCGCCCCGGCCATGCACTATGACAAATCATCGGTGGGCGCCAAGGCCTATCTGGCTCTGGCTGGCGAGATCTTGCGTCGCCAGGAGCAGGAGCGTCAGGTGACCATCGCAGACCGAGAGAGCATATGACGCCGAAAAAACGTGGGCTGGGCAAGGGGCTGGACGCTCTGCTCAGCACCAGCACGGCCGCGCGCCAGAAGCAGGTGATGAGCGATCAGCGCACCGAGCAGGCCATGGCCCCGACCCCGACCAATCAGGGCGAACTGCGCAAGCTGCCGGTGGAGTGGTTGCAGTCCGGCAAGTACCAGCCGCGCAAGGACATGTCGCAGGATGCGCTGGAAGAGCTGGCCAATTCCATCCGTGCCCAGGGGGTGATCCAGCCCATAGTGGTGCGCCCCCTTGGCGAGCAATCCTTCGAAATCATCGCCGGTGAGCGGCGCTGGCGCGCCTCCCAGCTGGCGCGCCTCGAGGTGGTGCCCTGCCTGGTCAAGGACGTGCCTGACGAGGCTGCCGTCGCCATCGCGCTCATCGAGAACATCCAGCGTGAAGACCTCAACGCCATCGAGGAGGCGGTCGCCCTGCAGCGGCTGCTGACCGAATTCGAACTGACCCACCAGCAGGTAGCCGATGCGGTGGGCAAGTCCCGCACCACGGTGACCAACCTGCTGCGCCTCAACCAGCTCAACGACGACGTGAAGCGCTTCGTCGAGCACGGTGACCTCGACATGGGTCATGCCCGTGCCCTGCTGGCCCTGAGTGGCCAGGCCCAGTCCGAACTGGCCAAACTGGTTGCCCAGAAGGGGCTGACCGTGCGAGATACCGAGAAATTGGTGCAAAAGGCGCTGGAACCGGCAAAAGCCAGGGTCGAGCCCGTCCGCGATCCCCAGTTTGGTTATCTCGAGCGCCAGATCTCAGAAAAAATTGGCAATCAGGTACAACTTCAGCCGGGAAAACAGGATAGCGGCAAGTTAGTAATTAGTTACGAGAACTTGGCGGATTTGGACCGGGTATTGAGCTATTTTGGCCTGTCAGAATCGTGATTTTTACGCTTTTTGTAGTAATAAAACATCCATTCCTTTTGATATGAACATAACCTTAATTCTGTGCGGAAAGCCGCAAAAATTAAGGATTTTTGCCATGTTGCAATAGCTGTCTTCAAGGGTATAATTTGACCGGCTTTTTGGGCTGTAAACGCGGGGTCTTCGGATCCCGATTTTTTACAGTTCTGTAATGTTCAGGGGTAGGTTGGTGAAGCAGAAAATAGCCTTGGAAGGTTTAACGCTGGCCTTGGCTATGCTCGTTTGTCAGCTCGTCCTGATCCTGGCGATCAGTACCGTCTGGTTTTACCAGGCCGGTGCGTTTGCCGGACGCTCCTCTCTCTACGGGGGGGGTATGTACTGGGTTCCACAAGCCCTGTTCACGCTCTGGGTTCTGCGCCGCAAGGTGACGAAAGAGAGCGTGGGCCTGGTTCTGCGGGACTTTTATGGTGGGGCAGGGATTAAGCTCATTACTACAACAGGACTTTTCGCCCTGATGTTTGGCGCCGGGATCGAGGTCGATACCGTCTCGTTCTTTGCCACTTATATCCTCGCCCTCGTTGTACAGTGGATAGTCTCATTCACGCTTAACAACCACTATTAGGAAAACTCATGTCTGCAACCGGAGAAGTCCTGACTCCTCAGGGATATATCTCCCACCATCTGACCCATCTGCAAGTCGGGTCTGGGTTCTGGACAGTCAATGTCGACTCAATGATATTTTCTGTTCTGTTGGGCGCTCTGTTTATCTGGTTGTTCCGCCGCGTAGCCGTCAACGCTACCAGTGGTGTGCCCGGTAAACTGCAGTGCTTTGTGGAGATGCTGGTCGAGTTTGTGAGTGGTAACGTCAAGGACATCTTTCACGGTCGCAACAAGGTCATCGCACCTTTGGCCCTGACGGTGTTTGTGTGGATCTTCCTGATGAACCTGATGGATCTGATCCCCGTTGACTTTATCCCCCACGCTGCACAGTTGATGGGTGTTCCCTATCTGCGTGTGGTTCCCTCTGCTGACGTTAACATCACCATGTCCATGGCTTTGGGCGTGTTCTTCTTGATCCTGTACTACAGCATCAAGGTCAAGGGTATCGGCGGGTTTGTGAAGGAGCTGACGCTTCAGCCTTTCAACCACCCGGCGGCCATCCCGGTTAACCTCATCCTGGAAACTGTTACGCTGATTTCCAAACCTGTTTCTCTGGGTCTTCGACTGTTCGGCAACATGTATGCTGGCGAACTGATCTTTATCCTGATTGCGGGTTTGCTACCCTGGTGGTCTCAGTGGATCCTGTCCGTGCCTTGGGCAATTTTCCACATCCTGATCATCACTTTGCAGGCGTTTATCTTCATGGTGCTGACCATCGTCTATCTGTCGATGGCTCAAGAAGACCATGGTTGATGCAACTCAAATAATCCTTTTTATACAATCAATTACATCTAAATAAATGGAGATCCTCATGGAAAACTTGAACATGGACCTGCTGTACATCGCTGCTGCAATGATGATGGGTCTGGCGGCTATCGGCGCTTCCATCGGTATCGGTATCCTGGGTGGCAAATTCCTGGAAGGTGCAGCTCGTCAACCGGACCTGATCCCTGTTCTGCGTACCCAGTTCTTCATCGTGATGGGTCTGGTGGATGCGATCCCGATGATCGCCGTTGGTCTGGGTCTGTACGTGATGTTTGCGGTTGCCGGCTAAGTCATAGCGACCTCCGGACATAACCCATTAACTAACTAAGAGGACACAGGCTGTGAATATCAACGCCACCCTCCTCGGCCAAGCAGTTGCTTTTTTCTTCTTCGTAGTGTTTTGCATGAAGTACGTGTGGCCGCCGCTGATGGCTGCCATCGAAGCCCGTCAGAAAACCATTGCTGACGGCCTCTCTTCTGCCGAGCGTGCCAAGAAAGATCTGGATTTGGCCAAGGCCAACGCCACCGATCAGCTGAAAGAAGCCAAGCTCCAGGCTGCAGAAATCATTGAACAGGCCAACAAACGCAAGGCCCAGATCATTGATGAAGCTGCTGCCGGTGCCCAATCTGAGCGGGAAAAAATCCTGGCTCAGGGCCGTGCCGAGATTGAAGCTGAACGTCATCGTGCCAAAGAAGAACTGCGTAAGCAGGTTGCTGCTCTTGCCATTGCTGGTGCAGAGAAGATCCTGGCGCGCCAAATCGACCAGGCTGCCAACAGCGACATCGTCGACAAGCTGGTAGCAGAACTGTAACGGGAACGGGGCTATGTCTGAACTGACTACAATCGCTCGCCCCTACGCCAAGGCTGCTTTCGAGTTTGCCGTTGAGCACAAGGCGGTTGATCAGTGGCTGGGGATGCTCGGCTTCGCTGCACAAGTAGCGGAGAACGAGACCATCCACAACCTGGTAAACGGCTCTGTGGCTGCCGAAGAGCTGGCAAAGTTGTTTGTCGGCATCTGTGGTGAGCAACTCGACGAGCATGGTCAAAACCTGATCCGGGTGATGGCCGAGAATGGTCGCTTGGGTGTGCTGCCGGCGGTCGTTGCCGAATTCGTCGCGTTCAAGGCTGAACTGGATAAAGAAGTTCAGGCTGACGTGATTTCGGCGATCGAACTGACCGACCAGCAGAAAGCCAATATTCAGGCTTCTCTGGAACAACGTCTCGCGCGCAAAGTGAAGCTGAATTGCAGCATGGATGCGTCCTTGATGGCCGGGGTGCTCATCAAGGCCGGTGACCTGGTTATCGACGGCACGGTCCGCGGTAAGCTGGATCGCATGGCTGACGCGCTGCAATCTTGATTGGGGTATTAGAGCATGCAACTGAATTCCACTGAAATCGCCGAGCTGATCAAGCAGCGCATTGCGCAGTTTGATGTAAAGAGCGAAGCGCGTAACGAAGGTACCATCGTCTCTGTGAGCGACGGTATCATTCGTATTCACGGCCTGGCCGATGCCATGCAAGGTGAGATGATCGAGCTGCCGGGCAACCGCTACGCTCTGGCATTGAACCTGGAGCGTGACTCCGTCGGTGCGGTGATCATGGGTTCCTATGACGGTCTGTCAGAAGGAATGAAAGTAAAAGGGACTGGCCGCATTCTGGAAGTGCCGGTCGGTCGTGGTCTGTTGGGCCGGGTGTTGAACACCCTGGGTCAGCCGATCGACGGTAAAGGTCCAATCGACAACGACGGCTTCTCGCCGATCGAAGTGATTGCACCGGGCGTTATCGAGCGTAAGTCTGTTGACCAGCCGGTCCAGACCGGTCTGAAAGCCATCGATGCCATGATCCCTATCGGTCGTGGCCAGCGTGAGCTGATCATCGGTGACCGTCAGGTGGGTAAGACTGCCATCGCCATCGACACCATCATCAACCAGAAAGACTCCGGCATTAAGTGTGTCTACGTTGCGATCGGCCAGAAGGCCTCCACCATCGCCAACGTGGTGCGCAAGCTGGAAGAGCACGGCGCCCTGGCCAACACCATAGTGGTGGTTGCCTCTGCCTCCGAAGCGGCTGCCCTGCAGTACTTGGCTCCGTATGCCGGCTGCTCCATGGGTGAGTACTTCCGTGACCGCGGTGAAGACGCGCTGATCATCTATGATGACCTGTCCAAGCAGGCCGTAGCTTATCGCCAGATCTCCCTGCTGCTGCGCCGTCCGCCAGGACGCGAAGCCTACCCGGGCGACGTTTTCTATCTGCACTCCCGTCTGCTGGAGCGTGCTGCTCGCGTCAACGCCGAGTACGTAGAGAAGTTCACCAACGGTGAAGTGAAAGGCCAGACCGGTTCTCTGACCGCGCTGCCGATCATCGAAACCCAGGCTGGTGACGTATCCGCGTTCGTTCCGACCAACGTGATCTCCATCACCGATGGCCAGATCTTCCTGACTTCACAACTGTTCAACTCCGGTATCCGTCCGGCCGTTGACCCGGGTATCTCCGTATCCCGTGTAGGTGGTGCCGCTCAGACCAAGATCGTCAAGAAGCTGTCCGGTGGTATCCGTACCGCGCTGGCCCAGTATCGCGAACTGGCTGCATTCGCCCAGTTCTCTTCCGACCTGGACGATGCGACCCGCAAGCAGCTGGACCACGGTCAGAAAGTGACCGAGCTGATGAAGCAGAAGCAGTACTCTCCGCTGAGCGTGGCTCACCAGTCTCTGGTGCTGTTCGCCGCGGAAAAAGGCTATCTCTCCGATGTCGAGCTGAACAAGATCGTCGACTTCGAAGCCGCTCTGCTCTCTTACGCCAATACCCAGCATGCCGAGCTGATGGCTGAAATCAATGCCAAGGCCGACTACAACGACGCGATCGTTGGCAAGCTGACTGCGTTGCTGGACAACTTCAAGGCAACCCAGACCTGGTAAGCGTGTGTGGCAGCGCGAGCTGCCACCTGATGGAGAGTAAGAGATGGCCGGCGCAAAAGAGATACGTAACAAGATCGCGAGTGTGAAAAACACTCAGAAGATCACCGGCGCTATGGAAATGGTGGCAGCAAGCAAGATGCGCCGTGCGCAAGATCGCATGTCTGCCAGCCGTCCGTACGCTGAAACCATGCGCAAGGTGATCGGCCATATCGCTCAGGGGAACCTGGAATACAAGCACCCCTACCTCATCGAACGTGAGGTCAAGCGAGTGGGTTACATCGTCGTCTCCACCGACCGTGGCCTGTGTGGTGGTCTGAACATCAACCTGTTCAAGGCTGCCCTCAATGACATGAAGCAATGGAGCGCGAAAGGAGCCAAGGTTGACCTGGCTCTGATCGGCAACAAGGCCTCCAACTTCTTTGAACGGCACGGCGCCAAGGTGAAAGCTCACGTCGCAGGACTGGGCGATAACCCGAGCGTCAATGACCTGATTGGTTCAGTCAAGGTCATGCTGAAGGCTTACGACAACGGTGAGATTGACAGGCTGTATCTGGTGTACAACAAGTTCGTCAACACCATGGTTCAGCAACCACGAGTCGATCAACTGCTGCCTTTGCCCGTAACTGAAGACAGCAAGCTCGCCAAGAAACACCACTGGGATTACCTCTATGAGCCGGATCCCAAGCAACTGCTGGATACCCTGCTGATTCGCTACGTCGAATCCCAGGTCTACCAGGGGGTAGTGGAAAACTTGGCAAGTGAACAGGCAGCCCGAATGGTTGCCATGCAAGCCGCGACTGACAACGCCGGTAACCTGATTAACGATCTGCAACTGGTATACAACAAGGCCCGTCAGGCCAGTATTACCCAGGAACTGACAGAGATCGTGTCCGGTGCTGCTGCGGTGTAAGGCAAGGGTTATCAAAGGTTTAGAGGATTTGACATGAGTAACGGTTTCATCGTCCAAATCATCGGCGCTGTGGTGGACATCGAGTTCCCGCAAGATGCCGTGCCCCAGGTGTACGATGCACTGAAGGTTGTCAGCGAAGGTCAAGGCCAGGGTCTGGTGCTGGAAGTTCAGCAACAGATCGGTGGCGGCGTCGTTCGTTGCATCACCATGGGCTCCTCCGACGGTCTGCGTCGTGGGTTGGAAGTAGTGAATAGCGGTAAATCCATCCAGGTGCCGGTCGGCGTATCGACTCTGGGTCGGATCATGAACGTACTGGGCGATCCGATCGACGAAAAAGGTCCGATCGGTGAAGAAGAGCGTTGGTCCATCCACCGCGCGGCTCCCAGCTACGAAGATCAGTCCAACAGCAACGACCTGCTGGAGACCGGTATCAAGGTTATCGACCTGGTATGCCCGTTCGCCAAGGGTGGTAAGGTTGGTCTGTTCGGTGGTGCCGGTGTAGGCAAAACCGTAAACATGATGGAGCTGATCCGTAACATCGCGATCGAACACAGCGGTTACTCCGTGTTCGCCGGTGTAGGTGAGCGTACCCGTGAGGGTAACGACTTCTACCACGAGATGATGGAGTCCAACGTACTGGACAAAGTATCTCTGGTTTACGGTCAGATGAACGAGCCGCCCGGAAACCGTCTGCGCGTAGCGCTGACCGGTCTGACCATGGCCGAGAAGTTCCGTGACGAAGGTCGTGACGTGCTGTTCTTCGTGGACAACATCTACCGTTACACGCTCGCGGGCACCGAGGTATCCGCACTGCTGGGTCGTATGCCCTCTGCAGTAGGTTACCAGCCGACCCTGGCCGAGGAGATGGGTGTTCTGCAGGAGCGCATCACCTCCACCAAGACCGGTTCCATCACCTCCGTACAGGCCGTTTACGTGCCTGCGGATGACTTGACCGACCCGTCTCCGGCGACCACCTTCGCCCACCTGGATGCGACCGTGGTACTGTCCCGTCAGATCGCGGCACTGGGTATCTACCCAGCCGTTGACCCGTTGGACTCCACCTCCCGTCAGCTGGATCCGCTGGTGGTTGGCAAGGAGCACTACGAGACTGCTCGTGGCGTTCAGACCGTGCTGCAGCGCTACAAAGAGCTGAAGGACATCATCGCCATCCTGGGTATGGATGAACTGTCAGAAGAAGACAAACTGACCGTAGCCCGTGCCCGTAAGATCGAGCGTTTCCTGTCCCAGCCGTTCTTCGTGGCCGAAGTGTTTACCGGTTCTCCGGGCAAATACGTGCCGCTGAAAGAGACCATCCGTGGTTTCCAGGGCATCCTGAAAGGCGAGTACGACGATCTGCCGGAGCAGGCGTTTTACATGGTTGGCAGCATCGACGAAGTTGTCGAGAAAGCCAAGAAACTGTAAGCCTCGATAGGAGGGCCCATGGCTGAGATGATCTCCTTTCACCTGGACGTGGTGAGCGCCGAAGGAAAACTGTTTTCCGGTCGCGTGCAGTCCGCTCAGGTATCAGGCTCCGAAGGTGAGCTGGGTCTCCGCCACGGTCATGCTCCGTTGCTGACTGCCATCAAGCCGGGCCTGGTCCGCTTGGTGAAGCAGAACGGAACTGAAGAGGTGCTGTACATCTCCGGCGGCATGCTGGAAGTGCAACCCGAAGCCGTGACCGTGCTGGCGGACACCGCGATTCGTGCCGACGATTTGGATGAGGCGAAAGCCCAGGAAGCCAAACGCGCGGCGGAAGAGCGGATCCACAGCTCCCATGGTGATATCGACTACGCCCAGGCCGCCACCGAGCTGGCCAAGGCGATGGCTCAACTGCGGGTCATCGATATCGTCAAAAAGAATTACCGTTAATAACGGTGAGGTAAAAAGCGACCTGCGGGTCGCTTTTTTTTTACTCGTTGGATAGACTCCGCCCAGCATTTCCACCTGTTTCAAAGGCTAGCTATGTCTCTCAATGTCGTGATCCTGGCTGCGGGTAAAGGCACCCGTATGCGTTCCTCCCTGCCCAAGGTACTGCACCCGGTCGCCAACAAGCCCATGGTCTCCCATGTGATCGATACCGCCCGCCAGGTGGGGGCCGAGCAGCTGCACCTGGTCTATGGCCACGGTGCCGAACTGCTGAAGGAGCGGATCCAGGCATCCGACCTGAACTGGGTACTGCAGGCTCAGCAGCTGGGAACCGGTCATGCGGTGGCCCAGGCCATCCCGTTCTGGAACGATGAAGACGACGTGCTGGTGCTGTACGGCGATACCCCGCTGATCCAGCCCGATACCCTGCAGCGGCTGCTGGCGGCCAAGGCAAGCGATGGCATGGCGCTGCTGACCGTGGTGCTGGACAACCCGACCGGCTATGGCCGTATCGTGCGCAGCAATGGCCAGGTGGTCGGCATCGTCGAGCAGAAGGATGCCAACGCCGAGCAGCTCGCCATCCGCGAAGTCAACACCGGCGTGCTGGTGGCCAACGGTGGCCAGCTGCGCAGCTGGCTCTCCCGTCTGGACAACAAGAATGCCCAGGGCGAGTTCTATCTGACCGACGTCATTGCCATGGCCCACGCCGACAACTGCCCCATTGCCGCGGTTCATCCGGACAGCGCCATGGAAGTGGAAGGGGCCAACAACCGGGTGCAGCTGGCCCAGCTCGAGCGCAGCTATCAGCAGATGCAGGCCGAGAAGCTGATGATCGCCGGTGCCACCCTGATCGACCCGGCCCGCTTCGATCTGCGTGGCACTCTGGAGATCGGGGAAGAGGTGGTGATCGACGTCAACGTCATCATCGAAGGCAAGGTGGTGCTGGGCAACCACGTCCGCATCGGTGCCGGCAGCGTGCTGAAGGATTGCGTGATCGGCGATCACACCGAGGTGAAACCCTACTCCGTCATCGAAGGCGCGCAAATCGCCGACCAGTGCTCGGTCGGTCCTTTTACCCGCCTGCGCCCGGGTGCCGTACTGGAGCAGGATGCTCACGTCGGCAATTTCGTCGAGATGAAGAAGGCGCGCCTCGGGGTTGGCTCCAAGTGCGGTCATCTGACCTATCTGGGTGATGCTGACGTCGGCGCCAAGGTGAACATCGGTGCCGGCACCATCACCTGCAACTACGACGGGGTCAACAAGTTCCAGACCATCATCGAGGACGACGTCTTCGTCGGCTCCGACACCCAGCTGGTGGCGCCGGTGCGCATCGGCAAGGGGGCGACCCTGGGGGCCGGCTCCACCATCACCAAGGACGTGGCCGAGAACGAGCTGGTGATCACCCGGGTGGCTCAGCGTCATATTCCAAACTGGCCTCGCCCGGTCAAGAAGAAGTGATGCCCGATCAATGAAATGCAAACCGGCGCCTGATGGCGCCGGTTTTGTTTTCAGCTCTCCTGCCCGCTGGCAGGGGGCGTCGGGGCATTCCCCATCACCCGATACCAGTCCAGCTTGCGGGTCAGCACCATGACCAGCGCCAGGATGGCGAACAGCAGCAGGGCGCCGAGCAGCAGGGCTATCTCCTCGGCCTGCAGCAAGCCGAACAGGATGGCGTAGACCAGCCCCAGCAGGGCCGCGAAGCCGAGCCCCTGTTTGGGGCCGCCCAGCACATGGCTGAGGTAGAAGCCGTTGAGGGTTACGCTGGCCAGGGCGGCAATCAGGTAGGCCCAGGCAAAGCCGAGGTGTTCGGTCAGTGCCAGCAGCACCAGATAGAAGATGGCCAGCCCCATGCCCACCAGCGCGTACTGGATCGGGTGCACCCGCAGCCCCTTGAGCAGCTCGAACATGAAGAAGCTGAGGAAGGTGAGGCCGATGAACAGCAGCGCATACTTGGCGGCCCGCTCGTTCTGCTGATAGTGATCCACCGGCTGCACCAGGCTGACGCTGAAGGCGGGCAGATCGCCGCTGGCACCCTTCATCATCCGGTTGAAACGGCTCTCCATGTCGGTGGCAAACCAGCTGCTCTGCCAGCTCGCCTCGAAGCCGCTGGCGGTGAGGGTACGGCTGCCAGGCAGAAAGTCGCCGATGAAGTTGGGGTGGGGCCAGTTGCTGGCGAGGTTGAGCCTGCTGTCCTGGCCTAGCGGTACCACTTCCAGCTGGTTCATCCCCTGCAAATCCAGCTCGATGTGAAAGGCGCCACCCTCCCCCGGCAGGGCCGCGAGCGGCGCATGGATGCCGGCCAGTCCATCACCCAGCAGGGCGCCGGGGGCGAACGGGGTGCGCTGCTCACCCAGTTGCAGCTCGGGTACCCGGTTGATGCCGCGGGCATCGGACAGCACCAGGCTCAGATAGGGTTTACCTGCCACCAGGGCGGGATCGGCGCCATCGACGGCCAGATCCGGTTCGCCGCTGATCAGGGTTTTACCGTTCAGTTCGGCAGGCAGCCGCCCGGAGAGGGAGAGCCGGGTGTGATAGACCTGGGCCTGGTAGATGCCGAGCTTGCGCGGGGTCACCTCCATGCTGGCCTGCACATCCAGCTGTTCCGGCAGCAGGTAGCGATAGAGCTGCAGCTTGCGCTCGAAGCGCTTGCCATCCTGCTCCACCGTGACGGTGCGGGTATAAGGCTGCACTACGACCGGCCCCAGCAGTCGCTGCGGCCCGCTGCTGCTGGCCATGATGCTGTGGATGGCCTGGCTGCGATAGGCCTGGCGCTCCCGGTTCAGCTCCATGATGGATTGCACCGGCACCATCAACAGCAGGCTGAGCAACAGCAGCAGAAAGATCTTGTGGCTGAATATCTGTTTGACCATGACACGTCTCCTTGTTGATGGAGCGAGTGTGGCTGGGTCGGGTGAAGGGGGGATGGGGCTGTGTGAAGTGGAGGTGAAGGGGGATAAAAAACCGGCGCAGAGCGCCGGTCTGGGTATCACAGGGTTTTCAGTTTGGCCGGCAGGGCGGCCAGCACCTCTTCCTTGGCCCTGAGGGAGGCAAACTGCTTGCCGGGTTTCTGCACCACGGTGTGGACAAAGATGAGCTGCTTGCCCGGTTTGCTGGCCCAGCCGACGAACCAGCCGATCTGCTGATCCCGGTTGAGGCTGCCATCCAGCTTCTTCGGATAGCCCATGCCGGTCTTGCCGTGGATTTGCCAGCCGTCGATCTCGCTCACCTTGAGGATGTTGGCGGTGTACTGCAGGGTCTGCGCCGACACCGGCAGCTTGCTGCTCACCATCTTGCCGAGGAAGCGGGCCTGTTCCTCTGGGCTGATGGCCAGGCTGGAGCTGAGCCAGGCCTGGGTCAGACCGTCGTGTTTGCCGGGGTTGCCGGAAAGATCCCGGTTGCCGTAGTCGAAACGGTCGACGTACTGCTGGAAGCGATCCATCCCCAGCCATTCGGTGATCTGCTGGGAGAACCAGACCACCGAGTAGGTTTCCCAGCGGCGCGGGGTGGTGGTCTCCCGCCAGGCGGGCAGCCAGTCGTCGTAACCCGGCTTGAAGGGCAGTGCCGGGTGCTCTTCGTCTACCAGAAAGCCGCTGTCATAACCCATCAGCGCCAGCGGGATTTTGAAGGTGGACGCGGGTGGCAGCTGGCTTGAACAATCCCCTTCGCTGGAGAGGGTCTGGCCGTTGCCGTCGGCATAGAGAAAGCAGCCGGTGGCGGCGCTGGCAGGCAGCGAAAACAGCAGGCCTGCGCCGAGCAGGCCGGATAACAGAAGGCGGGACATGGGGGCTCCTTGAGCACATAAAGTTCGCTGGGAAAACACCAGCATAGCGCCGCTTTATGTGCCCAGTGTGAAGTGTCAGCCCGCTGGCAACCAGAGCTCGGCCAGCACCCCGCCGTCAGCCTGGTTGGTGAGGGTCAGCCGGCCGCCGTGCTGGCGCGCCACCTCCATGGCGAAGCTGAGCCCGAGGCCGCTGCTCTTGCCCTTGTCGGGTCTGGGCAGGGAGTAGAAGCGCTCGAAGATGCGCGGCAGGGCATAGTCCGGAATGCCGGGTCCCTGATCCCGCACCCGGAAGCAGTAACCCCCCTCCTCCATGGCGCCGCTCAGCCTGAGGGTACTGCCGACGGGGGAGAAGTCGAGAGCGTTGTCCAGCAGGTTGCCGAGGGCCTGCTCCACCAGCAGCGGGTCCCACTTCTGTTTCTGGGTTTCCCCCAGCTCGGCGTGCAGGGTGATCTGGCGGCGCTGGGCCAGGATCTGACGGGCGTCGAGCGCCCGCCTGCCCAGCCTGGCCGGCTCGACCGCCTGTCTGTCCAGCCCCTGTCCCGACTCCAGTTTGGCCAGCTGCAGCATCCGCTCGATCAGCTGCTGCATGCGGGCCGTCTCCAGATTGATGTTGCCGATAAAGCGCTTTGCGACGTCCAGCGGCGGCACCTCGGTCAGTATTTCCCCTGCCCCGCGAATGGCGGCCAGCGGGCTCTTGAGCTCGTGGGTCAGGCTGTGCACATAGGCTTCGATGTAGGCCTTGCCGTCCAGCTGGCGGCGCATGGTCTCAAGGGAGCGGCCGAGCCGATCCAGCTCCGGGCTGTAGAGGCGTGGCAGAGTGGCGGGCTGGCCCTGGCTGACCGCATCGGCATAGTGCACCAGCTTGCCGATGGCGCGGTTGAGCCACCACACCAACAGGGCGCCAATGAGCAGCGAGATGAACAGCAGCAAGGCAGCCCCCTGCAGCAGCTGGTGCTCGCTGCGTTCTATCATGGGCAGCAGGGTACGGTTGGGTTTGGCGACGGTGAGGGAACCGAGGATGTCGTCCCCCTCCCGCAGCGGGGCGGCGACGTGCATCACCGAGCTGGTGGGATCGTCGGGATCGCTGCGGGTGCTGCGGGCGCCGTATTCGCCGCGCAGGGTCAGGTAGACGTCGTTCCAGCGCGAGTAGTCCTTGCCCAGATCCACCCCGTCCGAGTCGTAAACCACCTTGCCCCAGCGGTCGACCACATAGATGCGGTACTCCGCCTGCTGCTTGAGGTGGCCGTCGATGAGGGCGTTGATGGGGCTCTGGTTGAGGCGGGCGAAGGCGCTGGCCAGCCGGCCGTCGGCCATCTTCCCCTCCTGCAGGTCATCCAGCGCCAGCGGGGCCAGCATCTGGGCCATGTCTACCAGGGTATCTTCGGTGGCGCTGCGCACCCCTGGTTTGATCTCCTCGACGAAGATCTCCAGCACGAACCAGGCGGCCAGCGCAAAGATCAGCACCAGCCCGCACAGCAGTTGCAGTCCGATTCTCATGTCATCCCCCGGCCGTGACCCGGCAACCGTCTGTTCATGCCTGCTCCAGGCTGTAACCCAATCCGCGGTGGGTCAGGATCAGGTTGGCGTCCGGATCCCGCTCTCGCAGCTTGGCGCGGATGGTTTTGATGTGGGTGTCGACGGTGCGATCCAGGCTCTCTTCCGCCCCGCTCCACACCAGATCCATCAGCTGCTGGCGGGAGTAGACCCGGCCCGGCGTCAGCATCAGGGTCTTGAGCAGCAGGTATTCGTAGCGGGTGAGCGCTAGCGGCTGGCCGTGAAAGCTGATGCGGGCCCGCTCCTCGTCCAGGGTGAGGGTCTGGCTCGGCTGGGGGGCGGCTGGCTGGCTGCGGCGCAGGATGACCCGCACCCTGGCGCACACCTCGCGAGGCGAGAAGGGCTTGGCCACGTAGTCGTCGGCCCCAATCTCCAGCCCGATCAGGCGGTCTATCTCTTCGCTGCGTGCAGTGAGAAACATCAGCGGGGTATCGCACAGTACCCGCACCTGCTTGCACAACTCGAAACCGCTGATGTCCGGCAACCCCACATCCAGGATCAGGAAGTCGGGGCGCGACTGGGCAAGTCGCTCCAGCAAAGGCTGGCCGAGGGAAAACCACTCCACCTCGAAGCCGTCGGTTTGCAGGGCATAGATCAGGGTGTCGGCGATGCTGGCTTCATCTTCTACCAGCCAGATGGTTCGTTTTTGCATGGCATCCTCGTCGCAAATCAGCCCCCCATTCTGGCATCGAACCATATCGGATCCTATTTGCCGTTTGATTTTTCCAGAAAAGGCATTAACATTTCGACATTCTTTCGAATCGAAACTTTAAGATGACCAAACGTAATACTCAGCAGCGCCGTCACACCATCGTCAGCCTGGTGCAGGAGCAGGGTGAAGTGAGCGTCGATGCCTTGGCCAAGCACTTCTCCACCTCCGAGGTGACCATTCGCAAAGATCTGGCCGTGCTGGAGACCGGTGGTCTGTTGCTGCGTCGTTACGGTGGCGCCGTCCCCCTGCCCAGCGAGATGGTGGTGGACGGCAATCCAGAGCAAGTTTCGAAACGAAAGCTGGCTATCGCCAAGGCGGCGGCCGAACGGATCCGCGATCACAACCGCGTCATCATCGACAGCGGCACCACTACCAGCGCCATGATCCCGCTGCTCGGCAACAAGCGCGGTCTCATCGTGATGACCAACTCCCTCAATGTGGCCGGTGCCCTGCGCGAGCTGGAAAACGAGCCTACCCTGTTAATGACGGGAGGCACATGGGACCCCCACTCCGAATCCTTCCAGGGTCAGGTGGCGGAGCAGGTGCTGCGCTCCTATGACTTCGACCAGCTGTTCATCGGCGCCGACGGCATCGATCCGGAACGCGGTACCACCACCTTCAATGAGCTGGTGGGGCTGTCCCGGGTGATGGCCGAGGTGTCGCGGGAGGTCATCGTCATGGTGGAGTCGGAGAAGATCGGCCGCAAGATCCCCAATCTCGAACTGCCCTGGTCCAGCATCCATACCCTGGTGACCGACGAGGGGCTGGCCATCTCGGCCAGAGAACGAATTCAGGCCAAGGGGATCCAGCTGATCTGCGCCCCCGTGGCAGTCTGACCTGAACAAATGATTATCCAACCGAATCAATAGCATCTTAAGGAGAAGTGTATGTGTGGCATCGTCGGGGCCGTCGCCCAACGTGATGTGGCTGAAATTCTGGTAGAGGGTCTGCGCCGTCTGGAATACCGCGGCTACGACTCGGCCGGTGTGGCCGTGTTCAGCGCCAGTCAGCCGCTGCAGCGGGTGCGTCGCCTCGGCAAGGTGGCCGAGCTGGCCAAGGCGCTGGACGAGCAGTCCGTGCATGGCGGTACCGGCATCGCCCACACCCGCTGGGCCACTCACGGCGAACCGTCCGAGCGCAATGCCCACCCTCACGTCTCCGAGCATATCGTGGTGGTGCACAACGGCATCATCGAGAACCATGAAGAGCTGCGGGAAGAGTTGAAGGCGCTGGGCTATGTGTTCAGCTCCGACACGGATACCGAGGTGATCGCCCACCTGGTGCACCACGAGCTGAAATCCGCCCCCAGCCTGCTGGCTGCCATGCAGGTGGCGGTGAAGCAGCTGCGCGGCGCCTACGGCACTGTGGTGATGGACTGCCGTGACGACAGCCGCATGGTGGTGGCCCGTTCAGGCTCCCCGCTGGTGATCGGCCGCGGCATCGGCGAGAACTTCATCGCTTCCGACCAGATGGCGCTGCTGCCGGTGACCCGTCGCTTTATCTTCCTGGAAGAGGGTGACGTGGCCGAAGTGACCCGTCGCGACGTGCACATCTTCGATACCCACGGCGAGGCCGTGGTGCGTGAAGAGCAGGAGTCCGAACTCTCCCACGACGCCGGTGACAAGGGCGAGTATCGCCACTACATGCTCAAAGAGATCCACGAGCAACCCAAGGCCATCACCAACACCCTGGAAGGGCGTCTGGGTGGTGATCACGTGGTGGTCGAGTCGTTCGGCAACGGCGCGCGCGCCATCTTCGACAAGGTCGATCACGTGCAGATCGTCGCCTGTGGCACCTCCTATCACTCCGGCATGGTGGCTCGCTACTGGTTCGAAGAGATCGCCGGCGTCTCCTGCGACGTGGAGATCGCCTCCGAATTCCGCTACCGCAAGTCGGTGGTGCGCCCCAATAGCCTGCTGGTGACCCTCTCCCAGAGCGGCGAGACCGCCGATACCCTGGCCGCCCTGCGCCTGGCCAAGGAGTCCGGCTACATGAGCTCGCTGGCCATCTGCAACGTGCCGGGCTCCTCCCTGGTGCGTGAATCGGATCTGGCCTTTATGACCCGAGCCGGTGCCGAAATCGGCGTGGCCTCTACCAAGGCGTTCACCACCCAGCTGGCTGGTCTGCTGATGCTGGTGGCCTCCATCGGTCGTTGCCGCGGCCACCTGAGCACCGCCGCCGAAGCTGAGCTGGTCAAGGCGCTGCAGGCCCTGCCGCTGCGCATCAAGGAGAGCCTGGCGCTGGCCAAGGATATCGAGGCCCTGGCCGAAGAGTTTGCCGACAAGCACCACAGCCTGTTCCTGGGTCGCGGCAGCCAGTACCCCATCGCCATGGAAGGGGCACTCAAGCTGAAAGAGATCTCCTACATCCACGCCGAGGCCTATGCCGCCGGTGAGTTGAAGCACGGCCCGCTGGCGCTGATCGATGCCGAGATGCCCATCATAGTGGTGGCGCCGAACAACGATCTGCTGGAGAAGCTCAAGTCCAACGTGGAAGAGGTGCGTGCCCGTGGCGGTATCCTCTACGTCTTCGCCGATGCCGATACCGGCTTCAAGAGCGACGAGACCATGCGGGTGATGAGCCTGAACCACGTGGAAGAGGTGATCGCGCCGATCGTCTATACCGTGCCGCTGCAGCTGCTCTCCTACCATGTTGCCCTCATCAAGGGCACCGACGTGGATCAGCCGCGCAACCTGGCGAAATCCGTGACCGTGGAATAAGCCGTCGCCGGAAATGAAAAAAGAGCCGCATTGCGGCTCTTTTTTATTGGCTGTGCTGCTGGGCTGGCGTCACGACAACCGCAGGTTGGTGATAGTCACGTCGTCCAGCGAAGGTACTATGATGCCGCTGGAGATGCTCTTGGCGATCGCCTGGTTGCGGTTCTTCGAGTCGGTCTTGTTGGTGACCTGATTGAGGTGGAAGTTCACGGTCCGCTCGCTGATGCCGAGAATGGTGGCGATCTCCCAGGAGGTCTTGCCCTCGCTGGCCCAGAACAGGCACTCCTTCTCCCGATCGGACAGCTCGGTCAGGTACTTCATCAGGTCCGGCCTGCTCTTTATCAGTTGCAGTGCCGAGTTGAAGATGTAGCTGGCGCAAAACGACAGCAAGGGAACGTTTTCAAACATCAGATCGGAATTGGACTTCTCCTTGCTGATGAAGGAGAGGATGCCGTGTTCCCCCTGCGGCGTATGCAGCGGGAAGGAGACGCCGTTTCTCACCCCGAAGTCGGCGGCCAGGTTCATCACCTCCCGGCTGGCGCTGGGCAGCCAGGGGGAGTCGCAGTCGAGCTTGTTCCAGAAGATGGGCTGGGTCTGCTTCAGTCCCAGAAAGACGACCGGATCCTGGGTCAGGTAGTGCCGCTCCGAATAGGCATCGAACCAGCTGGTGGGGCAGTTGTTGAACAACGCCACATGGGATTTCTGCATGCTGATGGGAAAAATAATCAGCAAACGAAAGTAATCAAAGCCCATCTGGTGACTGAAGCGCTCCAGCTGCTGCTGGATGTCGCTGGTCTTCTTGGCCTTGGTGAACCGATCGATATGTTCCCAGATCGCATCGTTGAACATGAACTTCTCCTTTTTCGATCTCTATCACATTGATCGAAAAGATATTTTTTATTTATTAATTTGGTGTTGTGACGAACAACGCCAGTGACTCCCGTGCTTGCTTAAAAATTATCCTGTTTTTTCAGCCGAAGGCCAACAAAATCATCTGATTGCCACTGACCCTCCACTCTGAGACAATGAGAATAGTTATCATTGTTAAGATTTATATCATGAACAAGTTTTGGGGTTTGGCCTTGTTGCCACTGTCAGTCCACTTCGCTGCCGGCGCCGACGAGCTGGTCGCGCCGGCACTGAAAAACAGCATAGCTGCCGGGAAAGCCTCCCAGCAGCGCGTGGAGAAAGCCGCCGATGCGGCCGTTGCCGCCAGGCTGGAGCTGCAGAATGCGCAGCTGCAACTGCGCGATCTGGAAGCCTACAACCGCTACATGCAGTCTCTGGTGGCCGATCAGCAAAATGAGCTGGGCAAGCTGAGTCAGCAACTGGAAGCGGTACAGGAGACCCGGCAGGGCCTGATCCCGCTGATGCTGCAGATGCAGGCCGATCTGGAGCAGCTGGTACAAAATGACATTCCGCTGCGCAAGGAAGATCGCCTGGCGCGAGTTGAACAGTTGAAAGCCACTCTGGCTAGGGCTGACGTGAGCGAGGCGGAGAAGTTCCGCCAGCTGCTGCAGGCCTACCAGATCGAAGCGGAATATGGCAGCCGGCTCGACAGTTATGCCGCCGAACTGGTGCTGGACGGCGCGCCGCGCCGGGTCGACGTGCTGGCGGTGGGCCGGGTCTCCCTGTTGGCGATGACCGCCGATCGTTCCCAGGCGTGGCGCTGGTCCGGGCAGAACAAGCAGTGGCAGCCCCTCGACAGCCAGTGGCTCTCCCCCGTCGCCGAGGCACTGGAGATGGCCGCCGACAAGAAGGTTCCCCAGTTGTTGAATGTCCCCCTTTCTGTCAGCCGTGGTCAGGAGGCCCAGTCATGAGCGTCACCATGAAGTGGTTCCCCCTCGCCCTCGCCCTCTCTCTGGGCACCACTGCCGCTGTGGCCGATGAAGCCTGGCAGCAGCAGGAACAGGCCCGTGAACAGCAGGCACAACAGGATCTGGCGTCTGTCTCCAAGGAGCTGAACAGTGCCCGCGCCAAGCTGGCCGAGGCCCAGCGCCTGAGCAAGGAGCTGGCCAGCCAGTTCGCTACCAATGAGAAGCAGCTGGTGGAGCTCAATGCCCAGTGGGAGCAGGCCTCCGGCGACATGAACGAGATCTTTGCGGTCACCCGTCAGGGGGCCAGCGATGCGGTCAAGCTGCTGAGTGAATCCGCGGTCGAAGGTCAGTACCCCGAGCGCCTCGCGCCGCTCAAGGCGATGGCGCAGGAGAAGCAGGTACCGGATCGCGCCGCCCTTGCCCTGCTGCCTGCCACCCTGCTGCAGGAGATCCGCGAGTCGGGCCGGGTTGCCCAGTTCAACGGCAAGGTGCTGGATGCTCAGGGGGCGGCCAGCGAGCAGTCGCTGACCCGGGTCGGCAGCTTCGCGCTGTTTGGCGAGCAGGGGTTCCTGCAGCCAACCGCCGAAGGCCTGAGCCCGGTGCTGGGCCTGCCCGGCAACGTGCTCTCCGCCGCGGCCGCTTATCAGGGCCAGGAAGGGGAAGCGCTGCCGCTGGATCCCTCCCACGGCACCCTGCTGGCGATGCTGGCACAAGCCCCCACCTTCTGGCAGCAAGTCCAGCAGGGCGGCCAGGTCGGCGCCATTATCGTGCTGCTGGCCGCCATTGGCCTGGGGATCGCCGGGGTACGGCTGTGGAGTCTTTCCCGTGAACTGGGTCGGGTTCGTCGTCAGCTCAAGAGCGGTGAATATCATGCCGACAACGCCCTCGGCCGGGTGCTGACGGTGGCTGACAAGCATCCAGAGCTGAGCATGGAGACCCTCGAGCTGCGTCTCGATGAGGCGATCCTGCAGGAGACCCCTCGCATGGAGCGCGGCATCGGCATGGTCAAGGTGATCGCGGCCATCGCTCCCATGCTGGGGCTGCTCGGTACCGTGACCGGGATGATCGGCACCTTCCAGGCCATCACCCAGTTCGGCACCGGCGATCCCAAGATCATGGCGGGCGGCATCTCCATGGCGCTGGTCACCACGGTACAGGGTCTGGTCGCGGCCATTCCGCTGATCTTGGCCCACAGCCTGCTGCAGTCCCGCTTCACCGAGCTCTCCAACGTGCTGGAACAGCAGGTGGCCGGCATTCTGGCCGAGCGGGCCGAAAGCAATAACGGCGGGATGGAGCGGGCGGCATGATGCTCGACATCTGGCAACAGCTGCAGAGCTTCATGGGCCGTGGTGGCCCGGTGCTCTGGGTCATTCTGGCCCTGCTGGTGCTGATGTGGATTCTGATGATCGAGCGGCTGCTCTACCTCAACCTGGGGTTTGCCCCGCTGCAGCGCCAGCTGCTCGGCCGCTGGCAGGCCCGCAGCGAGCGTCACAGCTGGCACGCTCGGGCGATCCGCAGCCGCTGGCTGGCCGAGGCCGAGCTTGAGCTCAACCGTCATCTGATCTTCATCCGCACCCTGGTGGTGCTCTGCCCCATGCTGGGGCTGCTGGGTACCGTGACCGGCATGATAGGCGTATTCGATGCGTTGGCCGCGGCCAACCGCTTTAACCCGGAGAGCATGGCAGGCGGGATCTCCCGCGCCACCATCCCCACCATGGCTGGCATGGTGGTCGCTCTCTCCGGCGTGTTGTTACTCAGCCGGCTCGAGAGCCAGGCCAAGCGTGCGCTGGCCAAGACCCGGGACGGCCTGCGAGAAGAGAAGGTAATGCAATGAGACGGCAATCCAAACGCCAGCGCGATGAAGTGCAGATCGACATGACCCCCATGCTGGATATTGTGTTCATCATGCTGATCTTCTTTATTGTCACCACCTCCTTCGTGCGCGAAGCCGGGCTCGAGGTGCACAGGCCTCAGGCCAGCCAGGCCAAGGCGCAGAAATCTTCCAGCATCATGCTGGCGATCGGCCCCCAGGGGCAGATATTCCTCGACCGCAAGCAGATCGACGTGGAGCGGGTGCAGACCAGCGTCGCCCGCCTGCTGGCGGAGCAGCCCGATGCCAGCCTGGTGATCCAGGCCGACGAGCGGGTACCCCACGGCAAGGTGGTGCGGGTGATGGATGAGGCCAAGGCGGCAGGCATCGCCAACATCGCCGTGGCGGTGGCACCGAAATGAAATACAAGCTGATGAGCCTGGGACTGGGGATTGCCCTCAGTCTGGGGATCCTGTTGTTCATGGCCACCCTGGTGGAGCCGCCCAGAGGGGAGAAGGCGAGCGCCGAGCAGAAATCCATCGTCATCAACATGCAGAACGAGGTGACCGAGGTGCAGGTGCGTGAGCGCCCGGTACCCCAGGAGCCGGAACCCCTGCCGGAGCCACCTGCCGCGCTGGCCTCGACGCCGCTGCCTATGCCGGCGGCGGCCCCGCTGCCCTCGGTGCAGCCGAGCCTGGATCTGGTCTCCAGCCTCAGCGCGGTGCAGGTCTATGCTCCTGGCGTTGCGACCAGTCCCAACCCGGTCGCGAGCGGCAACTTCCATGGCCAGCAGCAAGGTGCCGGGATCGGCGCCGGCGAGATGCTGATGCCATTGCAGCGGATCGAGCCAGTCTATCCCTATCGGGCCCAGCAGGCCGGCATCGAAGGGTCGGTGACCCTGCGTTTCAGCGTCGATGCCGACGGTCGGGTACAGGATGTGGAAGTGGTCGAGGCCAAGCCGAAGCGTCAGTTCGAGCGGGCGGCCATTCAGGCGATCAACAAGTGGCGCTATCAGCCTAGGCCGGGTGCCACCGACAAGCTGGTACAAGTCATCACGCTCAAATTCAAACTGGAGTCATAACTATGTTGCGGATCTGGATCTGTGTGCTGGCCCTGGTCAGCCAAGCCTGTCTGGCGATGGAGGTGAGCCCTCTTTTCTCCCGCCAGCTGGAGCCCGTGATGAAGCTCTATCAGTCCGGCCAGTGGCAACAGGCCCAGAGCAAGGCATCCGGCCTCAAACCAAATAGCGATGCTGAGCGCGCCTGGCTGGCCCAGCTGCAGGCCTCCCTGGCTGCCAACCTGCAGCAGACCGCGCAGGCGAGCCGTTACGTGGAGCAGGCGCTGGCCTATAAAGAGTGGCCCGAGCAGCAACAGCTGCAACTGCTGCGGCTGCGCGGCGACATCCAGGCCCAGCAATCCAACTGGGCCGGTGCCATCGCCAGCTACAAGGCCGCGTTGGCCATCAAGGCTGACGATGCCTTGCGCCTGCGTCTGGCCGGCCTCCATTACCACAACAAGCAGTATGGTGAGGCGGCCAGCCAGAGTGAACAGCTGTTGAAGAAGAGCTGGCAGAAGCAGGCTGCGATCATCCGCCTCTCGGCCCTCACCGCGCTGCAGCGCTACGGCGTGGCGGCCGATCAGGCCGCAGAGCTGATCCGCCACGAGCCGAAAGAGAGCAAGTGGTGGCAACAGGCGGTGTCGCTCAATCTTTCTGCCAAGCGCGGCGATCAGGCGCTGGCTCTGCTGCAAACCGCCATCGACCGTCAGCTGATGGATGATGCCGCCGCCCGTAACCAGCTGATCCGCCTGTACGCCTGGCAGGGGCTGCCCTATCGCGGCGCCCGCCTGCTGGAAGCTGCCATGGCAAAGGGACAGATGAAGCAAAGCGCCGAGAACCGTCAGCTGCTGGCCCAGTTGTGGGAAGGGGCACGCGAGTGGCCGAAGGCCGTCGACAGCTGGCAACTGCTCGCCCGCGAGCATGCTCATCCCAAGGCGGCCATGCGCGCCGCCGAGCTGCTGTTGCAACAAGGCAAAACAGATGCCGCCATGACTCAGCTCGCCGCCATCAAGTCGGTGAAAGGGGAGCAAGGCAACAGGGCCAAGGCGCTGCTGGTACAGGCACACCTTAATAAGGAGCAGTATGCCGAGGCGCTGGTGCTGGCCCGTGAGCTGCAGCAGCAGGGCAACTGGCAGCAGCGGGCGACCAGCTGGGTCAACTATATCCAGGCTCAAAGCGAAGAGTTGAGCAAAAAAGCGGCGTGAAACCGGGCGAAAACCTGTGATTAGAGGGCTTTAGTCTGCTTTTTCAGCAAACGAACGCGTTTTTGCAAAAAGCCCTTGTCATCGCGGCGCGGCTCCCTATAATGCGCCCCTACCAGCACGGCGGAACACGCCAACCTGATGAGCCAGCTTCCTTGCGAAGTGGGCGCCGAAAGAAAAGCGAAAACAACCGCTTGACTTTCGAAGTGAGGAAGGTATTATACGCCACCTCAGCGCGACAAGCGCCACGCTCTTTAACAATTTGAATCAAGCAATCTGTGTGGGCACTCACAGCATCGAGCATCAAAAACAATTTT
>NZ_JBGLQY010000013.1:0-125644 GCF_041402265.1 Aeromonas sp. S15(2024) | reverse complement strand
TTCCTGCTTTCCTGCTTTCCTGCTTTCCTGCTTTCCTGCTTTCCTGCTTTCCTGCTTTCCTGCTTTCCTGCTTTCCTGCTTTCCTGCTTTCCTGCTTTCCTGCTTTCCTGCCTCGCTGTCTCGTTTGTTGGGTTGTTCTGTGCAAGACAACCTGACAATAAAAGGGCCACCGCTCGGTGGCCCAGGGTGGAGTCTGATCCTGACTCCGGCACTCTAGATTGTGGCAATCTCTCGTTGGGTTCTGTCTATGGTGCCCTCCTTGCGCGCCAGGCGCCTGTTAGATATGCCAGTGCTGATGCCGCAATGCCTTGAAGCTGTGTTGAGGTTGCAAGGCCGCGTGCTTGGGGTACTCACTAATGAAATGTTCTATTCCCTCCATCAGTTGTTCGCGTAATGAAGACACGGGCTCATGCCAGGCTTGCAGGCACAGATGGCCAGGGATCAGCTGCTCCTGATAATCTTCCAGCAGCTGTTCTGGCCAGGGCTCAATACCGGAATTGCGTTGCAGCAAATAGTGGGCGGCGGGTTCACGGGCATAGATGAACTGAATCTGGGCCAGATCGCGTTGGCTTAGCGTTTGACTGTTGATGTGACAGGTCAGGTATTTTCCCGTCTTCAGATCCAAGAAGTGACCGCGTTGCCGACAGGCTATGATGCGATACCAAGGCAGGGGCGAACAGAGAGAGTATCCCTCAAGCTCCTGTTCCAGCCAGTGGCGACACTCGGGTGTCTGCACCTCGTCGAGCATGGACTCGAGCTGCCTCAACAAGGCTCTGGATGGTTTGGTGGCCAGTTTCGCACTCATCGCCTGCAATCCTCCCTCTGCACACAATCCCGACTTTCAGTATGAACCTGGTGGCGGCAGAGGGGGTAAGGTTTCTAATGATTAAAATCAGATTAGCAGCGTGGTTTTTATGCAATAGGCTGGCTCAGCCCACCAGATAGGTGCCGGTGCCGAAGGCGATATGAGTCCCTTCTTCGTTGTGCAGCTCCATGCGGGCAACCGCGACCTTGCTGCCGGCCCGGATGATGTGGGCGGTGGCGATGAACTCGTTGCCGCGCCCCGGTCGCAGGTAGTCGACCCGGAGATCGATGGTGCCGAGGCGGGAGAAGCGCTCCTTGAGATAGCTGGGGGAGAAGTCTTCCAGCTCGTCGATGCAGGAGGCGGCGACTATCATGCCGCCGGCCACGTCGAGCAGGCTGGCGGTGACGCCGCCGTGCAGTATGTTGTGGAAGGGGTTGCCGATCAGCTTCTCCTCCATCTTGATGCGCAGCTCCACCTTGTCGAAGTCGTAGTGGGTGACCTGCATGCCGATCAGCTTGTTGAAGGGCATCCTCTCGGCGAACAGGTTGGCAATGCCACTGAGCGCCATCTTCTTGAGCATCTGTTTCATTCCTTGAGTCCAATCCCTGTCGGCATAGCCGAGTAAAAACTCCAGCCAGTCTGCAACACTTCCTTAACAGTCGCAATGGCAGGTTTATTGTGGGCGGCGGCTGCTTTAGAATGGCGACCCCAAAGGAGAGCCCATGACCGTCATTGCCGAAACCCTGCCTGACCCTCAGCCAGAGAACCCCCTTGCCCTGTTGCAGGCGGTGTTCGGCTATCAGCAGTTTCGGCCGGGTCAGCTCGAGATCATCGAGCAGATAGTGGCGGGGCGCGATGCGCTGGTGCTCAAACCCACCGGCGGCGGCAAGTCGCTCTGCTACCAGATCCCGGCGCTGCTGCGGCCCGGGCTCGGGGTGGTCGTTTCTCCCCTCATTTCGCTGATGAAGGATCAGGTGGACAGCCTGCGCGCCAACGGCGTGGCGGCGGTCTATATCAACTCGGCCCTGAGCCGGGAGGAGATGATCCAGAACTTTGCCGCCATGCGGCGCGGCGAGATAAAAATCGTCTACGTCTCTCCCGAACGCCTGCTGCAGCACGAATTCATGGACCGGCTGGCGGAGCTGCCGCTCGGCCTGTTCGCCATCGACGAGGCGCACTGCGTTTCCCAGTGGGGACACGATTTTCGGCCGGAGTATGCGGCGCTGGGCCGGCTCAAGCAGTGGTTCCCCCAGGTGCCCGTGGTGGCGCTCACCGCCACCGCCGACGAGGCGACCCGCAGCGACATGCTGCACCGGTTGGAACTGAACGATCCCTTTATCCACACCGCCAGTTTCGACCGGCCCAATATCCGCTATAGCCTGGTGGAGAAGTTCAAGGCGGCCGAGCAGCTGTTGCGCTACGTGCAGAGCCAGAAGGGTAACTGCGGTATCGTCTACTGCTCCAGCCGCAACCGGGTGGAGGAGGTGGCCGAGCGGCTCTCCCGTCACGGCTGCAAGGCAGCTCCCTATCATGCCGGCCTGCCCCTCGAACTGCGCCAGCAGACCCAGGAGGCCTTCCTCAAGGATGACATCGAGATAGTGGTGGCGACGGTGGCGTTCGGCATGGGGATCGACAAGCCCAACGTGCGCTTCGTGGTGCACTACGACATCCCGAAGAACATCGAATCCTACTATCAGGAGACCGGTCGGGCCGGGCGCGACGGCACCCCCGCCGAGGCGCTGCTGCTCTACGATCCCGCCGACATCGGGCGGGTGCGCCGGCTGCTCGACAACATCGAAAACCCCCAGCAGCTGCAGGTGGAGCAGTACAAGCTCAACGTGATGGCGGCCTTCGCCGAGGCGCAGACCTGCCGCCGTCAGGTGCTGCTCAACTACTTCGGCGAGTACAACGACAAGCCGTGCGGCAACTGCGATATCTGCCTCGATCCGCCCAAGAGCTATGACGGCACCGAAGATGCCCAGAAGGCGCTCTCCTGCGTCTGGCGGGTGGGTCAGAACTTCGGGGTGGGCTATGTGGTGGAGGTGCTGCGAGGTTCGCTCAATCAGCGCATCAAGGATCACGGCCACGACAAGCTCTCGACCTACGGCATCGGCAAGGATCAGAGCCACGAGTACTGGATGAGCGTCATCCGCCAGCTGATCCACAAAGGGTTGTTGACCCAGAACATCACCCGCAACCTGGTGCTGCAGCTGACCGAGGCGGCCCGCCCCGTGCTGCGCGGCGAGGTGAAGCTGGAATTGGCGGTACCCCGCCTGCAGCCCATCTCCAGTCGCAAGGAGAAGCGCAACGGCCTGCTCGACAACGCCAACTATGACAAGCGGCTGTTCAAGGAGCTGCGCGCCCTGCGCAAGCAGATCGCCGAGGATGAAGAGGTGCCGCCCTACGTGGTGTTCAACGACGCCACCCTGGTGGAGATGGCGCAGCTCATGCCGATGACGGAAGACGAGATGCTGGCGATCAACGGTGTCGGTCACCGCAAGCTGGAGCGCTTCGGCGAAGCCTTTATGGACCTGATCATCGACTACTGCCGTCGGTAGGATCGACCCTGGTGGAGATGGGGTCAGCGGCGATTCATGCCGATGACGGAAGACGAGATGCTGGCGATCAACGGCGTCGGTCACCGCAAGCTGGAACGCTTCGGCGAAGCCTTTATGGACCTGATCATCGACTACTGCCGCCGCTAGGGGAGATTAGCAAGGCGTCACCGACCCGGCAGACTCAGGCCTGGGCGGCACATCAGGGGAATGGCGCCCGTTGGCCGGACGCCGTGAATTATTTCAGGCTGGCGTAATAGGCTGCCAGGTTCTCCATGTCTGCTTCGGTGAGCGGCGCCATGAAGGGCACCATCAAAGGTTCCTTGCGGCAGCCATCCTTGAAAGCCTTCAGCTGTTTCACCAGATAGGCGGCGTTTTGTCCCGCCAGATGGGGATAGTTGGGGACAAGGGCTCTCCCTTCGGCCCCATGACAGGCGGCGCATACCGCAGCCTTGGCCTTGCCAGCCTCGACATCGGCCGCCTGGGCCGGCCCCGACAATAACAGCAACAGGGGCAGGGCGCCCAACCATCTTTGCATCTTCTTCTCCTTGAAATGAAATAGCGCATCGCCCGTTAGCCACTGCTGGCCGACGGCGGTATAAAGAGTGACACGAGCATACGCAGGGACGAACCGCACCACCATGAAGCTGATCAACACTTTTGCCACCGAACTGCCCTGGGCCTGTGAGCCCGTCGCCCCCCAACCATTGCATGCCCCCGGCCTGCTGCACCTCAACCGTGCGCTGCTCGGTGAGCTGGAGCTGGGGGCGGTGAGCGATGCCGACTGGCTGGCCTGCTGTGGTCATGGCCAGCCCTTGCCCGGCATGCAGCCGGTAGCCCAGGTCTATGCGGGCCATCAGTTCGGCGGCTACAGCCCGCGTCTCGGTGATGGCCGTGCCCTGCTGCTGGGTGAGCAGCAGGCACCGGATGGCAGCCGCTGGGACCTGCACCTGAAAGGGGCGGGCAAGACCCCTTTCTCTCGGTTCGGCGACGGGCGTGCCGTGCTCCGCTCCAGCATCCGCGAGTACCTGGCCTCCGAGGCGCTGCATGCCCTCGGCATCCCCACCACCAGGGCACTGGTGCTGGTGGGCAGTCAGGAGCCGGTTTACCGCGAACAGGTGGAGACAGGCGCGACTGTACTGCGCACCGCCCCGAGTCATCTGCGCTTCGGTCACTTCGAGTATTTCGCCTGGAGCGGGCAGGGGGAGAAGATCCCGGCCCTCATCGACTATGCGCTGCGTCATCATTTCCAGGAGCTTGCGAACGGGGCCGAGCTGTTTGCCGAAGTGGTGCGCCGCACCGCGCGGCTCATCGCCAAGTGGCAGGCGGCAGGTTTTTGCCACGGGGTGATGAACACCGACAACATGTCGCTGCTCGGGCTGACCCTGGATTACGGCCCCTACGGCTTCATCGATGCCTATGTGCCGGACTTTGTCTGCAACCACTCGGATCCGGGCGGTCGTTATGCGCTGGATCAGCAGCCGGCGGTTGGCTACTGGAACCTGCAGAAGTTGGCCCAGGCGCTGGCCGGTCACGTCGATGGCGACGCGCTGGCGTCGGCCCTGGCCCAGTACGAACACCAGTTGATGCTGCACTACTCCGAGCTGATGCGGGCCAAGCTGGGGCTGGCGGTGTGGGAAGAGGAGGATCCGGCGCTGTTTCGCGAGCTGTTCAGGCTGCTGGCGGCGCACAAGGTAGATTACCACCTGTTCCTGCGTCGGCTGGGGGCGCTTACCGCTCAGGGCGACTGGCCCGCCAGCCTGCTGGCCCTGCTGTCCGACCCTGCCGCCTGGCAAGGGTGGCTTGAGGCCTATCGGGCGCGCCTCGCCCGAGAGGGGAGCGAGGATGCTGTACGCAAGGGGCAGATGGATGCGGTCAATCCCAAGTATGTGCTGCGCAACGCGCTGGCCCAGCGGGTGATCGAGGCTGCCGAGCGAGGAGACATGGCGCCGTTCGAGCGGTTGTTTGCGGCCCTGCAGCATCCCTATGATGAACAACCCGAGTACGAGGATCTCGCCACTCCGTCCCCCGCATGGTATTGCGGTGGCGAGCTCTCTTGCAGCAGTTGAGGAGCAGCCGATGAACTGGCGTGTCACGCAGATAGACAGGGAGGCCGGGGTGGTGACGCTGGAGCACCCTGCGCTCGACTGGGACAGTTTTCCAACCCTGGCTGATGCCCTGTTGCAGGAGTGGGAGCTGGTGGCGCTCGAGCGTGAGTGTGGCGCCGATCGTCACAGCTGGCTGCTGGAATTCGAGGGGAGCCGCTTTCGGCTCGAGTACGAACACTACAGCGGCTGCTGGCTGGCGGCGGAGCAGCCGGTCGATGCCGAGGTGTTGCTCTGGCTGGCCCGCCAGCATCAGGGCTGAGCAGGCGCCGCAGCCTCAACCCACCGCATAAAGATTGAACTATCAATTTGGGGGCGTATAATCTCGCCCCTCAATTATCGCCAATGGTGGCGGTATGGGTTCCCTAACCCCATTAACCAAAAAGGTCACAATATGAATCTGACCCCTGCTCAGCACCAGACGGCGCTGGTGCGCCTCTCGTTGTTCCACATCCTGATCATTGCCAGCAGCAACTATCTGGTGCAGCTGCCGATCACCATTTTCGGCTTCCATACCACCTGGGGTGCCTTCAGCTTCCCGTTCATCTTTCTGGCCACCGATCTGACGGTGCGGATCTTCGGTGCCGGCCTGGCGCGCAAGATCATCCAGACCGTGATGTTGCCGGCGCTGGCCATCTCCTATGCGCTGTCGGTGCTGTTCTTCGAGGGCAGCTTCCAGGGCGTTGGCAATCTGGCCGAGTTCAACCTGTTCGTGGCACGTATCGCCCTGGCCAGCTTTATGGCCTATCTGGTGGGCCAGTTCATGGACGTGGTGGTGTTCAACCGGCTGCGGCTGCTGAAAGCCTGGTGGGTGGCACCGGCGGCCTCCACCCTGTTCGGCAATCTGGTGGATACCATCACCTTCTTCACCATCGCCTTCTGGCGCAGCACGGATCCCTTTATGGCCGAGCACTGGGTCGAGATCGCAACCGTGGACTACGTGTTCAAGCTGCTGATAAGCCTGGGATTGTTTGTGCCGCTCTACGGCGTGCTACTGCGTTATCTCAGCCGCAAGCTGGTGGGCGAGGCTGGTTTGAGTGGCCTGCAAACGGCCACACGGCAAGCCTGACGACATTGACCACCCTTCGGGGTGGTCAATTTTTTTGCATTTATGGCAAATAAGGGTTGCTTAGTTAAATGAGAATGATTATTGTTACCTTGTTTTCCGGGAAAGACTTCATTCGTTCCAACGTGATGGACTTCTTGTGAAGGCACGACATTGCTCACATTGCTTCCAGTTAAGGGGCCAGTTTTTACTGGCCCTCTTTTTTTGTCCGCGTCCGGCAGCACGCGGGCATAAAAAATGGGAGCCTTGGCTCCCATTTTCACTCTGCTCTGCTTACTCGATGTCGAGCGCATCGGGGGAGAGGATCACCCCTGTGGTATCGGCGTAGAGATGGTCGTCCGGCAGGAAGGTGACGCCGCCGAAGTTGACCGGCAGATCGGTCTCGCCTACGTCCTTGCTGTCGGCTCCCACCGGAATGGCCGCCAGCGCCTGAATGCCGATATCCAGATCTTCCAGAATGTCGACCTCGCGCACACAGCCGTAGCAGACGATCCCTTCCCACTCGTTCTCCGCCGCCGTGGTGGCGATCTCGCTGTCGATCAGGGCACGGCGCATGGAGCCGCCGCCATCGATCAACAGTACCCGACCAACGCCGTTCTCTTTGACGAGTTCACGGATCAGGCCGTTCGATTCGAAGCATTTGACTGTGGTGATGACGCCGCCGAAGGAGGCGCGGCCGCCGAAGGAGCAGAGCATGGGTTCGAGCACATCCACCATGTCCTGATAGATGTCGCACAGTTCTGAAGTGTTGTATTCCATTGTGTCAAATCCACCGCTGGAAACAGGTGGGATCCAGTATAAGGAGTGGGACTGGCATTTCAATGAATATTCCTTGAACAACAACAGGGATAACGTTTTCTGCATAAGCTCAATGCATGCCACCCCATGTTTGTGAGAGGTTCATCGTGCTCATCCGTCATAAATTGATCCTGAATACCGCGCTGGTCGCCGTAGCCATGCTGGTATTGAGCAGCCTGTTTTTCTACTCCAACCAGGTGAGTCGCCATCTGACCGAGGCCCAGCGCAATGTGGACAGCCTCGAGATCGCCATGCTCAACCTGCGACGAGCGGAGAAAGACTTCCTGATCCGCAAGGATCCGACCTTCGTTGCCCGCTTCAATGAAGTGCTGGCTGACTTTCACCGGCTCAACCAGACCCTGAGCCAGGAGGACAACCTGAGTGCCGTGCAGGGCGAGCTGACCATGCTGGATCAGCAGATGGAGGCCTATGGCAAGGCCTTCAACGAGCTGGTGGTCCAGCAGCAGAAGATCGGGCTGGGGCCGGAGGATGGACTCTACGGTCGCCTGCGGACGGCGGTGCACGAGGTGGAGGAGGGGCTCAAGCAGCTGGATGAGCAAGGACTGCTCATCACCATGCTGCAGCTGCGGCGGGCGGAGAAAGACTTCATGCTGCGCTCCGACATCCAGTATCTGGAGCGCTTCCAGACCCTGCACATGGATTTCCAGCAGCGGCTCGCAACCTTGCCGGAGGCTGAACGCGGCAAGCTGGAGCAGGCCAGCGAGCAGTACAAGCAGGACTTCATCGCCCTGGTGCAGGGAATGCAGGTGCTGGGGCTGAATGAGGGGGAAGGGCTGCGCAGCCAGATGCGGGATCTGGTGCACCAGACCGAGCAAGGGTTCGCCGCGGTCGACAAGCACATCGCAGACGAACTGGTACGGCAGATCTCGCGGCTCAATACCCTGATGCTGGTCTGTGGTGGCGTCATCATAGTGCTGATGGGGATCATGAGCATGCTGCTGGGTCGCAGCATCGACCGCCCCATCTCGCGGGTGAACGACACCGTTAACCGCATCCGGCAGGATAACGACCTGCGCCTCAAGATTGAGCTGCAGGGGGCAGACGAGATGGCGCAGCTGGCGAGCAATCTGGACGTCATGCTGGGGGGCTTTCGCCACCTTATTGGCGACGTGAAGCAGAGCGTGCACACCCTGACCGAGGCGGCGGATCACCTCTCAGGCAACGTCCGCCGCACCAGCGAGGGGGCTGCTCGCCAGCTGCAGGAGACCGACATGGTGGCGACCGCCTCCACCGAGATGGGCTCCACCATAGAGGAGATCGCCCGCAACACCGAGCAGGCCGCCAACAATGCCCAGACCACCAACAACAAGGCGATGGAGGGGCGCAGTGCGGTGGAGAACACCGTCAGCCAGATCCGCTCCCTGGCCGACAACCTGGAAAACTCCTCCCGCGAAGTGGCCCAGCTGCAGCAGGAGAGTGAAACCATCGGCTCTGTGCTGGACGTGATCCGCGGCATCGCCGAGCAGACCAACCTGCTGGCCCTCAACGCGGCCATCGAGGCGGCGCGGGCGGGGGATCAGGGCCGCGGCTTTGCGGTGGTGGCGGACGAGGTGCGCAGCCTCGCCATCCGCACCCAGAAGTCGACCCAGGAGATCGCCGGCATCATCAGCTCGCTGCAGAAGCAGACCGGCAACATAGTGGGCATGATGGCGACCTGCCGCGAGCAAGGCAACAGCAGCTCGGAGCAGGCCAGCATGGCGGGTGAACTGCTGGAGCAGATTACCCAGGACGTCACCCACATCATGGACATGAGCACCCAGATTGCCGCCGCCATCGAGCAGCAGAGCCTGGTGGCCAACGAGGTGAACCGCAACGTCAACAACATCCGTGACATCGCCCAGGAGTCGAGTCTGATGGCGGAGGAGAACGCCAAATCGAGTCACGGCCTGACCGAGCAGGCCAAGCTGCTCAACCAGGCGGTGGCCAAATACCGGGTATAGCGGCCGCACCGAATGAACAAGGGAGCCATGAAGGCTCCCTTTTTGTTGCAGACCGGATTAAAGCAGGAACAGGGTGGCTAGCCCCAGGAAGATGAAGAAGCCGCCGGTGTCGGTGATGGCGGTGATCATCACGCTGGCGCCCACCGCCGGGTCGCGCCCCAGCCGGCTCATGGTCATGGGGATGATGACCCCCATCAGCGCCGCCACCAGCAGGTTGAGCATCATGGCGAGCGTCATCACGGCGCCCAGCGCCGCATCCTGATAGAGGATGTAGGTGGCGACCCCCATGGTGCCGCCCCAGACCAGGCCGTTGATCAGGGCCACCCCCAGCTCGCGCCACAGTAGGAAGGAGACGTTGCCGGTCTGGATGTGCTGCAGCGCCAGCGCCCGCACTATCATGGTGATGGTCTGGTTGCCGGTGTTTCCGCCGATGCCGGCGACGATGGGCATCAGCGCCGCCAGCGCCACCAGCTGGGAGATGGTGTGCTCGAACAGGCCGATCACCCGCGATGCCACGAAGGCGGTGCAGAGGTTGATGGCGAGCCAGGCCCAGCGAGTCTTGACCGCCTTGGAGACGGGCGCGAACACGTCCTCCTCCTCGCTGATCCCCCCCATCCGGCGCAGGTCGGTATCGCTCTCCTCATAGACCAGATCCACCACCTCGGCGACGGTGAGGCGGCCCATCAGCTTGCCCCTGGCATCCACCACGGCGGCGGAGACCAGATCGTCCCGCTCGAAGGTACGGGCGGCCGCCTCATCGTTGTCTTCCGGATCGAAGGTGACCGGATCCTTCTCCATCACGTCGCTCACCCGGGTCTCGGGTCTGTGCAGCAACACGGTCGTGAGCGGCAGTTCTCCCTGCAGCCGGTTGCGCCGGTCGATGACGAACAACTTGTCGGTGTTGTCGGGGATCTGGCCGCGCAGGCGCAGGTAGCGTTGCACGGTAGCCAGGGTCACATCCGGACGCACAGTCACCAGGTCGAAGTCCATCATGGCACCAACCGTGTGCTTGCCGTAGCGGATTACCTCCCGCACCCGATCCCTGTCCATGGGAGCCATGGAGGTGAGCAGCCGCCCCATCAGGTTGCGGGGCAGGTACTGGCCCAGATAGATCTGATCGTCGATGTCGAGGGTGCTCAGGGCATGCAGCAGCTCCTTGTCGCTCATGCCGCTGATGAGGCTGTCCCACACCGTCTCCGAGGCCTCCACCAGGATCTGGCCGTGCTTGTCCGCATCCACCTGTTGCCACAGTACGTGGCGTTCGTCCGGCGGCAGGGACTCCAGCGCATCGGCGATATCGGCGGCGGGCAGGCTGTTGACCAGTCGGGTGAGCTCGCTGGTCTGGTTCCGCAGTTCGGCGTCCTGCTCCCCTTGCGGGTCGAGCAGGCTGTCGGTGAGGGCGTCGTCGGCGAGCAGCAGGGTGAGGATGCGGGCTCTGTCCTGTTCACGCTGCTTGGCGTTGTTCTTGGCGGGGAGAGACATGAAACTGAATTCCTGAATTCGGTGGTCCGGCTGACACACCCCATAGGATACCAGACTCAAAACAAGAGGTTATGACAGTAAATGCAGGAAAAGAAACGCCACCCCTGGGTGGCGTTTGCATATGAGGTGATATCAGGCCGAAGCCAGCGCCCTCTCCGTGGCAGCCCCTTGCCCGAACCAGGCGAGGGAGTCAGCCAGGGTTACCACCGAGCCCACCATTATAAGGGCCGGGCTTTCGACGCCGATGGCCAGCTCGGGCAACTGATCGAGGGTGCCGCGAATGACCCGCTGGCTCGGCTGGGTGCCGCGCTCGATCAGCGCCACCGGGGTGTCGCCCCCCTTGCCGTGGGCCAGCAGCTGCTCGCGGATGGTGGCGCAGGATGAAAGCCCCATGTAGAACACCAGGGTCTGCTTGTCTTTGGACAGCAGCGGCCAGTCGAGATCCTGGGCGCCCCCTTTGCCGTGGGCGGTGACGAAGCGCACGCTCTGGGCGTGATCGCGGTGGGTCAGCGGAATGCCGGCGTAGGCGGCGCAGCCGCTGGCCGCGGTGATCCCCGGCACCACCTGAAAGCCAATGCCAGTACCAACGAGCGTCTCCAGCTCCTCGCCGCCGCGGCCGAAGATAAAGGGATCGCCCCCCTTCAGCCGCACCACTCGCTGCCCCTTCTTCGCCTGCTCCAGCAGGAGCTGGTTGATCCCCTCCTGGGGCACGCAGTGGTTGCCTGCCTGTTTGCCGACGAAGATTCGTTTGGCGTCGCGGCGCACCAGCGCCATCACCTCGTCGGAGACCAGGCGGTCATAGACCACCACGTCCGCCTGCTGCATTTGGCGCAGGGCGTGCAGGGTGAGCAGGCCTGGGTCACCGGGGCCGGCTCCCACCAGCACCACTTCGCCAGCGGTGTGGCTCTCGTCAGCAAACAGGTTGTCGGCCAGCTGGTGGGCAGAGGCTCTATCCCCCCGAGCCAGCGCTTGCCCGAGCCGATCCGCCCCGAGCAGCCGTTCCCAGAAGCGGCGCCGCTCCCCCATGGTGGCGAAGCGCGCCTTGACCCGATCCCGCAGGCTGCCGGCAAAGGCCGCCACGGCCCCCAGATGCTGGGGCAGCATGGCTTCGAGTTTCTCCCGAAGCAGCCGGGCCAGCACCGGCGCCTTGCCGCCGGAGGAGATGGCCACCATCAGGGGCGAGCGGTCGATGATCGACGGCATGATGAAGCTGGAGCGTTTCGGGTCATCCACCACGTTGGCAAAGATCCGCGCCTGATTGGCGCTCTGGTAGACCAGGGCATTCACCTCGCGCCGATCGGTGGCGGCCACCACCAGCCACTTGCCCGCCAGTTGCGCCGGTGCGAATTCACCGGCCAGCCACTCGATGCTGCCGTTGGCAGCCAGTTCAGCCAGCTCGGGGTCTAGCTCGGGAGCCACGACTGTGAGCTGGGCACCGGCATCCAGCAGCAGGCGCGCCTTGCGCTCCGCTACCTCGCCGCCGCCGACCATCAGCACGGGTTTGTTGTCGAGTCGGCAAAAGATGGGCAAGTAGTCCATGGGGCCTCCTGATCAGGCGGTTTGGGTCTGGCTGGCAGTGGTGGTGGTTTCGGTCACGGCAACCGGGCGCTCAGCCTTGGGGGTGGCATACCAGTAGCCGAGTCCCATGAAGAGGGCGCCGGAGACGGTGTTGCCCAGGGTCACCCACAACAGGTTGTGGCCGATGCCGCCCAGGGTGTAGGCCTCGGAATGGGCGCCGAACCAGGAGAGGGCGAACAGGGTCATGTTGGCGATGGAGTGCTCGTAGCCGGAGGCGATAAAGGCCAGCAGGCACCACCAGATGGCGATGAAGCGGGCCGCCCCTTCGGTGCGCAGCGCCATCCAGATGGCGAGGCAGACCAGCCAGTTGCAGAGGATCCCTTTCATGAACAGGGTCAGCGCCGGTGCCTGGGTCTTGGCCAGCGCCACCTTGTGGGCCAAACTGCCCGCGTCCGGCAGCAGGCT
Source organism: Aeromonas sp. S15(2024) (assembly GCF_041402265.1). Lineage (NCBI taxonomy): Bacteria > Pseudomonadati > Pseudomonadota > Gammaproteobacteria > Aeromonadales > Aeromonadaceae > Aeromonas > Aeromonas sp. S15(2024). The sequence goes on along the minus strand of NZ_JBGLQY010000013.1, from coordinate 112,889 downwards.
GCCGCCATAGGAGTAGATCAGCGCCACCGCGATGGAGCCGAGCAGGTTGCCGGCCCAGGTCTGGGGCAGGATGCGCAGCAGATCTACCATGGAAATCTTGCCGGTCTTCACCCCGAAGGTGAGGAACATGGTGTGGCCGGTGAACAGCTCGGAGCCGGCGATGATGACCAGGGTCAGGGCGATGCCAAAGGTGGCCCCCATCACCAGCGGACGGATGCTCGGATCCACCAGGTTGCCCAGGGTGAAGATGAGGATGATGCCAAGGCCCACATAGGCCCCCGCCATGGCGGAGCTGAGCCAGAAGCCAAGCTTGTCGCTGCGCTCGAAGCGGTTGATGCGGGCCGCGTTGGCGGCGCACTTGTTGATGGTTTCGGTATACATCTTTGTTTCCTTCAAGAGGGCCGCCCGCGGGCAGCCCTGATGTTCATGGTGTTAGACGGCGACCCAGACCTGCTGGTCGCGCACTTCAATGGGGTAGCTCTGTACCGACATAGCGGGGTTGTCGAAGCAGTGGCCATCGCTCAGGCGAAAGCGCTGCTTCTTGAGGGGGCTGGCCACCCAGAGCTCGCCGTCGTGTTCGCAGAGGATGCCCCGCGACAGCACGTTGGCGGCGAAGAAGGGATCCCGGTTGTCGATGGCGAATACCTCCGCCGCCGCGCTCGGGCGGAACAGGGCGATCTGGCGACCCTCAATGAGCGCACAGACGCCGGTGCCAGGGAGTATGTCGTTGAGTTGGCAGGCAAGTTTCATCATTGGGTTTTCACCTCGATCTGGTAGACGGGGATGCGCTCGGCCGGAGTGGCCGGTCGATGCTGCGCGCGCTCGGCGACGAACTGGACGTCCGGATCGCGCTTGTCGCTGTTGATGAAGTGGCTGAAGCGCTGCAACGCCTGCTCTTCGTTGAGGGTGCGTGACCATTCGCATTCGTAGCTGTCGATGAGGGTCTGGATATCGCGCTCCAGCGTCTCGGCCAGCCCCAGCTTGTCGTCGACGATCACCTCGCGCAGGTAGTCGACGCCCCCTTCCAGGTTGCCGAGCCAGACCGAGGTGCGCTGCAGTTTGTCGGCGCTGGTGACGTAAAACATCATAAAGCGGTCGATCAGCTTGAGCAGGGTCTCGCGGTCGAGGTCAGAAGCCAGCAGATCGGCGTGGCGCGGCTTCATGCCGCCGTTGCCGCCCACATAGAGGTTCCAGCCCGCGTCGGTGGCGATGATGCCGACGTCCTTGCCCTGGGCTTCCGCACATTCACGGGTGCAGCCGGAGACGCCGAGCTTCATCTTGTGGGGGGTACGAATGCCCTTGTAGCGGTTCTCGAGGAAGACCCCGAGGCCGACGCTGTCCTGCACGCCGAAGCGGCACCAGGTGCTGCCGACGCAGGTCTTGGCCATGCGCAGCGCCTTGGCGTAGGCCTGACCGGTTTCGAAGCCCGCTGCCAGCAACTTGCGCCAGATGGCGGGCAGATCATCCTTCTGGGCCCCGAACAGGCCGATGCGCTGGGCGCCGGTGATCTTGGTGTAGAGCTTGTAGTCGCGGGCCACTTCGGCCACCGCCAGCAGCCCTTCCGGGGTCACCTCACCGCCAGCCATGCGCGGGATGACGGAGTAGGTCCCGTCCTTTTGCATGTTGCCGAGGAAGATGTCGTTGGTGTCCTGCAACTGGGTGTTGAGCGGGCTCAGCACGTAGTCGTTCCAGCAGGAGGCGAGGATGGAGCCGACGGTCGGTTTGCACACCTCGCAGCCATGACCCTGACCATGCCTGGCCAGCAGCTCGTCGAAGCTCTTGATCCCCTCCACCTTGACCAGATGGAACAGCTCCTGGCGGGAGTGGGGGAAGTGGGCGCAGAGGTGGTTGTTGACCTCGATGCCCTGCTTCACCAGTTCGGCGTTGAGCACCTGGCTGATGAGGGGCACGCAGCCGCCGCAGCCGGTACCGGCCTTGGTATGCTGCTTGATGGCGGCGAGCGTGGTGTGACCCTCGGCGACGGCCTTGGCGATGTCGCCCTTGGAGACGTCGAAGCAGGAGCAGATCTGGGCGCTCTCTGGCAGGGCATCCACCCCCAGGGTCGGCTTGGCACCGGCGTAGGCGGGCAGGATCAGGGTGTCCGGGTGGCTCGGCAGGGGCAGGGCGTTGAGCATCATCTGCAGCAGGTTGCCGTAATCCTCCACGTCACCTACCAGCACGGCGCCGAGCAGACGGCTGTTGTCTTCGCTTACCACGATTTTCTTGTAGACGCCGGCCTGGTCGTCCTGGAACACATAGCTGTGGCTGCCCGGGGTGCGGCCGTGGGCATCGCCGATGGAGCCGACGGAGACGCCGAGCAGCTTGAGCTTGGCGCTCATGTCCGCCCCTTCGAAGCGGCTGTCGCCGCCAAGCAGATGGTCGACGGTGATCTGGGCCATCTTGTAGCCCGGGGCCACCAGGCCGAAGAAGCGGCCCTGCCAGGCGGCGCACTCGCCGATGGCATAGATGTCGGGGTCTGAGGTGAGGCAGTGATCGTCGATGACGATGCCGCCGCGTTCGGCGATGGCGAGATCACCGTAGCGGCCGAGGGTATCTTGCGGGCGAATGCCGGTGGAGAAGACCACCACGTCCACTTCCAGCTGGCTGCCGTCGGCGAAGGCGAGGCGGTGTTTCGCCTGCTCGCCGCCATGCATCAGGATCTCGCTGGTGCTCTTGCTGGTGTGCACCTGCACGCCCATGGATTCAATCTTGCGGCGCAGCAACTGGCCGCCCTGGCCGTCGAGCTGTTCGGCCATCAGTACCGGGGCAAACTCCACCACGTGGGTCTCGAGACCCAATGCCTTGAGGGCACCGGCCGCTTCCAGGCCAAGCAGGCCGCCCCCGATCACCACCCCGCTCTTGCCGCTCTTGGCGGCGTTGCGGATGGCTTTCAGATCCTCGATGGTGCGATAGACGAAGCATTCGTGGTGCTGACTGCCCTGAATGGGCGGCACCCAGGGGTAGGAGCCGGTGGCCAGTACCAGCTTGTCGTACTCGACCACGGTGCCCTTGTTGGAGTGCACTTCGCGGTTGGTCCTGTCGATTTTTTTCACCGCTTCGCCGAGCAGCAACCGAATGCCGTGCTTGTCGTAGAAACCGGGTTTGACGAGGGAGAGATCTTCGCTGGTGTGGTGGGAGAAGTAGGAGGAGAGATGGACGCGATCGTAGGCGGGACGGGGTTCTGCACCGAAGACGGTGATCTCGTAGCGGCCCGGCTCAGCCCGCTCGATCAACTCTTCTATGAAGCGGTGCCCCACCATGCCGTTGCCCACAACGACCAGTCTGACTTTGCTCATGATTGCCTCTAGTTTGGAGTAATAAAACATCATTCTGAGGCTAGGCTACCCAGTCGGCAGGGGCGGGCGATTGATGCAAATCAAGTGTCTATTTATATATCCCCTCAGGGGTAATTCCTGATAATTCAAAGCTATACATAAATAGGTATACCAGTGGTGCAATTGGTTATGGCGTGGGGATCGGGGCCAGCGTCGCAGGGGCTGCCTGGCTGACCCTGCAAAGAAATGCCCATACCGTCAAAAAGCGTGAAAAATTCCTTCATGGGATGACGGCAGCCATGGGTTGTCAGCAGAACCGGGGGCGTCAGGGAAGGGGGCGGTAAGGCTCCTGGGCGCAGATATCGCGGATGAGGGTGCGCAGCCAGCGGTGGGCCGGGTCGGCATCCAGCCTGGGGTGCCAGAGCAGGGCGACCCGGATCGCTGGCAGCGCGAAGGGCAGGGGACGAACAACCAGATCCCCCAGCAGGGCGACGCAGTGACGCTCAGGCACAGTGGCCACCAGATCGCTGCCGCGCACCAGCGCCAGCGCGGTGGCAAAGCCGGGCACCAGGGTGGCGACGGTGCGCGAGAGCCCCTGCTTGGCCAGCGCCTCATCGACCGGGCTGTGGGGTTGGCCACGGCGGGACACCAGCACGTGGCGCGCCCCGGCGTAGCGGCTGGCGGTGAGCGGGCCGTCGCACAGTGGATGACCGGGGCGCAGCACGGCGACGAAGTGGTCCTGAAACAGGGCCTGGGTACGCAGCTCGGGCGCCGTGGTGGCGCTGATGACCCCGGTCTCGAAATCCAGCTCGCCGCTGCGCAAGGGGCCGCTCTCCTTGTCCGGCTTGGCCAGAAAGTGGAGCCGTACTCCGGGGGCCTCGGCGGCGAGTCGGTTCAGCAGGGCGGCGCCGAAGAGTTCTACCAGCCCCTCGCTGGCACGCAGGGTGAAGGTGCGCTCCAGCCGCGCCGGGTCGACCTCCTGCCGGGGGCTCAGCATGCTCTCTGCCTCCTGCACCAGCCGACCGACCTGCTCGCGCAGCAACTGGGCTCGAGGGGTCGGCACCAGGCCGCGGCCGGCCCGCACCAGCAGCGGATCGCCGGTGGTCTCCCGCAATCTTGCCAGGGCCCGGCTCATGGCTGAGGGGCTCAAGCCCAGTCGTCTGGCGGCGCCGGCCACGCTGCCTTCGTCCAGCAGGGCATCCAGGGTGATCAGCAGGTTGAGGTCGGGAGTGCTCATGTGCATGCCTTCATCGGAGTGGGAGCAGAGGGGCCAGCTTCATCATACCCGAGAACGGGCACCCTCATATGGCGTCCGCTGCATTGATAAGCTGCAACTGGTGCGTCTTCCGCCTGCTCACCGGCCCCACTAGCCTTGTCGTCATCACCCCTATGTGGAGCCCGGCTCATGTCAACATCAACCCATTTGCCGCCCCTGGCGGCGCCTCGTCTTGGTCTGCTGGCGCTTGGCCTCGCCACCCTGTTGCCCATGCTGGCGGCCAGCATGGGCGGCATCTTGCTGCCGGCATTGGGGGCGGCCTTTCATCTGCCCTTCGCCATCTTGCAGTGGGTGCTGGTGGCTTACCTGCTGGGGCTCACCTGCCTGACAGTGGTGGCCGGCCGGCTGGGTGACAGGTTCGGCCGGCGTCGGCTGCTGCTCTGTGGCATGGGGGGCTTTGCGCTGGCCTCCCTGCTCTGCGCGCTGGCGCCGACCATCGGTTGGCTGATCGCCGCCCGGGTGCTGCAGGGGGCGAGTGCGGCCTGCATGCTGACGCTGTCGCTGGCCATGGTGGGGCAGCTGGTGTCACCGGCCAGACGGGGCTGGAGCATGGGATTGCTCGGCACCCTGTCGGCCTGCGGCACGGCGCTGGGCCCCTCGTTTGGCGGCCTGCTGCTGGAGGTGGCGGGCTGGCAGGCTGCCTTCCTGGCGCTGCTACCCCTCGGCCTGCTGGCGCTGCTCTGTGCCCGTGCCGGTCTGCCCGATGACGGGGCGAGCGGGCAGGGGGCACGACTCAACCTGGCCAGCCTGGGGTGGCTGCTGGTGACGCTGCTGGGCTACGGGCTGGCGCTCACTGCGACAGGCGTCCCGGCCCTCTGGCTTGGGGGCGGGGCGCTGCTGGCCGCCGCCTGGCTGGTGCGCAGCGAACTGGGCTCCCCCGCCCCTCTGTTGCCGTTGGCATTGCTGCGAACCCGGCGGCTGCGCGGCGCTCTGGCGGCCAGTGCGCTGGTGGCCGGGGTGATGGTGGCGACCCTGCTGATCGGTCCCTTCTATCTGCAGGGGGTATTCGGGCTCGGCCCGCTGACCAGCGGGCTGCTTATCTCGGGTGGACCCCTGCTGGCGGCACTGAGCGGGATGCCAGCCGGTTGGCTGGTGGACAGGGTCGGCGCCATCACAGTGGTGCGACTGGGCTTGCTGGTGATGAGCGTGGCTGTGGTGCTGCTGGCCACCCTGGGCAGCGGCGGGGGCCCGATGGGATACCTGCTGCCCGTGTTGCTGCTGACTGCCGGCTACGCCCTGTTCCAGACCGCCAACAACAGCCTGGTGATCGGCGCCGCCGACGAACAGACCCGTGGTGCCGTGGCCGGGTTGCTGACCCTGTCGCGCAATCTGGGCCAGCTGACGGGGGCGGCGGGGCTGGGGGCCCTGTTTGCCGCCCTGGCGGGAGGCGGCAATCCGGCCGTCGCCAGTGCGAGCGAGCTGGCGTTCGCCATGCGGGCCACCTTCGCCCTGACGGCTCTGCTGCTGATGAGCGCACTCTGGCTGGCGGGAAGAGGTGAACGCGACGTACCGGGCAATGCGACCCGGGAAGGCTGCGAGCTGGGAGGGCGCTGAAAACGAAGACGCCTCCACAGGGGAGGCGTCTTGCTACGGGGTTGAGCAGGATAGTAAACCGCTCGGATCCTCGTCTTCGATCAAGCTGTTACAGGATAAAGCGGCTCAGATCCTCGTCTTCAATCAGCTTGCCGAGGTGGGCGTTGACGTAGTCGGTGTTGATGACAAAGGTCTCGCCGGACTTCTCGGAAGCGTCGTAGGAGATGTCTTCCATCAGGCGTTCCATCACGGTGTGCAGACGGCGGGCGCCGATGTTCTCGGTGCGCTCGTTGACCTGCCAGGCCGCTTCGGCCAGGCGGCGGATACCGTCCTGGGTGAACTCGATGTTGACCCCTTCGGTGGCCATCAGCGCCTTGTACTGATCGGTCAGGGAGGCGTTCGGCTCGGTCAGGATCCGCTCGAAGTCTTCGGTGGTCAGCGCGGTCAGCTCGACCCGGATCGGCAGACGGCCCTGCAGCTCGGGGATGAGGTCGGACGGCTTGGCGATCTGGAAGGCGCCGGAGGCGACGAACAGGATGTGATCGGTCTTGACCATGCCGTGCTTGGTGTTGACGGTGCAGCCCTCGACCAGCGGCAGCAGGTCGCGCTGAACCCCTTCACGGGAAACGTCCGGGCCTGAGCTCTCGCCGCGCTTGCAGATCTTGTCGATCTCGTCGAGGAAGACGATGCCGTTGTTCTCGACGGAGGCGATGGCCTTCTGCTTCAGCTCTTCCGGGTTGACCAGGCGGGCCGCTTCCTCTTCGATCAGCGCCTTCATGGCCTCTTTGACCTTGATCTTGCGCTTCTTCTTCTGGTTCTGGCCCAGGTTCTGGAACAGCCCCTGCAGCTGGTTGGCCATCTCTTCCATGCCCGGCGGGGTCATGATCTCGACGCCCATTGGGGAGGCGGAGAGCTCCAGCTCGATCTCCTTGTCATCCAGCTGCCCTTCCCGCAGTTTCTTGCGAAAGATCTGGCGGGTGTTGGAGTTGTCGGCCTTCTCTTCCTCGCCCCAGCTGTTGCGCGGGTTGGGCAGCAGGGCGTCGAGGATGCGCTCTTCGGCGGCTTCCTCGGCGCGGTATTTCATCTTCTCCATCTCGGTCTCGCGCACCAGCTTGATGGCGACATCGGTCAGATCGCGGATGATGCTGTCCACTTCCTTGCCCACATAGCCCACTTCGGTGAACTTGGTCGCTTCGACCTTGATGAAGGGGGCGTTGGCCAGCTTGGCCAGGCGACGGGCGATCTCGGTCTTGCCGACACCGGTCGGACCGATCATCAGGATGTTCTTCGGGGTCACCTCGTGGCGCATCTCCTCGGAGAGTTGCATCCGGCGCCAGCGGTTGCGCAGGGCCACGGCCACCGCACGCTTGGCGTCGGCTTGACCAATGATGTGTCTGTCCAGCTCGTGGACGATTTCTCTCGGGGTCATCTCGGACATGATGGTGTTCCTGTATCCGGGGCGGGCAGGGCCCACCCCTTGGAAAATGGGGTTTGGCTGGCGGCCTTATTTGGCGGTGTAGTCCAGCACTTCGATGGTGTGGTTGCCGTTGGTGAAGACACAGATGTCGCCCGCAATCTTGAGGGACTTCTCGACGATGCTCTTGGCATCCAGCTCGGTGTTCTCCAGCAGGGCGATGGCGGCGGACTGAGCGAAGTTGCCGCCGCTGCCGATGGCGATGAGATCGTGTTCCGGCTGCACCACGTCACCGTTGCCGGTGATGATGAAGGATTTGTGCTCGTCGGCGACGGCCAGCAGCGCCTCGAGGCGGCGCAGGGCGCGATCGGTGCGCCAGTCTTTGGCCAGCGCCACGGCGGCGCGCTCCAGGTTGCCCTGATGGGTCTGCAGCTTGGCCTCGAAGCGCTCGAGCAGGGTGAAGGCGTCGGCGGTGCCGCCGGCAAAACCTGCCAGCACCTTGCCGTTGTAGAGGCGATGAACCTTGCGGGCGTTGCCCTTCATGACGGTGTTGCCAAGAGAAACCTGGCCATCGCCACCGATGACGACCTGACCGTTGCGGCGAACTGAAACTATGGTAGTCACTTTACTTACCTCGCTTGAGCCGAATGACGGCCTGACTGTGCATGGCAAGAGAGATGGGGATGGCAATCCGGCTTTTCAAGCCTGCGCGCTGGCGCGGCCAACGGGGTTGGCTGGGAGTGGTGGCGACTGGCACCAAAAGAAACAGGGCCAGGTGTTGCCACCCGGCCCTGTTTATGGACGCTGCCATCACCCCTTCTTGGGGATGCAGCCGCTGATGCCTGAGCCCTGCAGCTTGCGGTTGGCCGCATCGGCCGCCGCCTTGCCGCTGAAGGGGCCCACCATCACCTTGTAGACGGCGCCACCGGCCCCGTTCACCACCTGCAGGCTGGAGGAGAGCCCGGCGGTGAAGGCGATGCGCGCCTTGAGGGATTCCGCGGAATCCTGCGAACGCAGGGCGGCGCACTGCATCATGTAGCGCTCGTTGTCGGCCGCGGCAGGCGGAGTCGCTGCCTTGGCCTTGGCGGCCTCGGCCCGTTCCCGCTCCAGTTCGGCGCGCAACTCCCGCTCCATCCGATCCCGTTCGGCCTTGCGGTCGATCACCTGCTCCTGGGCACTGGCTACCGGCGCGCCGGTAGCCGGCTTGGCCGGTTGTACCGGTTGCGGCTTGTAGGGCTGTACCTGGCCGATGGGGGTTCCAGGCTGAGGAATATTGGTCGGCACCGGCTGCGGCAGCTTCTCCGGCTGCAGGGTCATGGTTTCCGCCGGGGGGGGCGGCAGCACGCCCGGCTGGGGCGGCGGCTCGACGATGTCGACCTGCTTGTTCTCCAGCCGTTCGATGTAGCTCCACTTCTCCTGCGGCAGGCCGTTGCTCTGGGCCTTGGGCTTGTTGGCTTTCACCTGCTCCTCAATGGTGGGGGCGTCGTTGCCCTTGCCACTGATCATGTAGAGGAAACCGCCGAACCCCGCCAGCAACACTACGGCCAGCAGGGCCGGGATAACAGGAAAGCGGCGAGGTGCCGCTTTCTTGGTGTTGCGACCACCCGCCCGACGTCGCGGGCGGCTGCCGACATAATCCCGGGTCGCCATCTATTACATGCGCTCCAGGGTGTGGATGCCCAGTACGCCCAAGCCCAGCTTGAGGACCTTGGCGGTGGCGGCGCACAGCAGCAGACGGCTCTGACGGGTCGCCTCGTCCACGCCATCCTTGTTGATCGGACAGGCTTCGTAGAAGGTCATGAAGTTGCCGGACAGCTCGTACAGATAGGTACAGAGCAGGTGCGGCATGCCCTTGTCTGCCACGCCGTTGACCGCGTCGGAAAACTGGATCAGCTTCTGGGCCAGGGTCTCTTCCGCTTCTTCGCTCAGGACCACCTTGCCGCCCAGGGTATCGGCATCGACGCCGGCCTTGCGGAAGATGGACTGGATCCGGGTGTAGGCATACTGCAGGTAGGGTGCGGTGTTGCCTTCAAACGACAGCATCAGATCCCAGTCGAAGATGTAGTCGGTGGTGCGGTTCTTGGAGAGATCCGCATACTTGACCGCGCCCATGGCGATGGCGTGCACCACCTGGGCCTTCTCCTCTGCGGAGAGGTCGCTGTTGCGGCTCTCCAGCAGGGCGGCGGCGCGCTCTTCCGCCTCATTCAGCAGATCGACCAGCTTGACGGTGCCGCCGGAGCGGGTCTTGTAGGGACGGCCATCCTTGCCCAGCATCATGCCGAAGGCGTGGTGCTCGAGGGGCACGGATTCCGGCACATAGCCCGCCTTGCGGGTGATGGTCCAGGCCTGCATCAGGTGCTGGTGCTGGCGGGAGTCGATAAAGTACATCACCCGGTCGGCGCCCAGGGTCTCGTAACGATACTTGGCACAGGCGATGTCGGTGGTGGTGTAGAGGAAGCCGCCATCGCTCTTCTGGATGATGACGCCCATGGGCTCGCCATCCTTGTTCTTGAACTCGTCCAGGAAGACGACGGTGGCGCCTTCACTCTCGACCGCCAGGCCGCGCGCTTTCAGATCGGCGACGATTTCCGGCAGCATGTCGTTGTACATGGACTCGCCCATGATGTCCTTGTTGGTCAGGGAGACATTCAGGCGGTCGTAGTTGCGCTGGTTCTGCTCCATGGTCATGTCGACCAGCTTCTTCCACATGGTGCGGCAGTACTCATCACCACCCTGCAGCTTGACCACGTAGTTGCGCGCGCGCTCGGCGAACGCTTCGTCTTCGTCGTAGTGACGCTTGGCCTGGGTGTAGAAGGCTTCCAGATCGCGCAGCTCCATGTCGGAGGCGTGCTCGTTGGCCATCTTCTCCAGATAGGCGATCAGCATGCCGAACTGGGTACCCCAGTCGCCGATGTGGTTGGCACGCACCACCTTGTGGCCGAGGAACTCGAGGGCACGGGCAGCCACGTCACCGAGGACGGTGGAGCGGATGTGATGCACCGCCATCTCTTTGGCCACGTTGGGGGCGGAGTAGTCCACCACCACGGTCTGCGGGGTTGGCAGCTTCACGTTGGCGTTGGCGGAGGTCACCATGGCCTCTACCTGACCGGCCAGCCAGCTCGGGTCGAAGAAGAAGTTGATGAAGCCGGGGCCGGCGATCTCGACCTTGGCGATCAGGTCGGAGGCGGGCAGGTGCTCGATGATGGCAGCGGCCAGCTCACGGGGATTCTTGCGGGCCGGTTTGGCCAGCAGCATGGCCAGGTTGGTGGCCAGGTCACCGTGAGCCTTCTCCTTGCATCGGTCTACTTGCACGCGGGCTTCCAGGTCCGCCGGCAGGATGCCCGCTGACTTGAGATTGGCTACCGTTTGTTCAAGTAGATGATGAATATGCTCTTTCATAACTGACCACCAAGGTTGCGCGTCGAAAAATGACTGATATATAAGGGCGTGAATTTTACCCGCATCGGCCCGAGAAAACTATAGGGATGACCCGCCGCTCGCGGTCGGGCGGATATTTCACTGCATTTGGCACCAGATCCCAGAATATTGGACGGAAAATACGGTGCTTATCCATTTCTACTGCATATTGAAGCGGCTTGTCCAGGCTATTTTCCCCTGATTGTTAAGGGGTTTTTTATTCCAACTCGTTCTGAATGATCTGCCCCGCCGCCCCGGTCGTATCAACAGGTACCTTTTACCGAGGAATCTGTCGATGAAACTGGCGCTGTTTCCCCTCTCGGCCCACCTGCTGCCCGGTGGCATCATGCCGCTGCGCATCTTCGAGCCCAGATATCAGCGCATGATCGCCGAGGCGGGAGAGCAGGGTTTTGCTATCTGCATGCTGGATCCCCGCCAGCCCGATGCGTTGCGCAACATGTACCCCATCGCCACCCGGGTACGGATCGTCGACTTCGATCAGCTGCCGGACGGTCTGCTCGGCATCACAGTGCTCGGCATGGAGCGGGTCAGGATCACCGATCTGTGGCAGGAGTCGGACGGCTTGCGGGTCGGGGAGGTGGACGTGCTGCCCCCCTGGCGTACCGGCCGGCTCAATGCCGACCAGCACTCGCTGGCCAGGGCGTTGCAGGAGGTGTTCAACGACTATCCGGAATATGCGGCCCTCTACCGCAACCCGGACTGGGACGATGCCAGCTGGGTGGCCCAGCGCTGGCTGGAAGTGCTGCCCATCCCCGTTGAGCAGAAGCAGTGGCTGGTGGCGGCAGAAGACAACCAGCCGGCGCTCTCCCTGCTGAGCGGATTGCTGGTCGCCAGCCACTGAGCCGTTTTTGATGGCAGAGCCGGTGATCCTTTTGCTGCGCCACACGTATTGGCACTCACCACCCTCTTCAAGGCATGGCGCAATGGCATATACTGGCCAATCACAATCGACTCCGTACAGGATATCGCCCCCCATGGATGACCCAGCCGGCGATCTCAAGTCCCTGCTCGTCAGGGTTGCCGAACATGGCGACAAGGTCGCCTTTGCCACCCTGTTCCAGCACTTCGCGCCGCGCATCCGCAGCTATGGGCTGCGCCACCTCGGCAGCGAGGCCAATGCCATGGAGCTGGTGCAGGAGACCATGCTGCTGGTCTGGCAGAAGGCCCGTCTCTACCACCCCGACAAGGGAGCCGCCACCACCTGGATCTACACCGTCATGCGCAACCAGGGCTTCGACATGCTGCGCCGGCGCCGCGCCAGCAAGGAAGAGCTCTGCGCCGAGGAGCTGTGGCCCATGCTGGAGTACAGGGCGGAAGAGGAGCACCTGAGCGGCGGCGAAGACGCTGTGCTGACCCGTCAGATGGCCCACTACCTCGGCACCCTGCCGGAACCGCAGCAGCAGGTGGTGCGCGGCATCTACCTGCAGGAGCTCTCCCAGCAGGAGCTGGCAGACCGGCTCGGCGTGCCGCTCGGCACCATCAAATCCCGCCTCAGACTGGCGTTACAGAAATTGAAGGAACAAGTGGAGCAAGGCCATGATTAAAGCCCATCCCGTTCAGGCCATGTTGCGTGCCTTTGCCGCCGACGAACTGCCCCTGCCGCTGGCCGTCGGCGTCTCCGCCCACTGCGAGCTCTGCCCCGACTGTGCGGCCCGGTTGCGGGCCTGCGAAGAGGAGCTGGCTCGGCAATACCTGACCCCGGCTGAGGAGTGCGAGCCACTGCCGGCAGAGTTCGATGCCATGCTGGCCGGCATCCTGCAGCAGCCGGTGGCCACTGCGGTCGCATTGACCCAGTCGGCGGTGGCTCGGCCCGAGCTGCAGGTGGCGGGCCAGTCGTACCGGTTGCCGCGGGTGCTGGCCTGTCACCACGCCCCCAGCTGGCGCCACATCGGCGCCATCCGGCAGGTGAGCCTGCCGCTCGACGAGCAGGGGGCCCGTGCCAGCCTGCTGCACATAGAGGCGGGTGGCCGCATCCCTGAGCACACTCACAAGGGTTACGAGCTGACCTTGTTGCTGGCCGGCACCATCGAAGATGGCGACACCCGCTATCAGGCGGGGGACTTCATCTGGCGCGATGCCAGCCACGCCCACAGTCCGCACACCCCGGACGGTTGCCTCTGTTACACGGTGCAGGACGCGCCGGTACAGTTCACCAAGGGGCTGTCGCGGCTGCTCAACGGCATCAGCCATCGCCTCTACTGAGCCTTGGCGGCAATAAAAAAAGGGACCCTCGGGTCCCTTTTTGCATGGTGCGCTGACCGGATCAGGCCACGAACACCAGGTAGACGGCGAAGGCCACCACGAAGCGGTAGATGGCGAACGGGATGAAGTCGAGGCGACGGATCAGCGCCAGGAAAGTCTTGATGGCGATCATGGCCACCACGAAGGCGGTGACGAAACCCACCGCGAACATGGGGAAGTCGGCCATGGAGAGGAAATCGCGACTCTTGTAGAGATCCAGCCCGCTGGCCGCCACCATCATGGGCACCGCCAGGATGAAGGAGAACTCGGCCGCCGCCTGACGGCTGATCCCCATCAGCATGCCGCCGCTGATGGTGGCACCGGAGCGGGAGAAGCCGGGCCAGAGCGCCAGGCACTGGAACAGGCCGATGCCGAACGCCTGCTTGTAGCTGATGTCGTCCAGGGTTTCGGAGAGCACTGCCGGGCGAAACTTCTCGGCGATGATCAGCAGGATGCCGCCGGCCACCAGGGCGTACATCACGGTCTGCGGGCCGAACAGATGGGCCTTGATCCAGCTGTGGATGGCGAGGCCGATGACGACGGCGGGCAGCATGCCGAGGATGATGTGCACCAGCGAGAGGGTGGCGTGTCCCTGCGCCGGCTTCTGGCCGAAGTGGATGCCGATGAGGCCAAACAGGCGGCGCCAGAATACGGCGACCACCGCCAGGATGGAACCCATCTGGATCACCACTTCGAAGGTGGCAGCCTTGGGGCCGTCGAAGCCAAGCAGGTGGCCGACGATGATCATGTGGCCGGTGGAGGAGACGGGGAGGAACTCGGTCAGGCCCTCCACTATGCCCAGCACGAAGGCGACAAACAGGGCGTAAGACTCTGTCATGTTTCAGATCTCTTGATTATTGGTCCGGTTGAAGTCGGCCCCGAGCCGAGCCGAGGGCGACCAATGATGGAGGAAAATCGGGCAGGCAACCAGTGAATATTGTGTTGGCGCCAGGCCCCGCCGGCGGGATCGACGGTGAGGTCATTGGTTTTCATTCGGGCCTACATGGCGTTCGGCGCTCAGCGGCCCCGATCAGGCGGGACCCTGCCCGGCCAGGATCCCCTCGATTTGCTGCAGCAGCGCCGCATCCAGCGGGGGCTGGGCCTGGGCCTCCACCGCGCTGACAATCTGCTGCGGGCTGCTGGCACCGATCAGGGCGCAGCTCACCACTGAGTCGCGCAGGACCCACTGCAGCGCCAGTTGCGACAGTGGTTGGCCCCGCTGCTGCGCCAGCGCATGCAGGGCACGGATGGTGGCCAGCTTGTCGGCGGTGATCTGCTCGGGCTTGAGGAAGGGGCTGGCGCTGGCGGCGCGCGAATCCGCTGGAATGCCCGCCAGGTAGCGATCGCTCAGCAGTCCGCCCGCCAGCGGCGAGAAGGCGACCACCCCCATGCTGTGCTCGCGGCAGACCGGCAGGGTTTCAGCCTCGATGTCGCGCTGAAAGAGGGAGTATTTGAGCTGGTTGACCAGGCAGGGGGTGCCCAGCTCCGCCAGCCGGGCGGCGGCCTGCGCGGCGAGCAGGGCCGGGTAGTTGGAGAGGCCGACGTAGAGCGCCTTGCCCTGACGTACCATCAAGGCCAGCGCCTGACAGGTCTCCTCCAGCGGGGTGCGCGGGTCCGGCCTGTGGTGATAGAAGATGTCCACGTAGTCGAGACCGAGCCGGCGCAGGCTCTGGTGCAGGCTGGCAAACAGGTATTTGGCGCTGCCGCCATCGCCATAGGGGCCATCCCACATGATGTATCCCGCCTTGCTGGCGATGATGAGCTCGTCTCGATAGGGCGCCAGGCTCCCCTTGAGCAGCCTGCCGAAGGTTTGCTCGGCCGACCCCGGCGGCGGCCCGTAGTTGTTGGCCAGATCGAAGTGGGTGATACCCAGATCGAACGCCTGGTGCATCATGGCTTTCGCGGTGGCGGGATCGCTCTCGGCGCCGAAGTTGTGCCAGAGGCCGAGAGCTATGCCGGGCAGGCGCAGGCCGTGACGACCGGCGGGTCGATAGGGCTGGCGCTGGTAACGGTCGGGGGCGGCGAGGTAGTGATCATCCATAACGACTCCTTGCGTGGGATTGTTTGCGAGCGGATGTGAGGGGTGACCCCGAGCCCTCTTCGCTCGGCATGTCTGCGCGGGAGAAGAGGGGGCCGGGGTCAGCTGGCAGCGATGAAGCGATAGCGGGTCTGGTGGCGATAGGTCTGCCCCGGCAACAGCCAGGGATCGCCCAGCTCGGGCCGGTTGGGGCTGTCCGGTAGCTGCTGGGCCTCCAGACAGAAGCCGGCGTGATCCCGATGGAGCCGGCCATCGCGTGCCGGCGTATTGGCCAGCCAGTTGCCGCTGTAGAACTGCAGCGAAGGCTGGTTGGTGTAGACCTCCATCGCCAGCTGACGATCCCCCGAGACCACCCGCGCCGCCCACTCGGCGCTTGGCCCGTTGAGCACAAAGGCGTGATCGTACCCCTTGGCCTGTTGCTGCTGGGGGTGGCTCAGCCAATCTTGTCCGATCAGGCGTTCGCGGCGCAGATCGAACGGCCCCTCCACCGGTGTGATCGCGAGCGGCAGACCGCTTTGGTCGGTGGGCAGGAAACGGTCGGCGTTGAGGTGGATGAGGTGGTCGCGCACATCGCCACCGTCCGGGTTGTCGTCGAGATTGAAGTAGGTGTGGCTGGTGAGGCTGACCGGGGTCGCGGCATCCGTGCTGGCGACGCAATCCACCACCAGATCGCACTGCTCCAGCCGGTACTCCAGCATGACCCGCAGGTTGCCGGGAAAGCCCTGATCCCCGCTACGGGAGAGCAGGGTCAGTCTGACCCGGTCCGCCTCCCGCTCCTTGATCTGCCAGTGCTGGCGATGAAACCCCGCCCGTCCGCCGTGCAGGCAGTGGGGCGGCTGGTTGGCATCCAGCGGCCAGCGCTGGCCGTCGCGCAGCAGCTCGGCGTTGCCGATGCGGTTGGCAAAGCGTCCCGCCACCGCCCCCAGCCATACCTGTTGAGCGGGATAGGCCTCATCGGCGCAGCCCAGCAGCACTTCACGGCGCCCACCCGCCACCGGCAGGGTGAGGGAGGTGAGGGTGGCCCCGAAGTCGAGGCCGCGCAGGCGCAGCCCCTCCTCGTTTTCCAGCTCGAACGGGATCATGGCATCGCTCATAGTTTGCCTGCACCGGCGTTACCGAGCCGGCAGACATGGCCGTCGGCCTGCATCATCAATGGGCTCATAGTTTTCCCGCCCCCGCGCTGGCGCGGCAGACGTAGCTGTCGGCCTTGAGGCCGAAGCGGGCCGGGTACTCGGCATCGACCGCGGCGATCACCTCGGCCACTTTCTCTGGGCGCAGCAGGGCGACCACGCAGCCACCGAAGCCGCCACCGGTCATCCGCACGCCGCCCTCGGTACCGATCCTGGCCTTGATGATCTCCACCAGACCGTCGATGGCGGGCACGGTGATTTCGAAGTCATCGCGCATGGCGGCGTGGGAGTCGGCCATCAGCTCGCCGAGGCGCACCAGATCCCCCTGCGCCAACGCGTCGGCGGCGGCCAGGGTGCGGCTGTTGTCGCCCACAACGTGACGAGCACGGCGGTAGCAGACCTCATCCAGCCCGGCCTTGCCCGCTTCCAGCGCCGCCAGATCGAGATCGCGCAGCGCCTTGACCCCGTAGTGACGAGCGGCGGCTTCGCACTGCTGACGACGGGTGTTGTATTCGCTGTCCACCAGACCGCGACGGACGTTGGAGTTGACGATCAGCACCGCCAGGTCGGTGGGCATGGGGATGAGGCGGGTCTCCAGCGAACGGCAGTCGAGCAGCAGGGCGTGATCCTGTTTGCCGCTGGCGGAGATCATCTGGTCCATGATGCCGCAGTTGCAGCCGACGAACTGGTTCTCCGCCTGCTGGCCGTTGAGGGCAATCTCGGCCTGGCTGATGGTGAGCCCCAGCGCCTCCTTGAAGGCCTGGCCGATGGCCACCTCCAGCGAGGCGGAAGAGGAGAGGCCGGCTCCCTGCGGCACGTTGCCGGAGACCACCAGATTGAGGCCGCGCAGGGGATAGCCGCGCTCCTGCAGGTACTTCACCACCCCGCGGATGTAGTCGCTCCAGCGCTGGTCGGCATGATGATTGATGGGCTGGCCGAGATCGAACAGGTCGCGCTGGTTGCCATAGTCGGCGGCGATCACGTGCACCAGGCTGTCATCGCGCAGGCCGATGGCGACGCAGGTCTCGTAGTCGATGGCGCAGGGCAGCACGAAGCCGTCGTTGTAGTCGGTGTGCTCGCCGATGAGGTTGACGCGGCCGGGGGCCCGCACCAGCAGGTCGGGTTGTTGCTCAAACTGCTCGGCAAAGACGGCGCTGACGCGCTGGCTCGGGGTCATGGGGTCACCTCATTGGCTTTGTAATGAACGGGGGAAAGGGTACGCAGGCGCTCCGCGGTTTGCTCCGGGGTAAGGTCGCGCTGGGTTTCGGCCAGCATCTCGAAGCCCACCATGAATTTGCGCACCGTGGCGGAGCGCAGCAGGGGCGGATAGAAGTGGGCATGCAGTTGCCACGCCTCTGGGCAGTCGGAGCGGGGCGGCGCAAAGTGCCAGCCCATGGAGTAGGGAAAGCTGCACTCGAACAGGTTGTCGTAGCGGCTGGTGAGCTCCTTGAGCGCGATGGCCAGATCCTGCTGCAGCTCTGGGGTGAGGTCGAGCAGAGAGGGGACATGGCGCTTGGGCAGCAGCAGGGTTTCGAACGGCCAGGCCGCCCAGAAGGGCACTACCGCCAGCCAGTGTTCGGTCTCCACCACGATGCGGGAGCGATCCTGCAGCTCCCGCTCCACGTAGTCGACCAGCAGCGGGCGGCCATGTTCCGCCAGCCAGGCGCGCTGGTGCTGCTCTTCGCGGGCAATTTCATTGGGCAGGAAGTCGCTCCCCCACAGCTGACCGTGGGGATGCGGGTTGGAGCAGCCCATGACGGCGCCCTTGTTTTCAAACACCTGCACCCACTCCCACTGGGCCGACAGCTCGGCCACCTGCTCCATCCAGGTGGTGATCACCTGCTCGATGGCGGGCAGAGGCAGCTCGGGCAGGGTCTTGCCGTGATCCGGCGAGAAGCAGATGACCCGGCTGGTGCCGCGAGCGGCTTCCAGCTTGAGCAGGGGATCCTGCTCGCCACTGGCGGCCGGGGTGTCCTGCATCAGGGCAGCGAAGTCGTTGGTAAAGACGAAGGTATCCCGATAGTCGGGATTCTGGTCACCGGTGACGCGCTTGTTGCCGGCACAGAGGAAGCAGTCGGGGTCATGGGCCTGGCTCGGTGCCTGGCTCACCTTCTCGACCTGGCCCTGCCAGGGGCGCTTGGCTCTATGAGGGGAGACCAGCACGTATTGGCCGGTCAGCGGGTTGAAACGACGGTGGGGGTGATCAACCGGGTTGAACATCATCACTCCTCAAGCTCAATAAAAGGAATTGCGGGCAGGGATGAGGGCGGGTGCGCCCCTCATCTGTGGCCCTTCCCCCACAACGGGAGAAGGGAGCAAAACGGACATCACGCCTCATACCCCTGCGGGTTGGCGGATTGCCAGCGCCAGCTGTCGGCGCACATGGCGGCCAGATCCCGCCGGGCACGCCAGCCCAGCTCGCGCTCGGCCCTGGCGGGATCGGCCCAGCATTCGGCGATGTCGCCGGGGCGTCTTGGTTCGATGCGATAGGGCAAGGGGCGACCGCTGGCCGCCTCGAACGCCGCCACCATCTGCAGCACGCTCTGGCCCTGGCCCGTACCCAGGTTGTAGACGTGCACGCCGCCCTTGCTGGCGCAGTGCTGCAACGCCTTGACGTGCCCTTCGGCCAGATCCATCACGTGGATGTAGTCACGCACACCTGTGCCGTCGACGGTGGGGTAATCGTTACCAAAGATGGAAAGGCAGTCGCGCCGGCCGATGGCGACCTGGGTCAAAAACGGCATCAGGTTGTTGGGGATCCCCTGGGGATCCTCCCCCATGGTGCCCGACTCGTGGGCGCCGACCGGGTTGAAGTAGCGCAGCAGGGTCATGCTCCAGTGCGGCTCGGCCCGCTGCAGATCCTCGAGGATCTCTTCGATGATCAGCTTGGATCGGCCGTAGGGATTGGTGGCGCTGCGCGGGAAATCTTCCCGGATGGGCGTGCTGGCCGGGTCACCGTAGACGGTGGCCGACGAGCTGAACACCAGGTTGTGGACGCCGGCCCGCTTCATCGCCTGCAGCAATACCAGGGTGCCGCTCAGGTTGTTCTCGTAGTAGTCGAGGGGGATGCGGGTGGACTCGCCGACAGCCTTGAGGGCGGCGAAGTGGATCACGGCATCGATCCTTTGCTCGCTGAAGATGCGATCCAGCAGGAGCGGGTCACGGATGTCCCCCTGATAGAAGCGGGGCTCGCGCCCGCTGATGGCGGCGATGCGGGCCAGTACGCCGGCCTTGCTGTTGCAGAGGTTGTCCACCACCACGGGCTCCATGCCGGCCGCCTGCAGTGCCAGGCAGGTGTGGCTGCCGATGTAACCGCAGCCGCCGGTGACCAGTACTTTCATCCTCATCTCCACGCTCAAAAAAAGCCTGTGAAGGAGTCTAGCCGAGGGGCTGGCGGGCAAACTGTGAACTGGCTAACAAATATGTGTAAACGATTACACTTGTTTTGGTGGTCATCATTTCAGCAATATGGTTTTTCCCCCTGTTATCAGTGACATTGCTCGGTATAATGGCCTAGTCCCGAACCGTGAAATAAGTGAAAACAACATGAGTACCATCAAGGATGTCGCCCGTTTGGCCAACGTATCGGTGGCAACGGTTTCACGGGTGATGAACAACTCACCCAAGGCCAGCGCCGCCTCCCGCGAGGTAGTGCTGAAAGCCATGGCCGAACTGGGCTACACCCCCAATGCCAACGCACGGGCGCTGGTCAGCCAGACCTGCGACACCATGGGCGTGCTGGTGGGCGACGTGGCGGATCCCTTCTTCGGCGCCCTGGTCAAGGGGGTCGCCGCGGTGGCGGTGGAACAGGGGCTGCACCTGTTGATGGGTAATGGTTTTCACACGGCACGGCAGGAGCGCGAATCCATCGAGCTGCTGATCGGCAAGCGCTGCGAGGCGCTGGTGGTGCACAGCAAGGCGCTGAGCGACGAGGAGCTGATCGACTATGCGCTGCGGGTGCCCGGCATGGTGCTGATCAACCGCGACATCCCGGCACTCAAGGGGCGCTGCATTGCCCTCAACAACCGGCAGGGGGCTGCCACGGCGACCCGGCATCTGCTGGAGCTGGGCCACCGTCACATCGCCTTCCTGAGCTCCGATCACGCCATCGAGGATGCCATCCTGCGGCTGCAGGGCTATCAGGATGCGCTGGCCGAGGCGGGCGTGCGCGCCGACCCCGAGCTGGTGGAGAGCGGCATGCCCAACGAGGAGGGCGGCGAGCGGGCCATGCTCAACCTGCTGGCCAAGGGGCTGCCCATCACGGCCGTGGTGGCCTACAACGATGCTATGGCGGCGGGGGCCATCTCGGTGCTGGCGGACAACGGCCTCAAGGTGCCGGAGGAGGTGTCGGTGGTGGGCTTCGATGACATCATCTATGCCAGATACCTGCGCCCCAAGCTCTCCACCATGCGCTACCCGGTTGAACTGATGGCAGCCCAGGCGGCCAAGCTGGCCCTGCAGCTGGCAGCGGGCGAAAGCGAGGTGGTACAGAGCCGCATTTACACCCCGACTCTGATCAACCGCCACTCGGTGGCACCCGTTCGAAGCTGATCCCTTTCATTTACCTCCGTTTATCGCTCCGGATCGCCGTTTTTGAGGCGCTCGATCCGGAGCCTTGGTCTTTTACCTGCATTTAGCGCATTTTTACCCTGTTTTACTTAACAAATTCAGTGTAATCGTTTACATCTGTGTGAGCGGGATCGCCGATCACCGGGCAAATCTCCCCTACACTGCATACGTTTTCGGCGTTCATGCAGGGAGAGAGACGAATGCTCAGGGAGATAGTGGCCCGTCAGGACTGGCAGACCCAGGCGATTACCGCGGTGAATCGGCTGCCCGCCCATACCCCCTTGTTCAGCTGGCGCAACGAAGCCGAGGCGCGGGATGATCTCGCCTCGCCTTCGCGCACCCTGCTGGATGGGGAATGGCGCTTCTCCTTCTTCGCGGCGCCCGAGCGGGTGCCGGAGCAGTGGCTGGCGCAGGATCTGCCGGATGCCTGTCCCATCCAGGTGCCGGGCAACTGGCAGCTGGCTGCGGCCTACCCAGGGTTGCGGCCTGCGACGGATGTACCCATCTACACCAACATCAAGTATCCCTTCCCGTGCGATCCACCGCGGGTGCCGGCCGAGAATCCCACCGGCTGCTACTCCCGCGAGTTCAGCGTGCCAGCCGACTGGCTTGCCAGCGGTCAGACCCGGATCATCTTCGACGGGGTGGACAGCGCTTTTCACCTCTTCTGCAACGGTCGCTGGGTCGGTTACTCCCAGGACAGCCGGCTGCCCGCCGAGTTCGATCTGACCCCCTTCCTGCAGGCCGGCGACAACCGGCTGGCAGTGCTGGTGCTGCGCTGGTCCGACGGCTCCTATCTGGAAGATCAGGACATGTGGCGCATGAGCGGCATTTTCCGCTCCGTCAGCCTGCTGCACAAACCGGCTCGTCATCTGATGGATATCCGGGTAACGCCCGAGCTCGACGCCTGCTACCGGGATGCCCGCCTCAAGATCGCATTGCAGGTGGCCAATGGGACCGGCCTGTCGGTGGTGGCCAATCTCTATGACGGCGGCGAGCGGGTGGCGACCCTGCGCCAGCAAATCGGCACGCAAGCCATTGACGAGAAAGGGGCGTATGACGATCGCGCCGAGTGCTGGCTCGAGGTGGCGACCCCGCGCAAATGGAGCGCCGAGACCCCCCACCTCTATCGCCTCACCCTGACCCTGCTGGACGAGCAGGGAGAGCCCATCGAGAGCGAAGCCTGTGATGTGGGCTTTCGGGCGGTAGAGATCCGTGGTGGCCTGCTGCGGGTGAACGGCCAGCCGCTGCTGATCCGTGGCGCCAACCGCCACGAGCATCACCCCGCAACGGGCCATGTGGTGACCCCCGCCGCCATCGAGCAGGATCTGCTGTTGATGAAGCAGCACAACTTCAACGCGGTGCGCTGTTCCCACTACCCCAATCACTCCGAGCTTTATCGGCTGTGCGACCGGCTCGGCCTCTACGTGGTGGACGAGGCAAACCTGGAGACCCACGGCATGACCCCCATGGGGCGGCTGGCGCGGGATCCCGCCTGGAGCAACGCCTTCCTGGAGCGGGTGACCCGCATGGTGGCCCGCGACTTCAACCACCCCAGCATCATCATCTGGTCCCTTGGCAACGAGTCGGGCTACGGCCCGGCCCACGATGCCATGTATGGCTGGGTCAAGCGGGCGGATCCGAGCCGTCCTTTGCAATACGAAGGGGGTGGGGCCGATACGCCGGCCACCGACATCATCTGCCCTATGTATGCCCGTACCCATCAGGATCAGCCTTTCCCGGCGGTACCCAAGTGGGCGCTGGCCAAGTGGATTGGCCTGCCGGGCGAGACCCGCCCGCTGATCCTGTGTGAATACGCCCACGCCATGGGCAACAGCCTGGGGGGCTATGCCCACTACTGGCAGGCATTTCGCGATCATCCGCGGCTGCAGGGTGGTTTTGTCTGGGATTGGGTCGATCAGGGACTGGACAAGCTGACCGATGACGGCCGCCATTTCTGGGCCTATGGCGGTGATTTCGGCGATACCCCGAATGATCGCCAGTTCTGCTGCAACGGTTTGGTGTTCCCTGACCGCACCCCCCATCCCGCCCTGTTTGAGGCAAAACGTGCCCAACAGCCGTTCGGGTTGAGGCTGCTCGAGCGCCAGCCGCTGACGGTCGAGATCCGCAGCGAATACCTGTTTCGCGAGACGGACAACGAGCGGCTGCAGTGGCGGCTGTGCGAAGACGGCGTGGTGGTGAGCCAGGGTGAATGCCCACTCACCCTGGCACCGCAGGGCTGCGTGACGCTGACCCTGCTGGAGCAGTTGCCGGCCTTTGCGCCGGGGGGGCTCGCCTGGCTGGATCTCGCCATCGTGCAGCCCGCCGCCACGGCCTGGTCAGCGGCCGGTCACGAGGTGGCGCGCCAGCAATGCATGTTGCCTGCACCGCTTGCACTGCCCGCTACCCGCACGCCGGCCACCTTCATCGAGCTGACGGATGGCTGGCAGATCCGGGCGGCCAACAGCGAGTGGCGGCTGGACAAGACCAGCGGCCGCATCCACAGCTGGCACAAGCTGGGGCGCGAGCAGCTGAAGGAGGCCATCGCCGATCACTTCTATCGGGCGCCGCTCGACAACGACATCGGCACCAGCGAGGCGGACCACGCCGATCCCAACGCCTGGATTGCCCGCTGGCAGGCGGCCGGGCTCAATGAGTTGCAGCATCGCTGCCTCGAGCTGGTAGTGAGCCCTGACCAAGGGACTGTGACGGTGCGTCACGGCTACTTCGTCGGCGAGGCGCTCAAGCTGCTGACCCTCTGGCGTCACGCCTTCGATCAGGATGGTGCCATGCACCTCGCCATCGAGGTGGAGGTGGCAGCCGAGATGCCCTCTCTGCCGCGCATCGGCGCCCGGCTCTGGCTGGCCGACGAGGTGCTGGCGGCAGGGGAGGAGGTGAGCTGGCTGGGGCGCGGTTCGCACGAGAACTATCCGGATCGCCTGCTGGCTGCCGACCTCGGTCGCTGGCAGTCGTCGCTCGATGCGCTGCACACCGCGTATGTGTTCCCGACCGACAACGGGCTGTGCTGTGACACCCGTCAGCTGCGATTCGGCTCCGTAGAGGTCGAGGGGCTGTTTCATTTCAGCCTGAGCCGTTTCAGTCAGCAGCAGTTGGCCCTGGCTCGTCACCAGACCGATCTGGTGGCCGCAGGCGGGATCCATCTCTGTCTGGATGGTTTTCATATGGGCATTGGTGGTGATGACTCCTGGAGCCAGAGCGTACGACCGGAATATTGGCTGCAACCAGGCAGCTACTATTGGAACTGTGTTCTACGCTGAACCTGAGCGATTGCTTAACAAGAAAGAGTCCCGTTCAGAGCCGCAACGTTACCAGTTAAGTATAACCATATGAATTTTAATTGATTTGTTGCTATGTAACAGAGTGTAAACGTTTTCATTTTGTTGTCATGATCACAGATCGATATACAACAAACTGATTACATTAGGCTGGCGCCAGTTCACTTGGTGTACAGCATTCCCTACAAAAACAGATAGAGAGATCGGAGCATAACAATGAAAAAGATCACGACCATTGCCGCCGTACTGATGAGCCTGATGGCAGGAGCCACCGCCCATGCCGAAACCCGTATCGGGGTGACCGTCTACAAATACGACGACAACTTCATGGCGGTAGTGCGCAAGGCAATCGAGAAGGAAGCGGCTGCCAATCCGGGGGTGGAGCTGCTGATGAACGACTCCCAGAATGACCAGTCCAAGCAGAACGACCAGATCGACGTGCTGCTGGCCAAGGGGGTGAAGGCGCTGGCCATCAACCTGGTTGACCCGGCAGCGGCCCCGGTCGTGATCGAGAAAGCCCGTGGCGAGGATGTGCCCGTGGTGTTCTACAACAAGGAGCCCAATGCCGCCGATCTGGCCAGTTATGACAAGGCCTACTACGTGGGTACCGATTCCAAGGAGTCTGGCATCATCCAGGGTCAGCTGATCGCCAAGCACTGGAAAGCCAACCCGGCCTGGGATCTCAACAAGGATGGCGTCATCCAGTTCGTGCTGCTGAAGGGCGAGCCGGGTCACCCGGATGCCGAAGCCCGTACCACCTACGTCATCAAGACCCTGAACGATGGCGGCATCAAGACAGAGCAGCTGCACATGGATACCGGTATGTGGGATACCGCCATGGCCAAGGACAAGATGGACGCCTGGATCTCCGGCCCGAACGCCAACAAGATCGAAGTGGTCATCGCCAACAACGATGGCATGGCGATGGGCGCCGTGGAGTCGCTGAAGGCTCAGGGCAAGACCGCCATCCCGGTGTTCGGCGTGGATGCACTGCCTGAAGCGCTGGCGCTGGTCAAAAGCGGTGCCATGGCCGGTACCGTGCTGAACGATGCCGCCAACCAGGCCAAAGCCACTTTTGAGCTGACCAAGAACCTGGCTGAAGGCAAACCGGCCGGTGAAGGCACCAGCTGGAACATCGTCAACAAGGTTGTGCGCGTTCCCTACGTTGGTGTCGATGCTGACAACCTGTCCAAATTCGAATAATTCCCTCCTCCCGGGCAAGGGGTCTCCCCTTGCCCTCAGTTTCAACCAGATGTGATGGCTGATATGACAACACAGCAACAATCAGAATGGCTGTTGGAGATGATTGACGTCAGTAAAAGCTTTCCCGGCGTCAAGGCACTCGATAATGTCAATTTACGGGTCCGTCCTCATTCTGTGCATGCGTTGATGGGCGAGAACGGGGCAGGGAAATCGACACTGCTCAAGTGCTTGTTCGGCATTTACGAGAAGGATGAGGGCAAGATCTTCTTCAAGGGGCAGGAGATCAACTTCACCTCCTCCAAGGAGGCGCTGGAGAACGGTGTCTCCATGGTGCATCAGGAGCTGAACCTGGTGCTGCAGCGCTCCGTGATGGACAACATGTGGCTCGGTCGCTATCCGACCAAGGGGCTGTTCGTCGACCACGGCAAGATGTATCAGGACACCAAGCATATCTTCGACGAGCTGGACATCGACATAGACCCGCGGGTCAAGGTCGGTACCCTCTCCGTCTCCCAGATGCAGATGATCGAGATCGCCAAGGCGTTCTCCTACGATGCCAAGATCGTCATCATGGACGAGCCCACCTCCTCGCTGACCGAGAAAGAGGTGAGCCACCTTTTCAAGATCATCAACAAGCTCAAGGATAAGGGCTGCGGCATCGTCTATATCTCCCACAAGATGGAAGAGATCTTCCAGCTCTGTGACGAGATCACCATATTGCGGGATGGCCAGTGGGTGGCGACCCAGCCGCTCAAGGGCATGACCATGGATCAGATCATCGGCATGATGGTCGGTCGCGAGCTCACCCAGCGCTTCCCGGAGAAGACCAACCAGCCGAAAGAGGTGATCCTCGAGGTCGAGCACCTGACGGCGAAGAACCAGCCCTCCATCCAGGACATCACCTTCAACCTGCACAAGGGGGAGATCCTCGGGGTGGCCGGGTTGGTGGGGGCCAAGCGGACCGACATCGTCGAGACCCTGTTCGGCATTCGCGACCGCAGCGAGGGTTCCATTAAGCTGCACGGCAAAGAGGTGGCCAACCACAACGCCCACGAGGCGATCCGCAACGGTTTTGCGCTGGTGACCGAGGAGCGCCGCTCCACCGGCATCTATTCGCGCCTCGACATCGCCTTCAACTCCCTGATCGCCAATATGGACAACTACAAGGGCTCCATGGGGCTGCTCAGCGACAACAAGATGAAGAGCGACACCCAGTGGGTCATCGACTCCATGCGGGTCAAGACGCCGACCCAGCAGACCCAGATCGGCTCCCTCTCGGGGGGCAACCAGCAGAAGGTGATCATCGGCCGCTGGCTGCTGACCCAGCCGGAGATCCTGATGCTGGACGAACCGACCCGCGGCATCGACGTGGGGGCCAAGTTCGAGATCTACCAGCTCATCCTGGAGCTGGCGAAGAAGGATAAAGGCATCATCATCATCTCGTCGGAAATGCCCGAACTGCTCGGCATCACGGATCGCATCATGGTGATGAGCAATGGCCGGGTCGCCGGGATCGTCAATACCAAAGAAACTGACCAGAGCGAGATACTGCGCCTGGCATCTCTGTACCTCTAGAGACAGGAAGACATTTATGGAGTCGGCTAAAAATTTCAATCTGATGCGGGCACTCAAGGAGAACGGCATCTACGTGGTGCTGCTGGTGCTGCTCATGATCATCGTGATCAAGGAACCCTCCTTCCTGAGTCTCACCAACTTCAGCAACATCCTGACCCAGTCTTCGGTGCGGGTCATTATCGCGCTCGGGGTGGCTGGCATCATCATCACCCAGGGGACGGATCTGTCGGCCGGTCGTCAGGTCGGTCTGGCGGCGCTCATCGCGGCGACCATGCTGCAGGCGCTGACCAACGTCAACAAGGTGTTCCCCAGTCTGGGCGAGGTACCCATTCCGGCGGTGATCCTGCTGGTGTGCGCAGTGGGTGCCCTGATTGGCCTGGTCAACGGCCTCATCGTGGCCTATCTGAACGTCACCCCGTTCATTACCACCCTGGGCACCATGATCATCGTCTACGGCATCAACTCCCTCTACTTTGACTCGGTAGGGGCTTCGCCGGTGGCCGGTTTTGACCCCCGTTTCTCCAGCTTCGCGCAGGGGTTCATCAAGCTGGGTGGCTTCAAGCTATCCTATCTGACCTTCTACGCCGCCATCGCCAGCGTGTTCGTCTGGGTACTGTGGAACAAGACCCGCTTTGGCAAGAACATCTTCGCCATCGGCGGCAACCCGGAAGCGGCCAAGGTCTCCGGTGTCAATGTGGCGGTCAATCTGGTGATGATCTATGCGCTGGCGGGGGTCTTCTACGCCTTCGGCGGTATGCTGGAAGCAGGCCGGATCGGCAGCGCCACCAACAACCTGGGCTTCATGTACGAGCTCGATGCCATCGCCGCCTGCGTGGTGGGCGGGGTGTCGTTTGCGGGTGGCGTGGGTACGGTTGCAGGGGTGATCACCGGCGTGCTCATCTTCACGCTGATCAACTATGGTTTGACCTATATCGGCGTCAGCCCTTACTGGCAGTTCATCATCAAGGGCGGCATCATCATTCTGGCGGTGGCACTGGACTCTATGAAGTACGCCAAGAAGAAATAACGATTGGCAGGGAGGGCTGGCAGTGCCGGCCCTCTCTTCTGGAGGGATCCCATGCCATTCAAGGTCAAGATTTACGTCCTGTTGCTGCTGGCCATCCTGGTCACCATCGGTACCGCCTGGTTCAGCGTCAATCACTTCATCAGCGCCTACATCCGCACTCAGGCGACCCAGAACATCAACGAACAGATCTCCCTGGTCAAAGAGAAGCTGGCCGGCGACATCAATCAGAAAATCCTGCTGGCAGCCAACCTCAACTTCGGGGTGACCAACGTCAAGAAGACGCTGGAAGAGACCGGCTTTCACAACATCGTCAAGGTGATCGGCGACATGGCGTTCGACGTGGGCGGTGTCATCAACGATACGGCCAAGGTTGATGCGCTGCGCAAGCTTATCCCTGCCGCCAACAACCAGATCACCGTCAGCCCGCTGCAGCAGGTGGACGGCAAGCCCGTCATCTCGATTCTGGTGCCGCGCGGTGCCGACTCTGCCTACCTCTATTACCTCGACATGAGCGAGTTCAAGAACCTGCTGGCCAGCGTCAGTGGCGAGGGGCGCTACTTCTCGCTGGCCGATAGCCAAGGTAATGAGCTCTACAGCAGCAAACCGCAGGGAGAGAGCGAGGCTCGCCCCAATTCGCTGGATATTCGCGGCAGCAGCTGGATCCTGACCGGCTACATAGATCTCGATTACATCCGCACTATGACCCAGGCACTCAACGGCCAGATCATCATGGCGCTGCTCGGGGTGGCCGTGGTGGTGATGGTGCTCGCCGTGCTGGCGCTCAATGTCGCCTATCGCCCGATTCTCTCGCTGCGGGACCTGGTGCTGGAGCTCTCTCGCGGCAGCGGTGACCTTACCCGCCGACTGGCGGTGACCAGCAAGGATGATCTCGGTCAGATCTCGGCCGGTATCAACCGCTTTATCGAGCGGCTGCAGGAGATGATGAACGAGGTACGCCAGGCCAGCGGCCAGCTCAATAGCGGCATTGCCGGATTGGCCAGCCAGACCGGTGCTGCCCAGTCCCTGCTGGCGGATCATGTGCGGGAGACCGAGCAGGTGGTGACCGCCATCAACGAGATGAGTCGCACCGCGGTCTCCGTCTCGGAGAGTGCGGCCAGCACGGCCCAGCTCACCGGCCAGAGCCAGCAGTTGGCGAGCCAGTCCCGTCAGGTGGTCGATCAGGCCATGGCCAGCGTGATGGCACTGGTGGATGAGGTGGAGGCCACCGCCCGCTCCATCGAGGCCATGCAGCAGGATGTGCAGCAGATTGGCTCGGTGCTCGGGGTCATCGGCAGCATAGCCGAGCAGACCAACCTGCTGGCCCTCAACGCCGCCATCGAGGCGGCCCGCGCTGGCGAGCAGGGGCGCGGTTTTGCGGTGGTGGCCGACGAGGTGCGTTCACTCGCCGCCTGTACCCAGCAGAGTACGGCAGAGATCCAGACCATGCTGGCCAGCCTGCAGCAGGGGACCCGGACCGTGGTGAATGCCATGAGCAATACCAAGCAGAGTTGTCAGGGTGCCGCCGAGAACACCACTCGGGTCAACGAGTCACTGGATCTGATGGCGGGCGAGGTGGTGGAGATCAACGATCTCATCAGCCATATCGCCACGGCTGCGGAGCAGCAGAGCGCGGTAGCCGAGGAGATCAATCGCAACATGAGCGCCATTGCCGAGGTGATCCGCCAGCTGACCCACAACGGCGAGGCGACGGTGGCCAGTGCCGGCTCGATGCAGCAGACCTATGACAGGCTGCGGGAGATTGTGGGGCATTTCCGGTTGGAATGAGCAGATAGAAAGGTAGGCCGGGGTAAAAATGGCCAAAAAAAGATGGGGGCGACTTGCGTCGCCCCCGATAGTCTTATCGCTCATATCCTTGAACGAAGTTGCTCCCTGCAATCCCTGACTATACCTCTTCCTTTAGGTTTCCCCTTCCCAATCCTTTGGGGTGTCCTTTAGCCATCATGGCCTGACGAGTCATCCATTCCCGTCGCACTTTCTCCGTCCTGGGAGGTGTCCTTTACCACATCCTGTGGTGAGTCCATTTGCCCAACCCTGGCAGCCAGTCTTCCTGACCGACTTCATTGCGTCCGTGCAGGAGTAACTATAAGGATTTCATGGGGCGGGACAACGGCAGAGTGAAAAACGTTTTTATGCATCTCGTTACGAAGGAAACTTGTTTCAATATTTATCCTTTAATTTCATTGTCATAGATATTTTTTGTTCATGTTTTACGATCTTATCTTCCGACTATCGCGGGATCTTTTTTGGCGCTTTACCTACATCCGCTATGGCGAATGTCTTACACCTTGTTCAACTGGGATTCAGAAAGGGGAGGCGAGCAGATAAGGACCTGCTGGCAACGAAGCATGGCTGGAGGGAGATAGCGTCAGTTGTGTGCCTGCAGCCGCTCATAGATGGTCTGGCGTTCTTCCGGGCTCAGGGAGGAGAAGTAGTGGGTAAACAACCGCAGCAGCAGGGACTTGTTCATGCCGTCCTGCTGGGTCAGGTTGCCAAGCTCATCGATGGCCGTGGTGCTCAGTGAAAAGGTGGCTTTCTTGAAACTGGGCTTGAGATGTTCACCGCTCTCGATGAAGGCGAGTGCGGTCAGAGCCTCGTCTCGATGCAGGGTCAGCTCCAGGCTGACGACCTTGGGCTTGCCCTTGGCGTAGAAATCCGCGTCCTCGATGAACTCGTCTATGGTGAACTTCTTCTGGTGATGCAGATTGTGTTTCTTCTTCAGGTCGGCAAGTCCCATCTCATACCCCCAGCTCCAGAAACTCCTTGGCGATGGCGCGGATCTCTTCGGCAGACTTGCCATCCGGCTCTATCTCCATCACCGACAATCCCTTCTCCTCGCTGTCGTCGTAGACGTTGCGGCCATAGGTGATGGAATTGAGCACATCGACACCGAAGGAGGAGCAGACCTCCTTGGCTTCCAGTATCCGCTTCGCCTGGTTGGGCAGGGCGGGGCATTGGGTCAGTACCACGGCAGCCCGCAAGGTCGGGTTGACCATCTTGCAGGTGGTGATGAGGTCTTCCATGTGCGGCAGAGTCTTGAGATCGCGGCGCTTGGGACGCAGCGGGATCAGGGCATGGGTGGCGACGGCCATGGTGGAACGCAGTGCCCGGTTGTCCTGGCCGCCACAGTCGACGATCAGGTAGTCATAGCGGTTCTTCAGGCTGAGCAGATCGTTGCGGATGTTGCCGTAGAGCTGGACGCAGTTTATCTGGGGCAGATCCGGATTGTCGTTGCGCTCCTGGATCCAGTCCGAGGTGGTGCGCTGCGGATCGCAGTCCACCAACAGTACTTCGCCGTGAAACTGGGTTCTGAGGTAGACCGCCAGATTCTGGGCCAGACAACTCTTGCCGCTCCCTCCTTTCTCACCACCGACCAGCAGGATCATGACCGTCTCCTATCCCTATGAAAAACAGCTGCATTGAGTATAGGAGGGGGTTGGGCCATGACAAGCCAGGAGGAGAAGACCTCCTCCCGGGGTTTCGCTCAGTAGTGCTGGCTGCCGCCGTGCCACTGACACATGTAGGCGGGTACCAGCATCTGGGGGGCCTGATCGACATGGCACACCACCAATGGCATGGCAGGGGCACCCTCCGCATGGACCAGTGCCGGGGTCATGGGCAGCAGCAGAGTGGAAAGCAGCAGCAGTGACTTCATCTTCATGGCTATCTCCTTGGTGACATAACAGGTGTGATCCTGATCACTTTCTGAGTTAAGTCGAGCCGGCTTGCGGTGCAAGCTGCTGAAATAAATTCAACTAATGAAAAAAGTTTGAAAAAGCCCCGGCGCCGGCCAGTTGAAAATTGGCCGGCCAAGATGCGCAATTCGTGCATATCCATATAAGAGGTGAAGAGGCAACGCTGCCTGTAGTCTGGCCCGGCAAGCGGAATAGACGCGATGCCATGATCTGGAACAACAAACAGATTATTCAGCGCGAAGCCTGGCGGTGACTTTTTATTTGCTGCGAGCGCCTCGTAAAGAGCGCGGAAAATTCAAATATCTGCATATAAAATTCATTCTGTGTTGATTGTGTTTTTATCTTCATGAAATTAAAGGTTTTTTGTTTTTGCGCTTATCCCTTTGTAGATATTTTTCGTGAATGAAACAAGGTGGAATATGAAATATGTGCCGAAGAAAGTGCGTATTTAATCGGGATGGGTGAATGGGAGATTGTCAGTTCTGTTACCCCTATCAAAGAATAAACCGTGAATTTATTCAGTTCTGGGTGAATGTGATCAATGTCTAAGTTTATCGTGATTGGCAGGTCTAACCTCGGTCTCGAAAGGCAAGGGCAGGATAGAACACAAGCCGATTACCCTACATAAAGAATATCCCGCCTTAGCCACGAGCATGAATAGAAGGAATCTATTCAATCACTCGCAGGGACCACTGCTAGACGGAATATAATCATGAGCAAATTTTATGTAGGTTCTGAAGTTGGCCAATTGCGCCGTGTCATGTTGCACCGCCCCAACCTCAGTCTGAAGCGTCTGACTCCTTCCAACTGCCAGGATCTGTTGTTCGATGACGTCCTGTCCGTTGAACGTGCCGGTCAGGAGCACGACAAATTCGCTCAGGTACTGCGCGATCAGAATGTCGAAGTTTTCCTGCTGACCAATCTGCTGGCGGAAACCCTGGACGTGCCGGAAGCCAAAACCTGGCTGCTTCAACATCAGGTCTCCGACTATCGCCTCGGCACTTCTTTTGCCAACGACGTACGCTGCTTCCTGGCTGACATGCCACACCGCGAGCTGGCCCGCATTCTCTCCGGTGGCCTGACCTACTCCGAGATGCCCTACAGCGGCGTCAACATGGTAGTGGGCATGCACGCACCGACCGACTTCATCATCGAGCCGCTGCCCAACCACCTCTTTACCCGTGACACCTCCTGCTGGGTCTATGGTGGTGTCTCCATCAACCCGATGGCCAAACCGGCCCGCCGTCGCGAAACCAACCACGTGAAGGCCATCTATCGCTGGCACCCGCAGTTTGCCGGTCAGGACTTCATCAAGTACTTCGGTGATGAGGATCGCGACTACGACAACTCCACCATCGAAGGGGGTGACGTACTGGTCATCGGTCGTGGCGCCGTGCTCATCGGCATGTCCGAGCGCACCACACCGCAAGGGGTTGAGCACCTGGCTCGCGGCCTGTTCAAGCACGGCCAGGCCAAACAGGTCATCGCCATGCAACTGCCGAAACACCGTAGCTGCATGCACCTGGATACCGTCATGACCCACATGGACATAGACACCTTCTCCGTCTATCCGGAAGTCATCCGCAAGGATGTGAACTGCTGGAGCCTGACTCCGGGCGGTGCCACCGGCATGAACATCAAGGAAGAGGGTTACTTCGTCACCGCCATCGAGAAGGCACTGGGTGTCGATCAGCTCAAGCTCATCACCACAGGTGGTGACACCTTCGAGGCCGAGCGCGAGCAGTGGAACGATGCCAACAACGTGCTGACCGTGCGCCCCGGCGTGGTGGTGGGTTACGAGCGCAATACCTACACCAACGAGAAGTACGACAAGGCCGGCATCACTGTGTTGCCCATCCCGGGTGAAGAGCTGGGACGTGGCCGCGGCGGCGCCCGCTGCATGAGCTGCCCGATGGAACGCGACGGCATCTAACAAGACGGCGTGGCGCCGGCAGAGGCTGGCGCCACACAGCACCAAACTCGAGAGTAACACTCATGAAAAAACCAACTGTCGTCGTCGCCCTGGGTGGCAATGCCCTGCTCCGTCGTGGCGAGCCCCTTGAAGCAGATATCCAGCGCAAGAACATCGCCACCGCCGCCAAGACCATCGCCCTGATCGCTCAGGAGTACAACGTGGTGCTGGTGCATGGCAACGGCCCGCAAGTCGGTCTGCTGGCCCTGCAAAACAGTGCCTACACCAAGGTATCCCCCTATCCGCTGGATGTGCTGGGTGCCGAGTCTCAGGGCATGATCGGCTACATGCTGATCCAGGAGTTGAAGAACCTGATGCCGAGCCGCAACGTCACCGCGTTGCTGACCCAGGTGCAGGTTGACCCGCAAGATCCGGCCTTCGTCAATCCGACCAAATTCATCGGTCCCGTCTACGAAGAGGCTGAGGCCCGCGCCCTGGCTGCAGAGAAGCAGTGGGTGGTGAAGGCCGATGGCAAGTTCTTCCGCCGCGTGGTGCCGTCTCCGCTGCCCCAGCGCATCGTCGAAGGCGACGCCATCGAAACCCTGATCGCCCAGGGCCACCTCATCATCTGTACCGGTGGTGGCGGCATCCCGGTGACCTGGGATGGCCAGAGCCTGACCGGCATCGAAGCCGTCATCGACAAGGACATGTCTGCCGCCTACCTGGCCAAGCAGATCAAGGCCGACGCCCTGCTGATCCTGACCGATGCCGATGCCGTCTACCTGGACTGGGGCAAACCGACCCAGCGTCCGCTGCGGATCACCAGCCCGGACGAGCTGGCCGGCGTCAAGTTCGACGCAGGCTCCATGGGGCCGAAAGTCGAAGCCTCCTGTGAATTCGTCAAGGCGACCGGCGGCATGGTCGGCATAGGTGCACTGGACGATGGCCTGGCCATCCTCAAGGGCGAGGCCGGCACCAATATCGTCGCCACCCGTACCGTGAATGCGTAATTACCGACATATGTACTGAGAATGCGTAGTCAACACTACTGCCTGAATTGGTCTGAAACAAATATAGAGAGAACTCATCATGGCTTTTAATCTGCGTAACCGTAACTTCCTGAAACTGCTGGACTTCACCCCGCGCGAAATCCAATACATGATCGATCTGGCCATCGACCTGAAGAAAGCCAAATACGGTGGCTATGAGCGCAAACACCTGACCGGCAAGAACATCGCCCTGATCTTCGAGAAGACCTCCACCCGTACCCGTTGTGCGTTTGAAGTGGCGGCCTTCGACCAGGGCGCCCAGGTCTCCTACCTCGGCCCGAGCGGTTCCCAGATCGGCCACAAGGAGTCCATGAAGGACACCGCCCGGGTGCTGGGCCGCATGTATGACGGCATTGAATACCGTGGCTATGGCCAGGAGATCGTCGAAGAGCTGGGTGCCCACGCCGGCGTCCCGGTCTGGAACGGCCTGACCAACGAATTCCACCCGACCCAGATCCTGGCCGACTTCATGACCATGCTGGAGCACGGCAAGGGCAAACGCCTGGATCAGATCAAGTTCGCCTACCTGGGGGACGCCCGCAACAACATGGGTAACTCCCTGATGGTCGGTGCCGCCAAGATGGGCATGGACATCCGCCTGGTCGCGCCGAAAGCCTTCTGGCCGGAAGAAGAGCTGGTTGCCAAGTGCCGCCTGATCGCCGAAGAGACTGGCGCACGCATCACCCTGACCGAAGATGTGAAAGAGGGTGTGCTGGGTACCGACTTCCTCTACACCGACGTCTGGGTTTCCATGGGTGAAGCGAAAGAAGCCTGGGATCAGCGCGTCAAACTGATGACCCCGTATCAGGTCAACATGGACGTCATCAACGCCACCAAGAACCCGGATGTGAAGTTCATGCACTGCCTGCCGGCGTTCCACAACGACGAGACCACCATGGGCAAGGAAGTGGCTGACAAATACGGCATGAAAGGCCTGGAAGTGACCGAGGACGTGTTCGAATCCGAGCACAGCATCGTGTTCGACGAGGCCGAAAACCGGATGCACACCATCAAGGCAGTGATGGTTGCTACGCTGGGCGACTAAGGTCGCAGTAGTGGTGCCGGGGGGCGACCCCCGGCTTTTCGACCATGTGACAGCGGCATAATACCTCCAACCCTACGACCCGCAGCCTGCATGGATACCACACCCACAGAAGGAAGCTGGACCATGACCAAATTCAAGTTCCCGTCAGCCTACACGATACTGTTCGTGCTGATCGCCCTGGTGGCCGCCCTGAGCTGGATAGTGCCGGCCGGCAAATACGAAATGACCATGAACGAAGCCCTCGGCAAGGAAGTGCCGGTGGCCGGTACCTACAAGCTGGTAGAGGGCAATCCCCAGGGGATCGTCGACGTGCTGCTGGCGCCGATCGATGGTCTCTACAACCATGACACCTACGAGGCAGGCGCCATCGACGTCTCCCTCTTCATCCTGATCATCGGTGGTTTTCTTGGCATAGTGACCAAGACCGGTGCCATCGATGCCGGTATCGAACGGGTGACCGACCGCCTGCGCGGCCGTGAAGAGTGGATGATCCCGATCCTGATGGCGCTGTTCGCCGCAGGGGGCACCATCTACGGCATGGCGGAAGAGTCCCTGCCGTTCTATACCCTGCTGGTGCCGGTGATGATGGCCGCCCGCTTCGACCCGGTGGTGGCTGCTGCAACTGTGCTGCTGGGGGCCGGTATCGGTACTCTGGGTTCCACCATCAACCCGTTTGCCACCGTGATCGCCGCCAACGCCGCCGGCATCTCCTTTACCGATGGCATCTGGCTGCGCGTCGCCATGCTGGTGGCCGGCTGGCTGCTCTGCGTGGCCTATGTGATGCGCTACGCCAAGATGGTGCGCAGCGACCCCAGCAAATCCCTGGTGGCTGACAAGTGGGAAGAGAACCGTGCCCACTTCCTCGGCAACAAGAGCGACCAGATGCTGGAGTTCACCCTGACCCGTAAAATCGTGCTGGGCATCTTCGTCGCCGCCTTCGCCGTGATGATCTACGGTGTGGCCGTGCTGGGCTGGTGGATGGCGCAGATCTCCGGTGTGTTCCTGGCTGCCGCCATCATAGTCGGTGTCATCTCCCGCATGAGCGAGGAGGAGCTGACCTCCAACTTCATCGATGGTGCCCGCGACCTGCTCGGCGTGGCCCTGATCATCGGTATCGCCCGCGGTATCGTGGTGGTGATGGACAACGGCATGATCACCCACACCATACTGCACAGCGCGGAAGGGATAGTGACCGGCCTCTCCACAGTAGTGTTCATCAACGTGATGTTCGTGCTGGAAGTGGTGCTCTCCTTCCTGGTGCCGTCCTCCTCCGGCCTGGCCGTGCTGACCATGCCGATCATGGCGCCGCTGGCCGACTTCGCCAACGTGGGTCGCGAGCTGGTGGTCACCGCTTACCAGTCCGCCTCCGGTCTGGTGAACCTGGTGACCCCGACCTCCGCCGTGGTCATGGGTGGCCTGGCCATCGCCAAGGTTCCCTATGTACGTTGGCTGAAATGGGTAGCCCCGCTGCTCGGCCTGCTGACCGTGCTGATCGTGGTCTGCCTGAGCCTGGGTGCCGTGCTGGCATAAACACCGACAGACATAGCTGCAAAAACGGGAGCCATTGGCTCCCGTTTTTTATGGCCGACCACGAGGCGGGCCCAGACAGCGCACGGATGGGATAAAAAGCCGATTGGCAGACAGCAAAAAGGCGACCCTGGGTCGCCTTGCTGCATTGGGGGACGGCTAGCGCGCCTGTTCCAGGGTGCGCACCACGGCGGCGTGGGCCTGACGGGTGCGGCTGATGTGGCGCGGGGCGACCAGCACCACGTCGTTGCCGGCGACGGCCCCCATGATCTCGGGATTGGCGTTGCGATCCAGCAGACGAGCCACCACGGTGGCGGCCCCTGGTGTGGTATGGATCAACACCATCTGCTGGTTGTGCACCACGGCGCGCACCATGTCGTGAATGGAGCGAGTGCTACCGGCGGGTTCCAGCTGTTCGTCCACCAGGGTGTAGACCTTCTTGCCGTTGGCATTCTGCGCCTTGGCGACGCCGAGACGGCGCAGCAGGCGGGAGATGGTGGACTGGCTGATATCGGCGAAGCCGCGCTCCGACAGCTCGCGGCGGATCTCTTCCTGGGTGCTGTAGCAGTGCTGGCCGATGATCTGGCGACAGGCATCCAGCTGGGCCAGATCGGGCTCTTGGGCAACGGGACGGCTGAGGGTCTTGACCACGGCGAATTCCTTTGATGATGACCGACGCTAAACGCTCGATATCTGCCGCATTAGCTGAATATCAGCAAAAAATACTGGCAATCAATGCACTGGCAGGAAATGAGCGGGAATAGCTCTCTTTGGATGGCAAATTATAACCAACTGGTTATTTGGTGATGTGACAGGGGTCAAAAATGGGCCCCTTGGGGCCCACCTGGATATCTTTTTGAGTCTGGTTCTCAGTAGCGTTCGCTGACGATGTCCTGGGTGAAGGACTTCTCGCAGTATTTGCACTTCATCCGTACCGCGCCTTTCACCTCGCGCACCCGGAAGTAGCTCTCCACCGGCTCGTTGTGGGAGATGCAGTTGGAGTTGGGGCAGTGGAACACTCCGGCGATGAACTCCGGCAGCTTGAGCTGGTGCTTCTTCACCACGGCGAAGTCTTCGATGATGTTGACGGTCGCCTTGGGGGCGAACAGCGCCAGCTGGTTGGCCTGCTGCTCGGTCAGGCGGGTGTTCTCGATCTTGATGAGATCCTTTTTGCCGAGGGCGCCGGATTTGAGGTTGAAGCCGACGGTGATCCGCTCCTGGGTCTCTACCAGCTGAAACAGCTTGAGGATCTTGATGCCCTGGCCGGCGGGGACGTGGTCGATGACGGAGCCGTGACGGATGGCTTCGACTTGCAGTTGGTTCTTGTCAGACATGATGTTCCCCTTTCCGTTAGACAGTTTCGTTCAGTACCAGAGCCAGCAGTGCTTGGCGCGCATAGACCCCGTTCTCCGCCTGCTGGAAGTAGTAGGCGTGGGGCGTCTTGTCGACCGCGACGTCGATCTCGTCGACGCGGGGCAGGGGATGCAGGATCTTCATGGTGGGCTTGGCCCCTTCCAGGGTGGCCAGTTCCAGCACGAACTTGGCGGCCATGTGCTTGTACTCGGTCTCGTCGAAGCGCTCTTTCTGGACCCGGGTCATGTAGAGGATGTCGAGCTCAGGCATCACCTCTTCCATGGTTTCATGCACGCTGAACTGGATGCCCTTCTCTTCCAGCTCTTCGCAGATGTAGTCCGGCATCGCCAGCGCTTCCGGCGAGATGAAGAA
Organism: Aeromonas sp. S15(2024); assembly: GCF_041402265.1. Classification (NCBI taxonomy): domain Bacteria; kingdom Pseudomonadati; phylum Pseudomonadota; class Gammaproteobacteria; order Aeromonadales; family Aeromonadaceae; genus Aeromonas; species Aeromonas sp. S15(2024). The sequence continues at coordinate 73,903 of NZ_JBGLQY010000013.1, read as the reverse complement.
GAAGCGGCAGTTGAACAGGCTGAGGGCCTGGGCCAGGGAGTGCACGGTGCGGCCGTACTTGAGGTCGCCGACGAAGGCGACGTTGAGGCCGTCCAGCTTGCCCTGGGTCTCGCGGATGGAGAAGAGGTCGAGCAGGGTCTGGGTCGGATGCTGGTTGGAGCCGTCACCGCCGTTGATGACCGGCACGCGGGAGAATTCGGAGGCGAGGCGGGCCGCCCCCTCTTTCGGATGGCGCATCACCACCGCATCCGTGTAGGAACCGATGATCTTGATGGAGTCGGCCAGGGTTTCACCCTTCTTGGCGCTGGTGTTGCCACCGTCGGCGAAGCCGATGATGTTGCCACCCAGGCGCTGCACCGCGGTCTCGAAGGAGAGGCGGGTGCGGGTAGAGGCTTCGAAGAAGCAGCTGGCGACCAGCTTGTCTTTCAGCAAGCGGGTGTCGGGCTCGGCCTTCAACCGTTGTGCGGTTGAGACTACCAGTTCCATTTCAGACCGGGTCAGGTCCGTGATGGAGATGACATGTTTCTTATAGAGTGGATTGGTCATCGTCTGCATTCCCTTTGACATCAATGAAGGTTTTTCGGGCACAAAAAAAAGCCCCTGAAACAGGGGCTTTTTTTGAAAACAATTGGGGATCTGTGGGTCGGGAACCGGAAACAACGGGGCCGCTCTGGTGCGCTCCACCCGTCTGCAAGGCTGTTTTTTTCATCAAAAACTGCATCGTCCTGTCCTGACCTTTTTTCAAACCGGACAGATTATAGAGTCGCATTTTGAATTGTCAAAAATTTATTTCAAAGGCAAGATTTACGCAGAAAAACGTTTAAGTGCCGCGAACAGGTCGGCAAACCCACACCTGATGCTGGGACTGCAGTGGCTCGTCATCATGCACCATGGCACGTAGATAGCCGAGCCTGTGGTGCCCTTCCAGCAGACAGTAGGGGTGGGGCAGGGGTTGTCCGTTCGGGTAGCTGTCCCCTGCCGTCGATGCCAGCACTATGATGGGTTCTGGCCAGCTCCCTTCGCGCAACATCCTCTCCCCGAGCCAGGAGCTGCGCACGTAGCGGTTGCTGCGCAACATCTCGCCCCAGCGTTCGATCACCTCCATATGGCGGGAGTCTATCTGGTCGATGATCCGTGCGGTGGGCCAGCTCTCGCATTCGAACTGATGGCGGGCGAGATCGATAAAGCTCCAGTTGGACTCAAAACCGCGCCAATGGCGATAAATCCACTGGATGAGCACATTTTCGGGAATGAAGGGCACCAGCGGGGCGACCCGCGCCAGATAGTCGGGCAGCGTCTCGGTTTTGCTTTCATCCCTGAAGTTGAGCGGTGCAAGTTGTTGCAGTAACCGGTAATTAAGCATGTGCAGCCCCCTTCTTGCCTGGCCCCAAGCTTAACCCTACCCCCATTGCGGTCAGTTTCCTACCCAAACAAGGCTGTAAATACAGCAGGTTACCCATTGGAGCTGCATAAATTGGCGGGATCTGCTCGTCCTTTGCGCAATCGCACCGAAAGTGAGAAAAAAGCCTTTACCTTTGAAACCCGCTTTGTATACTACGCCTCGTTTGTTGCAGGGGCGTAGTTCCAATTGGTAGAACAGCGGTCTCCAAAACCGATGGTTGCGGGTTCGAGTCCTGCCGCCCCTGCCATTTTCAGAAAAGCCAGCTCATTGAGCTGGCTTTTCGCTTTTCCGGGCCTGCCACTCTCCATTTGCACATCCCTTGTGCCGCATGCTCTCCTGGCCTGGTTGCTCTCCCCATACCCGCCTATCCCAACCGCTAGTCGCTATTGCGCCACTCTGCCCTGTCGTTTCTGGCAATCGTGCTGCCGGGCCCCCTGTGCTACATAACAGGGTCGGTGCCCTGGCATGCCGCTGGCAGGCCGGCACTCAATGCTCAAGCCGTGGATTGTGGGCGTGAACATCAGCTGAGGAGAGCGAACCATGAACAAGGCAGTGGAAACCCGATTGAACAAGTCCCGACCCGGCGGCTGGATCCCCCAGGATGGGGCCCATGTCGAGCGCTGGATCCGGCGGATCAAGCACTACGTGAACCAGCAGCCGAGAGCGCTGGTCCCCCCCATCGCCGAGCTGCGGGATCTGGTCAATGCCGACCCGGCGCTGCATGCCCAGGCCGAGGCCATGTTCAAGGAGGCCTGGCGCCACAAGCACCAGACCCCGCTCGGTCAGCCTGAGGTGCGCTCGTTCGAGGAGTTCCTCGGCCTGCTCAACGGCATCATGACCACTGCACCCGAGGCCTATCAGGACATCCCCAGCCAGGAGCCGTCCGGCCTCATCGGCTTTCCCATCAATGCCCTGCTCGACTGGCCCATGGCCACCCGCTTCGGCTACCAGTTTTTTGCCAATGCCCTGGTCAACCAGCAGTTCAAGAAGATCCTCGACTACTGGGCCCAGTTCCTGCAAAGCCCGGCTTCCCGCTATGTGCTGACCGAGCCGGTAAGCAGGCTGGATCGCGAGACCCTGGTGGTGCCTTGGCTTGGCAAGGCAGCCAAGGCCGAGATGGTGCAGGTGGCGAACGAAGCGGTCGGGGAGGGGCCCAACCCCACGCCGGGCAGTTTCGAGCAGATCTTCGAGTGCGAGCCGGCGGCCGAATACCACGGGTTCAGCTGCTGGGACGACTTCTTCACCCGGCGTTTTCGGGCCGGAGTGCGGCCGGTCTCGGCGCCAACGGATGACAATGTCATCGTCAACGCCTGCGAATCGGCGCCGCTGCAGGTGCGCAAGGAGGTGAGCCGCAGCGATCAGTTCTGGCTCAAGGGGCAGCCCTATTCGCTGGAGAACATGCTCGATTTTGACGATCTGGCCCCCCGTTTCGAGGGCGGCACCGTCTATCAGGCCTTCCTCAGCGCGCTCAGCTACCACCGCTGGCACAGCCCGGTGAGCGGCACCATCCGCAAGGTGCGCATCGTCAACGGCACCTACTATCTGGAGAACCAGTTCGAAGGCTTTGCCGACCCGCAGGGGGCGGATCCCAGCGCCCCCAACAACTCCCAGCCGTTCCTCACCTCGGTGGCGACCCGGGCACTCATCTTCATCGAGGCGGACAACCCCAAAATCGGTCTGATGTGCGTGGTGCCGGTGGGGATGGCCGAGGTGTCGAGCTGCGAGATCACGGTGCAGGCGGGGGATCGGGTGAAGAAGGGGGATCCGCTCGGCATGTTCCACTTCGGCGGCTCCACCCACTGTCTGCTGTTTCGCCCCGGCGTCAGGCTGGAGTTCGACTTTCATGGTCAGACCCCAGGGCTGGATGCAACCAATATGCGGCTCAATACCGCCATCGCCCGGGTCAAGTAGCCCTGCCGGGCAGAGTATGGGAGGCCGCCTGCGGGCGGCCTTGTTGCATTCAGGCCTGCTGCCGGAAAAGCAGATCCAGATAGGCGCCTTCTATCAGCCGGGAGGGCTCAACTCCAAGCTGCGCCATGATGTCGTTGGCTTCCTGCATCCCCGCCTCAAGCGGCTCGTCCTCCTCCAGCACCACCTCCAGTTCGAGGAAATGGCCGAGCCCCTGCACCCGATCTAGGTGGATCCGGGTTCTGCCGACCAGCAACAGGGTGCGCTTCTTCTGTACCCTGCCGATCTGGCCCCAGGCCAGGCTGAGGGTCTCCCGCAGGCGATCCGGTTCATGTGTCGGGGTCAGCTGATAGAAGCTCTCCTTGGGGCCTTGTTGATCGGCGCGGCGGTAGAAGATGAGCTCGCCGGCCGAGGGGGAAAAGGTTCGCAGCTTCAGACGACCGGCGTCACAGCGAAAGAAGGTGTCATCCTGCTCGATCTCGACGGGGCCCTGATCGGCGATGGCGAGTGCCTTGGGGAGTAGGTCATCTATCCGCTCTATGCTGGCTTTGGTCTCTATATTTCGGGGCATGGCAGGGTTATCCATCAGGGTTTGAAGGAGTCCAAACTAGCACGGATTGCGCACCTGCATAGCCATTTGTCGAGACGGATATCGGCCGAAGAGTGGGTGGTTTTTCGTGAGCTGTGGCACAACCTGTTGCCGAGTCATGATAAATCGACAGGATTCACTAAAGTCTGTTCAGCATGTGGCCGATAGCCTTGATTAAACAAGGGTCTCTCCCTGGCCCGTCACAACAACAAGGATCCGTAGTCATGACACTTTCGTTGCGCGGCAAGCTGCTGGCCACCAGTCTGGGGGTGGTGCTGCTGATGGCCTCACTGCTCGGCATCGTTGCCTTTCACACCCTCAAATCCCGCACCATGAGCGCCATCCAGAGCGAGGCGGTCAACTATGGCCACGCCTACTCGGTCGCCATCGGCGACTGGATGGCGGATCGCAAGAACACGGTGCACGCGCTGGTTAACCTGATCGCCGACAACCCGCAGGCCGAGCTGGTGCCTCACCTGAAGCAGGCCTACACCTCGGGTGGCTTCGGGCTTACCTACTTTGGTTCTACCCAGGGGGTGATGACCCGCCAGGACCCCTCCCTCAATACCGGCAACTATGACCCGCGCGAGCGCCCCTGGTATCAGGACGCGGTGAAGGCGGGGCAGCTTATCGTCACCGCCCCCTATGTCAGCGTCACCATGCAGAAGCTGGTGGTCACCCTCTCCGAACCGGTACGCCATCAGGGCGAGCTGGTCGGCGCCGTGGGGGCCAACCTGGCGCTCGACAAGCTGATCGACGAGGTGCTGGCGATGCAGGTGCAGGGGGATGGGTACGCCATGCTGCTCGACAGCAGCGGCCTCATCGTCGGTCACCCCAACAAGGAGCTGGCGCTCAAGCAGATTGGTGAGCTCTCCCCTGATCTGTCGGCGGCCACCTTCCAGCAGTGGGGTCGCGAGAACAACGAGCTGCACGCCGCCACCCTCGACGGGCGCGACGTGTTGCTGGCGGTGCAACCGGTGGCGGGCACCGACTGGCTGCTGGCCATGGTGATGTATCGCGACGTGCTGGAGGCACCGCTCGCCACCCTGCTGTGGCAGCTGGTGGGGCTGACCCTGGTGCTGATGCTGGTGTTCAGCGCCCTGCTCACCGCCATGTTCAAGTATCTGTTTGCCGATCTGGGCCGGGTCGCTGGCGCGCTGCACGACATCGCCCACGGCGAGGGGGACCTCACGGTCCACATCAACACCCGCAGCAAGGACGAGGTGGGTCAGCTGGCGGAGAGCTTCAACCAGTTCGTGGCGCGGCTGCACGGCATCGTTAGCCGACTGCGTGACGTCACCGTCGAGCTGGCGGCCCAGTCTCGCGCCCAGGCGGCCGGGGCCCAGTCCCGCAGTCAGCGGGTGCGCCAGCAGCAGGACGAGATCGTGATGGTGGCGACCGCGGTGACCGAGATGGCCTCCGCCACTCAGGAGATCGCCGGCAACGCCGAGTTTGCCGCCACTACCTCGGGCGATGCGGTCAAGCTGGCGGTATCCGGCCAGTCGCAGGTCGGCCAGAGCCAGCGCAGCATCACAGGGCTGGCAGACGAAGTGGCCGACGCCAGCCAGATCATCGTGGAGCTGGATGCCCATGCCCAGAAGATCAGCGGCATTCTGGCCACCATCAGCGGCATCGCCGAGCAGACCAACCTGCTGGCGCTCAACGCCGCCATCGAAGCGGCCCGGGCCGGCGAGCAGGGGCGCGGCTTTGCGGTGGTGGCGGACGAGGTGCGGGTACTGTCGCGCCGCACCCACGACTCCACCGACGAGATCCAGCAGATGATCGAGACCCTGCAGCAGACCACCCGCCGGGCGGTGGGCGGCATGGAGACCAGTCGCCAGCTGGCGGGTACCAGCGTGGAGGACGCGGAGTCCGCCAACCAGAGCCTGGCGCGGATCAACGAGGCGATCGGTTCCATCAGCGACATGGCGACCCAGATTGCGGCGGCGGCCGAAGAGCAGACCTCGGTCACCAGCGAGATCAGCCGCAACACCGAGAACATCCGCCACGTCTCCCAGGAGCTGGCCGAGCAGGCCAATCAGGAGGCGGCGCAGGCGGCCGAGCTGAAGGGGTTGACCGAGCGGCTGGAACAGGAGATCGGCCGCTTCCGGCTCTGATCCTCAGACAATCTTTCATGACAAAGGGCAGCCCACGGGCTGCCCTTGCTTATTTCACGACAGGCTCAGGGGGCTGCTTGACCCAGATCAGCTGATCGGTGGCAAAGCCCAGCCCCTTGGCCTTGGCGATCAGCGCATCCACGTTGGCCTTGGGCGGATTGGGGGAACGGGCGAGGATCCAGAGGTAGTCGTGGTTGTAGCTGGTCACCAGCGAGAGCTGATAATCGGGATCCAGCTCGATGACGTTGTAGCCGCCGTAGAAGGGGCCGAAGAAGCTCACCTTGAGCCGTGCCTCGTCCGGCTTGTCGACAAAGTAGGCCTTGCCCTCGGCTTCGCGCCAGCTGCCGTCGCTCTGCTTGCCGCGATTGAGCACCCTGACCCCGCCGTCGTCGCGCAGGCTGTAGGTGGCGCTCACCTGCTCCAGTCCGCGCTCGAAGCCATGGTCGAGGCGGGCTATCTCGTACCAGGTGCCGAGGTAGCGGTCGAGCTGGAAGCCGGTAACGGGTCGGATGCCGTCGGCGAGGCCGGTACAGGCCGTCAGCAGGCAGGCGGTGAGCAGGCAAAGCAGTGTACGCATGAACAATTCCTCTCTGGTTATCCCTCTATGATGCGCAGCTGGCCTTCCCGAAAGCGGGAGGCTTGATCCGTCGGCGTGCTGCCGAAGAAGCGCTTGTACTCCCGGCTGAACTGGGAGTTGCTCTCGTAGCCGACCCTGGTTGCCGCGGTGCCCGCCTTGATGCCGTCGTGCAGCATCATCATCCGCGCCTTGTGGAGGCGAAACGACTTGATGTACTGCAACGGCGAGGTGGCGGTGACCGCCTTGAAGTGGTGGTGGAACGCGGAGACGCTCATGTTCACCTCCCGCGCCAGCTCCTCCATGGTCAGGTTGTCGGCGAAACGCTGCTCTATCATACGCAGCACCCGGGCGATCTGGCCCACATGGTTGTGGCGGTTGGCGAGCGCCTGCAGCGCCGGGCCGCCCCCCTCGTGCAGGGCGTAAAACAGCATCTCCCGCACCGTCTGCGGCCCCAGCACCCGGGCGTGGTGGGGTTTGTCCATCAGATCGATCAGCCGCTCGGCGGCGCAGAACATGGCCTCCGACAGGGGCACCGAGTGCACGCCGCTCTTTTGCGGAGCGGGGGCGGGCAGGGCATCCCCCAGCTCCAGCAACAGCTCCTGCAGGGTCACCAGGTTGATCTCGAGGGAGAAGCCGATGAGGGGCTGCTCGGGGGAGGCGAAGCACTCGCACTCGCAGGGCAGCGGCAGGGTCATCAGCAGGTAGTGGTTGGGGTCGTAGCGAAACACCTGGTCCGCCAGATAGCCCACCTTGTGTCCCTGCAGGATCACTATCATCCGCGGCTGGTAGAGCACCGGGGTGCGGCCGTGGTATTCGGTGGTGTAGATGAGGCTCACCTGATCCACCGGCGAGGGAGTGATGCCGGGAGCGGTGACGTGGCGAGCCAGCTTGGCGGCGAGGTCGGTGTAGCGTGTCTGCATGGTATGCTCTTGGAGTCTGTTCTGGCTGCTTTGTAGAAATAGGCAAAGAACTAGCAGGATGTTGTCTTGATGGTATTGGTTGTCTGGAGAAAAATGCAATCACATTTTTGCGGCCTGGCCGCCAGAGACTAAAAAGGCAATGTCGATGAACAACTTCACCCTGCATACCCCGACCAAGATCCTGTTCGGCAAGGGCCAGGTCGCCCAGCTGCGTGAACAGCTGCCGCGCGATGCCCGCATCCTCATCACCTACGGTGGCGGCAGCGTGGTGCGCAGCGGCCTGCTGGCCCAGATCCGCAGCGAACTGGCCGGCATGACCCTGTTTGAATTCGGTGGCATCGAGCCCAACCCCACCTATGAAACCCTGATGGGGGCGGTCGAGCTGGCCCGCGCCGAGCGGGTCGACTTCCTGCTGGCTGTCGGCGGCGGCTCCGTGCTGGACGGCACCAAGTTCATCGCCGCGGCTGCCCATTATGATCCGGCCCGGGATCCCTGGCACATCCTCGAGACCGTGGGCAACGAAGTGCGCTCCGCCATCCCGCTCGGCGCCGTGCTGACCCTGCCGGCCACCGGTTCCGAGATGAACATGGGCGCCGTGGTGACCCGGCGCAGCACCGGCGACAAGGTGCACTTCTTCTCGCCCTTCGTGATGCCGCGCTTTGCCGTGCTCGACCCCGTGCTCACCTACACCCTGCCGGCCCGTCAGGTGGCCAACGGGGTGGTGGATGCCTTCGTGCACATCCTGGAGCAGTACCTCACCTACCCGGTCAACGCCAAGGTGCAGGATCGCTTCGCCGAGGGCCTGCTGCTGACCCTGCTGGAAGAGGGCCCCAAGGCACTGGTGGAACCGGAAAACTACGAGGTGCGCGCCAACATCATGTGGAGTGCCACCCTGGCGCTGAACGGCCTGATCGGAGCCGGTGTACCGCAGGACTGGGCCACCCACATGCTGGGCCACGAGATCACCGCCCTGCACGGCCTCGACCACGCCCAGACCCTGGCGGTGGTGCTGCCGGCCCTGCTGCAGGCCAAGCGCCAGCAGAAACACGCCAAGCTGCTGCAATACGCCGAGCGGGTGTGGGATCTGCGCAGTGGCAGCGAGGCTGAGCGCATCGACGGCGCCATCGCCGCCACCCGCGACTTCTTCGAGCGGATGGGGATCAAGACCCGGCTGCGGGATTACGGCGTGGCGGACGCAGGAATTGATACCCTGCTCGGCAAGCTGGCGGAACACGGCATGACCGCCATCGGCGAGCACGGCGATATCGACCTGGTGCAGAGCCAGCATATTTATGAGGCGGCCTGGTAAGCCGGGCGCACCGGTCAGTCACCATCGAAACGATTAAATAACAGGGGCCGGATCCGCCTATTTGGCGGGTAGACGGCCCCTTGTCTGTTACAAAACAGTTACTTTTTTCGTTTTCGGCCTGATATCTGTGATCCGTGCGGATTTCGTAAGAACAAAAAGCGCTAAGATAGAGGGCCGGTAAAACATTTTTTTTGACTGGTTGGATCACTTTTTCCAGCGCTTTTTACTGGTATAAGTCGCTAATTTGGTTTGTTTTTTTAAATCATGGTCCGGGACGGGCTGAATTCTGTACGCGCGCTGCCGGGACTGCGGTTGTAATAAAACTCCAAAATTTGATACTAATCACCTTCGCGCCTGAAAAGCGGGGGCCTGACCATGACAGGAGGTTGAGGTAAAGCCTACTGATTTTCATAACAAAGGGCCCGTGACCTGCACTTTGGTCATGTCTTGTTTCGCCAGAAATGCGACACTGGGCAGCGATTGTTTATTAACCATCAGGGAATAGTCATGCAGATTGGAATACCGAGAGAGAGTCTCGCCGGTGAGACCCGGGTCGCAGCGACCCCGGCCACCGTTGAGCAGCTGAAAAAGCTCGGCTTCGAAGTCGCTATCGAGGCCGGTGCCGGCCTGCTGGCCAGCTTCGATGATGCCGCCTTCGAGGCTGCCGGTGCCAGCGTGGTGCCGAGCGTCTGGCAAGCCGACCTCATCTTCAAGGTCAATGCGCCGACCGATGCCGAGATCGCACAAATTAAAGATGGTGCCACTCTGGTGAGCTTCATCTGGCCCGCCCAGAACCCTGAGCTGGTCAAGAAGCTGTCCGCGCGCAACATCAATGTGATGGCGATGGACATGGTGCCGCGGATCTCCCGTGCCCAGTCCCTCGATGCCCTCTCCTCCATGGCCAACATCGGTGGCTATCGCGCCGTCGTTGAAGCCGCGCACCAGTTTGGTCGCTTCTTCACCGGCCAGATCACCGCCGCCGGTAAAGTGCCGCCCGCCAAGGTGCTGGTGATCGGTGCCGGTGTCGCCGGTCTGGCCGCCATCGGTACTGCCGGTTCCCTCGGTGCCATCGTGCGTGCGTTCGATACCCGTCTGGAAGTGGCCGAGCAGATCGAGTCCATGGGTGGTGAATTCCTCAAGCTCGACTTCGGCGGCGAGGATGGTTCCTCCTCCGATGGTTATGCCAAGGTCATGAGCGAAGAGTTCATCGCGGCTGAGATGGCGCTGTTTGCCCAGCAGGCCAAGGAAGTGGACATCATCATCACCACCGCCCTGATCCCGGGCAAGCCGGCACCCAAGCTGATCACCAAAGAGATGGTGGACAGCATGAAACCGGGTTCCGTCATCGTGGACATGGCTGCCCAGGCTGGCGGCAACTGCGAATACACGGTATCGGGTGAACTGCATGTCACCGACAACGGCGTCAAGGTGATCGGTTACACCGATCTGCCGGGCCGTCTGCCTGCCCAATCCTCCCAGCTCTACGGTACCAACCTGGTCAACCTGATGAAGCTGATGTGCAAGGAGAAGGACGGCAACGTCGCCATCGACTTCGAAGACGTGGTGCAGCGCAACATGACGGTGATCCAGGCCGGTGAAGTGACCTTCCCGCCGCCCGCCATCTCCGTCTCTGCCGCCCCGCAGAAGCCGGCCGCCGCCAAACCGGCTGCCAAGAAAGAAGAGGCCAAACCCTCCAACAAGAAGTTCGTGTTCGGTGCCCTCGGCATCGCCGCCTTCGGCTGGGTTGCTGCCGTGGCGCCTGCCGCGTTCCTCTCTCACTTCACCGTATTCATCCTGGCCTGTGTGGTCGGTTACTACGTGGTGTGGAACGTCTCTCACGCCCTGCACACGCCGCTGATGTCGGTCACCAATGCCATCTCCGGCATTATCGTGGTCGGTGCCCTGCTGCAGATTGGGCAAGGGTCGACCCTGGTCACCGCATTGGCCTTCATCGCCGTGCTGATTGCCAGTATCAACATCTTCGGCGGCTTCACCGTCACTCAGCGCATGCTGAAGATGTTCCGTAAGGATTAAGGGGGTTTAACGTGTCTCAAGGACTGGTAACAGCATCCTATATCGTTGCCGCCGTGCTCTTCATCCTCAGTCTCGCGGGACTGTCGAAGCAAGAGACGGCCAAACATGGCAACCTGTTCGGTATCGCGGGTATGGCCATCGCCCTGCTCGCCACCGTATTCAACCCGGAAACCAGTGGCGTTCACTGGATCATCCTGGCCATGGTGATCGGCGGTGCCATCGGCGTGCGTCTGGCGCTCAAGGTCGAGATGACCGAAATGCCCGAGCTGGTGGCCGTGCTGCACAGCTTCGTGGGTATGGCGGCCGTGCTGGTGGGCTTCAACAGCTTCATCGATCTGCACCCGTCTGCTCCGGCTGAAGTAGTGGTCTCTGTCGGTTCCAACCTGGATGCCACTCTGGCCGCAGCCCGCGCCGCCTTCGAACAGGCCAACAGCGTCGCCCAGGTCGAGCACCTGACCGGCGCCATGCTGAACATCCACCTGGTGGAAGTGTTCTTGGGCGTCTTCATCGGTGCGGTGACCTTCACCGGTTCCGTGGTGGCGTTCGGCAAGCTGCGTGGCCTGATCTCTTCCAAGCCGCTGATGCTGCCGCACCGCCACAAGCTGAACCTGCTGGCCGTGGTGGTCTCCATCGCGCTGATGATCCACTTCGTCAACGCCGGTGGCTCCACCTTCGCCCTGCTGGTGATGACCCTGATCGCCTTCGCCTTCGGCTGGCACCTGGTTGCCTCCATCGGCGGCGCCGACATGCCGGTGGTGGTCTCCATGCTGAACTCCTACTCCGGTTGGGCGGCGGCGGCGGCGGGCTTCATGCTCTCCAACGACCTGCTGATCGTCACCGGTGCCCTGGTGGGTTCTTCCGGTGCGATCCTCTCCTACATCATGTGTAAAGCGATGAACCGCTCCTTCATCTCCGTGATCGCCGGTGGCTTCGGCTCCGACGGTGTGGCCTCCACGGCCGACCAGGAGATGGGCGAATACCGCGAGACCAGCGCCGAAGACGTGGCCGAGCTGCTGAAAAACTCCAGTTCCGTCATCATCACCCCGGGCTACGGCATGGCGGTGGCGCAGGCCCAGTATCCGGTGGCCGAGATCACCCAGAAGCTGCGTGATCGCGGCGTCAAGGTGCGCTTCGGTATCCACCCGGTTGCCGGTCGTCTGCCTGGCCACATGAACGTGCTGCTGGCGGAAGCGAAAGTCCCGTACGACATCGTGCTGGAAATGGACGAGATCAACGAAGACTTCAGCGATACCGACACCGTGCTTGTGATCGGTGCCAACGACACCGTCAACCCGGCTGCCATGGAAGATCCGGGCAGCCCCATCGCCGGCATGCCGGTGCTGGAAGTGTGGAAGGCGCAGAACGTCATCGGCTTCAAGCGTTCCATGAACACTGGCTATGCCGGTGTGCAGAACCCGCTGTTCTTCAAAGAGAACACCCAGATGCTGTTCGGCGATGCCAAGGCCAGCGTCGAGGCCATCCTGAAAGCGCTGTAAGCGCCGGAGAGGAAAGCAAAAAGGAGGCTGCGGCCTCCTTTTTTATTACTTACTTTTTGGTATATCCTCAGCCAATGCACAGAGGGAGAGCGCGGCATGGTGTGGCGGAAAGGATGGATCCTGTTTTGTCTCTGGTGGGGGAGCCTGGTGCAGGCCGCCGAGCCGCCGACCCTGACCCTGCTCACCGAGCTGTGGCCGCCTTATGTGATGCGCCTCGACGACGGCAGTCTGGGTGGTGCCGATCTTGAGCTGGCCCGCACCGTGCTCAAACGGATGGGCTACCAGACCACGGTCAAGGTGCTGCCCTGGAAGCGGGTGCTGCAGGAGGCCAGGTTCCAGCGCGGCGATGCCATCGTCGACGCCTTCTTCGAGGAGCGCCGGCTGGAGTGGCTGCACTATCCTGATGAGCCCCTCTCCCAGAGCGGTGAAGTGATCTTCTTCCCCTTCAGCAAGCCTGTCGACTATCAGAGCCTGGAGAGCCTCAAGGGGCTGCGCATTGGTATTCAGTCCGATTACGCCTATGGCGAACCCTTCCTGACCTCGGCCCTGTTCACCCGGGTGCCCATGACCGGGGAGAACAACATGATCAAGCAGCTGCACCTGATGATGGCCGGACGGCTGGATGCGGTGGTGATGAACCAGATAGTGGGCCGTTACCTGCTCAAGGGGCAGGGTCTGCAGGATCAGATCGGTCACAGCGAGAAGATGGTGACCGAGAGCAACCGCAACTTTCTCGCCTTTACCCACAGGCCCGGCAACGAACGGCTGGCCTATCAGTTCTCCCTCGCCCTCAAGGCCTTCAAGCAGACCCCCGAGTATCAGGCCCTGCTGACCCGCTACGGGCTCTGACCCCCTCTTGAACCGGCGGCACCGGGCCGCTATCGCCCTGTTGTGCGCCTGTTCACATTTTGTGGCACTTCACCGCCAGTGGGGCATAATGCCTGCGCAAAAAGCGAGTCGGCTCAATTTTATTTGAGTCCTATTGCTTTAGAGTTACCAAAAGTTGATCGGATTGCCCAGCGCCGCAGCGGCTCCGATCATAGGCGCGGCCCTCATTCGGCTGCCGCCAGACCGGCATCTCCCGCCATACTGGTTATATGTCGCTCCGCCGTTGCACGGCGGGCCGGACAGCACAATACACGCCCCTATGCGGGCACCATGAACATGAGACACATCGCAATGAACGCACAATGGACCGACTTTATTACCCTGCTCAAGCGTGAAGTGGTGCCGGCCCTTGGCTGCACCGAGCCCATGTCGGTGGCGCTGGCGGCGGCCAACTGCCGCAAGCTGCTGGGGCAGGTGCCGACCCGCGTCAGCGTCTGGGTCAGCGGCAACCTGTTCAAGAACGGCATGGGGGTCGGGGTGCCGGGCACCGGCATGATAGGGCTGCCGGTGGCGGCCGCTGTCGGTATCACCGGCGGCAACCCGGATGCCGGGCTGGAGGTGCTCAAGACCCTCACGCCGGATCAGGTTGAAGCCGCCAAGGCGCTGCTGCCCGCCATCAAGGTGGACGTGAAGGATGTGCCGGACGTGCTCTACGCCGAGGTGCTGGCAGAGGTAGAGGGCCACAGCGCCCGGGTGGTGATCTGTACCGACCACACCCGCATCATCCTGATGGAGCGCGATGGCGAGGTGCTGATGGCGCAGGACAGCGCCCCCGGCGTGCAGATCCAGGCCGCGCCTGCCAGCAAGCCCGCCATGACCCTGCGCGAGATCGTGGAGTTCGCCCTGCAGGTGCCGCTGGCCGAGATCGACTTCATCCGCGAGGCGGCCACCATGAACCAGGCGCTGGCGGACGAAGGGTTGCAGGGGTATGGCCTGCGCATCGGCAAGATCCTCACCGAGCAGGTGGAGCGCAAGCTGCTCTCCGATGATCTGATGACCCTGGCCATGCGCCTCTCTTCCGCCGCCTCCGACGCGCGGATGGATGGTGCCATGCTGCCCGCCATGTCCAACTCGGGCTCCGGCAACCAGGGCATTGCCGCCACCATGCCGGTGGTCGCCGCCGCCCGCTTCCTCAAGGCGAGCGACGAGCAGCTGACCCGGGCGCTGGTGATGAGCCACCTGGTCGCCATCTACATCAAGACCTACCAGAACAAGCTGTCGGCCCTCTGTGCCGCCAGCACCGCCGCCATGGGGGCGGGGGCCGCCATCACCTGGCTGCTGGGTGGTCAGTTCGAGCAAATTAGTCACTGCATCAACAACATGATTGGCGACGTTTCCGGTATCATCTGCGACGGTGCCGGCAGCGCCTGTTCCATGAAGGTCTCTACCTCCACCTCGGCGGCGGTGAAATCCTCGCTGATGGCCATCAACAATCTGCGGGTCCCCCAGAGCGAAGGCATCGTCTCCGACGATGTGGATCAGACCATCGCCAACCTGGGCCGCCTCTCCAAGCAGGGGATGCTGGATACCGATATCGAGATCATCAACATCATGCGGGCCAAGCAACAAGGCAAGGCCGAGTGATGCAAGAGGGTGGCGCAGGCCACCCTCCGTTTTTCTGCCAGCTGACGCCACCCCGGCCACACCGGGGGGCACGCCGCCACGACGCGGCAGGTTTCAGGGAGGAGTGCGTACAGGGCACTCGTCCGCACACTTCGGGCCTGGCCCGATCATTTTGGGGAATATCGTCATGACTCTTAGCGTTATAGGTAATCTGGCCATCCTGGCCATGTTGCTGCTGTTTCTCTATCGGTTGCAGCAGACCCACGTCAGCTTCACCCGCCGGGTCTTCTCGGGGCTGGGGCTGGGCATCCTGTTCGGCGCCGCCCTGCAGCTGCTCTACGGGGCCGGTTCCGACGTGCTGGTGCAGACCGGCGACTACCTGGATATCGTCGGCAGCGGCTACGTGAAGCTGCTGCAGATGATCATCATCCCGCTCATCATGGTCTCCATCATTGGGGCCATCCTCAAGCTCAACGGTGGCACCGCCCTTGGCAAGATCAGCGCCATGACCATTGGCGTGCTGATCTTCACCACCATGATCGCCGCCGGGGCGGGCATCCTGATGTCCAACCTGTTCGGCCTGACCGCCGAGGGGCTCACCGCCGGCGCCGCCGAAACCGCCCGCGGGGCGGCCCTGCAGACCACCCTCGGCAGCGTCGAGAGCATGTCCTTTGCCAAGATGGTGCTGGAGTTCATCCCGGCCAACCCCTTCCTCGATATGACGGGGGCGCGCAAGACCTCCACCATCGCCGTGGTGATCTTCTCCATCTTCATCGGCCTCTCCGCCACCGGTATCGCCCGCAAGAAGCCGGAGATCTTCGTGAGTTTCGGCCACTTCATGCAGGTGGCTCACGTCATCGTGATGCGGATGGTGACCCTGGTGCTGCGCCTCACCCCCTACGGCGTGCTGGCGCTGATGACCAAGGTGGTGTCCGGCTCCAACTACGCCGACATCATCAACCTGCTCAACTTCGTGCTGGCCTCCTACGGTGCCATCGCCATCATGTTCGCCGTGCACCTGCTGCTGGTGGCGCTGGTGGGCATCAACCCGGCCCGCTTCCTGAAGAAGATCATGCCGGTGCTGGCCTTTGCCTTCACCTCCCGCACCAGTGCGGGTTCCATCCCGATGAACGTGCAGACCCAGACCAAGGCGCTCGGCATTCCGGAGGGGATCGCCAACTTCGCCGCCTCGTTCGGTTCGACCATCGGCCAGAACGGCTGCGCCGGCATCTATCCGGCCATGCTGGCGGTCATGATTGCGCCGACCGTGGGGGTCAACCCCATGGATCCGGCCTTCATCATGACCCTGATCGCCATCATCACCGTCAGCTCCTTCGGGGTGGCCGGCATTGGTGGCGGCGCCACCTTCGCCGCCCTGATCGTGCTCTCCGCGCTGGACTTTCCGGTGGCGCTGGCCGGTCTGCTCATCTCCATCGAGCCGCTGATCGACATGGGCCGTACCGCGTTGAACGTCTCCGGCTCCATCACCGCCGGTACCGTCACCAGCCGTCTGCTGGGGGAGACCGACATGGCGGTGTTCAACAGCGAGCAGGAAGTCTGTCTGGACGGCGAAGAGTCCACCATCTGATCCGCCGCGGGAGGGGATCCCTTCCGCCATCAACCACAGGGAGGGCATGCCCTCCCTGCGTCATTGACAGGAGCAAGTATGAGAATCGTGATCATCGGTGGCGAAGCCGCCGGCATGAGTGCGGCCGCCAAGGCGCGCCGACTGGCCAAAGAGGCTGAGATAGTGGTGTATGAGGCGTCCGAGGTGATCTCCTTCGGCGCCTGCGGTCTGCCCTATTTCGTTGGCGACGAGTTTCAGGAGCCCGGCTACATGGCCGAGTTCACCCCGGCGCAGTTCGCCGCCAAGGGGATCGAGGTCAAGACCGGCCACCGGGTGCTGAGCCTGGATGCCAATGCTCAGACGCTGAAGGTCGAACATAACGGCGACACCTTCACCGATCGCTACGATCGGCTGATGATCGCCACCGGCGCCCGCGAAGTGATGCCGCCCATCCCAGGCCTGCAGCAGGAAGGGGTATTCGGCCTGCGCCGGATGGCCGATGGGCTGGCCCTCAAGGCCGCCGTGCAGGAAAAGGCCAACCGCCGAGCCCTGGTGATCGGCTCCGGCTTTATCGGGCTGGAGGTGGTCGAGGCGCTGGTCCATCAGGGCAAGGAGGTGCGCCTGATCGAGCTGGCGGAGCGGGTCATCCCGGAGGCGTTCGACAGCGAGATCACCCAGCATATCGAGACCGAGCTGCGTGAGCAGGGAGTCTCCCTCCATCTCGGCGAGCGGGTCGAAGCCCTGTTGGGAGAGGGCCGGGTGACCGGCGTGCGCACCAGCCATGGCGAGTACGAGGCCGATATAGTGGTGGTCTGCACCGGGGTCAAACCCAATACCGAGTTCCTGGCCGATACCGGCATCGAGCGGCTCGGCAACGGTGCCATCAAGGTGAACCGGCAGGGGCGCAGCTCGCTGGCCAACGTCTGGTCGGCCGGTGACTGTGCCAGCGTCTGGCACGGCGTGAAGCAGCAGCAGGTCTATGTGCCGCTCGCTACCATCGCCAACAAGCTGGGGCGCATGGTGGGCGAGAACCTGGCGGGCGCCGAGCAGGAATTCCCGGGCACCCTCGGCTCTGCGGCACTCAAGGTGCTGGGGCTGGAGGCGGGCCGTACCGGCCTCTCCGAGCAGGAAGCCAAGGTGATGGGGATCGACTATCGCACCGTGGTGATCAAGGACAAGTGCCACACCAACTACTGCCCGGGTCAGTCCGACATCCACGTCAAGCTGGTCTACGAGGCGGGCAGCAAGCGGCTGCTGGGGGGGCAGATCCTCGGGCGCAAGGGGGCGGTGCACCGCATCGATGCGCTGGCGGTCGCCATCACCATGGGGGTGACCACGGAGCAGCTCGGCATGCTGGACTTTGCCTACGCGCCGCCCTTCTCCCGCACCTGGGATGTGCTCAACGTGGCGGGCAACGTTGCCAAGTAATACAAGGCATGACGGCGTGGCTGATGTGCGCCGTCTTTCCCCATGCCGCCGGCACGGGGTGGTAAAGGGGCATGTCGTTCATGAACAGCGCCCATAAAAAAACCGGAGCCAAGGCTCCGGTTTTTCATTGTGCGGCAAGCGATCAGCTGCGACCGAGACGATTGTCCGGGTAGTTCTTGGCCAGCACTTCGCGGGCGTGCTGGGCCAGGGTCGGCATCTTCAGGGTGTCGTAGGAGTTGATCATGATCTCCAGCGCCTTCTCGGTTTCGGCCGTGTCGGGGTAGGTCTCGACGATCAGCTTGGCCCGGTTGGCGGCGGCGATCAGCGCATCACGCTTCACATAGTACTCGGCCACGCTCAGGTCGTAGCGGGCGAGCCGGTTCTTCAGACCGATCATGCGGGCACGGGCATCGGCGGCGTAGACGCTGTTGGGGTAGTTCTGCAACAGGGTCTTGAAATCCTGGAAGGCCTGACGGGCATAGGAGGGGTCTTTGTCGTCCCGATCTATGCCCAGGAAGTCCTGGAAGAAGTTGTAATCGCCGGCCATGTTGGTCAGACCGCGCATATAGAAGACGTAATCGATATTTTTATGCGCCGGGTTGAGGCGGATAAAACGGTCGATATTGGCGATCGCCTGGGCAGTGTCATCCTGCTTGTAGTAGGCGTAAATGAGGTCGAGCTGAACCTGGTTGGAGTAGGCACCGAAAGGATAGCGAGAATCCAGCGCTTCCAGTAACTCGATAGCATTCAGGTAGTTACCGGCATCCAGCTTGACGCGTGCTTTCTGGTACAGGGTCTCCGGCGGTTCGTCCGGTACCTTGGGTTTGGTGCTGGAACAGCCTGTGATCAAGGTAGCGACCAAGGCGAGTGACATCAGCAGGTGAGACTTCTTTCCCATCAACAACATCCGGTCCATTTCCACGAAATTGGCAAAGTATCCGTTATGCTTGGCTAAAAGAAAAGCTAGAATACCCGGATTATTTCGAATTGATACCCCCCGCTCAAGAGACCATACATGAGCCAGCATATTGAACTGACAGGCGAATTCCAGGATCACCAATTCGGGCAGCGACTCGACCAGGCCCTGGCCGAATTGTTTCCAGACTACTCCCGCACCCGCATCAAGGAGTGGATTTTACAGGACAGAGTGACCCTGGATGGTCAGGTTGCCAATACCCCGCGCGAGAAGGTGCTGGCCGGGCAGAAGGTACATGTGGATGTCGAGCTGGAAGATGACACCCGCTTCGATGCGCAGGATATCGAGCTCAACATCGTTTACGAAGATGAACACATTCTGGTGATCGACAAGCCGGCCGGTCTGGTGGTTCACCCGGGCGCCGGTACGCCCGATGGCACCATCCTCAACGCCCTGCTGCACCGCTACCCGGACATCGCCGAAGTGCCCCGCGCCGGTATCGTGCACCGTCTGGATAAAGACACCACGGGTCTGATGGTGGTCGCCAAGACAGTGCCGGCCCAGACCCATCTGGTGGAAGCGCTGCAGGCGCGCCAGATCACCCGTGAGTACGAAGCGATCGCCATCGGTCACATGACCGCCGGCGGCACCGTCGATGCTCCCATCGGCCGTCACCCGACCCAGCGCACCCACATGGCCGTGGTGCCCAATGGCCGTCCTTCCGTGACCCACTACCGGGTGCACGAGAAGTTCCGCGGTCACACCCGGCTGCGGTTGCGGCTGGAAACCGGTCGTACCCACCAGATCCGTGTGCACATGGCCCACATCAAGCACCCGCTGGTGGGTGATCCGGCCTACGGCGGTCGTCTGCGTCCGCTGCGCAACGCCATCCCCGAGCTGACCGAAGCCCTGCGCAACTTCCATCGCCAGGCGCTGCACGCCACCATGCTGCAGCTGGCTCACCCCATCACCGGTGAGGTGATGCAGTGGCACTCGCCGACGCCGCAGGACATGCTGGATCTGATGGAAGTGCTGCGGGCCGATACCCTGGCCAATCCGGACGATCTGGTCTGGAACTGATAATAAAGAGGGCGCGCTTGCGACGATTCCTGCCGTAACCCGCCCTGCATGACTCGAAACGGGGCCCCTTGACTGGTTGCAGCCAAGGGGCCCCGTTTTCATATGAACGAAAGGAGCCACAGATGAAATGGATCGAACCCGACTGGCCGGCCCCGGCCAGGGTCAGAGCCCTGTCGACCACCCGTGACGGCGGCGTCAGCGAGGGGGTCTTTGCCGGCCTCAACCTGGGGGCCCACGTGGGGGACGAACCGGCCAGGGTCGAGGCCAACCGGGCCCGACTGCAGCAGGCGTCCTCCATCCCCGGCACTCTCAACTGGCTCAATCAGGTGCACGGCACCGCGGTGCATCCCGTCAGCAGCGACTATGGCTGCGCGCCGGATGCGGATGCCGCCTGCGCCCGAGACGCGGGGCAGGCCTGCATCGTGATGACTGCCGACTGCCTGCCTGTGCTGTTCTGCGATCGGGCCGGCACCGTGGTGGCCGCCGCTCACGCCGGCTGGCGTGGGCTGCAGGGGGGCGTGCTGGAGGCGAGCATCGCCGCCATGGGTCGCGAGCCGGGCGAGATCCTGGCCTGGCTTGGCCCGGCCATCGGCCCGCAGGCCTTCGAGGTGGGTGGCGAGGTGCGCGAGGCCTTTATGGCGGAGCAGGCTGCAGCAGAGGCAGCGTTTGTCCCTTCGCCCAACGAGGGCAAGTGGCTGGCGGACATCTACCAGCTGGCCCGCCTGCGCCTCGCCCGCGCTGGCATTACCGCCGTCCATGGCGGCGAGCACTGCACCTTCAGCGACAGCGAGCGCTTCTACTCCTATCGTCGCGACGGCCAGACCGGCCGAATGGCTTCCATCATCTGGCTGGCCGAATAAATACTGAGCGGCCCCTTGTTTGCCAAGGGGCCGTGATCCCCTCACGCCTGCATCTGCAGAAAAAATAACCAGCCTCACCCCTTGAAATAGTCCGTACGGGCCTCATCTTTCATCTCAGAAAGTTATGTTGTTTGCCGCGCAAGCGGCGTCTGCCTGTTTGAAGGGGGAGTGCAATGCGCCTCGATCGCCTGACCAGCAAATTCCAGATTGCTATTTCCGATGCCCAGTCTCTTGCGCTGGGTCGTGACCACCAATTCATTGAACCCGTTCACCTAATGACCGCCCTGGTCAATCAGGATGGCGGCTCCATTCGCCCGTTGCTGACCCTGACCGGGCTGGACATCAATGCCCTGCGTTCGCGTCTGGGTGAAGAACTCGACCGCCTGCCGCGTGTCAGCGGCGTGGAGGGAGATGTGCAGCTCTCCAACGGCCTCGGCCGGCTGCTCAACGTCTGCGACAAGCTGGCCCAGCAGCGCAAGGATCAGTTCATCTCCTCCGAACTGTTCGTGCTGGCGGCCCTCGACGAGAAGGGGACGCTGGGCGAACTGCTGCGTGCCCAGGGGCTGACCAAGGAGAAACTCGAAGCGGCCATCGACAAGGTGCGTGGCGGCAAGAAGGTGGAGGATGCCAACGCCGAGGAGAATCGCCAGGCGCTGGAGAAGTACACCATCGATCTGACCGAGCGGGCCGAGATCGGCAAGCTTGACCCGGTGATCGGCCGGGATGACGAAATTCGCCGCACCATCCAGGTGCTGCAACGCCGTACCAAGAACAACCCTGTGCTGATCGGGGCTCCCGGCGTCGGCAAGACCGCCATCGTCGAAGGGCTGGCCCAGCGCATCATCAACGGCGAGGTGCCGGAGGGGCTCAAGAACAAGCGGGTGCTCTCCTTGGACATGGGGGCCCTGGTGGCCGGTGCCAAGTATCGCGGCGAGTTCGAGGAACGGCTCAAGGCGGTGCTGAACGACCTGGCCAAGGAGGAGGGCAACGTCATCCTCTTCATCGACGAGCTGCACACCATGGTCGGCGCCGGCAAGGGCGAGGGGGCCATGGACGCGGGCAACATGCTCAAACCAGCGCTGGCGCGGGGCGAACTGCACTGCGTCGGGGCTACCACGCTCGATGAATATCGCCAGTTCATCGAGAAGGATGCCGCGCTGGAGCGCCGCTTCCAGAAGGTGCTGGTGGAAGAGCCGAGTGTGGAGGATACCATCGCCATCCTGCGCGGCCTGAAGGAGCGTTACGAGCTGCACCACCACGTGCAGATCACCGACCCGGCCATCGTGGCAGCGGCCCAGCTGTCGCACCGCTACATCGCGGATCGTCAGCTGCCGGACAAGGCCATCGACCTCATCGACGAGGCGGCGGCCAGCATTCGGCTGCAGATCGACTCCAAGCCCGAGTCTCTCGATCGGCTCGAGCGGCGCATCATCCAGCTGAAACTCGAACAGCAGGCGCTGATGAAGGAGGATGACGACGCCAGCCGCAAACGGCTCGAGCTGATCAACCAGGAGATCGGTGAAAAAGATCGGGAATACAATGAGCTGGAAGAGGTGTGGAAGGCCGAGAAGGCTGCCCTCGCCGGCACCCAGCACATCAAGGCGGCGCTGGAGCAGGCCCGTCAGGATCTCGACGTGGCGCGCCGCGCAGGTGACCTGGGTCGCATGTCCGAGCTGCAGTACGGCCGCATTCCTGAGCTGGAGAAACAGCTGGATCTCGCCACCCAGGCCGAGATGCAGGAGACCAGCCTGCTGCGCAACCGGGTCACCGACGTGGAGATCGCAGACGTGCTGGCACGCTGGACCGGGATTCCGGTGGCCCGCATGCTGGAAGGGGAGCGCGAGAAGCTGCTGCGGATGGAAGATCAGCTGCACAGTCGGGTGATCGGCCAGGAGGAGGCGGTCGAGGCGGTCTCCAACGCCATTCGCCGCTCCCGTGCAGGTCTCTCTGACCCGAACCGCCCCATCGGCTCTTTCCTGTTCCTCGGGCCCACCGGGGTGGGCAAGACCGAGCTGTGCAAGGCGCTGGCGGAGTTCCTGTTCGATACCCAGGACGCCATGGTGCGGATCGACATGTCCGAGTTCATGGAGAAACACAGCGTGGCCCGTCTGGTGGGGGCGCCTCCCGGCTACGTGGGTTATGAAGAAGGCGGTTATCTGACCGAGGCGGTGCGTCGTCGCCCCTACTCGGTGATCCTGCTGGACGAGGTGGAGAAGGCCCATCCGGATGTGTTCAACATCCTGCTGCAGGTGCTGGATGACGGCCGGCTGACCGATGGTCAGGGTCGTACCGTGGACTTCCGTAACACCGTGGTCATCATGACCTCCAACCTGGGGTCGGATCTGATTCAGGAGCACCACTCCGAGAAGGATTACGACGAGATGAAAGCCATGTTGATGGAGGTGCTGGCACGCAGTTTCCGGCCGGAGTTCATCAACCGGATCGACGAGACGGTGGTGTTCCACCCGCTCGGCGAGGAGCACATCAAGTCCATCGCCCGCATCCAGCTCAAGAGCCTGATGAGCCGGCTGGAGGCCCAGGGCTACGAGGTGGAGGTGAGCGAAGCGCTGCTGAACAAGCTGGTGCACGCCGGGTTCGACCCCGTCTATGGGGCGCGTCCCCTCAAGCGGGCGATCCAGCACAAGGTGGAGAACCCGCTGGCGCAGGCGCTGCTCTCCGGCCGCATCGTTCCCGGCAAGAAACTGCTGCTGGGAGCCGACAGCAACGGCCTCACCATGACCCAGTAACGGGATCGTCGATAAAAAACGCAGGCTTGATGCCTGCGTTTTGTTTTCTGAGGGACTGAAATGCTGAAGTTTTCCGTCTTGGTGGATGACGACGTTCATCTGCCGGAGTGTCTACCCGAGCGAGGGTTGGCGCTGCTGCTGGAGTGCGACGGCCTCAGGGTGCTGTTCGACAGCGGCCGTGGCCGGGCGCTGTGCCACAACGCCGCCGTGATGGGGATCGATCTCGCCTCGCTCACCCATGTGGTGCTCTCTCACGGTCACTACGACCATGTGGGCGGGGTAGGCTCGCTGCCCGTCTATCCGATTCCCATTCCTCTCATCGCCTGCCCGGACGTGTTCTGCGAGCGGGGCTATTTCCTGCCGCTTCCCTTCTGGCGGCGCAACCTCTATCGCCTGTCGGGAGTGCTGGAACGGGAGTCGCTGGCGGCCAGAGGCTTGCTCCCCCACTGCTCGGCCGAGCCGGTGTGGCTCTCGGATCGTCTGGTGTTCCTCGGCAGCATTGTGCGGCGCGACCGGGCTGCGCCTTCGCTGCTCGGCTACATAGTACGGGGCGGGCGGGTGGAGAAAGACCTCATCAGTGACGACTCGGCGCTGGCCTACAAGAGCGAGCAGGGGCTCATCGTCTTTATCGGCTGTGGTCACGCCGGGACCGAGAACATCATCGAGCGGGCCAGGGAGGTGTGTGGTGATGAGCGGATCCACGCCGTCATCGGCGGCCTGCACCTGAAGTTTTCCGGTTCGCAGCGGGCGGCGGCGCTTGGCGCCTATCTGCAGGAGGAGGCGGTGGAGAAGCTGTTTGCCTGCCACTGTACCGGCAGCAGGAAAGCGGAACTGCCGCGCCAGTGCCAGATCGGAGCCGGTTTCGAATACCGGTTTTCGGCGTAAAAAAAACGGCAATCCGAAGATTGCCGGGAGGAATGTAGTGAAGCGACCTGACGTGGGTTGAGCGGGTCGCAGGGGCAAGCCCCCGATGGCGAAGCAAGGCCGCTGCCGGTCTTGCCTCTTACAGCCTGCCGGGGTTGCGCTCGCTCAACCCCGACGGCCACTTGCCTGTCGCCATGCCGGCGGCGATCGCGCCGGCCTGGCCTTCATTCGTTACAGCATGCGTTACAGCATGCCTTGCACGGCGGCTTTCATCTCGGCCGGCCAGACACCGACCTGAACCTGACCTATGTGCTCTTTTTGCAGCAGCAGCATGGCCAGACGGGATTGACCGATGCCGCCGCCGATGGTTTGCGGCATCCGGGCGGCCAGCAGGTCCTGGTGCCAGTCGTACTGCAGGCGATCCTCGTCGCCGGTGATGGCGAGCTGGCGGCGCAGCGCCTCGGCGTCAACCCGGATCCCCATGGAGGAGATCTCGAAGCTGTCCTGCAGCACCGGGTTCCACACCAGGATGTCACCGTTCAGACCAGCTAGGCCCAGCTCGCTGTGGCTGCTCCAGTCGTCGTAGTCCGGGGCACGCACGTCGTGGCGCTCACCGTGGGAGAGGGCACCGCCGATACCGATCAGGAACACGGCACCCAGCTCCTTGGCGATGGCGCGCTCGCGCCCCTTGGCGTCGAGATCCGGGTAGCGGGTCAGCAGCTCTTCGCTGTGCACGAACTGGATTTCGGCCGGCAGGAAGGGGGTCAGCTCATGTTCGGCACAAACCGCGCGCTCGGTGGCCTTGATGGCGGCCCAGATGCCGCGCACCGTCTCCTGCAGGTAGGCCAGATCGCGGCGCTCGCTCGGCATCACCTTCTCCCAGTCCCACTGATCCACGTAGACGGAGTGGATGGGGGTGAGGCGATCCTCGTCCGGACGCAGTGCCTTCATGTGGGTGTAGATGCCTTCGCCCGGACCGAAGCCAAAGCGGCCCAGGGTCTGGCGCTTCCATTTGGCCAGTGAGTGCACCACTTCGTAGCTGTGCTCAGGCAGGGTCTTCACCTTGACCTGCACCGCATTCTCGTGGCCAGAGAGGTTGTCTTGAGTGCCATCACCGACCCGGCTCAGGATGGGGGCTTGTACCTCCATCAGACCCAGTTGTTGGGCGAGTTGGCGGGAGAACATCTCTTTGACGAAGCTGATCTGTTGCTGGCTGCGAATGTAGTGCTGTTTCATGCTGAATACCTGTCTTGAACCCGTTGGATGTGAGGATTCTTCAACAGATCGCCGACTAAATTCAATATTCGATAATAGAAATAGGCTTTGTGTATTTTTTTCTTCAAAATATGCGGGTTATTAATGATGAATCATCAAAGGGAGTGCAAAAAAGTGCCGGAAAATTATCGGATCGATAATCTCGATCAGGCCATCCTCACCGCCCTGATGGAGAATGCACGGCTGCCTTACGCCGAGCTGGCCAAACAACTGCTGGTCAGCCCGGGCACCATCCATGTGCGGGTGGAGAAGATGAAGCAGGCGGGCATCATCGAGGGAACGCGGGTGCAGGTGAACCCGAAGAAGCTGGGTTACGACGTCTGCTGCTTCATCGGCATCAACCTGAAGAGCGCCAAGGATTACCCCTCGGCGCTGGCCAAGCTGCAGGCGCTGGACGAGGTGGTGGAGGCTTACTACACCACGGGCCACTACAGCATCTTCATGAAGGTGATGACCCGCTCCATCGACGAGTTGCAGACCGTGCTGATCCACAAGATCCAGACCATCGACGAGATACAGTCCACCGAGACGCTGATCTCGCTGCAGAACCCGATCCTGCGGGATGTAAAACCTTGAGCCGGGTTGCATGAGAGGGATGTAGAGATCCACTCCCGTACGAGACGCTTGTCTCGCTGCAAAACTCGAGCTTGCGGGATATGAAGCCCTGACCGGCCGATCAGGGTTCGATATAGGGGATGCCGTACTTGTCGTAGAGGGCCTTGAGCCGGCCGTCGCGTTTCATGCGCAGCAGCTCGGCGTCATAGGCCGCCATCTGGGCCGGGGTATTCTGGTCGGCGCGGGTGCGGGCCCAGGTGTTGAAGTAGGGGCTGCTCTTGAGCGGTTTGGGCAGGTAGTCGAGCTTGCCCTCCAGTCCCTCCTCCCTGATCTGGGCGAAGGCGGTGACCAGCGGCATGGGGACCGTATCGATTCGTCCGGCCAGCAGCTTGCGCAGCTGCAGCTGGTTCATGGTGATCTCCTGGAAGTGATAGGAGGGATCGGTGAGGGCGGCGGCCAGCTCGGGGGTGTAGGAGAAATCCTTGGTCACTCCGATGCGCCAGGGTTTGAGGTCGGCCAGCGTCTCGTAGCGGATCTTCAGCAGGTCGGCCTTGCGCACGAAAAAGTGCCAGCTGTGGCGGATATGGGCCTGCTGGGGGTAGATGAGGTAGCGTTCCCGCTCCGCCTTGTAGGAGTGCGTCATCACCACATCGCAAACACCGGTCTCTGCGTTGCGGGTGAGACGGGCACCGGAATCGGCCAGCTCGATCTTGATGGGGATCTTGAGTCTGCCAAAGATGGTGGTGACGATGTCGACATCGAGCCCTCTGGGCTGCTGAGCGGCATCGAGGTATTTGAGCGGGGGTTCCATCGTGCCACAGACGATCAGCTCCCTGGCAAAGGGGCTGAGCGGGAACAGTAGCCAAAGCAGGTGGATTACACGCAAACTACCTCTCCTGAACCCATTTGAAGATTATCTGGCACCTGATACCAGTATATTGGGTTGCCCCTGATTAGTAGAGGCGACTGTATATGGCAAACCCTGAAATTGAAAGCGAGCTGGACGGCATCGACAGGCTGTCGGTCTGCCTCTATCGCCTGGGCTTGAGTCTGGCAGCCTTGCTGCTGCTGTGTCGAGGGGCAAGCTTGCTGATCGGGCAGGATTTTTTGACGCCGGCACAGTGGCTGACGGCGCTGGCCGTGGCCAGCGGGGTATGCGGCCTGTGCCTGCATGTCTATGACAAGCGCATTCGCTTCTTGCTGCAGGGGCTGGGCTGGGGCGCCCTGTTGCTCAGTGCGAGCGGGGCGCCGGATGTGCTGGTGCTGGGAGCGGCCCTTGCCATGCTGGCGGGGCTGGCCTTCAAGGAGCAGTTCTGCTTCGCCATTCCGGGGATCAGGGCGGTGCCCCTGCTGCTGCCCCTGTTGTGGCTGCTGGAGCTGACCGGCATCGGCTGGGCCGCCGCCCTGGTGGCGCTGGTGTGTGGAGCGCTGCTCACTCTGCTCGCGCTGGCAAAATGGCGGATGCCCCTGCACTTCGATATCGGCGACAAGGGGCGTTACCAGATTTAGGTGGGCAGGCAGGCCTTCATCTGCGCGTTGAGGGCCTGCATCACCTGCCGGCGGCTGATGATGCCTATTACCCGATTGCCCTCCAGCACCGGATAGACCTTGGGTTTGGCCCCGGTCATCTGGCGGGCCAGCTCCAGTATGCTGTCGTCCGGGCTGACCGAGAGCGGGGTTCGGTTCATCAGATCCTCGACCCGGGTGCGGGTATCGCAGTGATAGCTGCCGGTGAGCAGGCTCGGGATGCAATCCTGCTCGGAGAGAAACCCGATCAGCTGCTGCTGCGGGTCCAGCACCGGCAGGCCGCTCAGGCCGGCGTCATGCAGTCGGTCCAGCGCCTCGGCCAGGCCGAGCTGCGGGGTGAGGGAGTGGGTCAGACGGCTCATGTGATCGCGGATCTGCAACATGGAAGTGGCTCCGTAAGGTGATGATGGGGCCACTATGCCCGCCGGATGGCGGCAACGGCCAATGGCTTGTGCCGTGGGGATCGATAGGCATTCCTGCGGATAAGAGAGGAGGGATTATGCGTGCATTGGTGACAGGATGTGGCCGTCGGCTCGGTTTCTATCTGTGCGAACAGCTGGTGGCGGCAGGCTGGCAGGTAACCGGCAGCTATCGCAGCGAGCGACCGGAGCTGGCGCGGTTGCGGGCGCTGGGGGTGACGCTGGTGCAGGCCGACTTCAACCGGGAGGAAGAGGTGGGCCGGCTCATCGAGGTGCTGGCCTCCCAGCCGGATCTGGCGCTGGTGATCCACAACGCCTCGGCCTTTGAGCCGCAGGCGAGCGAGCCGGCGGCCCAGCTGGCCCAGTTTGATCAATTCTACCGGGTGCACATGGCGGCCCCTTTCCAGCTCAACCGGGGGCTGGCCCCTCAGCTGGCGCGCCATCCCAACGCCAGCATCATCCACATCACCGACATCTATATCCACGCCCCGGCGCCCCAGTTCGCCAGCTATGTGGCCACCAAGGCGGGGGCCCATTCGCTCGCCATGAGCTTTGCCCGCGAGCTGGCGCCGGCCATCCGGGTCAACACCATAGAGCCTGGCCCCATTCTGTTTCTCGACGAGCATGGGGATGCGTGGCGTGAACAGGTGCTGGCGAAGACGCCGCTGGCGCGGGAAGGGGGGCTGGCGCCCATCTGGCAGGCGGTGCAGTTGCTGATGCAGAACGACTACATGACCGGGGCCAGCATCCGGGTGGATGGTGGCCGCAGTCTGGCCGTCATCTAGCCATCAACAGGGGATGGCCATGTCGCGCTGCAGGGCGACGGGGGCCAGGCCGACCTGCCCCTCCTCGATCACCTTGCCCGCCATCAGCCGGGTGTGCAGCGGCAGGGTCACCTTGGGGTCGTGCACCTCTCCTTTGCCGTAGAGTTCTGCCAACAGCTCGTCGAGATAGGCGTCAACTTGGGCGGCGGAGAAGTCGTCGTCCTCGCTGCTGGCCAGGATGTCGATGTCCAGCGGACGGTCCCGCACCTTGCAGTGCGGATCGCTGCGATCCCGCCCGTGGGCCAGCTCCATGGCGATGAAGTGTGCCTTGAGTCTGGGCTGAGCCAGCTCGCTCTCGGCGACAAACAGGCAGTTGAGAAAGTCATGGCTTGAATGCATGCCGACCGGCTTGGTCTGGATCACCGAACTGAGCCGCAGGCGGCCAAAGTGGGCAAGCAGCTCGGCAACCGCCTGGCCGACATGCTGGTGGGGGTCAAGATTCGACCCTATGCTACACAGATAGAACATGTCATCAGTCCTTTGATAGGGCTCATCTGAAATTCTTACACAGCTCACGGTTATCGGCTTAACTATGCATTAACATCTGTTTGTCTGTTGTGATCAGGCTCTATCATCTTGGCAAGAAAGGAGATTTGCATGAGTGTGGAACTGAAATGGGCACTGCTGACCGCCTCGGGTGCGTTGGCCATGATCCTGATTATCTGTGTGGTATCCGTGGGTCTGGCATGACCCCGGAAGAGAGCATGAACCGGCCTTCTGGCCGGTTTTGCTTTTTGGGGGAGTGCGGATATGCTGACCCACCCCAGATGAAGTGAGACCGCACAAGATGACCAAGGTACGCCCACGCTCCCTGCTGCAAGTGGTATTGATGGGGTTCGTCCTGGTGTTGATGCCGCTGGGTGGCATGATCTGGCATGACAGCCAGGCCCTCGACCACCTCAGCCAGTTGACCAGCGACGAGCTGGAGCGGGCGGTGCGCGATACCCGCCGGGCCACTCTGCTGACCACCCAGGCCATCGATCTTGAGCGCACCCTGCGCCGTTATGCGGTGCTCGGGGATGAGCGCATCCTGACCAGTTACCAGCAGCAGCTGGCGAGCTACCGCGACCAGCTGGCCGCCCACCAGAGTTCCATTCCTGACGCCGAGGCTTATGGAAGCATCGAGCAGGCCCTCGTCTGGCTCGACAGCTTGCAGGATCTTGCCCGTGCCAAGGCCGAGTCCAACAGCCCCAAGTTTGACGAGTTCAACGAGGCCAACCAGCAGCTCGAGATCATCACTCGCAGTCAGGTAGACGATCACGTCAGCAAGGTGCGGGCCACCATCGCCGCCCTGATGACCGAGATCTGGTGGGTCAGCGGTTTCGTGGCAGTGCTCAGCCTGCTGCTGGTCTTGCTGTTTACCTACCTGATCATCCACCCCGTGCGTCAGATTGAGTCGCGGATCTTGAGTCTGGGGGCCGGTGTGGAGCCGGACAAGCGGCCGGTGGACGGGCCGGCCGAACTGGTGCTGCTGGGGGAGCGGATCGGCTGGCTGCACGACAAACTGAAGGAGCTGGAGCAGCAGAAATACCAGTTCCTGCGCCACGTTTCCCACGAGCTGAAGACCCCGCTGGCAGTGCTGCGGGAGGGGGCGGATCTGCTCTCCGAGCAGCTTGTAGGGCCGCTCACCCAGG
Source organism: Aeromonas sp. S15(2024) (assembly GCF_041402265.1). Lineage (NCBI taxonomy): Bacteria > Pseudomonadati > Pseudomonadota > Gammaproteobacteria > Aeromonadales > Aeromonadaceae > Aeromonas > Aeromonas sp. S15(2024). Next base: position 43,404 of record NZ_JBGLQY010000013.1, on the reverse strand, counting down.
ATCAGCAGGAGATCTGCCAGATGCTGGAGGAGAACAGCCGGCGTCTGCAGACCCTTATTGAGCGACTGCTTGATTTCAACCGGCTCAGCCAGCAGGAGGTGTTCACCCTGACGCCGGTGGCAGTGGCGCCCCTGCTGTCAGAATTATCTGCAGAATACCGACTGGCGCTGGAATCCAAACAAATCAGTGTACACTTGCCGACCGATCCGATCACGCTGAAAGCGGAGCCATATCGCTTGCGGCTGATCCTCGATAATCTGTTCTCCAATGCGGTCAGCTACGGTGCCAAGGGGGGACAGATCTGGATCCGTGCCGGGCAGGATGGCAACGGCAGCTGGCTGGAGGTGGCCAACGAGGGGCCCGCCATTCCCGTGGCCGAACGGGAGCGGATCTTCGAACCCTTCGAGCAGGGCAGTATTGTGCGCCAGGGCTTGCTGAAAGGCTCCGGAATGGGGCTCTCCATCGCCCGGGAATCGGCGATGAGCCTTGGCGGCGAGTTGGTATTGGTTGAAGATGAACAGGCGGATGTCTGTTTCCGGTTGACGTTGAAGTGAAGCCCAAGATGAAACAATGTGTTGTTCCGGTATTGATGATGAGCCTGCTCACAGGCTGTTCCCTGCTGCCAGCGCGTGACCCGGCGGCGTCGCCGGATCTTGCCCTCGCCAAGCGGATGGAGTTTGCCAACAAGGAGATGCAGGTGCGCCTGCAATACTCGGACTGGCTGCTGGCCAGCCATGCCCAGCAACGGGCCCAGGAGCGCCAGCGCCTCAAGGGGGCTACCGACCTCGAGAGCCGGGTCAGCCTGGCCATGGTCAACACCCACCCGTCCGAATCGGTGGCAAGCCGGCGAGCCGGTCTGGACAAGCTCAAGAGCCTGCTGCCCGAGCTCGGCCTGGATGCCCAGGCCTTCCTGCGCAGCTGGATTGCCCTCGGCGAGGAGCTGCTGGCCCGTGACAGCCGGCGCGACGATCAGAGTCAGGAGGTGCAGCGTCTGCGCCGCCAGATCGAGCAGCTCTCCGCCATCGATGAACAGCTCAATCAGCGCAAGCTGAATGGCAACGGCGAGGCGCTGAAATGAGTCGCATCCTGCTGGTTGATGATGATGCCAGCCTGCTCAAGCTGATGAGCATGCGTCTGCGCAGCCAGGGTTATGAGGTGGATACCGCCGACAGTGCCGAAGGGGCGCTGGACCGGCTGCGCCAGCAACGGGCCGATCTGGTGCTGAGCGACTTGCGCATGGCCGGCATGGACGGGCTGGCGCTGTTCGAGCGGATCCAGTCCCAGTGGTTGGGGCTGCCGGTCATCATCATGACCGCCCACGGCACCATCCCGGACGCCATTCAGGCGACCCGCTCCGGGGTGTTCAGCTTTCTGACCAAGCCCATCGACAAGGACGAGCTGTTCGCCACCATAGAGCATGCGCTGAGCCTGACGCGCCCAAAGCAGCGCCAGGAGTGGCAGTCGCTGATCCTGACCCGCAACCCGCAGATGGAGCAGTTGCTGATCCAGGCCAGCAGCATCGCCACCATGGAGGTGCCGGTGCTGATCATGGGCCCTTCCGGTTCCGGCAAGGGGGTGATGACCCAGGCCCTGCACCAGGCCAGCAGCCGGCGTGATCAGCCGCTGTATGTGATCAACTGTGCCGCGCTGCCCTGGGCGGCGCTGGATCTGCAGCTGTTCGGCGAGGATGGCCAGTCCGGCCTGTTTGAGCAGGCCAAGGGTGCGACCCTGTTTCTCGACGAGATAGGGGATCTGTCGGAGTCACTGCAGGCCAAGCTGCTGCAGGTATTGCAGGAGTACGGCCAGGGCACGCCTGAGGTGCGGGTCATCAGCTCCAGCCATCAGGATCTGGTGGCGGCGATGGAGGAGGGGCGCTTTCGGGAAGATCTCTTCTATCGGCTCAACGTGGCCAACATCACAATGCCGCCCCTCAGTGCCCGCAGCGAGGATATCCCCTTGCTGGCCAGGCAGGCGCTGGACGAGTATCGCAGCCGCCACGGCGAATGCGCCGCCCTCGGCTTCTCGCCGGAGGCGCTGGCGTTGCTGGCGGCGGCGGCCTGGCCCGGCAACGTGCGCCAGCTCTACAGCGTGGTGGAGCAGCTGGCCAGCCTCTGTTGCAGCCCGGTGATCGGCGCCGCCATGGTGGAGTCTGCCCTGAGTGGCGGCAGTGGTGGCATCCCCTCGTTCAACGAGGCGCGGGCCGAGTTTGAGAAGGAGTATCTGATCCGGCTGCTGCGCACCACCGAGGGCAATGTCACCCTGGCGGCCAGCATGGCGGGCAGAAACCGCACCGACTTCTACAAGCTGTTGAACCGGCACGGCATAGAAGCAGCGAACTTCAAGTCGAAGGGATAAATGACAGAGGGGCGGCCCGTTGATGAGGGGCCGCCCCTCTGGTTTTAGACCGAATCGGTCACGTTAGGCCGGCTCAAGCCGGGTCGGTGACGCCAGCCGTGGCCTGGGTTTTCTGGGTCTTATGGGAGAGCCAGAGGCCGCTCGCCTTCATCAGGTAGCCGAACAGCGCACCTATCACCAGGGAGGGCAGGATCAGCCGCCACTCTCCCGCTGCCCCGAAGGTCGCGCAGCAACCGGCGAAGGTGCCGGGAATGTAGGAGAGCCACTGTTGCCTGGCCTGCACGCACATCAGGGTCGCCACCACCCCGGTCATCAGGTAACCCGCCACCCCGGCGCCCCACCAGGCGTCGCCATGGATCAGCAGCAGGGCCCACAGCATGCCGCTGGCATTGCACAGCAGGGTTTGCAGCAGCGCCTTGTAGCCGCCGCTGGAGGCGAAGTAGCTGGTGCAGCCGAGGAAGCCGACCCAGGAGATGAGGCCGAGGGTGACGGCGACCCAGCCCCAGACGGCGGAGAGGATCCCGGTCGTGATGGCGATGGCGATCAATGGGCTCATGGCGTGACTCTTCAGTAGTGAAATCCGGAAAAAGGGGAGCCTACCCCGCGCAGGGGGGGCGGCAAGCAGGGGCGGAATTGTGTGTGATCTGCATCACTCATTTCAACTCAGGAATACGCTTGCGCTCGCGAAAAAAATTCATGGTGAGGCGGTCGTGTCTGCACCATAGTTAGAGGCCCTGTCCTGCTCATGGAGTGAGTCTGATGGTGCCAAATGTGATCGTTCCCCTGCTGGTGTTCGTAGTGCTGTTTCTGGTCGGAACCATGGCCAAGGCACTGCCCCTCTATCAGTTCATGTAATTTTCCGTGAAATAAAACTCGGCCGGGGCGGGTCTTATGATTGTTACCCTCATCGCCCCGGGAGTTTTTCCATGTTGCTCAAGCGCCGCTCTGCCCATCACCTCACCGAACAGGATGTCACGCCGGAAGCCGTCTATCAGGATCGTCGCCTGATCCTGAAAGGGCTGGGGCTCGGCGCCGCCACCCTGGCGTTGCCGACCCAGGCCGGGGTGCTCGATCTCTTCTCTGGCGACAAGCCGGCACCGGTCGCCACCCGGGCGCTCAACATCCACGCTGCCGCCCGGCCGGAGGGGCTGACCCTCACGCCGGAGGAGAAGGCCACCACCCACAACAACTTCTACGAGCTGGGTACCGACAAGGGGGATCCGGCCCGCAATGGCCACTACCTCAAGCCCGAGCCCTGGACTCTGAAGGTAGAGGGGGAGGTGGCCAAGCCGTTTACCCTGGATGTGTGGGATCTCATCAACAAGAGCACGCTCGAGGAGCGTATCTACCGGCTGCGCTGCGTGGAGGCCTGGTCCATGGTGCTGCCCTGGAGCGGCATCGCGCTGGCGGACCTCATTCGCCGGGCCGAGCCCACCAGCCGTGCCAGGTTTGTGGCCTTCGAGACCCTCTATGATCCGGAGCAGCTGCCCGGTCAGGCTTCCCGCTCCCTCGGCGGCGGCATCGACTATCCCTATGTCGAGGGGCTGCGCATCGACGAGGCGATGCATCCGCTCTCCTTCCTGGCGATGGGGCTCTATGGCAAGGCGCTGCCGGCCCAGAACGGTGCGCCGATCCGGTTGGTGGTGCCCTGGAAGTACGGCTTCAAGAGCATCAAGAGCATCGTCTCCATCCGGCTGGTGGAGGAGATGCCGCCCACCACCTGGAACCTGCTGGCCCCCAACGAATACGGCTTCTACGCCAACGTCAATCCAGCGGTGGATCACCCGCGCTGGAGTCAGGCCAGCGAGCGCTTCATCGGCGAGGGGGGCATCTTCGGCGCCAAGCGCCAGCCGACCCTGATGTTCAATGGCTATGCCGACGAGGTGGCGTCCCTCTATCAGGGCATGGACCTGCGCAAGTGGTATTGAGACGAAAGGAGCTGACATCATGACTCTGCGACTGACGGCGCGTCACATCACCTTGCTGCGGGCGCTGGTACACCTCGCCTCGCTGGGGTTTCTGCTCTGGCTGCTGGTGGCCGTGCCCGGCGGTCTGCTGGGAGGGGATCCGGTACAGGGGCTGACCCACTATCTGGGCAAGGGGGCGCTCAATCTGCTGTTGCTCACCCTGCTGGTGTCGCCGCTGGCCAAACGCTGGCGGCAGGGGCAGCTCATCAAGCTGCGCCGCCCGCTCGGGCTCTGGTGCGCCGCCTGGGCCGGTCTGCACTTTATGGTCTGGCTGGGGCTGGATCTGCAGTTTGACTGGCGGCTGATTGGCGGCGAGCTGGTCAAGCGCAGTTATATAGTGGTGGGTATGGTGGCGCTGCTGTTGCTGCTGGCGCTCAGCCTCACCTCGATCCCGGCCCTGCTGCGGCGCATGGGGCCGGCTTGGCAGAAGCTGCACAACTGGATCTACGCGGTGGCCCTGCTGGTGCCGGTGCACTACTGGTGGTCGCTCAAGAGCGGCTGGCAGGAGCCCCTCATCTACCTGTTGCTGGCCTGTGCCCTGCTGGTGCCACGCCGCGACAAGCTGCTGCGCCCCTGGCGCCGGCTTCGGCCGCAGAAACTGAGGGAGGCATGAGGTCTTAAGTACGCCGCCCCGACAACCCGCAATAAAAAAGAGGCCTAGTCGGCCTCTTTTTTGATGTCACCCGTATGGGCGTCGACCAGGAGTCGCACCCGCTGCCCCTGGGCATCCAGGGTTTCCACCTCGAATTTGTCCCCTTCCAGCTCCACTTCCCGAATGTCGTGATACCCTTGGGCCACCAGCAGCTTGACCAGCCCGGCCATGTCGAGACGGCTTTCGGCCGCCCAGCCGAGGGTGGAGAAGAGGCAAAGGATCAGCAGGAAACTGCGTCGGATCATATTCATTCCGGATTCATGGCTGGCAGACTATAAACGGCATTATGTTAGGTTTTGGGAGATGAATCATCCATGAATAGAGCCCTGTCTCTGCTTGGGTTGCTGCTGCCGGCACTGGCACAGGCGGCCACGCCGAACGAGGCCTTGCTGCAGCAGGCGGTCAGCGAGGGACGGGTGCGCCCCTTTCATGAGGTGATGGAGGTGGCTTCCCGCCTGCCGGTACGGGTGCTGCGGGTCGATCTGGGGGAGGAGGACGGCATCTGGCTGTACGAACTCAAGCTGATCGACAGCGAGAACAGCGTCATCAAGGTGGGCTATCGGGCCGACAATCTGGAGATGGTGTGGCTCAAGGGTCACCATCTGGAGCGGCTGTTCGAACCGCGTCCGCCCCTGGAAGAGGAGTAACGGCGTGAGCCCGCGAACCCACCGTCCGGTTCGTCCCCCCAACTGCTGCCGGTACCGGCACAACCCTGCTTTGGATACCCATTTATGCGAATTCTGATAGTTGAAGATGAGAAGACCCTGGCTGGCCAGCTGGCGGAACAGCTGCGCCTGTCCGGTTTCGTGACCGACCTTTGCCACGATGGCAACGAGGCCGGCTTTCTCGGCGAGACTGAACCCTATGACGCCATCATTCTGGATCTCGGTCTGCCGGGCCGCGACGGCCTGAGCGTGCTCAAAGAGTGGCGCAGCAAGGGGATCGACACCCCGGTACTGGTGCTGACCGCCCGTGGCCAGCTGCACGAGAAGATCGAGGGGCTCAACGCCGGGGCCGACGACTACCTCACCAAGCCGTTCCAGGTGGCCGAGCTGGTGGCCCGGGTCCATGCCCTGGTGCGGCGGGCGGCGGGCAACGCCAGCTCGATCCTGGAGATCGGCGGAGTGCGGCTCGACATGGCGGCGTCCCAGGTGTGGTACGAAGGCACCCCCATCAAGCTGACCGCCCACGAGTTTCGGGTGCTCGGCTATCTGATGCAGCACAGGGGCAAGGTGGTGTCGCGCAGCGAGCTGATCGACCACATCTACGCCCAGGATTTCGACCGCGACTCCAACACGGTGGAGGTGTTCATCGGCCGGATCCGCAAGAAGACCCACGCCGATCTGATCGAGACGGTGCGCGGCCTCGGCTACCGGATCAACGAATGAACCGGCACTTGATGCCCCCTTGCGCAGGAGTGGCTGAATGAGGCTGGTGCGCACCCTGCGGGGGCGGCTGGTGGTCATCGCCATGGTCTGGTGCGGCCTGTTCCTGTTTGCCACCGGCTTCAGCCTGCAGACCATGATGCGCAACTACTGGCAGGAGGCGGAGGCCGACGGCCTGCGCCTGCAGCTCTACGATCTGCTCTCCCGCCTCGAGATCCAGCCGGATGGCCTGCCGGTGGTCACCGAACCCATGGCCGATCCCCGCTTTCGCCAGCCCTACTCAGGTTACTACTGGCAACTGGAGCTGGGGGAGAGCGTGGTCAGCCGCTCCCGCTCCCTGTGGGATGTGCACCTCGACGTGCACGGCCTGAAGTCGGCCTTCGGCGATCCGGATCTGTTCGTCGGCAAGGGGCCCAACAAGGAGCCGCTGCTGATCATGACCCGTACCGTGCTGCTGCCCGGTTCGGATCGGGTGTTCACCCTGGTGATGGCCAAGGACAGCAGCGCCCTGACCCAGACCCTGAAGAAGACCCGCATCAGCCTGTTCCTCGGCCTCGGCTTTGCCGCGACCGGGCTGGTGCTCGGCTTCATGTTCCAGATCGTCTACGGCCTGCGGCCGCTGCACCTGTTGCGGCGCGAGCTGAGCCGGGTCCATCAGGGCCATCAGGAGGGGTTCCGGCTGCGCTACCCGCTGGAGATCCAGCCGCTGGTGGAGGACATCAACCGGCTGCTGCACCACTATGGCGAGCTGTTGCAGCGGGCCCGCTCCCACACCGGCAACCTGGCCCACGCCCTCAAGACGCCGCTCAGCATCATGCGCAACCAGGTGGCCCAGCTGCCACCGGAGGATCAGGCCGCCCTCGGCGAGCAGCTCGATCAGATCCAGCGCCACATCGACTACCACCTCGGCAAGGCGCGGGTGACCGGCGCCGCCAAGATCCTCGGGGTGTCGACCCCGGTGCGGGCGCGGGTGGAGTACATCTGCCGCGCCTTCTCCCGCCTCTATCCGGGCCGGGAAGTGGATCTGCAGGTGCCGGCCACCCTGGCGGTCGGGGTGGAGGAGCAGGACTTCGACGAGATGGTGGGCAACCTGCTGGAGAACGCCTTCAAGTGGTCGGTCGGCCGGCTGCGCATCTCCAGCGCCGAGCTGGGGGGCTGGATCACCCTGCGCATCGAGGATGATGGTCCCGGCATGAGCGAGGATCAGATCGCCAAGGCAGTGCTGCGCGGGGTGCGGCTCGACGAGAAGGTGCCGGGTTCGGGGCTGGGGCTCAACATCGTCTCCGATCTGGCGGAAGCCTACCGCGGCAGCCTCATCATGGGACGCGCCGAACTGGGCGGGCTGGCTGCTTCCCTCTCGCTGCCCAAGGTGGCAAGAGTGGAGAGCTAGGCATAAGATATGGCACCTGTTTTAGCCTGAGGAAGAGAACCATGACCGATGATCCATGGGCACTGTGTCACCTCGACGATTCGTTCGATGCCTCCGTGCTGGGCACCAAGGGGGCCCAGATCCAGTGGTTTGAGGATCGCGACAGCCTGATTGCCTTCCTGCTGGAAGATTTCGTCGACCTGCTGGCCGACGTGGGCGAGCTGGATGAGGATCAGACCGAGCGGGCGCGCGAGCGCTTCACCCTGCTGGTGGAGCAGAGCTTCGACGATCGCGGCCTGATGGACGCCATCAACGATCTCGCCTCCGGCCTGCGCCGCATCGCCTGGCTGGGGCCGCTCTCCGAGCTGGCCGAGCTGAGCGATGACTTCGCCTCCGGCCTGCGCCGCTACTTCTGGAGCCAGTACGACGGGGATGAAGATGACCCGGATGCCTGGGTGCCGGAAGAACTCTGGCCTCAGCTGGTGGAGTGTGCGGAAGAGTACATGGTGGAAGGGGACTTCTGATTCTGAGCCCTTGTCCGCGCTCTGGCTGCAAAGCGGGTGGAGTGTGCACAAGAGTAGATGGTTGAGGGTGGCTTCCGAGTCACACCACAAACCGCGATAAGAAAACGGCGCCTTGATGGCGCCGTTTTTGTTGCTCAGTCCTCTGCTCAGGCGTTGGCCGGCACCGCATGGGCGGTGTTGACCGGGGCCGGGCCCTGGTACTTCTCGATCTGCAGCTGGGCCATGTGACCGCAGTTGCCCTGCGCCAGGCTGGAGGTGCCCTCGTCGAAGGTGAGGCAGTTGACGTTGCCGTTCTTGCACAGGCTCCCCGCCTCGCCCGGTTTGGCCGGATCGAACCAGGCCCCTTCGCACACCCGCACCACCCCCGGGCGGATGTCGGTCGAGAGCAGGGCCCCCACCAGGATCTGGCCGCGGTCGTTGAAGGCCCGCACCAGATCGCCATCCTGGATGCCGCGTGCCTTGGCGTCGTCCGGGTGGATCAGGATCGCCTCGCGATCGGCGATGGCGAACTTGTCCCGCAGCGGGGTGTTGTCGAGCTGGGAGTGCAGCCGCTGGGTCGGGTGCGAGGTGTTGAGCGACAGCGGATAGCGGGTTGCCTCCTTGCTCTTGATCCACTCCTTGGGCTCATACCACTTGGGATGGCCGGCGCAGTCGGCATAACCCATGCCGGCCACCGTGCTGGAGAAGATCTCGATCTTGCCGGACGGGGTACCGAGCGGGTTGAGCAGCGGGTTCTCGCGGAAATCGGCGTGACGGATCCACTGGCGGTTCGCCTCGGGCACCGGGAAGCGGATGTAGTTGTTGGACTCCCAGAACATGTTGAACGGCGGCAGCGCCACCCGGGCGCCGCGGGCCTGGGCGGCCATGCCGTCGTACATCTGCTTGAGCCACAGCATCTCGTCCTTACCTTCGGTGTACTGCTCCTGCAGACCCAGCTTGGCGGCGACGTCGCGGAAGATGTCGAAGTCATTGCGCGCCTCGAACTGGGGCGGCACGCACTGGTGCATCGGGAAGACGTAGCGCTGGGAGTAGTCGCCGCCCATCTCCAGATCGTTGCGCTCGTAGCTGGTGGTGGCCGGCAGCACGATGTCGGCGTGCTTGGCGGTGGCGGTCCAGTAAGGCTCGTGCACGATCACGGTCTGCGGCTTGCGCCAGGCCTTGACCAGGTTGTTGGTGTCCTGGTGGTGGTGGAAGGGGTTGCCGCCCGCCACGTAAACCAGCTTGATGTCCGGGTAGGTCACCTTGCGGCCGTTGAAGTCGATGGTCTTGCCGGGGTTGGCCAGACAGTCAGCGATGCGGGCCACCGGGATCGGCGCCGGCCCGTTCTTCGGCGCATTGCCGGCGGAGATGCCCGCCAGGATGCCGCCCTTGGCGGTGGGGCTGCCACCGGAAGAGTAGTGGTAGCTGAAGCCGTAACCGCCGCCCGGCAGGCCGATCTGGCCCAGCATGGCGGCCAGGGTGACCAGCATCCAGTTGGGCTGTTCGCCGTGCTGCTGCCGCTGCATGCCCCAGCCCGCCATGATCATGGTGCGCTTGGACGCCATGTCGAGGGCCAGCTGGCGGATCACCTTGGCGTCGACACCGCAGATGGTGCTCGCCCACTCGGCGCTCTTCGGCTGGCCGTCTTCCTTGCCGAGCAGATAGGCGAGGAACTTGTCGAAGCCGGTGGTGTAGCGGTCGAGGAAGGCTTGATCGTGCTTCTGCTCGCTGTAGAGGGTGTGGGCTACCCCCAGCATCATGGCCACGTCTGTGTAGGCATTCGGCGCAATCCATTCAGCCCCGGCCAGTTTGGCGGTTTCGTTGTAGACAGGGTCGATGCTGATGATGCGGGTACCCTTCTCCTTGAGCGCCTTGAAGCCGGCCTGACCTTCGTGATCCGGCATGTTCCAGCTGTTCTTCAGGGTGACCTGGGCGTTGACCCCCCACAGCACCACCAGTTCGGCGTGCTCGATGACGTTGGGCCAGGCGGTCTGCTGCTCATACACCTCGATGGAGCCCATCACGTGGGACATGATCACCTGGGCTGCGCCGGCGGAGTAGTCGCCGGCATAGCCGGTGAAGCCGCCCGCCAGGTTCATCAGGCGGTGCAGCAGGGTGCGGCTGTTGTGGAACATGCCGACGCTCTTCCAGCCGTAGGAACCGGCGTGGATCGCCTGCGGGCCGAAGTCGCTCTGCACCCGGCTGATTTCGCCGGCCACCAGGGCGATGGCCTTCTCCCAGCTCACCCGCACCCACTCGTCGGCGCCGCGCAGCTCGGGTTTTGCACCCGGGCCCTGCTCCAGCCAGCTCTTGCGCACCATGGGGTACTTGATGCGGTTCTTGGCGTGGACCTGGAACGGCGCCATGTCGATGAGATCGTTGGGGGCCGGATCATCGGCCACCGGCTGGACCCGTACCATGCGGCCCTCTTCGACGATGGCCTCGAAGGCCCCCCAGTGAGCGCCGGTCAGGATGCCTTTCTGGGCCGGCACCAGGGTCGGGAACTGTTCAAGGGCCGTACTGATGGCCTGGGCCAGCGCGCTTTTCGGGAAGACGCCGGCCAGCAGCGGCAGGGCGGCACAGGCGCCGAGCCCCTTGAGCAGGTTGCGGCGGGAGAGATTGGTTTGCTTATCGGTAAAAAAAGTCATGACGATTTCCTCTGTGCCAGCCTTAGTGCGCCGCGTTCATGTCACTGGCATGTTTCTGGACGTATTGGGTCAACATGCGTGCCTGTTCCGGGGTCAGGGAGGTGCGTGATTCCATCCCCTTGATGACACCGATCCACTGGTTGGCGTTGAAGTGATCCAGTGCGGTGAGGCCGTGGCAGCCGGTACAGTTGTTGGACATCAGGGTGGAGGCGTACTGCCACAGCTTGCCCTGATCGCCGATGAGCTGACTCTGATCCACCCAGGCGGTCAGGCTGACCTGATGCCAGGTGAGGTTGGTGGCGCTGTCGGTTTCGCTCTTGCCGGTGGTGAGCTGTGCCTTGGCCTTGTCGCCGAGCAGGGTGCTCAGGATGCGCTTGCCGGGGGCGGCGTAGAACACCTCGCTCACCCCGTCCTGCTGCCAGCCGTCGATGCGCACCTGGGCGCGGCCGTTGTCGTTGGCCAGCACTTCCACCTGGGTGGAGGGCATCAGGGTGCCTTCGTCAGTCTTGGCGCCGGCATCCAGATAGAGCGGGGTGGTGGCGATGGCGTAACGGGTGGTGACGTTGGCCGGGGTCTGGGCGGCGGCTTGCGCCAGCTCGCTGGCACCGGCGGCGGCCAGGCCGCTCATGTCGGGCATGATGTGGGCGACGCCGCGGTGGCAGTCGATGCAGGTCTGGCCCTCCTTGATGGCGACCGGGTGCTCGGAGCGGGCGTTGGGGCGCTGGGCCAGGATGTCCATGGCCGCGTAGCTGTGGCAGCTGCGGCAGGTGGCGGAGTCGTTGGCCTTCAGCTCGTCCCACACCGACTGCGCCATGCGCAGCTTGTGGGCCTCGTATTTCTCCGGCGTGTCGAGGGTGCCGATCGCCTCGTGATAGATGTCCTTCACGGCGCGGATCTTGGTCCACAGATAGGAGGTGGGATCACCCGGAATGTGGCAGTCGGCGCACTCGGCGCGGATGCCCTTCACGTTCTGGAAGTGGACGCTGCCCTGATACTCGGCCAGCGGGGTCTGCATGGAGTGGCAGGAGACGCAGAACTCGGTGGAACTGGTCTTGTGCATGACGGTCACCGTGACCCCCAGCGCTGCAACGCCCAAGAGGGCTCCAAGCAGCAGTAGCCAGAACCAGGTTTTTCTCAACAGTTTTCCAAGCATGACGGCGTTTTCCTACGTTCAAATATTACCAATATAGTAGTATCCATGGAGAGGTAGTTGATTGACCTCTATCATGATTTATATTTTGTATTGTTATTTTAAATGCAATTATTATTTTGTTATTTATCATTTAACTGAATTTAATCTAACATCCTGCGATTTTACCGTCTTTTTGCTCCTCGTTTGAGGCGTAATTGATGCCGCTGCGCCACTTTCTCTCCACTTTTTATCGTTGGGCCATGACTCCCTGCTCCCTTCTCTTGCCTGTGCAGCAGCCTGTCGTCTCGCGCCTGGCAGGGGCTTGGGCTTTGCCCTGGGCCCGGTATATACTGTTCGCATATACAGTATCCAGGTGTTTGCCATGCGACTCTTTATCGCCGAGAAGCCCAGTCTGGGGCGCGCCATTGCCGACGTGCTGCCCAAGCCCCACAAGAAGGGGGAGGGCTTCATCGAAACCGCGCAGGGGGATGTGGTGACCTGGTGCATCGGCCACCTGCTGGAGCAGGCCGAGCCCGATGCCTACGATGCCGCCTACAAGCAGTGGCGCATGGAATCCCTTCCCATCATCCCGAGCCAGTGGCAACTGGTGGCCAAGCCGAAGACCAAGACCCAGCTCACCGTCATCAAGCGCCTGCTCAAGCAGGCCGACTGCGTGGTCAACGCCGGTGACCCGGACCGGGAGGGGCAACTGCTGGTGGACGAGGTGATCGACTTTCTCGGCTATGGCAAAACCCGGCCGGTGCTGCGCTGTCTCATCAGCGATCTCAACCCGCCGGCGGTGCGCCGCGCCCTCGACAAGCTCAGAGACAACAAGGAATTCGTGCCGCTGGCGGTGTCGGCGCTGGCCCGCAGCCGGGCCGACTGGCTCTACGGCATCAACATGACCCGCGCCTATACCCTGCTTGGTCGCAAGGGGGGTTGCAGCGAGCTTCTCTCGGTCGGCCGGGTACAGACTCCGCTGCTGGGGCTGGTGGTGCGGCGGGATCTCGAGATAGAGGCCTTCGTGCCCAAACCCTTCTTCGAGGTGCTGGCCCATCTACAGACCGAAGACAACGAGCGTTTCAGCGCCAAGTGGCTGCCCTCCGAGGCCTGTCTGCCCTGGCAGGACGAGGAGGGGCGGGTGCTCAACCGGGCGCTGGCCGCCAAGGTGGTGGAGCGGATCCAGGGTCAGAGCGCACTGGTGGAAGAGGTGGAGGAGCAGGCCCGCAAGCAGGCTGCGCCGCTGCCCTACAACCTCTCCAGCCTGCAGATCGATGCCGCCAAGCGGTTCGGCATGGACGCCAAACGGGTGCTGGATGTCTGCCAGAGCCTCTATGAACGGCACAAGCTCATCACCTACCCCAGATCCGACAGCCGCCATCTGCCGAGCGAGCACTTCAATCGGGCCGGCCAGGTGCGGGAGGCCATCGCCAGCACGGCGCCGGCGCTGGCCAGGGCGGTGAGCGAGGCGGACGGCAAGATCCGCAGCAAGGCGTGGAACGACAGCAAGGTGGATGCCCACCACGCCATTATCCCCACCGAGAAGCACGGCAACGAGGGGAGCCTGAGTGGCGATGAAGCCAGGCTGTATGGCCTGATCGCCCGCCAGTATCTGCTGCAGTTCTACCCGCCGTTCGAGTACAACGACAGCAAGGTGCTGCTGCGCATCGCCGGCGGGCAGTTTCAGGCCAAGGCGCGGCGGATCCTCAAGGCGGGCTGGAAGGCGCTGCTCGGGGTGGAGGAAGATGACGAGGAGGAGGCGGGAACCCTGCCTGCCCTGCGTCAGGGCGAGCAGTTGCTGTGCGAGCGGGGGGAGCTGCTGGAGAAGATGACCCAGCCGCCCAAGTCGTTTACCGATGCCACCCTGCTGGCCGCCATGACCGGCATCGCCCGCTACGTGCAGGATCCCGAGATCCGCAAGACCCTGCGCGAAACCGACGGCCTCGGCACCGAGGCGACCCGGGCCGGCATCATCGACCTGCTGTTCAAGCGCCGCTTTCTGGTGCGTCAGGGCAAGAGCATCAAGGCGACCCCCACCGGGCGGGCGTTGATCCAGGCCCTGCCGGCCACGGCCACCACCCCGGACATGACGGCGCTGTGGGAGCAGCATCTCGGCCGGATTGCCGAGCGGCAGGCGAGCTATCAGCAGTTCATGGGGCCGCTCACCGAGCAGTTGAACGATTTGATCGACGGCGCCAGGCAGGATTCGGGGGCCAGCTTCAGCGCCCTGCCCAAGGCGGCGCCCGGGGCCGACAAGCGTCGCTTCACCAAACGCAAGCGCAGCCCGGCGAGTGGTGGCACGACAGGGGCAGGCAAGCGGCCAGCCAGGGCCGCCTGATAAAAAAAACGCCCCTTCCGGGGCGCAAAAAGGCATTGTCGTCAGGCGTCGGCCAGTCTGGCGCGACTCAAATTCAGGTAGTGCCAGGCAACGCCGAGCAGCACCAGATCCTTGAAAATAAAGAACTCGGTGACCGGCACCCCGTCGACCAGCTTCCAGACGCCCGGCAGGGTCAGCAGAAAGCTGAGGGTCACGAGGAAGGTCAGGATGGCCCCCAGGCTGCTCCAGTAGCCCAGACGTGGCCGCCACAGGCCGGCAATCAGGCCGCCGGCGATCAGGATCTCGACCAACCCGATCAGATTGGAGACTGCCTGCTCCGAGAGCACGGCATAGAGCCAGCTCATCAGCGGGTGGCTTGCCACCAGTGGCCGGATGGCCGCCGCCTCGGTCGGCGTGAACTTGAACACGCCGATCCAGAGCAGGGTCAGTACCACCCCCGCGAGGGCGATCAGAAAACCTCGGTCATGACGTTCCATTTCTGCTCCTCTGTCATGGGGTGAGCGTGACGGGCGGAAAGTCGATGTCGGTTTCTGCCAGATGATTGCCGTAGTTGGTCAGGGTATTGATGACCACCTGCCCCAGCACCTCCATCATCAGCTCATCATCCACGCCCGCCGCCCGGGCGGCGGCCAGTTGCGCATCACTGATGACACCGCGCTGGGTGACCAGGGCGACCGCCAGCTGCAACAGGGCGTGATCGAGCGGATCCGCTGCCTGGGCGAGACGGGCAGCCCGGATGGCGTCGTCATCGAAACCGGCCCGGCCAGCCAGCAGAGTGTGGGCCGACAGGCAGTACTGGCAGGCGTTGGCCTGACCGATGGCCAGTGCCAGCAGCTCCCGCTGGCGGGCGCTGAGCCGCCCCTTGCCCAGCGCGTCGGCAAAGCCGAGCAGACCGTTGAGCAGGGCCGGTGAGTGGGCCAGGGTTGCGTAGAGGTTGGGGACCATGCCCAGGCTGCTTTTAAGAGCGGCGAAGGTGGGGGCGGCTGCCGGTTTGGGCTGCACGACGGCGTGAATGCGACTCATGATGTGCTCCTGTTTGGGTTGGGTACGGGAGACACTATGCCGGTTTTAATGGTACGGTTTATCACCCAGAGTCCATCATTGACTACCAGGCGTCTCAAATATGGATCCACTCTCGATATTGCTGGCCCATGCCGCTCCCCAGGCCAGTCTCTTTTTCGCCGGCAACCTGTGTCAGCACTCTCACAGCAGCGACTATCCCGCCGGTGGCCATCTGCACTTGTTGCGCCGTGGCGAACTGCTGCTGCGCGAAGAGGGGGGTGAACCCCTGTTGCTGACCGAGCCGACCCTGATCCTCTACGCCAGGGGGCAGGCTCACAGGCTCGAACCCCGCCAGTTGGCGGGCTGTGACCTGGTGTGTGCCAGCGTGTCGTTCGGGCCGGCAGGAGACTCACCACTGCAGCTGGCGTTACCGGATACCTTGGTGTTGCCGCTGCAGACGATCCCGGCCATTGCGCCGGTACTGACCCTGCTGTTCGAGGAGGCATTCGTCGAGCGTTACGGTCAGCCGCCGATCCTCTCCCGTCTGCTGGAAGTGCTGCTGATCCTCTTGCTGCGTCATCTGGTGGAACAGGGGCTCTGCCGGCAGGGGATGTTGGCCGGTCTCTCCGACCCGCGGCTGGCTCGGGCCATCGCGGTCATGCATCAGCGCGGGGACGAGCCCTGGACGGTGGCGACCCTGGCGCGGGAGGCGGGCATGTCGCGCGCCCGCTTCGCCGCTCATTTTCAGGCGCTGACCGGGCAGACGCCGCTGGACTATCTGACGCGCTGGCGGATGGTGTTGGCCAGTCAGCAGCTGCTGGCGGGGGAGTCCATTACCCAGGTGGCGTTGGGGGCGGGTTACAGCGGGGGCACCGCCTTCGGGCGGGCGTTCGAGCGGGAGTTTGGCATGAGCCCGGGGCGCTGGCTCAAGGCGCGGCAGCGCGAGTGACCGGGGCCGCGACGGGCCCCGGTGTCATCAGCCGGTGTAGACGGTCTCTTCCGGGTACTTGATGCGGGTTTCGACCGGGCGAGCCAGCATGAAGGCCAGAGTGAGCGGGCCGAGACGGCCGCAGATCATCACCAGCACCAGGATGAGCTTGCCAGGCTCGCTCAGGGTGGCGGTGATGCCAGTGGAGAGCCCCACGGTGGCAAACGCCGAGATGGTCTCGAACATGATCTTGTCGAAGGGCTGCTGCTCGGTGAGCATCAGCAGGAACATGGCCAGCATCAACACCATGGTGCTGACCATGATGATGGCCAGCGATCGGGTCACTATCTGGGACGAGAGGGTGCGGCCAAAGGCGGTGACATGAGGGCGCTTGGTCAGAAACGCCTTGGTCGCCAGCAGCACCACCGCGAAGGTGGTCACCTTGATACCGCCACCGGTGGAGGTGGCACCCGCCCCGATGAACATCAGCATCATCAGAAACAGCAGGGCGGCCGGGGTCATCAGGCCGATGTCGATGGTGTTGAAACCCGCGGTACGGGCGCTGGCAGACTGGAAGAAGGCCGCCAGCCACTGGCCACCGAAGGAGACCTTGCCGAGGGTGCCCGGGTTGTTGTGCTCCAGCAGCCAGAACATCAGGGTTCCCAGCAGCAGCAGACCCGGGGTCATGATCAGCATCAGCTTGCTGTGCAGCTTGAGCTTGCGCCAGCGGCGGTTGCGCACCAGATCGACGATGACTGTGAAGCCGATCCCGCCGAGGATCAGCAGACCGGCGATGGTCAGGCTGATGACGGGGTCGTCCCGGTAGTCCATGAGATTGTTGGCAAACAGCGAGAAGCCGGCGTTGTTGAAGGCCGACACCGCGTGGAAGAAGCTGACGTAGAGGCCGCGCTCCCACCCCATCTCGGGCACCCAGCGAATGGCCATCAGAGCGGTGCCGATGAGCTGGGCGATGAAGGCGAACAGCACGATGCGCTTCACCAACTGAATGATGTTGACCGAGCCCTCCTGGCCCAGCGCCTCCTTGGCCAGCACCTGCTGGCGCAGGCCGACCCGTTTGCTGAACATGGCGATGAGCAGCAGGGTCATGGTCATCTGGCCCAGGCCGCCAATCTCCATCAGTATCAGCAGGAAGATCTGTCCCTGCAGGGTGAAGGCAGTGCCGGTGTCCACCACCCCGAGCCCGGTCACGCTGATGGCCGAGGTGGCGGTGAACAAGGCATTGATGAAGCTCACCTGATCGTTGTGGCTGGAAGGCTGCACCAGAAACAGGGTGCCGATCAGCAGGATGACCAGAAAACTGCCGAGGATCAGCTTGGCTTCACTCCAGCGGGACTCATCTTCCCGCTGCAGGGCAAAGGCGTAGCTGCTGCGCCAGCGGGTCATAGGGTTTCCAGCCAGTGGTCGATGGCGTGCTTGTTGCCGGCCAGGATCAGGATGTCACCCAGCTGCAGCTCCATCTTGCCGGTCAGCACGTTGTGCAGGGTCTCGCCACGCTTGATGGCGAGCAGCTGGAATTCGCTCTGTTGCAGCAGATGGAAGTCGCTGAGGGCCCGACCGTTCAACTGCAGGCCGATGACAAACTCGGTCAGCACCATGTCGTGACCCAGCTCCAGATAGTCGAACAGCCGGTTATCCAGCATGCTCTGGGCGACCCGACGACCCATGTCCCACTCCGGGTTGATCACCTTGTCGGCACCCACCTTCTGCAGGATCTTGGCGTGGAACTTGTCGCGCGCCTTGACCCAGACCTTCTTCACCCCTGCCTCCTTGAGGACGAGGGTGGTGAGTATGCTGGTCTCGAGGTTGTCACCGATGGCGACGAAGACGATGTCGAAGTCGGCCAGGCCCAGTTCGGCGACGGTGGCCTCGTCGGTGGCGTCGGCCACGATGACGTGGTTGCAGAGGGTGGCGATCTGGCGGGTCTTGCTCTCGTCGATGTCAATCGCCAGCACCTCGGCATCCTGGCGCTGCAGCTCTTCACACAACGCGCTGCCAAACAGCCCCAGGCCGATGACGGCAAATTGGTTGTTCATGAGTACTTCCTCAAGAGTCGGAGCGGGATACTCTACTCCAGCTATATGAGTCCGAAAAGAGGGCGGGATTTTTCGTCCGGCGGCAATATAAGGTAGACTGCCCGCTTGCCATTGTCGGAACACGCAGATGAAACTCACCCCGCACGCCTCCCTGTTGACGCTCAACACCCTCGCCCTCGATGCCCACTGCCACTGGCTGGCCGAAGTGGAGCAAACCGACGACCTGCCGCAGCTGGTTGCCAACGCCGAGCTGGCCGGCTTGCCGCGGCTGGTGCTGGGCGGTGGCAGCAACGTGCTGTTTTGCGATGACTTCGCCGGGGTGGTGGTGCTCAACCGGCTCAAGGGGATAGCGCTGCAGGACGAGGGGGATCACTGGCGGCTGCACGTAGCCGCCGGCGAGAACTGGCACGAGCTGGTGTGCCACACCCTGCAGCAGGGCTGGTACGGTCTCGAAAACCTGGCGCTCATCCCTGGCACGGTCGGGGCGGCACCGGTGCAGAACATCGGCGCCTACGGGGTCGAACTGGCCAGCGTCTGTGCCTACGTCGAGACGTTCAACTGGCAGAGCGGCGAGATAGAGCGCATCGCTGCGGCCGACTGCCGCTTCGGTTATCGCGACAGCATCTTCAAGCACGAGTATCAGGACAGCCATTTCATCACTGCGGTCGGTCTGCGACTGGCCAAGGCCTGGCAGCCAAGCCAGGGCTATGGTCCGCTGGCCGCACTGGGCGAACTGCCCTCGGCACAGGCCATCTTCGACACCGTCTGCGCCACCCGTATGGCCAAGCTGCCGGATCCGGCCGTGCTCGGCAACGCGGGCAGCTTCTTCAAGAATCCGGTGGTGCCTGCCGCGCTGGCAGCGTCGCTCAAGCAGAAATATCCCCAGATGCCGCTCTATCCGGCGGGTGAAGGGCTGGCCAAGCTGGCCGCGGGCTGGCTCATCGACCAGTGCGGCCTCAAGGGTTTTGCCATCGGCCGTGCCGCCGTCCATCAGGAGCAGGCGCTGGTGCTGGTCAATCTGGGCGGCGCCAGCGCCATGGAGCTGATCGCGCTGGCGGCCCATGTCCGTGACAGCGTGGAGCAGAAATTTGGGGTGGTGCTGGAGCACGAGGTGCGCTTCATGGGCCGCCGTGGTGAAACTTGGCTCGACGAGGTACTGGCATGACCCTGACTCCCATCCGGCAAACTCTGATCTCCCTGCTCAGCGACGGGCAGTTCCACTCCGGCGAACAGCTTGGCGAGCAGCTCGGCATCAGTCGGGCGGCGGTCAGCAAGCACATGGCGGCGCTCAAGGAGCTGGGACTGGATCTTTTCAGTCTGACCGGCAAGGGTTACCGGCTGGCGGTGCCGATGGCGCTCTATGACGAGACACAGCTGCAGGCGCTGGCGCCCATGGCACCGGTGCACTGCTTCCCGGTCATCGACTCCACCAACCAGTACCTGCTGGAGCGGGTCAACCAGTTGCAGTCGGGCGAGAGCTGCCTGGCCGAGTGCCAGACCGCCGGGCGCGGCCGGCGCGGCAAGCCCTGGGTTTCCCCCTTCGGCTGCCAGCTGATCCTGAGCATGTACTGGCGGCTGGAGCAGGGCATGGCGGCCGCCATGGGGCTGAGTCTGGCGGTCGGGGTGGCCGTGGTGCAGGCGCTGGAGTCCCTCGGTTATCCGGGAGTTGAGCTCAAGTGGCCCAACGATCTCTACTATCAGGGCCGCAAACTGGCGGGCATTCTGGTGGAGATGAGCGGCAGCGCCGGCGCCAGCTGCCACCTGGTGATCGGGGTCGGCCTCAACCTGGCGATGCCGAGCCGGGAGGCGGAGCGGATCGATCAGGCCTGGTCCGAATTGCGCCACATCCAGCCGGAACTGGTGGACCGCAATCTGCTGGCCGGCCGGGTGATTGAACATCTGCAGCAGGCCATGCTCACCTTCGAACAGGAGGGGCTCGCCAGCTTCGTGGCAGACTGGAACCGGCTCGACCACTTCGCCGGCCGGCCGGTGCGACTGCTGATGGGCGAGCAGGAGATCCGCGGCGTGGCGCGCGGCATCGATGATCGCGGTGCGCTGCGGCTGGAGACGGAGGAGGGGATCAAGTTCTATCTGGGCGGGGAGATCTCCCTGCGCCGGGGAGACTGATGGCGGCGCTGACCGTCACCCAATGAAGAGGGGGCCTGCGGGCCCCCTCTTCATTGATGGGTGAGCTGCCGCCGTTACTTGCGCAGCTTGATCTGCTCGATGGCGTGCTCGTTGCCCTTGGTCAGGATCAGGTTGGCCCGCTCCCGGGTAGGCAGGATGTTCTCTTTCAAATTCAGATAGTTGATATCTTGCCAGATGTTGCTGGCGATCTTGGTCGCCTCGCTCTCGGCCAGCTTGGCGTAGTGGTGGAAGTAGGAGTCCGGATCCGAGAAGGCGCCGCTGCGAAATTTGAGGAAACGCTCGATATACCAGGTGCGCAGCAGTTCGGCGTCGGCATCCACATAGATGGAGAAGTCGACGAAGTCCGACACGAACACGCGGTGCGGATCCTGCGGGTAGTCCATGCCGCTTTGCAGCACATTGAGCCCTTCCAGGATCAGGATGTCCGGCTGCTCCACCACCTTCTTCTCATCCGGAATGATGTCGTAGATGAGGTGAGAGTAGACGGGGGCCTCGACTTTCTCGTGGCCGGCACGGATGTTGGCGACAAACTCCACCAGATGACGGATGTCGTAGGACTCCGGGAATCCCTTGCGGCGCATCAGGCCGCGCTCTTCCAGCACCTTGTTGGGGTAGAGAAAGCCGTCGGTGGTGACCAGCTCCACCCGCGGGTGCTCCGGCCAGCGCTCCAGCAGCGCTTGCATGATGCGCGCCGTGGTACTTTTACCACCCGCCACACTGCCGGCGATGCTGATGATGTAGGTGCCTTTGCCGCGAGACTGACCGAGGAACTGTTCCAGCACCCGGCTGCGGCGCTGCTTGGCCTTGACGTAGAGATTGAGCAGACGGGAGAGGGGCAGATAGATCTCTTCCACCTCCTGCAATGACACCTTCTCGTTGATCCCGCGCAGGGTCTGCAGATCGTGCTCGGTCAGGGTCAAAGGGACCGAGTCGCGCAATAACGCCCATTGTTCGCGGGTGAATTGCAGATAGGGGTTATGCTCTGTCGTCATGGTGTCGTCACTGTTTCTTGGGCAGGGCGACCATACACCAAGGGGGGCGGGAGCGACAAGAGAAGCGACGGTTTCGAGCGGAGAGTGAGTCCTTTTTTGCCTGGTTCCTGGCAATAATGCACATTTTGCAAGGCGCAATGGTTGCATCCCCAAAATCCTTACCATAAAATGCGCGACGCTTAG
Source organism: Aeromonas sp. S15(2024) (assembly GCF_041402265.1). Taxonomy (NCBI): domain Bacteria; kingdom Pseudomonadati; phylum Pseudomonadota; class Gammaproteobacteria; order Aeromonadales; family Aeromonadaceae; genus Aeromonas; species Aeromonas sp. S15(2024). The sequence goes on along the minus strand of NZ_JBGLQY010000013.1, from coordinate 21,748 downwards.
ATGTCTGTCGTCTATTTGCCCAGCAAAAGCGATAAATCAACGGGTGCAAGCAGAATTACCGTTGTGACATTGACGTAACGGAGGGGTTCCCGAGCGGCCAAAGGGATCAGACTGTAAATCTGACGGCTCTGCCTTCGAAGGTTCGAATCCTTCTCCCTCCACCATATTTCTCTGCGGTTTGAGTTCTTTGGGTTAGAGAAATGCGGGCATCGTATAATGGCTATTACCTCAGCCTTCCAAGCTGATGATGCGGGTTCGATTCCCGCTGCCCGCTCCAAGATGCTGATTGGCTCAGGCGATAGCAGAGTCACACCCTAGGGTGAGTTCGGCAATCGAACCAGCCTGTCAGCACCACCCTCTCTTCCCCACCAGATTCAAATCCATCATATAAACTGTTCTGTGGTTAGCTTGCCACCGCGTACTCAGCGTTAGTTTAGAGGGACGATCATGTCTAAAGAAAAATTTGAGCGTAATAAACCGCACGTTAACGTGGGTACCATCGGCCACGTTGACCACGGTAAAACCACCCTGACCGCCGCCATCACCAACGTGCTGGCCAAGCACTTCGGTGGTAAAGCTTTCGCCTTCGACCAGATCGACAAGGCGCCGGAAGAGCGTGAGCGTGGTATCACCATCAACACCTCCCACGTAGAATACGACACTGCTACCCGTCACTACGCCCACGTAGACTGCCCGGGTCACGCCGACTACGTTAAAAACATGATCACCGGTGCTGCCCAGATGGACGGCGCGATCCTGGTAGTAGCAGCGACTGACGGCCCGATGCCGCAGACTCGTGAGCACATCCTGCTGGGTCGTCAGGTAGGCGTTCCGTACATCATCGTGTTCATGAACAAATGCGACATGGTAGATGACGAAGAGCTGCTGGAACTGGTCGAGATGGAAGTTCGCGAACTGCTGTCCGAGTACGACTTCCCGGGTGATGACCTGCCGGTAGTACGTGGTTCCGCACTGAAAGCGCTGGAAGGCGAAGCTCAGTGGGAAGAGAAGATCCTGGAACTGGCCGGCCACCTGGACACCTACATTCCGGAGCCGGAGCGCGCAATTGACCAGCCGTTCCTGATGCCGATCGAAGACGTATTCTCCATCGCAGGCCGTGGTACCGTAGTAACCGGTCGTGTAGAGCGCGGTATCGTTAAAGTTGGTGAAGAAGTGGAAATCGTTGGTATCAAAGATACCACCAAGACCACCTGTACCGGCGTTGAAATGTTCCGCAAACTGCTGGACGAAGGTCGTGCAGGTGAGAACGTTGGCGCGCTGCTGCGTGGCGTGAAGCGTGAAGACGTAGAGCGTGGTCAGGTACTGGCCAAGCCGGGCACCATCAAGCCGCACACCAAGTTCGAATCTGAAGTGTACGTGCTGTCCAAAGAAGAAGGTGGTCGTCACACCCCGTTCTTCAAAGGCTACCGTCCGCAGTTCTACTTCCGTACTACCGACGTGACCGGTACCATCGAACTGCCGGAAGGCGTAGAGATGGTAATGCCGGGCGACAACATCAAGATGGTTGTTACCCTGATTGCGCCGATCGCGATGGACGACGGCCTGCGTTTCGCCATCCGTGAAGGTGGCCGTACCGTAGGTGCTGGTGTTGTAGCTAAAGTTATCGCTTAATCTTTGGCTTACATAAATAAAGCAAAGCCCCTATAATAGGGGCTTTCTTATGCAGGGGCGTAGTTCGAATTGGTAGAACAGCGGTCTCCAAAACCGATGGTTGCGGGTTCGAGTCCTGCCGCCCCTGCCATATACCTCGTCTCGTACGGGGCTTTTGTGTCTTTGGTTACGTCAGATACAGGTGGGTTGTATGAGTGTTAGTTCTGAGAGCCAGGGCGGAAGCAAGGATACCCTGCTTTGGGGCCTGGTTTTCATTATCCTGGCGGCCGCTGTAGTGGGTAATTACCTGCTCAACGATGTTGTCGCTGCCGTCCGCGCCCTGGGTGTGGTCGTTGTCATTGCTGCTGCCGGTGCAGTAGCCCTGCAAACCACCAAGGGAAAGGCAACACTGGCATTTGCCCGTGAGTCTCGCCTGGAAGTACGCAAGGTCGTATGGCCGACCCGTCAGGAAGCCATTCAGACAACCCTGATTGTGCTGGCGGTGACTGCCGTGATGGGGCTGCTGCTGTTCGTACTGGACGGTGCCCTGGTCTGGTTGGTCAACCTGATTACCGGTGTGTAAGGATAAGCCATGACTGAACAACGTGAACAGCGTATGAGATGGTATGTCGTGCAGGCGTTTTCCGGCTATGAAGGCCGTGTCGCCAAATCCCTGCGTGAACATATCAAGATGCATGGCATGGAAGACATGTTCGGTGAAGTGCTGGTCCCGACCGAAGAAGTGGTCGAGATGCGTGCTGGCCAGAAGCGCAAGAGTGAGCGCAAGTTTTTCCCAGGCTACGTCCTGGTTCAGATGATCATGGATGAAACCACATGGCACCTGGTACGCAACGTACCGCGCGTCATGGGCTTCATCGGTGGCACCTCTGATCGTCCTGCTCCTATCTCCGATAAGGAAGCGGATGCCATCCTCAATCGTCTGCAAGATGCCCACGACAAGCCGCGTCCGAAAACCCTGTTTGAACCGGGTGAGATGGTGCGGGTTGCCGATGGTCCGTTCGCCGATTTCAACGGTACCGTTGAAGAGGTGGACTACGAAAAGAGCCGCGTGAAGGTCTCCGTACTGATCTTCGGCCGTTCTACTCCGGTAGAGCTGGATTTTGGTCAGGTCGAAAAAGGCTGATTAAACTCTGTTCGTTAACGGTTGTCAGGGGCAGCGAATATCATTATAATTCGCTGCCCCTTTATTAGTTGGGGAGCCGTTTGCAGGAGCATGTCTCCGAGGCGTTAGAACCCATTTCTGAGGTATTTTTGTAATGGCTAAGAAAGTCACAGCTTATATCAAGCTGCAAGTTAAGGCTGGCAGTGCTAACCCCAGCCCTCCCGTTGGTCCTGCTCTGGGTCAGCACGGTGTTAACATCATGGAATTCTGTAAAGCGTTCAACGCTCGTACAGAGAAGCTGGAAAAAGGTTCTCCGACTCCGGTCGTGATCACCGTTTACAGCGATCGTTCCTTCACCTTCGAAACCAAGACTCCGCCCGCTTCCTTCCTGCTGAAGAAAGCTGCTGGTATCCAGTCTGGTTCCGCCAAGCCGAACAAAGACAAGGTTGGTAAGGTGACTGTTGCCCAGCTGCAAGAAATCGCCAAGACCAAAGAGCCGGATATGACCGGTGCCGATCTGGATGCAAAAGTACGTTGCATCGCCGGCTCCGCTCGTTCCATGGGCCTGGTAGTGGAGGAGTAAGACAATGGCTAAACTGTCCAAGCGTATGCGCGTTATTCGCGAAAAAGTTGACGGTACCAAAGAGTACTCCATCAACGAAGCCATTGCCCTGCTGAAAGAACTGGCTACCGCCAAGTTCGTTGAAAGCGTTGACGTTGCCGTTAACCTGGGTATCGATGCTCGTAAATCTGACCAGAACGTACGTGGTGCTACTGTACTGCCGCACGGTACCGGTCGTGATGTACGCGTAGCCGTGTTCACCCAAGGTGCCAACGCCGAAGCTGCCAAAGCTGCCGGTGCTGAGCTGGTTGGCATGGATGACCTGGCCGATCTGGTCAAGAAAGGCGAAATGAACTTCGACGTCGTGATCGCATCCCCGGATGCCATGCGCGTTGTTGGTCAACTGGGTCAAATCCTGGGCCCGCGCGGCCTGATGCCGAACCCGAAAGTTGGTACTGTAACCCCGAACGTAGCCGAAGCCGTCAAGAACGCCAAGGCTGGTCAGGTTCGTTACCGTAACGACAAGAACGGTATCATTCACACTACCCTGGGCAAAGTTTCCTTCAACGAAGTTCAGTTGAAAGAGAACTTGGAAGCTCTGCTGGTTGCCCTGAAAAAGGCCAAGCCGTCCTCCGCCAAGGGTCAGTACATCAAGAAGGTAAGCATCTCCACCACTATGGGTGCCGGTGTTGCCGTAGACCAAGCTACTCTGGAAGCTCAGGCCTAATTGATGGATTTTACAAGGCGCAAAATTTAATCTATAATTTTGCGCCTTGATTGGTTGGGGGCTTCGACCTCCGTCCAAGACCGCAGGAGGCCGCTTGGCCTTAATACTTCCTGCGTAGACGGTGCCGGAAACCCAGCGAGAAAGATTCTTTCTCTTCTGGAATCCTGCTACCGCATCGTTCCCCTCTGTTGTAAAGGTAGGGGGGATGTGTCAGTACTGGGTCAATTGACCCGGATTCAATCCAGGAGTTAAGCCAATGGCATTGGGACTCGAAGACAAAAAGGCAATTGTTGCTGAAGTCAACGAAGCTGCCAAAGGCGCTCTTTCTGCAGTGATTGCCGATTCTCGCGGCGTGACTGTAGACAAGATGACCGTCCTGCGTAAAACCGCTCGTGAAGCTGGTGTGTACATGCGCGTTGTGCGTAACACCCTGCTGCGTCGCGCGGTAGAAGGTACCGAATACGAGTGCCTGAACGACGCATTTACCGGTCCTACCTTGATTGCTTTCTCTAACGAACACCCGGGCGCTGCCGCTCGTCTGTTCAAAGAGTTTGCCAAAGCGAACCAAAAGTTCGAAATCAAGGCTGGCGCTTTTAACGGTGAGTTTATCGCCGCAGCACAAATTGATCGTCTGGCCACGCTGCCGACTTACGAAGAAGCAATTGCGAAGCTGATGGCTACCATGAAGGAAGCCTCTGCTGGCAAGCTGGTTCGTACTATCGCTGCTGTTCGCGACCAGAAACAAGCTGCTGCTTGATTCTCGCCTATCTAGGCTGTTTGAGTTTATTCAACATCAGGAATTTTTGTCATGTCTATCACTAAAGACCAAATCATCGAAGCCGTTGCTTCCATGTCCGTAATGGAAGTTGTTGAGCTGATCGAAGCTATGGAAGAGAAGTTCGGTGTTTCTGCCGCTGCTGCCGTAATGGCCGGCCCGGCTGCTGCTGAAGCAGTAGAAGAGAAGACCGAGTTCGACGTAGTTCTGACTGCTGCTGGCGCCAACAAAGTTGCCGTTATCAAAGCCGTTCGTGGCGCTACCGGTCTGGGCCTGAAAGAAGCCAAAGATCTGGTAGAAGCTGCTCCGGCTAACCTGAAGGAAGGCGTGTCCAAGGACGAAGCTGAAGCTCTGAAGAAAGAGCTGGAAGCTGCCGGTGCTTCTGTTGAGATCAAATAATCTGCATTTATGTAGATTAGCCTGATAAAACAGGCTAGGGCTGGTGAATTTTTGTTCACCAGCCTTTTTGCGCTGTAGACTGAGAGCATTTCACACCGTTTACGACTCTCGGTGCACCAGCAATCCGGACTGTTTTCTTTCGTCCGGGCCAACACAAAACGGTGTTGAGACAGAGCTGTCCCGTGGGACAGAGTGGGTCACTTATCAGCGAGCTGAGGAACCCTATGGTTTACTCTTATACCGAAAAAAAACGCATTCGTAAGGACTTCGGTAAGCGAGACCAGGTACTGGACACGCCTTATCTGTTGTCCATTCAGCTGGACTCCTTCAAGCAGTTCATCGAGGCTGACCCGGAAGGTGAATATGGCCTAGAGGCCGCTTTCCGTAGCGTTTTCCCGATCACCAGTTACTCCGGTAGTGCTGAGCTTCAGTATGTCAGCTATCGCCTGGGTGAGCCGGTATTTGACGTAAAAGAATGCCAGATCCGTGGAGTGACCTACTCCGCGCCGCTGCGTGTCAAGCTTCGTATGGTTCTGTACGACCGTGAAGCAGCTGCCGGCACCGTCAAAGACATCAAGGAACAAGAAGTATACATGGGCGAAATTCCGCTCATGACCGAGAACGGCACCTTTGTCATCAATGGTACCGAGCGGGTAATCGTCTCCCAGCTGCACCGCAGCCCGGGCGTCTTCTTCGACCACGATAAAGGCAAAACACATTCATCCGGTAAGGTGCTGTATAACGCTCGTGTTATTCCCTACCGTGGCTCCTGGCTGGACTTCGAGTTCGATGCGAAAGACAACCTGTTTGTCCGTATCGACCGTCGTCGCAAACTGCCGGCATCCATTATTCTGCGTGCCCTGGATTTCAGTTCCGAACAGATTCTGGCCACCTTCTTCGAGACCATCGGTTTCGAAGTCAAAGATGGCAAGCTGATGATGGATCTGGTGCCGGAGCGCCTGCGTGGTGAAACTGCGACCTTTGACATCGTGGCCAATGGCGCCGTGGTGGTTGAGACCGGTCGTCGGGTGACTGCGCGTCACATCCGTCAGTTGGAAAAAGATTCCGTTACCCAGATTGAGGTACCGGTTGAGTATGTTGTTGGCAAAGTTGCTGCCAAGGACTACGCACATCCGCAAACTGGCGAGATGGTAGTGACTGCCAACCAGGCGCTGAGCCTGGAAGCGGTAGCCAACCTCTCCCAAGCCGGCTTCAAGCACTTCGAGGTTCTGTTCACCAACGAACTGGACCACGGTGCCTACATGTCCGAGACCCTGCGTATCGACTCCAGCTCCAGCCGCCTGGAAGCCTTGGTCGAGATCTATCGCATGATGCGTCCGGGTGAGCCGCCGACTCGCGAAGCCGCAGAGCAGCTGTTCGAGAACCTGTTCTTCTCTTCCGAGCGTTACGACCTGTCTACCGTAGGTCGGATGAAGTTCAACCGCCGTCTGGCTCGTGAAGACGAGACCGGCGTGGGCACCCTGACCAAAGACGATATCGTCGATGTGATGAAGCGCCTGATCGACATCCGTAACGGTAACGACGAAGTGGACGATATCGACCACCTGGGCAACCGTCGTATCCGTTCTGTCGGTGAAATGGCCGAGAACCAGTTCCGTGTCGGTCTGGTGCGTGTCGAGCGTGCGGTCAAGGAGCGTCTCTCCCTGGGCGACCTGGACACCCTGATGCCGCAGGATCTGATCAACGCCAAGCCGATCTCCGCCGCAGTCAAAGAGTTCTTTGGTTCCAGCCAGCTGTCCCAGTTCATGGACCAGAACAACCCGCTGTCCGAAGTAACCCACAAGCGCCGTATCTCCGCGCTGGGCCCGGGCGGTTTGACTCGTGAGCGTGCCGGCTTTGAAGTTCGAGACGTACACCCGACCCACTACGGTCGTCTGTGCCCCATCGAGACTCCTGAAGGTCCGAACATCGGTCTGATCAACTCCTTGTCCGTGTACTCTCGTACCAACGAGTACGGTTTCCTCGAGACCCCGTACCGCAAGGTCATTGACGGTGTGATCACCGACGAAGTGGACTATCTGTCTGCTATTGAAGAAGGCAAGTACGTGATCGCACAGGCTAACGCCGCGACCACCGAAGATGGCCGTCTGAAAGATGAATTGATCCCGTGCCGTCACAAAGGTGAATCCACCTTTATGAACGCCGACCAGATCCAGTATATGGACGTGAGCCCGCAACAGATCGTCTCTGTGGCAGCGGCCCTGATCCCGTTCCTGGAACACGATGACGCGAACCGCGCATTGATGGGTTCAAACATGCAACGTCAGGCTGTACCGACTCTGCGCGCCGACAAGCCGCTGGTTGGTACCGGTATGGAACGCGCAGTGGCCGTTGACTCCGGTGTTACCGTAGTGGCCAAGCGTGGCGGCATGATCGACTACGTCGATGCCTCCCGTATCGTTATCAAGGTCAACGAAGATGAGCTGCTGCCTGGCGAAGCCGGCATCGACATCTACAGCCTGACCAAATACACCCGTTCCAACCAGAACACCTGTATCAACCAGCGTCCGTGCGTGATGTTGGGCGAGCCGGTAATGGCGGGCGACGTACTGGCTGACGGCCCGTCCACCGATCTGGGTGAACTGGCGCTGGGTCAGAACCTGCGCGTCGCGTTCATGCCGTGGAACGGTTACAACTTCGAAGACTCGATCCTGGTGAACGAGCGTGTTGTTCAGGAAGACCGCCTGACCACCATTCATATCCAGGAACTGGCCTGTATCTCCCGTGACACCAAGCTGGGTCCGGAAGAGATCACTGCCGACATCCCGAACGTGGGTGAAGCCGCTCTGTCCAAGCTGGACGAGTCCGGTATCGTCTACGTGGGTGCGGAAGTGAAGGGCGGCGACATTCTGGTCGGCAAGGTGACCCCGAAAGGTGAAACCCAGCTGACCCCGGAAGAGAAGCTGCTGCGCGCCATCTTCGGTGAGAAGGCGTCCGACGTGAAGGACTCTTCCCTGCGTGTGCCGAACGGTGTGTACGGTACCGTGGTTGACGTGCAGGTCTTTACCCGCGATGGCGTGGAAAAAGACAAGCGCGCCAAAGAAATCGAAGAGATGCAGCTGAAGGAAGCGAAGAAGGACTTGACCGAAGAGTTCAAGATCCTGGAAGACGGCATTTTCGGCCGCTCCCGCAACCTGCTGCTGGCCGCCGGTTACAGCGAAGACCGTCTGAACAAGCTCGATCGCTCCAAGTGGTTTGAACTGGCCATCGAAGATGAAGCCAAGCAAATCGAGCTGGAACAGATCGCTGAACAGCACGTTGAGCTGAAGGCCGAGTTCGACAAGAAATTCGAGAACAAGCGTCGCAAGATCATCCAGGGCGATGACCTGGCGCCGGGCGTCCTGAAGATCGTCAAGGTCTATCTGGCCGTCAAGCGTCGCATCCAGCCAGGTGACAAGATGGCGGGTCGTCACGGTAACAAGGGTGTTATCTCCAAGATCTGTCCGGTCGAGGATATGCCCCATGACGAGTACGGCCGTCCGGTCGACATCGTTCTGAACCCGTTGGGCGTACCGTCCCGTATGAACATCGGTCAGATCCTTGAAGTGCACCTGGGCCTCGCGGCCAAGGGTATTGGCGAGAAGATCGACCGCATGGTCAAGGAACAGCGCGAGCTGCACGAGATGCGTGACTTCCTGCAACAGGTCTATGACCTGGGCGAGAAAGACACCCAGCAAGTGAACGTGGCCGAGCTGTCCGACGACGACGTACGTACCCTGGTCGGTAACCTGCGCAAGGGTCTGCCGGTGGCAACTCCGGTATTTGATGGCGCCAAAGAGCGTGAAATCAAGGCCCTGCTGAAGCTGGCCGACCTGCCGGAATCCGGTCAGATCGCCCTGTTCGACGGTCGTACCGGTAACGCCTTCGAGCGTAAGGTCACCGTGGGTTACATGTACATGCTGAAGCTGAACCACCTGGTAGACGACAAGATGCACGCGCGTTCTACCGGCTCCTACAGCCTGGTTACCCAGCAGCCGCTGGGTGGTAAGGCGCAGTTCGGTGGTCAGCGTTTCGGTGAGATGGAAGTGTGGGCCCTGGAGGCTTACGGTGCGGCATATACCCTGCAGGAGATGCTGACCGTCAAGTCTGACGATGTGAATGGCCGTACCAAGATGTACAAGAACATCGTGGATGGCGACCACCGTATGGAGCCGGGCATGCCCGAATCCTTCAACGTATTGCTGAAGGAAATCCGCTCTCTGGGTATCAACATCGAGCTGGACGAAGAGTAAGAGCTCGCTCTTATTGTTCGAGAATTGACGTGGGCGCCCCGAGAGGGGCGCCGAGGTTAGACTCCTGACAGGGGAAACACGTGAAAGACTTACTCAAGTTTTTGAAGGCTCAGACCAAGACCGAAGAGTTTGACAGTATCAAGATCGGTCTGGCCTCTCCTGACATGATCCGCTCCTGGTCATTCGGTGAGGTCAAAAAGCCTGAGACCATCAACTACCGGACTTTCAAGCCGGAGCGTGATGGTCTGTTCTGCGCCCGTATCTTCGGACCGGTGAAGGACTACGAGTGTCTGTGCGGCAAGTACAAGCGCCTGAAACACCGTGGTGTGATCTGTGAGAAGTGCGGCGTAGAAGTGACCCAGACCAAGGTCCGTCGTGAGCGTATGGGCCACATCGAGCTGGCCAGCCCGACTGCCCACATCTGGTTCCTGAAGTCCCTGCCGTCCCGTATCGGCCTGCTGCTGGACATGACCCTGCGTGACATCGAGCGCGTGCTGTATTTCGAATCCTATGTAGTGATCGAACCTGGCATGACCAACCTCGAGCGCAGCCAGATGCTGTCCGAAGAGCAGTACCTGGACGCACTGGAAGAGTGGGGCGACGAATTCGACGCCAAGATGGGTGCCGAAGCAATCCTGGCATTGCTGCGCGCCATCGATCTGGAAGGCGAAGTGCGCACCATGCGCGAAGAGCTGGATCAGACCAACTCCGAGACCAAGCGCAAGAAGACCACCAAGCGTCTGAAGCTGATGGAAGCCTTCCTGCAGTCCGGCAACAAGCCGGAGTGGATGATCATGACAGTGCTGCCTGTGCTGCCGCCGGACCTGCGTCCGCTGGTACCGCTGGACGGCGGCCGTTTCGCGACCTCCGATCTGAACGATCTGTACCGCCGCGTGATCAACCGTAACAACCGTCTGAAGCGTCTGCTGGATCTGGCTGCACCGGACATCATCGTGCGCAACGAAAAGCGCATGCTGCAAGAGTCCGTGGATGCCCTGCTGGACAACGGTCGTCGTGGCCGTGCCATCACCGGCTCCAACAAGCGCCCGCTGAAATCCCTGGCCGACATGATCAAGGGTAAGCAAGGTCGTTTCCGTCAGAACCTGCTCGGTAAGCGTGTCGACTACTCCGGTCGTTCCGTTATCACCGTAGGTCCGACCCTGCGCCTGCATCAGTGCGGTCTGCCGAAGAAGATGGCGCTGGAACTGTTCAAGCCCTTCATCTATGGCAAGCTGGAAACTCGCGGTCTGGCGACCACCATCAAGGCCGCCAAGAAGATGGTTGAGCGCGAAGAAGCTGTTGTCTGGGACATCCTGGACGAAGTGATCCGCGAACACCCGGTCCTGCTGAACCGTGCACCGACTCTGCACCGTCTGGGTATCCAGGCGTTCGAGCCGACCCTGATCGAAGGCAAGGCCATCCAGCTGCACCCGCTCGTCTGTGCCGCCTATAACGCGGACTTCGACGGTGACCAGATGGCGGTCCACGTACCGCTGACCCTGGAAGCCCAGCTGGAAGCGCGCGCGCTGATGATGTCCACCAACAACATCCTGTCGCCTGCCTCCGGTGAGCCGATCATCGTTCCGTCTCAGGACGTGGTCTTGGGTCTGTACTACATGACCCGTGCCCGTATCGCCGCCAAGGGCGAAGGTATGGTGCTGTCCGGTCCGAAAGAGGCCGAGAAGGTCTACCGTGCCGGCCTGGCCGACCTGCATGCGCGCGTCAAGTGCCGCATCACCGAGTACGTGAAGAACGAAGCCGGTGAGCTGGTTGCCAAGACCGAGATGAAGAACACCACCGTTGGTCGTGCGATCCTGAGCCTGATCCTGCCGAAAGGCATGGAATACGCCCTGATCGACGAGCCGAAGGTGCTGACTGCCGCCGAACAGGCTGATCTGGATGCCAACCCGCAGAACTGGATCAAGTGCGTCTCCAACAAGGCGCTGGGCAAGAAGCTGATCTCTCGCCTGCTGAACACCTGCTATCGCAAGCAGGGCCTGAAGGACACCGTCATCTTTGCTGACCAGCTGATGTATACCGGTTTCCACTACGCGGCCCTGTCCGGTGCGTCCGTTGGTATCGATGACATGGTCATCCCGGATGCCAAGAAGGACATCATCGCTTCTGCCGAAGCCGAAGTCGCCGAGATCCAGGACCAGTTCCTGTCCGGTCTGGTGACCGCGGGCGAACGTTACAACAAGGTTATCGACATCTGGGCCAGCGCCAACGAGCGTGTCTCCAAGGCCATGATGGAGAACTTGTCCAAAGAGCGTAACGTCAACTCGCTGGGTGAAGAAGAAGAGCAAGCCTCGTTCAACAGCATCTTCATGATGGCCGACTCCGGTGCGCGGGGTTCCGCAGCCCAGATTCGTCAGCTGGCCGGTATGCGTGGCCTGATGGCCAAGCCGGATGGCTCCATCATCGAGACGCCGATCGTTGCGAACTTCCGCGAAGGTCTGAACGTACTGCAGTACTTCATCTCCACTCACGGTGCTCGTAAGGGTCTGGCGGATACCGCACTGAAGACTGCGAACTCCGGTTACCTGACTCGTCGTCTGGTAGACGTGGCACAGGACATGGTGATCACCGAGGACGATTGCGGCACTACCGAAGGTCTGTGGATGACTCCGCTGATCGAGGGTGGCGACGTGGTCGAGCCGCTGCGTGAGCGCGTGCTGGGCCGTGTGGTTGCCGATGACGTGATCAAGCCGGGTACTGAAGACGAAGTGCTGGTAGCACGCAACACCCTGCTCGACGAGCAGCTGTGTGACCTGCTGGAGCGCAACTCCGTCGACCGCGTGAAGGTACGTTCTGCCATCACCTGTGAGACCGACTTCGGTAACTGTGCTCACTGCTACGGCCGTGATCTGGCCCGTGGTCACCTGGTTAACAAGGGTGAGGCTGTCGGTGTTATCGCCGCCCAGTCCATCGGTGAACCGGGTACCCAGCTGACGATGCGTACCTTCCACATCGGTGGTGCCGCATCCCGTGCCGCTGCCGAGAGCAGCATCCAGGTCAAGAACACCGGTAGCATCAAGCTGCAGAACGCCAAGTTCGTTCACAACAGCGACGACAAACTGGTTATCACCTCTCGTTCTACCGAACTGACCATCATGGACGAGATGGGCCGTACCAAGGAAAGCCACAAGCTGCCTTACGGTGCCGTGCTGGAAGTGAAGGATGGCCAGGCCGTGAGCGCCGGTGAAACCGTCGCCAACTGGGATCCGCACACTCACCCGATCATCACCGAAGTGGCGGGTCGCCTGCACTTCGAACACATGATCGACGGCGTGACCATTACTCGTCAGACCGACGAGCTGACCGGTCTCTCCTCCATCGTCGTGCTGGACGTCAACGAGCGTCCGAGCGCCGGTAAAGAGATGCGTCCGACCGTGAAACTGGTCGACCTGAACGGCAAGGACGTGATGATCCCGGGTACCGATGTAGCCGCCCAGTACTTCCTGCCGGGCAAGGCGATCGTGAACCTGGAAGATGGTGCCAACGTGGGCGTGGGTGACGCGGTAGCGCGTATCCCGCAAGAGTCCGGCGGTACCAAGGACATCACCGGTGGTCTGCCGCGCGTTGCGGATCTGTTCGAAGCACGTCAACCGAAAGAGCCGGCCATCCTGGCCGAGATCTCCGGTACCATCTCCTTCGGGAAAGAGACCAAGGGCAAACGCCGTCTGGTCATCACCCCGACCGATGGTGGCGACGTCTACGAGGAGATGATTCCGAAGTGGCGTAACCTGAACGTGTTCGAAGGTGAAAAAGTTGAGAAGGGTGAAGTGCTGGCGGACGGTCCTGAGTCTGCTCACGATATCCTGCGTCTGCGTGGTATCAGCCCGGTCGCCAACTACATCGCCAACGAAGTGCAGGACGTTTACCGTCTGCAAGGCGTTAAGATCAACGACAAGCACATCGAAGTCATCGTTCGTCAGATGCTGCGCAAGTGCGAGATCCTGACTGCTGGCGACACCGACCTGATCGAAGGCGAACAGGTTGAAGTGGCTCGCGTGAAGATTGCCAACCGTAAGCTGGTTGCTGAGGGCAAGACCCCGGCCACCTACCGTCACATCCTGATGGGTATTACCAAGGCATCTCTGAGCACCGAGTCCTTCATCTCCGCGGCTTCCTTCCAGGAAACCACCCGCGTTCTGACCGAAGCTGCCGTTGGCGGCAAGCGCGACGAACTGCGTGGCCTGAAAGAGAACGTGATCGTAGGTCGTCTGATCCCGGCTGGTACCGGCTTTGCCTACCACCACAGCCGGATCAACCAGCGTGCCGCAGCCGCTCGTGCCGTTGCCGCACCGCAGGTGACTGCCGATGAAGCTCAGCAAAACCTGGCGGATCTGCTCAACGCAGCCGGCAGCTTTGACGAAGAGTAATCTTCTGCTGCAGTGATTGAAAAAGGGCCCCTTTATGGGGCCCTTTTTATTGGCTGTTTTCTCGGCAAAGCCTGATGCCACGCGGATATTCGGATGATCCAGAGCAAGGTTGCGGAGTAAAAAATCAAAAAAAGTTGACATTGAACCCTCGCAACTGAAAACTCGGGAAAGTTGAATGGGTATTACAGGGGTAGAACATGACTGTCGGTATCGAGGAAGTGATGCTTCCCGAAGAGCAACTGATCGGTCGCACTTTTACAGACGAAGACAGGGAATTGTTGCGCTCATACGATGGGCTTATCGACGGCTTGGCTGAGCTGTTCGGCAAGCACTGTGAAGTGGTGCTCCACTCCCTGGAAAATCTGCACGAGTCCGTGATCAAGATTGCCAACGGGTTCAATACGGGACGTAATGAGGGGGCCCCCATTACCGATCTCGCGCTGCGTATGCTCAAGGACATAGAGAATACCGGCCAGGATTACACCCAGAGCTATTTTGCTCGCAGCCGCACCGGTGCCCTGATGAAGTCGAGCACCATCGCCATCAGGAACAGCGACAGGCAGGTGATCGGCCTTATCTGTATCAACCTGCACATCAATGCGCCTTTTCACGAGTTTGTCGCCGAATTCTTCCCGACGCCGCAACAAGTCGAGCGTCAGTCGCCGGAGACCTTTGCCAACAGTGTGGAAGAGCTGGTTGCCCAGACGGTGGACAATACCATCGACGAAATCAACCGCGATCCGACCGTTGCCAACAATGCCAAAAACAGGTTTATCGTGACCCAGTTGTTCGAGAAGGGCATATTTGATATCAAGGACTCGATCAACCTGGTCGCCGACAAACTGAATATTTCCAAACACACCGTTTATCTGTACATCCGACAGCGCAAGCAGGGTGAAGACGAAAACGAATAAGCGCCATAGAAGGGGATAGACAAGAATGGCTAAAGAAGTTATTGCAACCGACAAGGCTCCTGCCGCAATTGGTCCATATGTTCAGGCCACCAAACTGGGCGAGCTGGTCTTCACCTCAGGGCAGATCCCGCTCGATCCGGCCACCATGGAGATCGTGGCTGGCGGTATCGAGGCTCAGGCCGAGCAGGTGATGAAGAACCTGGTTGCAGTATTGAAGGCAGCGGGTGCCGACACCAGCAAGGTGCTGAAGACCACCTGTTTCCTCAGCGACATGAACAACTTTGTTGCCTTCAACCAGGTTTATGCCCGTTACTTCGGTGAATCGGCCCCGGCCCGCTCCTGCGTGGAAGTGGCGCGCCTGCCCAAGGACGTGCTGGTTGAAGTCGAAGCCATCGCTTACGTCTGATCCAAGGCGGTACGAAGAGCCCCTCCCAGGAGGGGCTTTTTCGTATTTGGCGTAGAATGGGCTGATACATGCGCAGGAGTCCGGATATGAGTCTCAATTTCGCCTTGCTGGTGACAGGGCCGGCCTATGGTACCCAGTCGGCCAGCACGGCCTATCGCTTTGCCCTGAGTGTCATCGAGCAGGGTCATCGACTGTCTCACCTGTTTTTCTATCAGGATGGGGTCTGCAACGGCAACGGTCTGCATGCTCCCGCCTCCGATGAGAGCAACCTGGTCGCTCTGTGGCGCGAGCTCGCCATCCAGCAGGGGATCCGTATCGACGTATGCGTGGCGGCAGCCATGCGTCGTGGTGTGCTGGATGAGCAGGAAGCCAAGGGGATGGGCAGAGCGCAGTTCAATCTGGAAGCGCCCTTTTGCCTGAGCGGGTTGGGCCAGCTGGCGGAAGCCAGCCTGACCGCCGATCGCTTTGTCCAGTTCTAGGGGGGAAGCATGCACAAGATAGCGTTCATTTGCCGGCGCGGGCCTCATGGTACTGCGGCTGGCCGGGAAGGTCTCGACGCCCTGCTGGCCACCTCTGCCATGACGGAGTCGCTGGCGTTGTTTCTCATCGAGGACGGCGTGCTGCAACTGCTCAAGGACCAGCAGCCACAGGCCATCTTGCAGCGTCATTATGCGCCGACCTTCAAGATGCTCGAGCTGTACGACATCGAAGAGGTCTATGTGTGTACCGACTCGCTGGCGGAACGGGGGCTGACCCCCGAGGATCTGCTGATCCCGGTGACCGGTCTCTCCCGATCCGACATTCGTCGCCAGTGGGGCGACTGCAGCACCCACATCTGTTTTTGAGGTAGTCATGATACAGCTGATATTGACGTCTCCCTTCCAGAGCCAGGAGCTGGAGCAGGCACTGGCCTATCGCCAGCCGGACGATGTGTTGGTGCTGATGCAGGACGCCGTCGTCGCGGCAACGGCCCCGTTGTGGAGCGAACGGCTGACAGGCGTGCCGCTCTACGTGATGCGGGAGGACCTGCAGGCGAGGGGGTTGCAGTCACGGATCGGGATGGATCTGGAGATGGCCGACCTGGTCGCGCTGATCGCCGAAAAAGGCTCACCGCAGACATGGGGTGGCTAGAAACTGTTTTTATAAAATAATTTCAGTGACTTACCGTGCCTTTACACACATTCTGCCGTGCCTTTCCCGACACGGATTGTATAAATCTTGACTCCCTTGACAACTGGGCATAAAATTTCGCGTCCCCGTATCTGCGGGGAGGATTTTTCACATGTTTATGAAGTCATTATCAGGAGCCTTTTGATGGCAACTATTAACCAGTTGGTTCGCAAGCCACGCATCAAGCTCGTTGTGAAAAGCAACGTGCCGGCGCTGGAAGCGTGCCCTCAGAAGCGTGGCGTGTGCACTCGTGTATACACCACCACCCCGAAGAAGCCTAACTCTGCACTGCGTAAAGTGTGCCGTGTACGTCTGACCAACGGCTTCGAAGTCACCTCCTACATCGGCGGTGAAGGTCACAACCTGCAAGAGCACTCTGTTGTTCTGATCCGTGGCGGTCGTGTAAAAGACTTGCCAGGTGTTCGTTACCACACCGTTCGTGGTGCGTTGGACTGTGCCGGTGTTAAAGACCGTAAGCAGGCTCGCTCCAAGTACGGCGTGAAGCGTCCGAAAGCTTAATGGTTCTCCGTTAAGTAAGGCCAAACGTTAATTCGTTTCTAGTTAGATAACTTTCTAGTTTTGGGTAACCCCTGAAGTTACGGAGAATTTGAAATGCCAAGACGTCGTGTTGTTGGTCAGCGTAAAATCCTGCCGGATCCCAAGTTCGGATCAGAGCTGCTGGCTAAATTCGTCAACGTAGTAATGGTTGACGGTAAGAAATCTGTTTCCGAAGCCATCGTATATGGCGCGCTGGACATCATTGCCACCAAGACTGGCAAAGAGCACCTGGCCGTATTCGAAGAAGCCCTGGACAACATTCGTCCGGCCGTCGAGGTTAAATCTCGTCGTGTCGGTGGTGCAACCTATCAGGTACCGGTAGAAGTTCGTCCGGTTCGTCGCAATGCCCTGGCAATGCGCTGGTTGGTTGATGCCGCTCGTAAACGTGGTGAAAAATCAATGGCTCAGCGTTTGGCTGGCGAGCTGCTGGATGCCGCTGACAATAAGGGTTCGTCTGTCAAGAAACGTGAAGACGTTCACCGTATGGCTGAAGCGAACAAGGCCTTCGCTCACTTCCGCTGGTAATCCGCTTGCGCAGGGTCTTTTGGCTCTGCGCACCTTCAATTATCTGGGGACAAGTGCCCTAGTAAGAGGATGACAATGGCTCGTACAACCCCCATTGAGCGTTATCGTAATATCGGTATCTCCGCTCACATCGACGCCGGTAAGACTACTACTACCGAGCGCGTTCTGTTTTACACCGGTGTAAGTCACAAGATCGGTGAAGTTCACGATGGCGCTGCCACTATGGACTGGATGGAACAGGAACAAGAGCGTGGTATCACCATCACCTCCGCCGCGACCACCGCTTTCTGGTCCGGTATGGGTAAACAGTTCCAACCGCACCGTATCAACATCATTGATACCCCGGGCCACGTTGACTTTACTATCGAAGTAGAGCGCTCCATGCGTGTTCTGGATGGCGCCGTGATGGTGTACTGTGCCGTAGGTGGCGTACAGCCCCAGTCTGAAACCGTATGGCGTCAGGCTAACAAGTACAAGGTTCCCCGTATCGCGTTCGTCAACAAGATGGACCGTACCGGTGCCAACTTCCTGCGCTGCGTTGAGCACATCAAGACCCGTCTGAAAGGTAACCCGGTTCCGCTGCAACTGAACATCGGTTCAGAAGAGAACTTCAAGGGCGTTATCGACCTGGTCAAGATGAAAGCCATCAACTGGAGCGAAGCTGACCAGGGCGTTTCCTTCGATTACGAAGACGTGCCGGCCGAGCTGCTGGAACAGGCGCAAGAAATGCGCATGAACCTGGTTGAAGCCGCTGCTGAAGCGTCTGAAGACCTGATGGAAAAATACCTGGGTGGTGAAGAACTGACCGAGGAAGAGATCAAGAAAGCTCTTCGTCAGCGCGTTCTGAATAACGAAATCATCCTGGTTACCTGTGGCTCCGCGTTCAAGAACAAGGGCGTACAGGCCATGCTGGATGCCGTGATCGAGTATCTGCCGGCGCCGACCGACGTTGCTGCGATCGACGGTCTGAAGCTGGATGGCGAGACCAAAGACGAGCGTCACGCTTCCGATGACGAGCCGTTCTCTGCTCTGGCGTTCAAGATTGCTACCGACCCGTTCGTGGGCAACCTGACCTTCTTCCGCGTTTACTCCGGTGTGGTTAACTCCGGTGACTCCGTGCTGAACTCCGTTAAAGAGAAGCGCGAGCGTTTTGGCCGTATCGTTCAGATGCACGCCAACAAGCGTGAAGAGATCAAAGAAGTTCGCGCAGGCGACATCGCTGCTGCCATCGGCCTGAAGGACGTCACCACCGGTGATACCCTGTGTGACGAGAATGCACCGATCATCCTGGAGCGTATGGAATTCCCGGAGCCGGTAATCTCCATCGCCGTTGAGCCGAAATCCAAGGCCGACCAGGAGAAGATGGGTCTGGCACTGGGCCGTCTGGCTCAGGAAGATCCGTCCTTCCGCGTATGGACCGACGAAGAGTCTGGCCAAACCATCATCGCCGGTATGGGTGAGCTGCACCTGGACATCATCGTTGACCGTATGCGTCGCGAGTTCAAGGTAGAAGCGAACGTAGGTAAGCCGCAGGTTGCCTACCGTGAAACCATTCGTAACACCGTCAAGGATATCGAAGGTAAGCACGCCAAGCAGTCCGGTGGTCGTGGTCAGTACGGTCACGTCGTTATCGACATGTACCCGCTGGAAGAAGGCAAAGCCTACGAGTTCGTCAACGACATCAAGGGTGGCGTCATTCCGGGCGAATTCATCCCGGGTGTTGACAAGGGTATCCGCGAGCAGCTGAAGTCCGGCCCGCTGGCAGGCTATCCGGTAATGGATCTGGGCGTGCGTCTGCACTTCGGTTCTTACCACGATGTCGACTCTTCCGAACTGGCGTTCAAGATCGCTGCTTCTCTGGCGTTCAAGGCTGGCTTCATGAAGGCCAACCCGGTACTGCTCGAGCCGATCATGAAGGTCGAAGTCGAGACTCCGGAAGACTACATGGGCGACGTTATCGGTGACCTGAACCGTCGTCGCGGCCTGATCGAAGGCATGGAAGATGGCCCGTCCGGCAAGATCGTACGTGCTCTGGTGCCGCTGGCCGAAATGTTCGGTTACGCCACCTCCCTGCGTTCTGCTACCCAGGGTCGTGCTTCCTACGCCATGGAATTCGCCAAGTATCACGATGCCCCGACTAACGTCGCCCAGGCCGTGATCGAAGAGCGCAAATCCAAGTAATTTAAGATTCCCCGCCTACGACGGTAGGCGGGTTTAACCTAGAAGGACTACGTCGTGTCTAAAGAAAAATTTGAGCGTAATAAACCGCACGTAAACGTCGGCACCATCGGCCACGTTGACCACGGTAAAACCACCCTGACCGCCGCCATCACCAACGTGCTGGCCAAGCACTTCGGTGGTAAAGCTTTCGCCTTCGACCAGATCGACAAGGCGCCGGAAGAGCGTGAGCGTGGTATCACCATCAACACCTCCCACGTAGAATACGACACCGCTACCCGTCACTACGCCCACGTAGACTGCCCGGGTCACGCCGACTACGTTAAAAACATGATCACCGGTGCTGCCCAGATGGACGGCGCGATCCTGGTAGTAGCAGCGACTGACGGCCCGATGCCGCAGACTCGTGAGCACATCCTGCTGGGTCGTCAGGTAGGCGTTCCGTACATCATCGTGTTCATGAACAAATGCGACATGGTAGATGACGAAGAGCTGCTGGAACTGGTCGAGATGGAAGTTCGCGAACTGCTGTCCGAGTACGACTTCCCGGGTGATGACCTGCCGGTAGTACGTGGTTCCGCACTGAAAGCGCTGGAAGGCGAAGCTCAGTGGGAAGAGAAGATCCTGGAACTGGCCGGCCACCTGGACACCTACATTCCGGAGCCGGAGCGCGCAATTGACCAGCCGTTCCTGATGCCGATCGAAGACGTATTCTCCATCGCAGGCCGTGGTACCGTAGTAACCGGTCGTGTAGAGCGCGGTATCGTTAAAGTTGGTGAAGAAGTGGAAATCGTTGGTATCAAAGATACCACCAAGACCACCTGTACCGGCGTTGAAATGTTCCGCAAACTGCTGGACGAAGGTCGTGCAGGTGAGAACGTTGGCGCGCTGCTGCGTGGCGTGAAGCGTGAAGACGTAGAGCGTGGTCAGGTACTGGCCAAGCCGGGCACCATCAAGCCGCACACCAAGTTCGAATCTGAAGTGTACGTGCTGTCCAAAGAAGAAGGTGGTCGTCACACCCCGTTCTTCAAAGGCTACCGTCCGCAGTTCTACTTCCGTACTACCGACGTGACCGGTACCATCGAACTGCCGGAAGGCGTAGAGATGGTAATGCCGGGCGACAACATCAAGATGGTTGTTACCCTGATTGCCCCGATCGCAATGGACGACGGCCTGCGTTTCGCTATCCGTGAAGGTGGCCGTACCGTAGGTGCTGGTGTTGTAGCTAAAGTTATCGCTTAATCGATACTTTATATGCACACATGAAAGGGGTGGCTTCGGCCACCCCTTTTACTTTTGGGGCTTTAAATGGCCTGTGAGATACTTTTGCGAAATTATTGATAGAGGTAGCTGCTGTGAGTAAACCCGCCATTTTTCTGGATCGCGATGGTGTCATCAACAAGGACACGGGTTATGTCAGCCAGGTTGATGACTTCCATTTTCTGCCCGGGGTGATTGAGGCCATGCAATTGCTGAAGAAAAAAGGCTATTTGCTGGTCGTGGTGACCAACCAATCCGGCATCGCCCGTGGTTACTTCACTGAAGATGACTTCATGAACCTGACCGAGTGGATGGATTGGTCCCTGGCCGATCGCGATGTGGATCTCGATGGTATCTACTTCTGCCCCCATCACCCGGACCACGGTGCCCCCTGCGACTGCCGCAAACCCGAACCGGGTATGCTGTTGCTTGCCCAGCGGGAGCTCAGTATCGACATGAGCCGCTCTTATATGGTGGGTGACAAACCTTCGGACCTGAAAGCCGCCATCAATGCCAAGGTCGGTCACAAGGTCATGGTCAGAACAGGCAAGCCGATTACTGATGCGGGGATTGAGCTGGCCGATGCCATCTACGACAACCTGCATGATTTTGCCGTTGCAGCACCTGTCGCAGGCTGATTTCGCTGGATTAAGATGCTTTTTGGTGGCTTTGTGAGCGGTTGAACGATGAAAGCCATCTTTTTGCAATTATCCTCTTGCCAGAACGAATTCACTCCCTATAATGCGCCTCCATCGACACGGCAAGCGGCAACGCAAACAGCCGGGTCGGTCGCCTCGAAAAGCCTTTGAAAATAAGGCTTGACTCGAGAAGGCGGTTGAGTAGAATGCCACTCCCGCAGCAGCCAAAAGCTGCGTCGCTCTTTAACAATTTGAATCAAGCAA